>CAYPMB010000006.1:76353-86017 GCA_964411915.1 uncultured Faecalibacterium sp.
AATCCCGTTGCATAATTTTTTTCCAACAAACCTGTTCGTTCATCTTCTTCAGATATATCAAATGATTCTTCGTCATGCACATAATGAGCATAATATTCTCTCTTTTTATTTGTTATAAAGCCACTCTGACCTATATTGCTTTTTCTTATCGTATTAACAACACTTCTATCAACTTTTACAATATACTTTTCTATCTCAGCACTATCAAATTCCTTGAGTGCCTTTAAAAAATATACAAATTTTGAAATTCGGTCAGCATCTTTTCTTGACGCAGGTACCACCATATATATGATCTTTTCAATAAATTCACGAAAATCTACACTTTCATATTCATCCACAAGAGGTAAATATATTAATTGTACCTCCTTAGTTACAGGATTAATATATACGTTTTGTGGATCGTTAATAATATGATTTAAGCTAAAACAACTCTTGGTTATTTTTTCACTTGAAATAACTATTTGCTCAACTATAAAAAAGAAATCGTATGCAGAAATCGGCGTTTTCAATCTTTCGCAAAGACTTATGCCTATTGGGCCGCTATACTCAATAAGTTTTTTCTTTAAAATAGTAGGTTTTAAAAAGCCACGAATATATACTCTTGAAAAAGCCTCCATACGCTTTTCATCAAAAACTTCCTTTGACGAAAGTTTAATTCTAACTATTAAGTGTTGATCTCTTGTCTTTACCCTAATTTTCACTCTTATCCCCTCGCTTATTTTATATTCAATACAACATTTCCGTAGATTATTAAATTCTGAAAAACAACAAGTTAATATTTGCAGTTTTTCATTAGCGATTTGTGAAATACTGTCCATATAGTATTCAAAAGCCTTGTGGTTCTATCATCCACCAAGTCTGTGGATTTGACTGTTAAATTTGTATAATTCCGTCAAGGAAATTTATATAAATTTTAATTAGTTGTTAAATTACATTTCAAATATAGCTTATCACAACAAAAAAACAAGTCAATACAAGGTGGAACGAACGGTATTTTCAAAGGAACGAACGGCAAAAGCTGAATTTCCGCTCAATCGCCGATCATGAAAACAGCAGTTATTGCCTATTGTTCGTCACTGTTAAACGGTTATTCAGCCTGCTGTTTGACGGTTTTTGAAAAACTGCGTTGCTCTTTTTCCTTGCTTCATTACGCTTTTTCCTTGTTGCTATTGACTTTTCCGTTGTTTCAATATGTAGATAGCAAAAAACACCGTAAGTTTTGCGACTTTGATGCACAAAATTTACGGTGGTTTCCCACTATTAAGTTGTTATTTATCTCACGATATGGAATATGCAACCGGATTCCGTCCTACACTTAAGTTAATGCAAAGTGGAACTCAGCGCATACAACGAAAAAGCTGTTCCAAACAAGACATATTTTAGGTATGCCAAGCCAAAAGCGCCGAAAATCGCCGAAAATCGTGCTGTCTTTACGGCAATAACCACTGTTTTAATGAAGATTTTTAGATGAACACTAAATTTTTCTGCAAAAACTGTCTAGCAATAGACAGTTTTATTAAAGTTAATCACTTCACGTTTTTCTCACATCGACTATCTTTCTCATAAAAATACATTTATACCTGCAAATCAGAAGTTTGCGCTTTGTCGTTCAGCAGTTTGTTTATTCATCCAACAGGAAATTTGTACTCAATATCAACCACTTCAAACAGATTCAAAGGCAAATCTTTCTTTCTCAATAAGATCAAGATACTCTCGGACAGCTCTGCGGTCGATCATAATTTTCCACGCTCCGCCAATGACAGTTGTTCTCTTTTTCCAAACCGGAAATCCAATATTCTTCACCATTTTCGATATCTATATAATTTGAATAACCGCCATTATATTTTTGAAAAGCATGAGCGTTAAAGTAAACGATATTCTTTGTTTTTGGTATTTCACATATGCTAGCCATGCCGGACCATCATCGAAATATCCGGTTTTCAGTTCTATATACATCAAATCTCTAATCATTTATATCACTCCTGAATTCCGATTTGTACTTTGTATTATTGTAACATATTTCAACAAAAAATTATCAACTAACGATGAATGACAAAAACGCCCTGCATTTCTGCAAGGTGTTCTTTGTCATTCATCTCTGTTAAGATATTTTCCTCTATTTCAGCCTATTATTTTTCTTTCCATCAATACAGACGCTGCCAATATGAATATTATTACTCTTTTCATATTGTTACCTCAATCTCTTTCATCTATTGCCTGCTGTGCATAATATGCCCATCTTGCATTATCTTTCTCATTGTCACTTAGGCTGTTCCAACTCTTTTTACTGCTTGACGAACCGCTGCCGCCAATTGTGACTATCGCTATAATGATAGCAATAATTATAGCGAAAATGGTTCCTGCGGCACTTGAATTACTGTTTGAGTTGTTACTCATAGTTTTTCCTCCTAAAATTTCACTTTAATTTCGTGTGAGTTTAAACCTCTACTTCCCTCCTAAATAAAAAAGTGTGTGCAAACCGAGGAATGCACACACGAAAAATACAAACCTCTATTTGCTACCACACAAAAAACTCAATCACCATATACCTATAGAAATGGATATGTGAAAAAGGAAGTCTGCATTTTTACCAAAAGTAAAATTGCCCACTTCTATAGGTGTCCATATTAAGTTTTTTGTGTGGTAAATACAGTATAGCACAAAGGAAATTCAACCGCAAGTGAAATTTGCAATTTTTCCAAAAAAACAGCTGTAGGTTTGTCAATGGCAAAATTAGAAAACTTCTCCATTGACAAACCTGCACTGCATAAAAGCACAAAAAACCGACAAGCTTTATGTGTTATCTCACAAGCTCATCGGTTCTGTGTTTCATAATGGTTAATCTATTATATCGCTTTCAGCTTGCTATCAGCCGGAATTTATTTAATCGTGCCAATATACGCTACTGTACACATTGGAACAACCAATGTACCATTATCGGAAAAGGTGTCAAACAGGAGATTTATCTCCCCGATGTATTCCGTAAATTGCTTATCGCCATCACGCAGAGAATATGAAGATGACAAAATTCGGTTGATATGTCCTTGACGGTCATAGACTTGGCTGTTATCCGCACGGAACACATTGCACTTGTCATCAAAAAATGCACGACACCTTTCATCATTCATTCCTTTGGAAAAGCCTTGAAAATCAGGGCAATACTTACGATGAATAGCTACGAGTGCCTTATTGCATTCTGCTGATTCGTCACGGGTATTGTAGACTATAATAACTTTTCCATGAGGCTTTAATATGCGACGACATTCTTTTTTGAATGCATCAGCGTCAAACCAATGAAATGCTTGTGCGGTTGTGATACAATCTACACTTTGATCTGGAAGTGTAGTGTTGCTGTCAGCACCCTCCACAGAGGTAAAATCTTTATACAGCGACAACGTTTCCTCCGCCTTTTTTCGCATATCCACATTTGGTTCAACGGCATACACTCGATAGCCGTTTTCAAGAAGATGCTCACTAAATATGCCCGTTCCCGAACCTATGTCAGCAAAAACGCTTTTTTCGGGAATCAGTAATGTATTTTTAATATAATCAAATAGTGCGACGGCATATCTCGGTCTTGCCTTTGCATAGATCTCACCTTTGCCATTAAATTTCGTTGTATTGTTCATCTGTAGCTCACTTTAAAATTTTATTATGGGATTATTTGGTTTGGGACAAAAGTACAACCGTCTCGACGTGGTTTGTGTGAGGGAACATATCTACCGGTTGGATTTTTTTGCAGCGATAGCCGTTTTTCACAAGGTAGGCAAGGTCTCGTGCTTGGGTTTCCGGATTGCAAGAAATATAAACCACCTTTTCGGGGGCGAGTTTCACAACGCTTGAAAGGAAATTCATATCACTGCCGGCTCTTGGGGGATCCATGAATACAACATCTGCTTTCTCCCCTGCCTTTGCCATCTCGACCATAAACCGACCTGCATCATCATTATAAAAATAAATATTTTCAGCTTTATTGAGTTTGGCGTTCCAAACAGCGTCTTTCACTGCGTCCTTATTAAGTTCAACGCCGATGACCTGGCCTGCATTTTTTGAAGCCACAAGGCCGATAGTTCCTATACCGCAATAAGCGTCAATCACAGTTTCGTTCCCCTTAAGGTCCGCATACTCAATAGCCGTGTTATAAAGTTTCTCAGTTTGAACCGGATTGATTTGATAAAATGACCTGGCAGAAATCTTGAAACTGCAACCGCAAAGTATATCCGTAATATAGCCTTTTCCGTAAAGCACCTTTTCGCTTTCACCTAAAACAAGGCTGGTCTGTGCATTGTTAACATTCTGAACTATTGTCGTAATCTCCGGGTGAGCCTTAAGGAGAGCAGAAACAAAATTATTCTTATTTTTAAATACGGGGGTGGCTGTGACCAAAACCACCATTATTTCTCCGGTGGCAAATCCCCTTTTCACAAGTACATGGCGGAGAAATCCTGTTTTTCGGTCTTCGTTATAAGGAAGCATTTTGAAGTCACCTAAAAGTTGTCTCACCGTAACAATTATCTTATCCGCTTTTCTGTCCTCAAGACGGCAGTTGTCAACGCATACGATATTATGGCTTGAAGACTGATAAACGCCGGAAATTATTTTTCCACCCCTTGTCATGCCGAATGCCGCCTGCACCTTATTACGATAATGTTCCGGCTTTTCCATGCCGATTATTTCTTCAACATGGCAGTACTTTCCCAAAAGTTTTATGGTTTTCGCCTGTTTGAAACTGAGTTGTTCATCGTATGTCATGTTTTGGAGCTGACAGCCTCCGCACTTTTTATAATGTGGACAACCATTTCCCAAACCGGCTTTTTTAGGTCTGTCCGGTTTGTTTTGCTTTTTCGGTTTGTCAAAGCTTTTTGTATTATTTCGTCTATTATCCTTTTTCATATCTACCTCTAATTATTCTAAAACTTTTATCTAATATGATTATATATTATATTTCGGAAAACAGCAAGAGGTTTTTGGAAGGAGCGCCCGCGGTCGTGGGCGCGTAATTCTTGGTCTGCCGGAGGCAGACTTCGCCCGGCGGTATAGTCGGGCGGTCAGCCAAAGGCTGACTTCAGCAGACTGAATGCATAGTAACAAGGAGCTGCAAAAACTCCGCGTTCTTTACAGCTCCTGATTTTATTGTTATGTATTAAACCATTGTTGCAGGATCAAGGATCTTTTCGATTTCTTCGTCTGAGAAAATGTTTTTGCTCTTTAATATATCTCTGACCGGTTCTCCTGTCTTAATTGCCGTCTTTGCTATATCTGCTGACAACTTGTAACCAACTGTGGGGCATATTGCAGTGATAATACCCACTGAACCTTCAACAAGTTCCTTACATCTTTCTTCATTTGCTGTTATGCCTGAAACGCAGTTATCAACAAAGGTCTGAACTGCACCTGTGAGAACAATTATGGATTCAAACAACTTATGGTAAAGTACCGGTTCTGCATAGTTCAGTTCAAGCTGACCGGCTTCTGCTGCCATTGTGATAGAAACATCATTACCCATAATGCAAAATGCAGCTTGAGACATAACTTCGGGTATAACCGGATTAACCTTACCGGGCATAATTGAAGAGCCATTCTGCTTTGCCGGAAGATTTATTTCTTCAAATCCGCATCTTGGGCCTGATGACATAAGACGAAGGTCATTTGCCATTTTTGAACATGAGATAGCACAGGTTTTAAGTGCTGATGAAACATAGGCAAATGAATCCAAATTCTGTGTTCCGTCAACAAGGTCATCTGCTTTAACCAAAGGTAAACCTGAAATTTCCGCAAGTGTAGGAGCAAGTGCTGCTACATAATCAGGATTAGCGTTAAGAGCTGTACCTACTGCTGTACCGCCCATGTTAAGTGCATACATCTCATTAAGGGCTGTATTTAATCTAACGATATCACGGCTGATGGCTTTTCTGTATGCACCGAATTCCGCACCTAATCTAATGGGAACAGCGTCCTGCATTTGGGTTCTGCCCATCTTGATTATGTGATGGAACTCTTTTTCCTTAGCTGCCAAAGCCGATTCAAGTCTTTCTACCTGAGCGATTGCTTTTTTCAAAAGTACGGCAGCTGTCATTTTAGCTGCTGATGGGATAACATCATTAGTTGACTGTGCTCTGTTAACATGATCGTTGGGATGAACAACTGAGTAATCACCTTTTGTGCCACCAAGAATTTCAATGGCTCTGTTCGCGATAACTTCATTTGCGTTCATATTAGCTGTTGTTCCTGCGCCACCCTGAATCGGATCGCAGATAAACTGATCATGGAGCTTGCCTTCAAGGATTTCATCGCAAGCCTGACAGATTGCTGTCATAATTCTTTCATCAAGCTCGCCTACCTTATTATTACTTATAGCGCAAGCTTTTTTAATCTGTGCAAGAGAGTTGATAAATTCCGGTCTTAACTTTTGACCTGTGATTTGAAAGTTTTCACATCCTCTGAGTGACTGTACGCCGTAATAAGCTTCTGACGGCACTTCCTTTGTACCAATTGAATCAGCTTCAATACGAAAAGCCATAATGTTTACCTCACATATTTTCTTATTTTAGCGGATTTTTCCTCCGTTGGGTATAATTATAACATAATTTAACAAAAAGTACAGCTTTTTTTGAAATATTTTAGCCATAATTTATATTTATTTTAATGCAGTGTATGAAAGTTGTTTATTTTTCGTTAATAGCTAAATCATTATAAATCCTGCACCATTTATGGGACAAGTTATTAACAAATCCGTAAATCTGAGAAAATCGTTAGTTTATCCGGCAACCTTCGGTTGCCATGCATCACTATACCGCGAGGCAGTACGCGCCCACGACCCCGGGCGCTTCCCTCACAAACCAAAACCCAAGCAGCTACTCTGTGAACTGCTTGGGCTGAATTGATCTTTTTAAATTTTACGGTTGAAATCAAATCTTTGAGTATCCGTGACAATTTATAAGAGCATCGATCTTTTTGCCCTCTTTGCACATTGGACACTCATGAGCCGGATAAGTGTGATAGTCCGGTAAATCGTTAGGGTTGAATGCAGAATGAACCGGAAGACCTCCACAGGTTTCCACAGTGGAGAAAATTGAAGCCACAGCAGTTACTCTGCCACCGTAATAATTAACAGCGTCAATAGCGGCCTGAACAGTTCTGCCTGTTGAAACAGAAACCGCAAGGATAAGCACATTCTTGCCGGCAATCATTGGAACAATATTATCTCTGAAAAGCAACTGATTGGAATTGACTGTTTCCGGAGTTACAATATAAATAGTCTGATGAGCGTTCAAATTAGTATAATCTGCCTTTGTTAACTGGTCTGCAAGACAAGTGCCGACTACCTCCATACCATCAAGGCAAAGAATTGTATCAACGATAGTATTATAATGTATCTCGGAGTGAATTTCTTTTGCAACCGCATTTGCCTCGGAAAGTCGTGACTTCTGAGCTGCTACATCTATATAATAGTTACTATGGCAGTTTGAAGTTGCAAAGTGTCCTTTGGCAACACGAAGATAAAGATTATTGTGTTTAGTTTCGTATTTGAATGTTGTTGAAGTTGGCATAATGTTTTCTCCTTTACACTTTCTAAGACTCATACAAACTCGACTTGTTTTGGATAAAAAATTCTACGAAATAAAAAAGATGAGCTTTAGATTGATTTAAGCCGGAAACCACCGAAAAATTGCCTTTTAAGGCGGATTCGGATAAATTCCCAATACTTTAAGTATAGTTTATAATATTTTTCTTGTGATTGCAAGTATTTTTGGTTAAGTTTAATACATTTTTCTGCTTTTTCGGTAATTTTTACTTAACTTTGCCCGCTTTTGTTATTTATTCGGTGTTTTGATCTCATAGAAAATATCACGGCTGAATAAAACTTTATTTTTCGTTCCGAGTTCATATTTAAAAGTCGTTATATAAACTATTATTTTACTTTTATAATCTTGACAAACTGACTGGGTTTTGGTAAAATTTACAGTAATGTGGAGGAGTACCCAAGAGGCTGAAGGGTCTGGCTTCGAACACCAGTAGGTCGGTAGCTCCGGCGCAAGGGTTCAAATCCCTTCTCCTCCGCCAAAAATCGGCAAGCTCTTTAGAGCTTGCCGATTTCATTTATTTACTGTAAATCATTAATTATTCTAACGCTAAAGGCTGTAAAAAGCATCGCTTTTTACAGCCTTTTTTATTCTACAGCAAGAAGTTTTGGGAAAAGGGCAGGTTTCGGGGGCGAAGCCCCGTTGCAGAACAACGGGAGAAGCGTGGCAGCGCCACGCTCGTTTGTGCCTTCGGCACAAACCTTCGCCCCCGCAACCTGCCCTCCTGCACAAACCTAACCTTAATCTGCTCTCGTCTTCACCTGTTTTTCCTCTGTCGATCCCCTATGATTGTATCTGTCCTCAAACCTCCACAGCTTGTTATAAATCTTCGTAAACATACCGATTAAACTTCCGTTAACTAAAGCGCATACAACCGTTCCCACATTTATCCCCTTGAATTGCCACAATCCGAAAAATGAAAATGAAAGAATAAGGGCAAACACGCAGCTTACACAATCATAAACGGTTTTGCACTTCGGTATGTCAATGTTATACTTTTTGGAAATTTCCTTAACGAAAAGTTCGTATGCCTCCGGTGGTATGTATGTGTGAAAGAGAAAAGACACACCGGCAGCACAAAGCAGCATACCTATTATATATATGACTATCCTTGAACCTAAGCCACCCACGGGAATAAGTCCTATGCACCATATAGCACCGTCCAATATGAAACCGTAAAGCACTGCCGTGATAAACGAAAACAGATATGACAACTTGATCCGATGCATGATTATCGCAGTCAGTATTATGAGAATAGCTTGGAAGGTGTATTCCGCCATTCCGAATGAGAAGAAGGGCAATATTTCGGAGATCTTAAGATGTAATATGTATGCCGGTGCCACTACCATTGACACTCCGAAATCCGCTTTTTCCATAAAGGCAGTGCCTACTGCCAAAACAACAAGACCGGCAATATATGCCAGCTCAGTGTAAAACACTCTTTTTTTCAGTTTCATAACCCCATCGCCTTTCAAAAATAAAACCCTTTCGTGTTTGATAAAGAAACACGAAAAGGTCGTTTGCTGTTAATTTTCTTATGTTGTCCAACTACCGGGTTATTATACAGTAAAATTTCGGTAGTGTCAAGTTTTGCTGACAGGTATGCCCATGGTTAAACTGACGAACCCGAAATCGATGTGTTTTGAACAAACAGCGCATCTGCTACATTAAAATGCTCACTAATCCGTCAGGATTTGTTCCGCTTTTGCCTTGCATTTGGATTTAAGCCGCAAATCACCGAAAATACGTCGTTTTAGGCGGCTTCGGATTTGACTTCAATGCTTATGCATAACATCATATACATACAGACTACTGCATACATATCCACCTCTTCATATCATTCTCCAAATGCTTAAATACAATATTTTCACATCTGTTTGAATTGTTCAATATATAAACGATTCAAAACCGCTTTTTACTACATTTTTTTGAAAAATTATCGAAAATTTTATTTTTCTTTTTTTATCAGCCAATTCTATATCGAAATCCCTTTTTTACACTGTCAGCCAAATATTTTATTTCAGCATGATCCGGCATTTGGTTTACCTGTCAGCCTACGGCTGACCGCCCGACTATACCGC
>CAYPMB010000007.1:0-84598 GCA_964411915.1 uncultured Faecalibacterium sp.
AAAGATTATAATCTTCAAGCGATAGGACATATAATCTTTGCTTAGGTGGAAAAAGTCACAATTGTGTAGTATAATATCAGTGGAAGATTTGAATTTACTAATGAGAACAAATATGAAATATAAAGGAGCGCTTATTGTTATTAAAGATTGTGACCGTGCGTTAAAGTTCCATAGTGATATGTTTGGGTTTCAACTGTTTCAAGATAATGATGATAAAAATGGTAACAATTTTGTCGGTAGTAAAATTTAATTCAAGGTGGCGGATTTAATTATGCTCATCAAAAATAAAACAATAGACAACGGAAAAGCTTTTGATTGGGGCAGAACTTCTTTGGATTATGCCCGATACAGAGATATATATCCACAAGAATTTTATGATAAAATCATAAGTCGCAATCTGTGTATCAAAGGTCAAACCGTACTTGATTTGGGAACAGGAACAGGTGTTTTACCGAGAAATTTATACGGATATGGTGCAAAATGGATTGGTACCGATATTTCCGAAGAACAAATTCAACAAGCAAAAAAGTTGTCCGAAAAAATGAATATTGATTATTACGCAACTGCAACCGAAAACATAGATTTTCCGGAACATTCTTTTGATGTCATTACAGCTTGCCAATGTTTTTGGTATTTTGAACACGAAAAAGTTATGTCTAATTTATACAGAATGTTAAAGCATAACGGTAAATTGCTGATTTTATATATGGCATGGCTTCCCTATGAGGATAAAATAGCCGGAGAAAGTGAAAAACTTGTTTTAAAATATAGTACCCATTGGAGTGGCGCGGGAGAAACTATGCATCCTATAAACATTCCAAAATGTTATGAAGAAAATTTTGATTTGGTTTATCATGAAGAATATAGGTTAAATGTACATTTTACACGCGAAAGTTGGAACGGAAGAATGAAGGCTTGCCGTGGAATCGGTGCGTCACTTTCGGAGAAAGAAGTGGAAAAATGGGAGCTTGAACATATGAAAATGCTTTCGGAAATTGCACCCGAGGAATTTGATGTAAAGCATTATGCGGCACTTGCTGAATTACAAGTTTTGAAATAATATCCAATAAATTTTGCAAAGAAAGGAATGATATTAAGTGGAACTTATTGCCAAAACTTTTGAAGAATTGAACACCCGAGAATTATATGAAATATTGAAAGCAAGATCACAGATATTCCTCTTGGAACAGGGGATAGTTTGCCAGGATATGGACGATGAGGATTATAACAGTCTCCATTGCTTTTTTACGGAAGAGGGGAAAGTGACGGCATACTTACGGGCGTTTTATATAGATAAACAGACGGTGAAAATCGGCAGAGTGCTGACTTTGAAACACGGCAACGGAACAGGCAGAGAGTTGATGAACCAAAGCTTAAAAGCTGTTGAAGAAAAAATGAACTGCAAAAAAATCACTGTAAACGCACAAAAACAGGCAATGGGATTTTATGAAAAGTTGGGTTTCAAAGTGACTTCCGATGAGTTCTTAGAAGAACGTGTGGTACATGTTAAAATGGATCGGGAATTATAAATACCGACTTTTAATATGCACCTTGAATTATTTTCCGTTCGGTTGTATAATGAAGCAAACGGGGAGGGGATAAATTGACACCGACAACTTATATACCCATAATTGTTTTGTTTTTAGTCATCTTCTTGTTTTTGCGCAACAGAAACGCTGCCATAGCAAGAAAAGTAATCAAGAAAAGATATCAGGGAGATAACAAAGAAATGATTGAACTTGCAAAAAGATTTATCGGAAAAGACTGTCTTATTTACTCTTTTGACGGCAACCGTCAGTTTCAGGGAGTGATAAAGGAAGTGACAGACGGGGCAATCCTTGTTGAAAACGGAGGAACAACCGAGGCGATTAACCTTGATTTTGTAATAAGAATAAGAGAATACCCGAAAGATAAAAAGGGTAAGAGAAAATCAGTGGTTCTCGATTGATGTTAAAATACAGTAGGATATTCTAAGGCTGATCTCTTCTTGGAAGAGGTTGGTCTTATTTCTTTTCGGGAAGTTTGTGCAAAAGGTGGATTACCGTTTTTTTAAAATTAATCCCAACTAAAATATGAATTATTTGGCAAATATTACATAACAGACTCATATTTCTTCAGATAGGAAAAGTTCATGAAATTATCGTTTTATGTTGCATTAACTATTGTATTTTGCAAGTTAATGTGTTAAAATTGGCTTGTGTAATAACACAAAACGAAAGGAGATTTCCATGAACGGATTTGTAAGTAAACTGTATGATGTTGACAGTATAAAAATCCCGGAAGATATGCTTGAAATTTCAGTTGAAGATAATTGTGGTGAAGAAGCCGTTAAACAGCTTTCCCTTCGCTATGCAGAAGAAGTTTCAGCTGATATATCGGAAGTGAACGATATAGTGTATTGTGTCGGTGATAAGGATAATTATCCGGATATGAGAATCTTGATGATTTTCACAGGTTCAGACATTCCGGGAGCAGAAAAGGCAAAAGAGGCTGTTCTCAATAAGAAAGTCGGAGATGTGGTTGAAACCGTCTTGGCTGATAAGAATGTAACTCTCACAGTTAATAAAATCGTGCACCGTATTCCCGTTAAGGTTGAGGATAACTTGATCGCAGGTCTTGGTATTGAGGGAGTTGAAACAGTTGACGCATATAAAGATCATGTTAAAGCTCAGACTCTTAAAAACCTTAAGATGGAAGCTGTGAAAATGGTTGACGGTTATATTGTCAAGGAAATGCTTGCCGGCTGTCAGTTCACTTATGATGAAAAGGAAATGGACGAATATGCCCGTGAAACTTACGATGAATATGTTAATATGTATGGTGAGGAAGAAATCGGTGGCAGTTTTGAACAGGTGAAACCCTCCATTGTTGATAATATTAAAATGAGCTGGATGGCTGAGGCTTTCTGTAAGAGCAGAAACATTGAAATCGATATGTCTGCAATCGAAGAAGAAACAGATCAGATGATTGAAATGATGACTCTTGCCGGAGAAGAAGTGCCGGATCGTGAAGAAATGATCCGGATGACTGCTCAGAATGAATATATAAGTCAGTTGTTCTCATATTTGGAGAGCAAAACAGCTGAAAAAATAGGAGGTTAATATGGCTACTGTTGAATTAAAAGATGATCAGTGGAAAGAATTTTCCAAGTCCGAATATGCCGTTATTGACTGTTACGGTGACTTCTGCGCCGCTTGTGTAATACTTGAACCTATTTTCGATGCAGTGGCTGACGAGTTAAGCGGTATTTCATTCGGAAGAATAAACATTTCAGCTTATCCGGAAATAGCCAATGAATACGGCATAACCGCATTGCCCACGATCTTATATTTCAGAAACGGTGAATTGGTCAACCAAAGCATCGGATCTTTGGAAAAGTCGGATCTGATGGAATATATCTCAAAACTTTTATATTGCTAAAGGAAGTGAGATTATGGGAAAGATAAGACTTAACGAAGATAGGGAAACTGTGGCACGAATTAAGGAAGGCTTAAAGCAAAGAGGCGGCTATTGTCCTTGTCGAGTGGAAGATAAGCCGGAATATAAGTGCATTTGCGAAGAGTTTAAAGCTCAAATTCAGGACCCGGATTTTGAAGGCTACTGTCATTGTCGCCTTTATTATAAAGAAAAATAAATTTGAAAACATTTCAAAACGAAAGGAAAGATTTTTTATGAAAAAAGTTATTTCAATCGCCATTGCTCTTGTAATGGTTATGTCATTTGCAGGTTGCAGTCTTTTCAGTGACAGCACCCTTGTTAAGTTTGATGATACTCACACTCATCATGACCCTGCCGATCTTACTTATGATTCAAGAATTGTTCTTAAGAATGACAGTTTCGGTGATTTGGTTGAAGATTATGTGAACTCAGCTGCATATCCGGATCAGATGATCTTTGATGAAGAGGGCAATATGATCGGTATGTATGACTATGATGCCGAAACAGGTCTTGCCATGGGTTGGACAAGTTTAAGTGACGGTAAATACACCGCATACGAAGAAGGCAAAGAAGTTGATTTGGGCAAGCCCGATGAATCAAAGATGATCGATATTCCCGGTGAAGTAACATTGGGTTGTGTAGTTTACGGCAACGAAGAAAAGACAGTTGCTAACTATATGTATCTTTTCCTTACAGATGACTCTGCAAAGGATGTTGTAAAAGAAAAGGTTTCCGAGACATTTGGCGTTGATTTTGAAGAAGGCGAAGACGGAATACTTAAGTGCGTTCAGGATGCAGAGGCTATTGAAGCTGAGTTCCAAGCATCTATTGAAATGGGTTACACCGTAATGACAAAGAATGCAGACGCTTATGCGGAAATCCTTGTCAGCACATATAACGCAAGAGTATACACAGGTGAAAACCCATATAAGCCTTTTGAAGATTATGAAGATCCTTCAGATATCGAATTTGACGAAAAGGTTGTTCTTGTTGGTGCCGGTGATTATGCTGTTGCAGAAGAATATGTTGCAGGACTTTCTTCAATGACAGATGTTCTTTACGGTAAAGACGGCAAGATGGTATGCCACTATACATTCTATATTTGCACAGATAAGGACGCAGCAGACAAGCTGGAAAACTACTTAGGCGAATTTTCAGAAGTTATCCGCACTTCAGACACAGTAGTGCAGACTGCTCTTTCAGGCAGCGCTTTGGAAGACCTTATTATCAGCTATAAGGGTTACAGCGTTCTCAACGATGACACAGTTAAGGATTACACAAGAATGATCGAAGAGTCATTCTTCTCAGTTGTTTGCGAATAAAAAGTGACAAGCGGATGCTGACGCACATCCAATGAGCGTATGGCGTCCGCTTTTTCTATCTTTCTTTTAGGAGACAGCATATGAAAAAGAAAATAAAAGAAAAGCAGAGTTATGCAGGTTGGAAGTCCCTGTTTTCCACTGTTAAAAGTTTGCATCTTCCCTGGCTGTGGATTTTAATCGGTTTATCCGTAAATTTGGTGCTGAGTGATTTGATGCTCGATCTTCCCGACACAACAGCTGACTTAATGAGTGGTCAGCTTACCGGTACCGCATTAACGAAAGCAGTAATGTATTATGTTTCATTCGGTCTTTTAAACACTCTCACCGTTGTGGGTCAGGTGCAGGCTCAGTCTTACGGTGTTAAGAGGGCAAGAGAGTCAGCATGGAAGAAAATGCTGGGAATGAAAATGGATTATTTTGATAAAAACGATCCATCGGATCTTGTCAGCGCAATTACCAACGATATCGGTTCGGCAGTTCTTGACTTTATAAATATAATCATATATTTCTTGCCAAGTTTTTACTATGTTGCCATGGCGTTGAAGAGAATAAATGAGTATCATTGGATACTCGCTTTATCATGTTTCGCCATGATACCCATTAAGTATTTATATGCATTTATCATGGGCAGAAAGTTCCAGGTAAGTTCAGCAGCCCTTTACGGCAAAATAGGCACTTTAACTTCTTTCCTCGCAGACAGAATTACACATTTAACCCTCGTTAAGACTTATACCAATGAGGAAAAAGAGAGACTTAACGGTGAAGAGGCTGCAAAGCAGTTATATAAAGCCAATATGAAAATCGTAAGACTGGATAACATTGCTTCCGGTGCAGTTTCTATCATTGACATTCTTCAAAAATTCATTGTTGTCGTGGTTGCGGTAATTCTTCTTCAGCAGAAAAAGATTGATGTTGCAATGTGGCTTGCCTTCTTCCTTTTCTCACAAAATCTCTTCCCTTATATGGATCAGATTTTCGATGTTTGGGTCAGAGTCAAGACAGTTCACGGCACATTCCAGAGAGTTATTGAAATTATGGAAGGTGAAGACGAAAATTCAACAGCTTCACAGCCATTCCCGAAAACAGGGGATATTGAATTTGAAAATGTGACCTTCACATATCCTCAGACAGACAAACCTGCCATTGAAAATCTTTCTTTCACTGTTCCCCGTGGTTCTTCGCTTGCCATTGTTGGCTTATGCGGAAGCGGTAAAACAACATCGGTGAGCCTTCTTGAAAGACTTTATTCTCCCGATGAGGGAAGAATTTTGATTGGCGGTACAGATATAGGTGAGTTCTCACTTTATGATTGGCGAAAGAATATGTCTTATGTTCAGCAGGGATCGGAAGTTTTCAGCGGAACATTGAGAGAGGCTCTCACTTACGGCATAGACCGTGAAATCAGTGATGAAGAAATCTTTGACGCAGCAGCTAAAACAGGATTTGACGAATATCTCACCCTTTGCAATAATTGTCTTGAAACTGAGGTTGCCTCCGGTGGAACTTCTATGTCAGGTGGCCAGAGTCAGCGTTTGGTTTTGACCCGAGAGGTACTTCGTGGAGGAGAAATCATCTTAATGGACGAGCCGACTTCAGCCTTAGATGTTCGTGTTTCCGCAAAAATCCAAGATACAATGGATAAACTCTTTGCAAATAAGACAAGAATTCTTGTCACTCATGATCTTACCTTTGCTAAGAAATATGACAAGATAATTGTTATGGAAAACGGAAAAATGGTTGGTTCCGGTACTCATGAGAGTTTGCTTGAAACCTGTCCCATGTATAAAGAAATGAATGAAAATCTTAAAGAGGAGGCAGCTGTATGAAAAAGAAATCCTTCTCAATAAAAAAATTGACCCGATATTTCAGCATCTTAAAAGGTGTTAAACTCCCGTGGATCTTAATGCTTTTGACTTTGGTATTTTCCATTGCAATGATGAGTTCTGAAATTCAGGTCGCAACAATGACAGCAAACATCATTGACGCAAGTCAGAATGCAATTAACGGAAAAGAACTTATGGCATACATAGGTATGGCACTGTTGGTGGCAGCTTTCACAATTGCATGCGTTTATTTCACAAGAAGAATGGAAGAAACCATCACCTTGAGAGTGAGAACCAAGCTCTGGAATAAAATCATGAGTATGCCTACCAAGTATTACGATGAAGATAACGGAGATGAACTTATCACCCGTATCACTTCCGATGCATCAGCTCCCGCATCTTTGTTCACAACTATAATTTCCTGTGTTGTTTGCATTGTGACAACAATTCAAGCCTTTAAACAGCTTTTTGAATATAATGCAACTTTGGCAAAATATTCATTGATCATAATTCCCTTAACTTTAGTATTTTGTGTGATTTACGGAATACTTCAGTTTAAATTGGGCGTTTACAGCACTGTGACTTTAGCAGGCAGTTTAGGTTATCTTGTGGAGCATGTTCGCAATTTCCGCCTTATCAAAAGCGCTGTTGCGGAGAAATTTGAAGCCGAAAAAGGAACGAAAACCTTTAAGAGAATGTATATTTCCGAATTTCTCAGCTGGTTGATCGTTGCCGGTTATCAGCTTTCTTCCAGTTTGTTCTCCATTATGTTTATTGTCATTGTCTTTGTTATCGGCGGTCAGCTTATTCCGAAAGGCGAAGCAACAATCGGCGACCTTACCGGTTTCTATATGATCACCGGTGTGGTATCACTTCAGCTTATGCAGTTCTTTATGAATATCGGTTCAGTTGCCGGAATATTCGGAACAATGAAGAAGATTGCGGAAATCTCTGACTCCGAACCGGAAAAAGCCGAAGGCGAGGATGTGCCGCAGTTATGCAGCAGCATTATTTTTGATAATGTTGAATTTGCTTATAACGAAGAAAGAGAAGTCTTGAAAAAGGTTTCCTTTAAAATTCCCATGGGAAAAGTTACAGCTATCATCGGCGGAAACGGTGCAGGTAAGTCAACTGTGTTTAAGCTTATGACCCGTCTTTATGAGCCGAAAAGCGGTGAAATCAGATTTGGCGATGAAGATATCGCAAATTATGACTTGAAACAGTGGAGAGACAAGTTCTCTTATGTTTTCCAGTCCGATCCTCTTATAAGTGGATCTGTTCGTGAAAATATCCTTTATGGTCTGGACCGTGAAGTGAGCCAAGAACAATTGACAGAAGTTGCCAAAAAAGCAAACTGTTACGATTGTATAATGGAAAAGCCAAACGGATTTGACGAAGATGTGGGCTTAGGCGGATCTAACTTCTCAGGTGGTCAAGGTCAGTGCATATCAATCGCAAGAGCAATGCTCAGAGATGGGGATTACTTGCTTTTGGACGAAGCAACAAGTAACCTTGATGTAATGAGTGAGGCACTTGTGACTCAGGCAATGGACAATCTGATGAAGAATAAAACAACTATTATGATCGCTCATAATTATGCTGCAACCAAAAATGCAGACCATATCATAGTAATGAGAGACGGTCAGGTTGAGGCTGAAGGAAGTCCGGAAGAACTTCTTGAAAATAATGAATATTATCAAATGTTTGTCAAAACCTGATTTGATAAAAGAATATCGTTACACAAATTGCTTTTACTTCCGAAGGCAATTTGTGTAACAGAAAAGAAAGTCCGAAACTTTATTGAGCTTTAGGACTTTCATTTTTAAAATGTATCAAAAGTGAGGAGAAATAATGCAAAATCAATCAGTGAACCTTAAATCGGCACAGATCAATGACCTGTGTTACGGTTTTAAGCTTATTAAAAAAGAATATGTAGAAATTAAAAATGCAGATCTTTACACTTTGCGTCATGAAAAGACCGGAGCAGAACTTCTCTATTTTGACAGAGGGGACGAGAACAAAACTTTTTCCGTCTGTTTCAAAACATTACCCGAAGACAGCACCGGTGTATTTCATATATTGGAACACAGCGTTCTCAACGGTTCGGATAAATATCCGGTGAAAGAACCCTTTGTATCTTTGTTGCAAAGTTCCATGCAAACTTTCCTTAACGCAATGACTTACAGCGATAAAACAGTTTTTCCTGTTTCAAGCAGAAACGAAAAAGACTTCTTTAATCTTATGTCAGTTTATCTTGACGCTGTTTTTTGTCCTGCTATTTATAATAAACCGGAAATATTTATGCAGGAAGGTTGGCATTTTGAACCTGATGAAGAAGGAAGCTTCTATTATAACGGTGTTGTTTACAGTGAGATGAAGGGCAGTTTCGCTGATGTTGACAGACTTATTGATGATGAAACAGACAAACTTCTTTTCCCTGATAACAGTTACGGTTTCACAAGTGGCGGTCACCCGAACAATATAACAGATTTGACTTATGAGAAATTCCTTGAAACACACAAGAGATTTTATCACCCGACAAACGCTAAGTTTTTCTTAGACGGTCAGATGGACATTGATAAGGTTTTGAAATACATAGACGAAGAATACCTTTCAAAATATGACTATAAAGAACCTGATTTTGACTTTGTGCCTCAAATACCTAAGACAGGCGAACACACAGTTTGTTATGAAGCTCGACCGGGTGAAGAGGATATGGCACATATTTCCGTGGCAAAAATCCTTTGCAACCATGATGAAACAGAAAAAATATATGCATGTGAAATTCTTTCCGACTATTTGACCGGATCAAATGAAGCACCGCTGAAACGCGCATTTCTGGAAAAAGGCATCGCTCAGGATATAAGTCTCCACATAAGCGCAGGTGTTTATCAGCCAACAGTTTCCCTTGTGATCAACAACATAAATAAGGACAAGGTGAAAGAGGTTAAATCTTTCTTGCCGGAAATAGTTGACTCAATAAAGAAACAAGGACTTGATAAGGAGGCGCTTATCGCCTGCATCGAAAGATTGGCTTTTGTTAACAAAGAAATCACTGAGCCTTACGGTGTTGAGCTTTGCATCAAAATGCTTGACGGCTGGCTTTACGGAGAAGATCCATTGACCCATGTTGATAATGGTGAAGTTTTCAATTCATTGCGTCAAAAAGCCGAAACAGACTATTTTTCAGATTTGTTCCTTGAAATTCTCGGAAATGCCGACAGTATGTCATATCTTTATGTTATGCCTTCTCTGACAAAAGGAGAAGAGGACGCTCAAAGAGAGGCAGAGAAGATTGAGAAAGTCACTTCCGATTGGGGAGAGGCTGAATGTCAAAATGCCTTAGATAAATTTATGGGTATGCAACAGTGGCAGCAGAGCATGGACAGTGAAGAAGTTCTTGCCACAATACCTCACTTGGATATATCCGATATTCCTCTTGAAGTCAAGTTCCCGAAAACAGAGGTTTCAACAGTTGAGGGAAGGGATATACTTAAAATTACAACAGATACAAACGGAATAGTTTATCTTAATATGTATTTTGATATTTCCGATTTTGATCTTGAAGAATTAAGATTGGTTTCTGTTCTCACAACCTGTTTCGGTGAACTCAGCACGGAAAACTATGAGGCTCACAAACTTCAGACAAAGATCAAGTCATATTTAGGCAGATTGTCCGCAAAAATTGAAGTGACTGCCAAAAGGGGTGACTTAAAGAATTGCAAGCCCTACCTTTTGGTGACAGCTGCAATGCTGAAGGAGAAGGAAACTGAGGCAACAGAACTTCTTAAGGAATTACTCCTTCACAGTAAATACGATGAAACAGACAAAATTTACGAAACTGTCCTTCAAAACGACTATAATCTTAAGCAGGTTCTTGTTAACAACGGTCATGTTGTTGCCTTAACAAAAGCTCTTTCACCATTCTCGGCAAGGGGCGCAATGCTTGAAAACCTTGACGGTGAGAGTTTTGCCAAATGGTTCTCAAAGTTTGCGGAGAGTTTTGAAGAGAAGAAAGACTTTTACGGACAGCGACTTAATGAACTGAGCAAAAAAGTCTTTTCAAAGAACCGTTTCTTTATGGGTTATACAGGTGATTACGGTTATCAATCGGCAGAGAGTCTTATTAAAGCCTTACCGGAATCTGAGATAGGCGAGCCGTGGAAAGTGCCTATGGAGGGCAGAGAAGATGTTGCAGTGGGAATTCCGTCAGGAGTCGGTTTTTCCGCAATGGGGCACAACCTTTACGAATTAGGCGGTGAATTTACCGGTTCTTGCTCTGTTTTATCTTCACTTGTAAGTTACACATACTTATGGAATATGATCAGAGTGCAAGGCGGGGCATACGGAACAGGAATGAATATCCGAATGAACGGTGACATTTTCTGCTATTCTTACAGAGATCCCAATCCGGAAAACAGCAGAGACGCATATAGCGCAATAGCTGATTTCTTGGCTGAGACAGTAAGTCAGGATATGCCGATTGACGATATAATCATAGGAGCTGTTAATTCCACAGATCCCATGCTTGATCCGGCAGGTATATGCAACTCAGAATGTAAGGATTATCTTAACGGAATTACAAGAGATGATATCCTCAAAATGCGCAAGCAGATCATTGAGACCACCAACGGAGATTTTGAAGAACTTATTGAAGTTATCCGCAAGTTTGGTCAAGAGGGCAAGTTCTGTGTTGTTGGAGACAAAGAGTTAACTGCATTCATTGACAACTGAATTATTATGAAAGACACTCGGTGAACGGGTGTCTTTTTGCTTGGAGCGCCCGCGGTATAGTGGGCGCACGAAAGCGGAGCTTTCGCGAGAAACTTGCGGTTTGGAAGAAACGGCCGGTCTCTGCGGAGATTATACGGTTCTTGCCAGCGGTGGCATTGGTGGCTTGTTTAAACATTCCACGAATTATCCCCATTTGACCGGTGATGCCTTGGCTTTTGCCCTTAAGCTTGCGAAAGTCGAACGCAATATGGTTTTTTCACGGCTTTGAACGATGGCGCCATATCTGCAATTATATCTTTTTTAAGAACCCTTGTTTTCCAAGTGTTGGCGGCATTACTTCTGCCTTTAATATTTGATATTGACTGTATATGGTACTCGAAAATCGTGGCAGAATTTATGGCGGTTGTATTTTTGGGAATATTCCTTATCGGAAAAAGAAACAAATATCATTATTTTTAAAAGGAAGTTTTCGGGAGGAGGCGGGCCCCGGGGGCGAAGCCCCAATGCGTTCCGCATTGGGGGGCCACGGCTCCGCCGTGGCGTTTGTGCCTGCGGCACAAACCTTCGCCCCCGGGTCCGCCTCCGGCACAAACCGAAAAAACGGGATACAAAAAATTGGTTGTAAAAAACAGACGTTTTTTACAACCAATTTCCATTTTACTTATTCAAAGTATTCGGAAACATCGGCTTTATCATTGTATTGCTTTCTTACATGAATAATGATAGAACCGTCTTCCTGTTCAGCGGTATCAATTATTTGATATCTTGTTCTTGATCTTTCAAGATTGGCTTTGTAATGTTCAATTTCTTCTCTGTTGAGCTTTAAGGCACGATCTTTTGTATAACCCATTTCGGGCTTTTGTGCAAAACCAATGTTTGAAGAATACAAGCGGCTTTAACTCGTTTCACAGCGACACCTCCTTTTGGTACAATACATTACGGCAGAAATATTAGACCGATAATGCAGAGAGGTGATCGAGCCGATGATATACCGACTGCCGTTAGCATATCAGCATAAAGCAATCTCATGGTAGCCTTAACTATGGTATAATTATATCATAAATTTTCAAAAAAATCATGAGAAACCTTTGAAAATTTTTTTATTTGTGATAGAATAACTAAGTGAATTTTCTTGCAGTTGTGGCTCTGTGGGAAATTCAAAATAAAATATTTGTAACGAGTAGCAGAAAATGCGTAAGTCCGGTTAAAGGATTTACGCATTATTTTTTTGCGCAATTTGGAGGTAAAGAAATGGAACAAAATAATCAGTCCTACCTTATAACGGAAAAGGTAGGCAAATTGATGGGAAAATATGCCATACCTTGCATTATTTCCCTTTTAGTGGGTGCACTTTATAACATTGTGGATCAGATCTTCATTGCCAACGCCACCTACCTCGGCTCATACGGTAATGCGGCAAATACAGTGGTCTTTCCCTTAACTGTCATTGCCTTGGGAATAGCCGTTATGATCGGTGACGGTTGCTGTGCATTTGTCAGTATTTCTCTCGGTGAAAAGAAGTCGGAAAACGCAAAAAGAAGTGTGGGCAACTCAATAAGCCTCTGTGTGTTGGCAGGAATTGTTTTAACAGCAGTTTATTTGATTTTTTCCGATTCAATACTTGTAGCGTTCGGAGCTGATGTTAATAAAGAAACTTTCCAATTATCCAAGGAGTATTTCTTCTGGATAACCACAGGAATATCATTTTATGTGTTCGGACAGGCAATGAACCCGATTATTCGTGCAGACGGAAACCCCAAGTTTGCAATGATTGCCACATTAGCCGGTGCAATAACAAATATTATCCTTGACCCAATATTTATTTTTGTGTTCAAGTGGGGAATGATGGGCGCAGCTGTGGCAACGGTTATCGGTCAAATAGTTACAGCCTTGCTGTCCATGGTTTATATTTGTAAAGCTAAAATCATAAAACCAAGTGTGGCTGACTTTAAACTTGATAAAAAGATTATTGGAAAAACACTGTCCTTGGGACTTTGCAGTTTCTTGGCTCAGATATCCTTGGTGGGAGCAATGGCAGCCATAAATAATATGATAAGAAAATATGGAGCGGTTGATGAAATCTTCGGTCAAGAGCAGTATGCTCAAATACCGATGGCAGTCGTTGGCATCGTAATGAAGTTCTTTCAGATAGTTATTTCCATTGTTATCGGAATGTCAGCCGGCTGTATTCCCATTGTGGGTTTTAATATGGGAGCAAGGGAGTCTCAGAGAGTTAAAAATCTGTTCACTAAACTCCTTGTTGCAGAAGCCTGTGTTGGCGGAGTTTCCCTTGTGATAGTTGAGTGCTTTCCCAATGTTTTGATACAGATTTTCGGTGCGGCAAATGAAAGCGCATATTATACCGATTTTGCAGTAAAGGCATTTCGCATCTATTTGTGCATGATGGTGTTAGCATGTATCAATAAAGCCACATTTATTTTCTTGCAAGCCATGGGAAAGGCAGTGGAATCGACCATGCTTTCCATGGTTCGTGAAATCGTTTTCGGTGTTGGATTTGCTTTGTTGCTCCCAATATATTTCGGACTTGACGGAGTGCTTTACTCCATGCCTGTGTCAGACATTCTGACAGGTGTAATTTCCGCATTTATAATCGTGAAAGTATATAGAGAACTAAACAGCCTTTCTTCGAAAAAACAATAAGATATTTAAAACACCCACAAGATTTAAAATCTTGTGGGTGTTCGACAAAATTCGAATATTTTTCACAAATCTATGTAAAAAATTAACCGATTTTCATTTTAAGTCTGAGCTTGTCGCTGATCATTGCGATAAATTCAGAGTTGGTCGGCTTACCTCTTGCACTTTGTATTGTGTAACCGAAATACGCACTCAGCACATCGACATTCCCCCTGTCCCAAGCCACCTCGATAGCATGACGAATGGCTCTTTCCACCCTTGAAGAAGTTGTTTTATACATTTTGGCAATGGTGGGATAAAGTTCTTTTGTGATCGCATGAATAAATTCGGGATTTTCTATTGCCATGAGTATACTGCTTCTGAGATATTGGTAACCTTTAATATGAGCAGGAATACCTATTTGGTGCATAATGTCGGAGATGATTATTTCAACATCGCCATTAGGCTTTGAATAGTCAATGATCAGTTTATCTTTATCATCTTTATACCAATTAGCAAGTTGTCTGACTCTTTGAGTCATAAGTTCAATGTCAAAAGGTTTGAGCAAGCAGTAATCAGCGCCTTCATTGATAAGTTCCTGTTCAAACTTTGAATTATCAACAGCGCTCATGAGTATAACAGCCGGTTTTTTCTCAAAGGGGATATTCTTCATTTGTTTTAACACACCCAAAGCGTCAATGTTTTGCATGAATGCGTCCATAAGAATAACATCGGTTTTATTTCCTCTCAAATAGTCCAGAACGGTCTGACCGTTCTTCTCTAAAACTGTAACCTGGAAACCTTTTTCTTCCAATGCTTTTCGGCAAGCTGATGTGAAATTGTTGTTTTCTTCGGACAAAACTACTTTAATTTTCTCGTTCATAAAATTTTCCTCCATTTTCTAATTTTTATGTGAGAATTTTCTTCACAACCAAAATATATCACTATGAAAGTGAAAAATCAAGGGGGAATTTGTCGAAAACCAATAAAATATTAAAAAAACTTGAAAAATGTTCACAAGGAAATTCTGCTGAAGAAAAAAGAGGCAATTTGTAATTACAAGTGAGTGGTCCTTCCCCTTTACTTCCTGCTGTTGTCAGCCTCCGGCTGACCCGCCCCACTATACCGCGGGGCGGGGGTGGGCGTTCCGCCCACATAAAATTCCGCGCCCACTATACCGCGGGCGCTCCTTTTTTGAGCAACTTCCACAAAAAAATCCTATTTTTGTGAAAGTTGTTGACAAAAAATGCTTCGAGTAATATAATAATTGTATTAAACAGAGTGAGGGAGGCGGTTAGCATAAAAGTTCAGGCAAGAATATGGAGCTGTCTGAGCGGCAGCTAACGGGAAAAACTAAAGTCCAATAATATTATGCGAGGAATAAAAACGTGAAAAAAAGAGGTAAAATAGCAACGATTATATTTGTGGTTGCTGTTATGTTACTACATACATTCACGGTTGCTTTAGCATCAAATTATGTTACTTTTAGTGTTACATTGCCTAATATGAGGCAAGTTCAAACTTTAGGCAAAGGCAAAAAATTAACTGATGATGCTTACTCGAAAGTCAAGGTAGTTGACGGTACCGTTAACTATGTATATGTTTCTGTATATTATAATGGTGTTAGCATTGCAGAAGATGGAGAGACTGTGGTAGCAAACGATTCCGATGCATTATATACTAAAGTGTGGTATAATGATTCAGTTGCCATAGGTAGCGGTACTACTGTTACTGTAAAAGGTTATCAGAAAAATGTGCTTACAAAAACTGCTGTTGGAAGAATAATTTTCTAACAAATTTTAAAACGGGGGCAGTTTTTACTGCTCCTATTATTCTATTTTTAGGAGGGGAAAATATGTACCAAACTAAACTTATGTTTAAGCGAAGAGAATTTCAAATAACATTTTTTATAATGATGTTGATTTCTATATTTGCTTTTTTGATTTGCTGCTATCAAAATTATGGTTTAGATTATTCTAAGGTGCTTGCTGCGGATAAGAATTTTATTTTAAGAGATATGGGTAGTGACTTTTTACTTGTGTTGGTGTATTCTCTGCCGGTGTTTGTGGTTTTGCCTTTTGCCGACAGTTTCTATACAGATAAAACAGAAAATATAGCTACATTGGTTTTAATGAGAACCGGAGCAAAAGATTATTTCTTCTCAAAACTGAAAACAGTGGCATTGTCCTCTTTTTTAGTAACATTTGTTCCGTTTTTTGTGAACTACATTTTATGTTTAATAGCATTCCCTTTAACGAGTATTAGCTTTATGCATAAGAGTGCATCTTCAGAACAAATAACCTTTTATTCAAATAGAACATTGAATAAAATTTTGTTTCCTAAATTATTCGTTGAACACCCTTATATTTATAATTTTGTCTTTTTGATAATGCTTACTGTATTTTTAATGCTGTGCGCTGTATTGATTTACGAACTGTCATATTATTGCTTAAATAAGGGCAGACTTTTTATTCTTGCGGGACTTTTCGTTGTAAATGATATACTTGTTATATTGTCAAATACTCCGATTATCGGAGATTTCTTATCATTTGCACCTAATACATATTTAACTGCATACGATGTGACAGAGGGTAAAAGTGTAATTTATTTGATTTTTATGTTTTTGACTGTTTTTATTTTAGATATATGTTTAATTCCCGGTTGCTTATCAAGGCTGAAAGGGAAGGATATAAAATGAAAAAAGCAATATTCAATAAACTTAAAATCATATTTCCGTTGTGTGCTTTATTGACATTGAGTAACTGTATTGGATTAGTAGGTGGGTACGATATACCGGAGATGATACGAATAAGATCCTTCTATTGGAACAGTATAAATGAGTTTTATATTTGTATAACGATAAGTATGCAAATTTTTCTTTTGCTTGTACCCATGGTGAATTTCTATAAGAAAGATTTTCCCACAGTTGTAACCTATTGTATAACAAGAAATTCAAACAGAAAAAAGTGGTATTATCAAAAAGTCAGTGGCTTAGTGACATTGTCGGCTTTAACAACTGTTATATATAGTGGCGTGAGTCTGATAATTCTTTTCTTGACCGGTGCAATTTCGGTTTCCGATTGGTTGCAAATGCTTTATTTGGAGTTTAGTATTGATATTTTAATGTTCCTGTATCTTGCTTTTTCTTCTATACTTTTAAACACAATATCGTTACTTATAAAGCAGAGTTGGGTTTTACCCATAGGCATTGTTTCGACTTTTGTCGTTGCTGTGGATTTATATAATATACAACAAAAAGAAAATTTAAAAGTGATTTTAAATCCTATGGCAAACATGTTCTTCCCATTACATGGGGATTGCTATGATTTAATAAGTGATTATGATGTTTTAAAACTGTCCGATAATTTTACACTTATATATTCAATAATATACTTTGTAATAATTACCTTGGCAGTCGTAGCAGTGGGACAAAAAATATACACATCAATGGATTTGGGTTTAATAAAAGATGAATGATTAGGAGGAGATTTGAAAATGGCATTTATAGAAATTGAAAATTGCTCCAAAAGAATTAAGGATAAAGTAATTTTAGATAATATAAATCTTAACTTAGAGGAAAACAAGGTTTACGGTTTTATCGGCAAAAACGGTTCAGGTAAAACCATGCTGTTTAAAGCGATCTTAGGTTTGATGCAACTTAGTGACGGTGAGATAAAGATCAATTCTCAAAAGATCAAAACAGGCGAGATATATCCTGTAAGTGTAGGTGTAATGATAGAAAACAATAATCTTTGGTCATATTTAGACGCTTTTGATAACTTGAAAATTTTAGCTTCAATTCAAAACAAAATCAGTGACGAGGAAATACTGAAGGTTATTGAGAGAGTTGAACTTGACCCTAAAAGTAAGAAAACCTTTGCAAAATTTTCTTTAGGCATGAAGCAAAGACTTATACTGGCTCAGGCGATAATGGAAAAGCCACAGCTTTTGATTTTGGATGAACCAACAAATGCGCTTGATAAGGATGGGGTTGAGTTATTTAAGAAAATAATTTCCGAAGAAAAGGCACGAGGTGCAACTATCTTGATTTCAAGCCATTCCATTGAGGACTTCGATAAGATATGTGATCAGATGTTTAAAATGGAAGACGGCAGAATTGTATCAACGGAGGCGTAAAAATGAATAAGGCTTTTAAAATAATTGTTGCCGTTTTATTGTTAGTATCTGTTGTGTGTGGAGTGTTTACCCGCTTAAGCTATTCCGATGATATTTCAAATCCGGAAATTCAGGCTAAAGCCCGTGTCAGTCAGATATCTCATTATGATCCGGTTAAATATGAAACTATAATGGAAGAATTGTCCGAAGCCAGCATTATTATTAAAGCAACCGCACTTGATGAATATTCTTTTGAAAATAAAGCTACCAAGGGTAAATTAAAAGTAACCGAAGTTTACAAAGGTGATATTTCCGAAGGTGAAGTTATCAATTACTATATGTCGGGATTCTTTAATGAGAATGATAACAAAGTGAATTATAGAGCATATAGTTACTTTAATCACATGATACCGGGAAAAGAATATTATGTTTTTGGTTATCATGGTAATTTCGGTGATTTGTATGAAGAAAAATACGGAAAAACTTACACATACATTTCCATTGAAATGTCATGGTTTTTAACCGAATTTACTTCACCTGAAATTTTAGATGAAAATAAGGAATATACATACGAAGAAATTAAAGATAATGAGTTTAATTGTTTCAGCATAGAACAGAGGGATCAGTTAAACGAATTAAAAGAAGAAATAATAAATAAATTTATCAAATAATAATTTAAGCCCCCAAAAAGCAAAGCTTTTGGGGGCTTGATAGTTGTGGTTTTGTTCACACATCATACTGTGTCAAATCTTCTATTGTTTCCCGCCTTACCGCAATATAGGAAGTTCCCTTGTTCAGCATTACAATGGGGGGGCGGGGAATTTTATTATAGTTTGATGCCATTGAGTAGTTATAAGCACCGGTAGTAAGACAGGCTAAAATGTCACCTCTGCCAATGCTTTCGGGTAAAGAAATATTTTCTTGAATAATATCTCCGCTTTCACAGCAACGACCGACAACACTACATTTCATTTCCGTTTTTTCATTAAGTTTACCGGCAGCAAAAAGGGTGTATGGAGCTTTATACATTGCAAAGCGCACATTGTCTGTCATACCGCCGTCAACCGAAACATAGTTGATAAATTCGGGAATTTTCTTCACAGTGCCAACTGTGTAAAGGGTCATACCTGCATCGGCAACAATACTTCTTCCCGGTTCAAGTGAAATTTCCGGCATAGTTATGCCTGTTGACTTCACCTTCGCCTTAATAAATTCACCGACCTGCTCAATGTTCTTTCCTATATCAATGTGTGGGTCTTGTTCTTTGTATCTGACACCGTATCCACCGCCTAAATCAAGCTGTTTTGCAGTGTATCCGTGTTTGTCTTTCATCTCCTTGATGAAATCAATCATAACATCTGCTCCACGAAGAAAAACATCGGAGTCAAAAACCTGAGAACCTATGTGACAGTGGAAACCCGTAAGCTCAATATTCTTAAGTGAAAGAGCAGTTTTAACCATGTCCTCGGCTTGACCTGTTTCAATGGCTGAACCGAATTTTGAGTCAACCTTGCCTGTGGAAACAGCGGCAAAAGTGTGAGGATCAATTCCCGGAGTGATGCGGAGCATAACTTTTTGAATTGTGTTTTGACGGGAGGCCTCTTCGTCAATGGCGAAAAGTTCCTCTTTGTTGTCAACTACAAAGTGACCGATTTTGTTCTTTATGGCATAAGCAATATCTTGATCTGTCTTATTGTTTGAATGAAAGTATGCCTTTTCAAGGGGAAAACCTGCTTTTAAAGCAGTGCAGATCTCTCCGGAAGAAACCACATCAATACCCATACCTTCTTCTTTCATTATTTCATAAATGCGCTTGAAAGATGCGGCTTTTGAAGCGTATAAAGCATGACCTTTATCACCAAAAACCTTTTTTAAGGCAAGTGTATATGTTCGGCAACGCTCTCTTATTCTTTCTTCGTCCATAAGATAAAGAGGTGTGCCGTATTCCTCGGCAAGTTTCACAGTATCCTGTCCTGCAAAAAGAAGATGACCGTCTTCACTTGCAGAAACATTACCGCACAAAAAATCCGTATTTGTAGTGTGACTCATGTGTTTTTGCTCCTTAATATATATGCCGTAAATTAAAACTCAATGCCGTTTTGACGCATAAGGGAAACCAATTTTTCTTCGTTTGCGCTTTCCATCTTTGTCAAAGGTAAGCGTAAACTGTTATCGCAGAATCCCATTGCAGCAAGACCGGCTTTAACGGGAATTGGGTTAACTTCGCAGAATAATGCGTCAACCAATGAGAGAAGTTTAAGCTGAAGGTGAGTGGCTTCACTTGTCTTGCCGTTGAAATAGTTGTTGCACATTGCAACAGTCTCTTTGGGCATCACGTTTGAAAGAACTGAGATAACACCCTTACCGCCTAAAGAAAGAATGGGAACGATCTGGTCGTCATTACCTGAATAAATATCAATCTTGTCACCGCAAAGAGCAGCAATCTGAGCGATCTGAGAAATGTTGCCGCTTGCTTCTTTTATTGCAACAATGTTTTCATGCTCTGCAAGTTTTGCAACAGTTGCCGGCTGAATATTGCAGCCTGTACGGCTCGGAACATTGTAAAGTATGCATGGCTTTGTTGAAGCATCTGCAATAGCTGTAAATGATGCGATCAAACCGTTTTGAGTGGCTTTATTATAATAAGGTGTGACAAGAAGCATTGCATCTGCACCAACCTCACAAGCATATTTTGTCAGTTCAATAGCGTATGAGGTGTTGTTTGAACCTGTGCCGGCAATAACGGGAATTCTGCCGTTAACCTGATCAACGCAGAACTTAATAACTGCCTTATGTTCCTCGTCTGTAAGAGTTGAGCCTTCGCCTGTTGTTCCGGCAGCAACAATAGCATTTACGCCTTCCTGAATTTGCCATTCGATCAACTTTGCAAAGTTCTCATAATCAACTTCACCGTTCTTAAAGGGAGTAATAATGGCAGTAGCCACGCCCTTGAAAATTGTGTTTTTCATGTTTGTTGTCTCCTTGAGTTTTTTGAAATAAAATAAAAAACGACAGTCACCGGAAGGGGACTATCATCCAAAATTACAGCATCACGCACTTACTGATACATAAAAAATTTTGTCAGATAGCTCTCCGCATTTCTGCGACAGCAACCGAAATCTTAGTTTAACGGCAGCCGGACTAAGATTTTGCCATATCTTATCCTCGGCAACCCATCCCTTTCACTCTTACGCTTTGGCAAGCTGTTTGCAAGAGTTACTGATGATGTGATGCACCTCTATCAGTTTTCTATGATTGTAACACAGGTTTAAGTGGCTGTCAAGAGTTTTACAAAATTTGTCATAATGTGAAATAAAAACAAATGTTCGCCAAAGTATTTACTTTTAAAAAAAATTCGTGTATAATCAATTGTCAAGATTAAAAACAAGGGAGGAATGTTTGTGGATAAATTTAAGCTGGTGTCACCCTTTAAGCCTACCGGAGATCAGCCTCAGGCAATTGAGAATTTAGTTAACGGAATAAAATCGGGCTGTGAAGAACAGATCCTTTTGGGAGTTACCGGTTCGGGTAAGACTTTCACCATGGCGAATGTTATAGCAAAGTTGAACCGTCCCACCCTTGTGCTGGCTCACAATAAAACCCTTGCCGCACAGTTGTGCAGTGAGTTTAAGGAGTTTTTTCCGGAAAACGCTGTTGAATACTTCGTCAGTTATTATGATTATTATCAGCCGGAAGCCTATATCCCAAATACGGATACTTATATTGAAAAAGACTCTGCCATAAATGATGAGATTGATAAACTTCGTCACTCTGCAACCTCTGCACTTTCGGAGAGACGAGATGTTATAATCGTGGCAAGCGTCTCTTGCATATATTCCTTAGGCGATCCCATTGACTACCGAAGCATGGTTATATCCTTAAGGCAGGGAATGGAGAAATCCCGTGAGGAACTTATTGAAAAACTTGTGGAAATCCAATATGAGAGAAACGATGTCAACTTTACCCGTAACAAGTTCAGAGTCAGAGGCGATACAGTGGAAATATTCCCCGTGTATTCAAATGATAATGCAATAAGAGTTGAGTTCTTCGGTGATGAAATTGATCGCATCTGTGAAATAAATGCCTTAACGGGAGAAGTGAAAGGAACAATCTCTCATGTGGCAATTTATCCTGCATCTCATTATGTTGTTTCTCCGGACAAACTTGAAAGATCCATTGAACTTATAAAAGAGGAGATGGATGAACGGTATAAGGAATTTGTTTCTCAAGGCAAACTTCTTGAGGCGGAGAGAATTAAGCAAAGAACCGAATATGACATGGAAATGCTCAGAGAAACAGGCTTTTGCAAAGGCATTGAAAACTATTCACGAATTATGTCGGGAAGAAAACCGGGAGAAGCACCCTTTACTCTTATTGACTATTTTCCCGATGATTTTATATTGTTTGTCGATGAGTCCCATGTAACTCTTTCTCAGGTCAGAGCAATGTATGCAGGGGACAGAGCGAGAAAAGAAAATCTTATCCAATACGGTTTCAGATTGCCCTCAGCTTATGACAACAGACCCTTGCAGTTTGATGAGTTTTATTCAAAGGTTCATCAAAAAATATTCGTCAGCGCCACACCCGGACCTTTTGAAAAGGAAAAAAGTGCCAATGTGGTGGAACAGGTCATCAGACCGACAGGACTTCTTGACCCTGAAATTATAGTTAGACCCACTCAGGGGCAGATTGATGATCTTGTCTCCGAAATAAATGAGAGAAGCGAAGCGGGAGAAAGAGTCCTTGTCACAACACTGACCAAGAAAATGGCTGAAGATCTTACGGCATACATGGAAAATCTTAATATAAAAGTCAGATATATGCACTATGATATTGACACCATGGAAAGAATGGAGATAATTCGTGATTTACGACTTGGAAAATTTGATGTTCTTGTGGGAATAAATCTTCTGAGAGAAGGACTTGATATTCCGGAAGTATCTCTTGTTGCAATTTTAGATGCAGACAAGGAAGGTTTTTTGCGTTCGGAAACCTCACTTGTTCAGACCATAGGCAGAGCTGCCCGAAATGCAGAGGGCAAGGTTATTATGTATGCAGACGAAGTTACACCGTCTATGGAAAGGGCGATTAACGAAACTTACCGCCGTAGGCAAATACAGACGGAATATAACGAAAAACACGGCATAGTTCCTAAGACAATAAAGAAAGATGTTCGTGATATAATAGAAATATCAACCCATGATGAAACAGAGGAAAAAGACGAGAAGTATCTTACAAAGAAAGAGAAAGAAGAACTTATTGTCAAGCTGTCCAAGGAGATGCGTGCTGCCGCCAAACTTCTTGAATTTGAGTATGCAGCATACTTGAGAGACAGAATAGAAAAATTGAAAAGGTGAGAAAAATATGTCACACAATGAAATCATAATAAGAGGGGCAAGGGAGAACAACTTGAAAAATGTTGATCTTACAGTGCCGAGAGATAAGTTTGTGGTTTTCACAGGACTTTCGGGCTCAGGCAAATCGTCTCTTGCTTTCGATACCATATATGCTGAAGGTCAGCGCCGTTATGTGGAGTCATTATCATCTTATGCCCGTCAGTTTTTGGGTCAGATGGAGAAACCCGACCTTGACAGCATCGAAGGCATTTCTCCCGCTATATCCATTGATCAGAAAACCACCTCTAAAAATCCCCGTTCAACCGTAGGAACAATAACGGAGATATATGACTATTTCAGACTTTTGTTTGCAAGAGTCGGTATTCCTCACTGTCCTGTTTGCGGAAGAGAGATCAAGCGTCAGACTGTTGATGATATTGTTAATCAAGTGATGAAACTTGAAGCAGGAACTAAAATACAGGTTTTATCTCCCATTGTCAGAGGCAGAAAAGGGGAATATGCCAAAGAGATTGCAGATGTTAAAAAGTCGGGATTTGTCAGAATCAGAGTTGACGGCAGTATATATGATTTAAGTGAAACCATTAAACTTAATAAGAACAAGAAGCACAATATTGAAGTTATAGTTGACAGACTTGTGATGAAAGATGAAATTCGTTCACGAGTTGCGGATTCCGTGGAAACTGCTCTTAAACTTGCAGAGGGCTTGGTTATCATCGATGTTATCGGAGGAGAGGAACAGCTTTATTCTCAGAACTATTCCTGCCCTGATCACGGTGTAAGTATCGGGGAGATTTCACCGAGACTCTTTTCTTTCAACAATCCTTTCGGTGCTTGCCCTCAATGTTCCGGTTTAGGTGTATATATGGAGTTTAGCCCACAGCTTATTATACCGGACTGGCGTCTTTCCATAAACCAAGGGGCGATTAAGGCTTACGGTTGGCAAAAAGCCGATGGCGGAAGCATAGCCAATATGTATTATCAAGGCTTAGCGGATAAATACGGCTTTACCCTTGACACACCGATGATGGAAATGTCAGACGAAGCCATTGATGCTATTCTTTACGGCACTAAAGGTGAAAAGATGAAGATGAAGAGATTGACTTCTTTTGGGGGAGGCGTTTACGAAACCTCCTTTGAAGGAATTATAAATAATCTTAACAGACGGTATAAAGAAACCACAAGCGAAGTGTCAAAAACCGAACTTGAGTCTTTAATGACCGTCAATGATTGCCCTGAGTGTCACGGAGCGAGACTTAACAAAGAGGCTTTACACATAACGGTAGGAAACAAGAATATTGATGAAATATGCCGAATGTCTATTCAAGAAGAATATGAGTTTGTTTCATCTCTTGAAGAATGTTTCAGTCCAACTGAAATGATGATAGCAAAGCCTATTCTTAAAGAGATCAAGGAGAGACTCAATTTCCTTATAAGTGTGGGATTGAATTATTTATCTCTTTCCCGTTCTTCCGGTACTCTTTCCGGAGGGGAAAGCCAGAGAATTCGTCTTGCCACTCAGATAGGTTCATCTCTCATGGGAGTTTTATATATTTTAGACGAACCGAGCATAGGTTTGCACCAAAAAGATAACGCAAAGCTCATTGAAACCCTCAAGCATCTTCGAGATATCGGAAACACGCTGATAGTGGTGGAACACGATGAAGAAACCATGTATGCGGCAGACTATATCGTTGATATCGGCCCGGGAGCCGGCATACACGGAGGCGAGGTTGTTTGCGCCGGAAGTGTGGAGGATATCAAAAAATGTGAAAACTCCGTTACGGGACAATATTTAAGCGGAAGAAAAAAGATACCCGTACCTGAAATCAGAAGAGAGGGCAACGGAAAATTCCTTGAAATCCAAGGAGCAAAGCAGAATAATCTTAAGAATATAGATGTCAAAATTCCTTTAGGTAAACTTGTTTGTGTAACCGGTGTTTCCGGTTCTGGCAAGTCATCACTTGTCAATGAAATTCTCTTTAAAGAACTTTCAAACAAGCTGAACCGTTCAAGAAAGGTATCGGGTAACTTTGAGAAAATGGTGGGCATTGAAAACCTTGATAAAGTCATAAGCATTGACCAGTCACCCATTGGAAGAACGCCCCGTTCCAACCCTGCCACATACACGGGAGTATTTGATGATATCAGAAATCTTTTCGCCTCGACTCAAGATGCGAAGATGAAAGGATATACAGCCGGCCGTTTCTCTTTCAATGTTAAAGGCGGTCGTTGTGAAGCCTGTCAAGGAGACGGCATATTAAAGATAAAGATGCATTTTCTTGCAGATATTTTTGTTCCCTGTGAAGTTTGCGGAGGAACAAGATATAACAGTGAAACCCTCAGCGTGAAATATAAAGGGAAGTCTATTGCCGATATATTGGATATGAGCATTGAAGAAGGCATGAACTTTTTCAGTGCAATACCGAAGATTTCAAACAAGCTGAAAACACTTTGTGAAGTTGGCTTAGGATATGTTAAAATCGGTCAGCCGGCAACCACTCTTTCAGGCGGTGAGGCACAGCGAGTTAAATTGTCAACAGAACTTTCCAAAAGGGCAACGGGAAAGACCATATATGTCCTTGACGAACCCACAACCGGACTTCACACAGCAGATGTTCACAGGCTTATAAATGTTTTGCAAAGACTTGTTGATGCAGGCAACAGCATAGTTGTAATTGAGCATAATCTTGATGTTATCAAGACAGCGGATTATGTTATTGACTTAGGGCCTGACGGAGGAGACAAGGGTGGATATATTGTGGCTCAGGGAACACCGGAAGAGGTTGCACAATCTGAAAAATCATATACAGGTCAATATCTTAAGCAAATGCTTTAACAGTGAGAGAATCGCAGCGATACAGTTGCGGTTCTTTTTCTTGAAGGCGAGTTTTGCGTGGAGCCCCCCGGGGCGAAGCCCCAATGCCGAAGGCATTGGGGGCCACGGCGCAGCCGTGGCGTTTGTGCCTGCGGCACAAACCTTCGCCCCGGGGGGCTCCCTCCTGCACCAAAACCGATTTTATTACACAAATGTTTATAATTTTTAATTTGGTTTTGTTTTTTGCTATTGATATTTTCGATTTTTGTATGTATAATATCGTGGAAAGAAATGAAAGGGGAGTTTTATAGTATGAAAGCTTCGGAAAGTATCGAAAGATACCCTCAAAAAGTGCGTGAGTATGCAAACTATGTATACAAAAGCATTAAAATTTTATGTAAGAAAACAGGTCCTCGTCCTGCCGGCGGTGAGAACGAAAAAGCTGCTCAGGAGTTGATGCTCAATGACTTAAAGAATTATTGCGACACAGCAGTAAGAGAAGAATTTAAGTGCAGTGACAAAGCGTTTATGGCATGGGTTCCCATCAGTGCAATCCTTCTTGTTGTGGCTATCGCAACACTTACAATGGGACTTGCAGCAGTTTCAGTTGGCATTTGCGCTGTTGTGCTTTGCCTTATTCTCGGAGAGTTTATTTTTTATAAGCCTATTCTTGATGTTTTCTTCCCGAAAAAGACCTCAGGTAATGTTATCGGCGTCAGAAAAGCAAAGGGTGAAACAAAGAAGAGAATTATTCTCTCAGGTCATACCGACTCAGCATTTGAATGGACATTTACATATCACGGTGGAAGACCGGCGGTTCTTGGTGTTATCGTAACAGCTGTTGTTGATGTTCTTCTTGTTATCGTCACAAGCATTATTATCATGGTTAAGTATGGCGGAGCATCAGGTGAAATGCTCTGGTCAGCAGAAATGCCGATAGGCTTTAAGATCGTTGCTGTAATTTCATATATTACAGTTCCGATTCTTATCATTGCAACAATGTTTTCTAACTATAAGAGACCTGTTATGGGCGCAAACGATGACCTTACAGGCGTTTATATTTCAATGGCAGTTGCAAAGTTCCTTTCAGACAATGATATCCGTTTTGAAAACACAGAAGTTGTTGTTATGTGTGCAGGCGGTGAAGAATGTGGCTTAAGAGGTTCAAAGGCTTACGCAAAGGCTCACGGTGAGGAACTTAAGGAAGACGGTGTTGAGACAGTTTTCGTTACATTTGACACTATCAGAGAACTTGAGTTTATCAAGATTTACGAAAAAGATATGACAGGCGTTGTTAAGAACGACAGAAAGACAGCTGAACTTGTTCAGAACGCTGCCAAGAGAATGGATCTTGAAGTACCTATCGGTGCAATCGAGTTAGGTTCAACAGATGCAGCAGCTCTTTCACAGGCAGGCATCAGAGCAACAGCAGTAACAGCAATGGATCCGACACCTGCCCGTTATTATCACACAAGACTTGACACAGAAGACAACCTTAGTCTTGCAGCCATTGAAACAGGCGTAAAACTTGCTCTTGAAACAACATTCCTTTTTGACGAAAAAGGAGTCGAATAAGAGGGTTGGCTGTCGTCAGCCTCCGGCTGACCCGCCCCACTATACCGCGGGGCGGCCTTCCCCAAAATATCCTGATTGAAAAAACAACTTTCAGTCAGGATATTTTTCTTTATTTTGTTGTATATTTTGAAAAAGTGTGTTAAAATATAGTTGAAATTTTGAGGTAACGAGGTGTAGATTATGAAATGTCCGTTTTGCGGTTATGTAGAGAGCAAAGTTATCGATTCCCGTCCTACTGACGAGAGCGAGCGTATCAGAAGACGAAGAGAGTGTATAAGTTGCGGAAAGCGATTCACAACTTATGAAATTATCGAAAGCGTGCCGATAATCGTTGTGAAAAAGGATAAGTCACGAGAATCTTTCGACCGCGAAAAACTCTTTAACGGTATGCTCAGAGCCTGTGAAAAGCGCCCGGTTTCCATTGAAACAATAGAAAGAGCCGTTACGGAAATAGAAACAGAACTTCAGAATTCCCTTGACAGAGAGGTTACTTCTGTCCATATCGGCGAACTTACAATGGAAAAACTTAAAGATATTGACGAAGTTGCTTATGTTCGTTTCGCTTCTGTTTATAGACAGTTTAAAGATATCAACACATTTATGGATGAGCTTGCAAAGCTCCTTGGCGAAAAAAATATATAATACATAGCAGAGTACGATTTTTGGTACTCTGCTTTTGCTATTATATAGACACAAAAGGAAGACATATTTCACACGAATGAAAATATGGCTGTCGAACAAATTTTCGAAAAAAGTCAATTTTTATCGAACATTTGTATTGACAAACTGAAAAACTGTGTTATAATATGAATTGTAAAGAACAAATGTTCATAAATTAAAGGAGGAAAAAATCATGCCGTTCGTATTGTTTTTAATTTTCACTTTTACCATTGCTCCACTTATTATTTGGGGTATCACCCATGAGGATATGCTCATAAAAATTGAAGATAAAATTATTGAAGATATCCGTTCTCAAATGGCGGAAAACAGAAGAAACAAAAAGATCAGAGTTATTAAGAACGAGAAAAGAACTCCTTCCAAAATTTGCGAAGAGGGAAACACTCCTAAAGAGTGTGTGGCTTAAATTTCCGGAAATCTGCAACGGTCGGATAAGATGGAGATTTAAATGCAGTTTCGTATAAATATAAACCTTTCCTGTAATTTCTCTTAGTTAGTTTGCCTATTGTTTTAAAAAGCATTTTAGCTTTTTTAACCTCTTTTCTTTTAAACAACCCCTTGATGAACTTTTTTTCGTCAAGAGGTTGTTCTTTTTTTAAGGCCAATCTTTCCCCGAAACTATTGACAATACAGGATTTTTTGATAAAATTATAATGATATAGTAGGTTTGAAAGGAGACAGTATCCGTGGAAAAGAAAATGCAGTTGTGTATGCAGTGTATGATGGAATTGGATGAGGACGCATTGTCCTGTCCTTACTGCGGTTTTAATTCAAATTCAAAACAGCAGAGTCCCTATATTCTTATGGGAACTGTTCTTCATGAAAAGTATATCTGCGGAAAGATGATAAGAAAAAATATAGACAGTGCGGTTTATATCGGTTATGATTTGTCTGCCGGTAAGACCGTTGAACTGCGTGAGTTCTTTCCGGATAAAATTGCCTTCAGAGGCAGTGACGGCTTGACCATGGACTGCGTGGAGGAGCATAGTGATATTTACGGAGAGTATCTCCAAAGTTATTCACAGCTCTGGAAAAACCTGATGCGTTTCAAAGGACTTCCCGCTTTATTTAATGTCAATGAAATTTTTAATGCCAATAACACTGTTTATGCCGTTACCGACCATAACGACAGCACCACATTCAGAAAAATTCTCAAGAATGCTGATATAGAAAATAATCCAATGACTCTTAAAAAGGTGAAGAGTCTCATAGTTCCCATGCTTTCAACCATTGAATCATTGCATACTGCAAATGTGGTTCACAGAGGCATTTCTCCGGACACTTTGGTTTTAAGCTCTGACGGAACATTGAAACTGACCGGATTTGAGATCCCTCAAGTGAGAACAACCAAAAATCAGCTTATATGCTCTGTGTGTGACGGATATGCCGCCATTGAGCAATACGGTTTCAGTTGGCAGCAAGGTGCATGGACTGATATTTACAGCATAGGCGCTCTCATATATGAACTGCTGACAGGCAGAATTATCAAAAGCGCTCCGGAAAGACTTAATGATGACACCGTGCTGTTTACGGATAAGGAAAAACAGCGCATACCCGAAAGTGTTATAAATCTTGTGAAAGATTGTCTTGCCGTAATGCCCCAGGACAGAATTAAGTCCATTGCCCAAATAAGAGATGTTTTTGTTCCCTTTGATGCTCCTGTTTCCAATGTGACGAGATCCGTATCCCATGTAAGAGATCTTAACAGCAATGTTAGGGTGAGAACAAACGAAACAAGAATTCCCGTTGATGGCGATGAAGATGTGAAGATTTACACAAAGCCAAAGCAGGCTGTTCCTCAAACAAAGACAAGTCAGCCGAAGGTTATTGTGATTTCTGAAGATAAGAAGATCAAAGAACGGTTTGACAGGGAAAAGGAAAAGCGAGAGGCTGAAGAAAAAGCCAAAGAAAAAGCAAGAATAGAAAGAGAGCAACTTGCTTTAAAGCTCCGTGAGATCGAAAAGCAAAAACAGGAAGAAAAAAGACAGCGTGAAGAAAAAATCAAAAACACACCCATAATTGCCGCAAGTTATAAGGCGAGCAAGGTTGTTAACCGAAACCCTGTAATTTTAGGCACGGTTGTGGCGGTTGTGGTGGCTATATTGTGTATGATCTTGACCTTGACTTTATACGGAACTGTTCTTTATAAAGTCTTTGACGCTCCGGTGCTTGATAACTGTCTTGCATCATTTTCATTCCTGCCGGTTAATAAGAATAAGAAAGAGGAACTTAAGTTTTATGAAGTTCCGGATTTCTCCGGACTTACTAAGGAAGCCATAGAAAACGAATCAGCTTTTTCAAGAAAGTTTAACTTTGTTTTTGAATATGATTATTGCGACACAGTTGCATCGGGATATGTTTTTTCTCAAAGCATAAATCCGGGAGAGCAGGCTCAAAAAGGCTCAACCGTAACGGTGTATATAAGCAAAGGCATCGAAATGATAACAGTTCCGGAAGTTATGGAACTTACAGGCACTGAGGCTCAGGAAAAGTTAACTCAGTTGGGCTTTAATGTAACTGTGGAAAAACAATATAACAACGGTTTCCATAGGGAAGACAAAATAATTTCTCTCTCAGTGACAGAGGGAGACTCATATCCGAAGGGATCTGATGTTGTGATTAAGGTTTGGGGTCAGCCTGTTTGGTCAAAAGATCCCGATTCCGAAACAACAACCACATCTCCAAATCAAAACGATACGCCGAATGACGATAACAGCAATAACAGTGACAGACCTTTTGGTTTGCCGTCAATTTTCGATTGGCTTTTCGGTGACATATTAGGATAAGGAAAGGTAAAATAAATTATGATAGAAACTAAAACAGCGTTTATAGCCATAGTGGGCTGTCCCAATGTGGGCAAATCCTCACTTTTGAATGTTATGTTGGGACAAAAGGTGGCAATCGTGTCGGACAAGCCGCAGACAACTCGAACAAAAATCATGGGAGTTCTCACTAAGGGAGAAACTCAGCTTGTGTTCACGGATACTCCCGGATATCACAGACCGAGAACCAAGTTAGGTGAAAAGATGATAAAAGCTGTGGGCGACAGCTTGTCAGGTGTTGATGTATGCCTGTTTGTGGTTGAGCCTGAGGGAGAACTTCGCCCCACAGAACTTGAACTTATTGAGAAGTTCAAAAAGGAAAAAATGCCGGTTATTCTTGCCATAAACAAAATTGATACAGTTAAAGACAAGAGCCTCATCATGGAAAGAATACTTGAAATGACAAAGCATTATGACTATGAGGCGGTAGTGCCTGTTTCCGCAGTTAAAAATGACGGAATAGACTCACTTATGGAAGAACTTGAAAAACTCTCATTCCCATCACCTCACTTTTTCCCCGATGATACTTTGACAGATCAGCCGGAAAGAGTGCTTGCCGGAGAAATCATCAGAGAGAAGATGCTTCGTCTCCTTGATAAGGAAATACCCCATGGTATAGCAGTAAGCATTGAAAAAATGCGTGAAAGAGAAGACAGCGATATTCTTGATGTTGATGCAGTTATTTATTGTGAAAAAGACAGTCACAAGGGCATAATCATCGGAAAGAAAGGCGCAATGCTTAAGAAAATATCAACTTACGCAAGAGAGGATATGGAGAAATTCTTCGATTGCCATATCAACTTGCAGTGCTGGGTGAAAGTCAAGGAAGGCTGGAGAAACAGAGAAGGTCTTATCCATAATTTCGGACTTGATTGATTTTTTTAAGAAAATTCTGCCACTTATAAGTTTATATATCTCCTGAAAGAATATAATTAAATAGTCTTTGAGGTGATATTGATGGATGAACTTGATTTATATTGGAAAAAATTTCTGGAAAGCGGAAGACCGGAGGATTATATAACCTTTTTCTCTATGCGAGAAGCCGGTGAAGATAATCCGTCAAAAGAGGACTTGGAAAATGCATATAAAAACAACGGGGATAGTCATTCGAGAACAGACAATATCTGAAAATGATAAACTTGTGACCCTGCTTACACGAGACAGAGGTGTAATCAGGGCATTTGCCCGTGGAGCAAAAAGTCCGAAGAGCCGAAAAAACGCAGGAACACAGCAGTTTTGTTACTGTGATTTTGACATTTATTCGGGAAATAATATTTTTTCCGTTGAAGAAGCAAGACCGAAAGAAACCTTTTTCGACTTGAGAGGGGATATACAAAATCTTGCTTTAGCCCAGTATTTTTGCGAACTTGTTTACGAGTTGTCTCCCAGAGAAGAAGACAGCGAGGAATATTTAAAGTTAATTCTTAACACAAACTATCTTTTAATGCGAGGAAAAAAAGAGCCGGCACTTCTTAAAGCCGTATTTGAATTGAGAATATTGAGTATGTCCGGTTATATGCCGTCACTGGTAGGGTGCAACTGTTGCGGGGAATTTGAAAGCGACATTATGTTTTTTGACATAGCAAAAGGTGAAATCTATTGTGATAAATGCAATAACAATAAATACCACCTTCCTCTTTCCATAAGTGTTATTACTGCTATGCGTCATGTTGTTTTTTCCGAAAGTGACAGGATTTTTTCTTTTAGCCTTAAAGAGGAGGCTTTAAGAGAATTTGAAGAAAGCGTTGAAAGATATCTTCTTCATGTGACCATGAGGAAATATAAAACATTGGATTTTTATAAAATGATTAAATGAAAGGAGAGGGTAAAATGAATAAACATTGGGTTGCTCTTGAACTTCCGAAAGTTCTTGATATGCTTGCTTTACAGACCACTTGTGAAGATGCAAAGGAAAAAGCGTTGAGCTTAGAGCCTGTGACAAATCTTAATGCAGTTCAGACTTTGCTTGATCAGACAAAGGACGCTCATATGCTTATGGCTCGTTTCGGTGCGCCGAACTTCGGCTCTCTCACTAATGTGAATAACGCTCTGAGCAGAGCAGATGCCGGTGGCGTACTTAATATGACGGAACTTTTACATATTGCAGAGGATTTGCGTGTTATTCGTTCTCTTTCAAACTGGCACGGAAACAGTGCAGTGAAAACTAAGATTGACGGACTTTTTGAAAGCCTTATGCCAAACAAGTTCCTTGAAGAAAGAATAACATCTTCCATTATCAGCGAAGAAGAAATGTCTGACTCTGCATCTCCCGAACTTTATAACATCAGAAGAAAAATCAGAGCCGCATCGGCAAGGGTCAGAGAGAAACTTGATAAAATGACCCATTCCGATTCCGTTTCAAGATATCTTCGTGAGCCTATTGTTACCATGCGTAACGGCAGATATGTTGTTCCGGTGAAATTGGAACATAGAGGGGAGATATCAGGCCTTGTCCATGATACTTCTTCAAGCGGTGCAACTGTTTTCGTTGAGCCGACTGCTGTCGTTGAGGCCAACAATGAGATTAAAGTTCTTCAGGGAAAAGAAAAAGATGAGATAGACAGAATACTTGCAGAACTTTCAGCAATGGCAGGAAGTTTTGCCCAAAGCATTAAGTCAAGTTATGAAAATGCGGTTTATCTCAATTTGGTTTTTGCAAAAGCCAAACTGGCTTATGATATGAAAGCCTCAGTTCCTCAGCTTAATGATGAGGGCATAATCAATTTGAGAAATGCAAGACACCCTTTAATAAATAAGGATAAAGTAGTTCCCGTTGATGTGAGTTTAGGCGAAAGTTTTGACACTCTTGTTATAACCGGCCCGAATACCGGCGGCAAAACAGTTTCAATTAAAACTATCGGTTTGCTGACACTTATGACTATGTGCGGACTTATGATACCTGTGGGTGACAGAAGTGTTATTTCCGTTTTTGATAATATTCTTGCGGATATCGGTGACGAACAGAGCATTGAGCAGTCACTTTCCACTTTCTCCGCCCACATGACCAATATTAAAAGTATAATGGAACGTGCCGATGATAAAAGTCTTGTTCTCATTGATGAACTTGGGGCAGGTACAGATCCGGTTGAGGGTGCGGCTCTTGCTATGGCAATACTTGAAAGACTTAACATTCAGGGTGCTAAAATTGCTGCCACAACTCATTATGCGGAACTGAAAGCCTATGCTTTACAGACTCCGAGAATTGAAAACGGTTGCTGTGAGTTTGATGTTAAAACCCTTAAACCCACTTATCGCTTGCTTATCGGTGTTCCGGGAAGATCCAATGCTTTTGCCATATCCGCTAAACTTGGAATTGACAGCGGAGTTATTGACAGAGCCAAAGACTTGGTTTCAACAGAGAATGCCAGATTTGAAGATGTGGTTGAAAGTCTTGAAAAGAGCCGACAGGATTATGAAGTTAAAATTGATGAAGCCGAGACTCTCAAACAGCAAGCGCAACAGGACAGAGAGACGGCAAAAGAATATAAGGAAAGCATTGATAAACTTCGAGAACAGGAAATCGAGAAGGCAAGGGGAGAGGCATTGCGCATTGTGGAGCAGGCGAAAAGAGCATCACACGCCTTACTTTTTGAACTTGATGAGTTTAAGAAAGAAAAGGCAAAGTCTGCCGATGCCAACGATTTGGCAAGACGAGCCCGTCAGCAGATCAAAAAGAGCCTTGGGGAACTTGACGAAATAACCAATCCGGTGGTGAAAAGGTTTGATGACGGTGAAGAATATGTACTTCCCCGTGAACTTAAAATCGGTGACAGAGTTCTTATTGCGGATTTAGGCAATGAAGCTGAGGTTACGGCTTTACCTGACAAAAAAGGAATGGTTATGGTACAAAGCGGTTTGTTCAAAACTAAGGTTAAGCTGGAAAACTTAAGGCTTGTGGGTGAAAAGAAATCGAATAAGCCGAAAAAGACCCGTTCCGTAAATCCGAGAACAAGTGAAAGCCGTTTTGATACTCCCGCAAAAACAGAATGTGACCTTCGAGGAATGAATATTGAGGAAGGCATACTTGAAGTTGACAGGTTCATCGATCAGGCAATGAGGCTTGGTATCGGTGAAGTGTCTATCATTCACGGAAAAGGTACAGGTGTACTTCGCAAAGGAATACAGGAGTATCTGAGAAAGCATCCGGCTGTTAAAAAGTTCAGATTAGGCACTTTCGGTGAAGGCGAATCCGGTGTAACTATCGTTACAATAAAATAACATTCACAATCATACATTAACAATATTCATAATTATGACAAATATTGTATATATATGAAAAAAGCTTAAATTTGACTAAAGAGGTTTGACATTAGCATATATAGTGTGCTATCATTATAATAGTTTGTGTTAAACTCACCGATTTTGGGCTTATTAGAGAAAACCCCCATAAGCCGGAAAGAACAGTATTATGTTCTTATTGAAAAGCGTATCGGTGTTTTGAAATTGCGGTTCGTGTATCCGTTATAAAAATGTAAAAACCCCCGTGGAAAAGGGGTTGGGGATAAATTTACCTTAAGAAAGAAGGAAAAACTATGGCAAAGAATGTTCAGATTGACAAGCCACTTTACGACCTTATACCGTCTCAGCAGACAATGTATATAATGGTAAAGTATAGCATTCACAAGGAAGTAATTCAAATTCCGGCATCAATAGCCGTAGGGGAGAAAATCGATTTCGATTTGCTTAAAAAGGCATTTAATATTGAAATTGAGAGAAATGATGCTCTTCGCCTCCGCTTTACAAAGGTTGACGGTAAGATCAAGCAGTATTTCATCGATCCATACAAAGTTGATAATATACCGGTTATGGAATTTAAGTCAAAGGAAGAGCAGGATAAGTTCCTTTCAAAGGACGCAAAGACACCTGTTAAGTTCCTTAAGGGTGAGACTTTCAGAGTTATTTTTTACAAAACAGCCGATGGTAAATCGGGCATTTACTTTAATGTAAGCCATATTGTGACAGACGCTTTAGGCGCTGCCGTATTTTATAAGGATTTACTTGCTGTTTATAATGCACTTAAAAACGGAACAGAACTTCCCGCACCCTTGTATAATTATGAAGATCATATAAAGAGAGAGTTTGCTTATCTTACCAACGAGAAGCTTCATGGAAAAGATGCGGAATTTTACAAGAAGTATTGGGCAGATAATCAGGAGCCTTTCTATGCCGGTGTTCACGGTCCGGATCTTCTCGAAAAAGCAAGGAAAAAGGATCCGAGCATAAGAGTTCCAAAGGCTTTCGATCCTTTCCATGATAAAGTTTCAATTACACGCAGATATATGTCAGAGGCTGAAACAAATGCAGTTTACGATTATTGTAAAGAGCATCTTGTTACTCCCGAATGTGTATTCCTTTACGCTTTGAGAGCCCATGCATCAAAGGTTAATTACAGAGCAGATGATGTTCTTAATATGCTTATGTGTGGCAGAAGAGCAAAGAAACAGGACAAGATGATGGGCGGTTGTGTTACACAGCCGATACAGATAAGAGTTATAACAAAGGAAACAGACACCTTTAACGAGGCTGTCGGCAAGGTTTCCTCTTGCAGAACTTCTCTTCTTCGTCACATGGACTTCCCATATCTTGAGGCAAGAGTTATGCAGCAGAAGATTTTCGGATATGCTACCTCTCAGGGCCCGTCATGCCTTATGTTCTCATGGCTTCCTATCGGACATGCAATGAAGGATTCAAGTCTTGATATTGATTTTACAGCCTATGAAACAGGCAGATTTTCAATGCCTCTTTACATATTTGCAGTTCCCGATGTTAAAAACGGAGGAACAGAGTTTATCTATATGCACAGACCTCATCTTATTTCTGTGGAGACAATAGATTTACTTCATAATAATGCAATGAAGGCTCTGAAAATGGGTCTTAATAATCCTGATATCACGGTTGGAGAAATTCTTGACAATCTGGATGATTTTAGGAAATAAATATTTTTAATATCTTCGGAGGTTGAGATGCGCAAAGATAACGAAAGAAAAGTTGATGTCGTGCTTGGAAAGCTCAGACATAAAATGATTGAAGCAGGAGAAATTCAAGACCTTAAAGAAATGATTGACAGAATGACCCCTGTTTACGGTGACAGATTGGCTATTGTTGAAATTGATGAGAAGAACAAAGAAAATCTCATTAAGTATTCAGTAAGACAGTTTTGTGATGACGTTTATGCTCTGGGTACTGCTCTTAACAGCTTGGGTTTTAAGGATAAGCATATAGCGATCGTTGGCGAAGGCTCATATAATTGGATCGTTTCATTTTTTGCTGTGGCTTGCGGTGTCGGTGTTGCAGTTCCCCTTGATAAGGATCTTACCGATTATGAATTAAGCAAGTTGATTTCAAAGGCTGACTGCGAGGCTATACTTTGCAGTAAGACTTATTACAAGATGGCAAAAAATCACATGGAGAATGACGATAGAGTTAAGCATTGCTTTATGTTTAACGGTAAGGAAAGAAACACAGACGGTTTCATGATGATCAAAGATCTCATCGAAATGGGCAGAAAGCTCATTGCAGATGGTGACAGAAGTTATATCGATTCAAAGATTACAGATAAAGATCAGATGGCTGCTATTCTTTTCACATCGGGAACAACAGGTGCAAACAAAGGCGTAATGCTTTCTCATTATAATTTTGCATCAAATGTTGAGGGTATTTGTGCAACCATCGCACAGGAAAACTCTTCATTTTCCGTTCTTCCCATGAACCACGCTTATGAATTAAGCTGTTCTGTTATGACTTCACTTTATATGAATGCTGTTCTTTACATAAATGACAGCCTTCGTAATATCTTACCTAATCTTCAGCGTTTCAAGCCGGACGCATTTGTTTCAGTGCCTCTGGTACTTGAAGGTATTTATACAGGCATTTGGTCAGCAGCGGAGAAATCCGGTAAAGCTCCAATGCTTAGAAAACTTGTTAAATTCAGTAACTTCCTTTTAAGTCACGGAATTGATATGAGACATCAACTCTTTGGTGTTATCAGAAAGAAGTTCGGTGATAACTTCCCAACACTTGTAAGCGGTGGTGCTCCTGCAAGACTTGAGCATGTAACAGGTTTGTATGAACTTGGATTTACCGTTTACCAGGGATACGGTTTGACAGAATCTTCACCGACAGTAACACTTAACCTTGAAGCAGGTGTAAATCCGACTTCAGCCGGTTATGTTTTCCCAAAAGCGAAGTTTTTCATTCACGATCCGGATAAAAACGGAGTTGGCGAAGTTTGGCTTAAAGGTGCAAATGTTACCAAGGGTTATTATAATGACGAAGAGGCAACAAAAGCTTCTTTTGAAGATGGTTGGTTCAAAACAGGTGACTATGGCCGTACCAATGAGAAGGGCGAACTTTTCATTGTCGGAAGAAAGAAGAATTTGATTATTCTTGATAACGGCAAAAATGTGTTCCCGGAAGAAATCGAGAGCAATATCATGGAAGGCATCAAGTATGTCAAGGAAGTTGTTGCTTTTGAAGCGGTGAAAGAAGTTCGTGGCAAGAATATGAAGATGATTGCTGTCGGTCTTTATGTTGAACCCACAGATTTCCCGGACAAGTCCAAGGAAGAAATTGAAAAGATGGTCAATGACGATGTATCAAGAGTTAACAGACTTGTTTCATCATCAAAGAAAGTTCAAGATGTTATGGTGTCTTTCGAGCCATTCCCGAAAACATCAACAAGAAAAGTTGTCAGACAAGCGGTTATAGACGCTTATAATGAAAAAATTTCAGTAAAAATATAATTAAAGAGGGTATTTTAGTATGTTGGAAAAATTAAGAGAAATCATTTGTGATTACGCTGATGTTGAACCGGAGCAGATTACAGAAGAAACTAACATCAGAAGAGATCTTGCTCTTGATTCACTTTCATTGGTTAACCTTGCTGTTGCCATTGAAAATGAGTTTGAACTTGAAATTCCCGACCGCGCGGTTGCAGGAATAGAAACAGTTGCTGACGTTATCGAACTCATCGAAGAATATAAAGACGAAGACTGATTTTAAATGAATAAATCTCCCCTGCGGTGGTAGGGGAGATTTGTTTTATGGAGCGCCCGCGGTCGTGGGCGCGGAATTTTAAGCGGTTGGGACAACCGCGAAGCCCCGCGGTATAGTGGGGCGGTCAGCCGAAGGCTGACGAAGGAGACTTCCTGTTTCAAAAAACTATTCCGCCACAGCGATCACATATTCGCCGTTCCGCCAATGAGGAATATATGAAACATCAGTCTCGCTCATTTTATAACCGATTCCGAAACCTTCCTTTTTGCCGAAGGCTTCTTTTTTTACCCAAATTTCAAAAAAACGGGAGAGAATTTCCGGATCTTCATCTGAAAAATCAATATCATTCATTTCCTTATTAAAAATATATGTCAGTTCAGCTTTTGTGCAGACTTTCTTTGCAACAGCTAAATTGATTTTTCTTATTTTTTCAATATCAACACCAATAGGTTTTGTGCTGACAGCGCAAACAACAAGTTCGTCACAGTGCCCTATGCTGAAAAAGGTGTTTTCAATGGAACAATATGGTTTTCCGCTTTCTTCTTCATATATTTCAATATCCTTCTCAGCTATACCGGAAATCTGACTCATGGCTTTCACCGCCAACATGTGAGCGCAGACACTCCTTATCCTGTCATCGCTTTTCTTGTATCCGTCAATTCGCTTTTGCTTATCTTTCCTCATAACAGAATACCAATATTTATATTCATCTGCTGTAAAATCGTTTATATTATATTGATAAAATTCCACGGAAAATCTCCTTTTGTTTTTTCAGTTTCAGTATAATTCAAAAGATAATTAAAATCAAGAATAAAAAACAAAATATAAACAAAAGACAATAATAAACTAACTAAAATGCTAAAAAGTGTATTGACAATTTTGTAATAACATATTAAAATGAGCTTACTATATTGCAAAGGAGAAAATATAATATGCCAAAACTTGTTTCAATACTTACAGTGCTTTCCATGTTGGTGACTGGAATTCTTTCCTGCACACAACTTACACCTTACGATGTGGAGGGCAGAGATCAAGTCAAAAATGTGATTTTATTCATCGGTGACGGCATGGGCGAAAATCATCTTGAATGGACAAAAGACAAATTGGATATTTCTCTTACCATGGAAACATTCCCGCTCAGAGGTCAATCAAAAACAAGATCTGCCAACTGGTTTGTTACCGATAGTGCGGCAGGCGGAACAGCTCTTTCATCGGGCATACGCACCGGAAACAGCTATGTAGGTGTATATTTTGCTGATTTACTTCAGGTTTACAGCAGACCGACAAACATAACCGAAATTTGCAATGATCACGGCATGAGAACCGGTGTTGTTACAACTGATAAGACAACCGGTGCAACTCCTGCATCATTCACAGCTCACACAAGTGATCGCGGAAACAATGATGATATCATTGAGCAGCAGATGAGTTCTGATTTTGATCTTATCTGGGGTAATACAGATGAATTGTTTGTTCCGGAAGTTGCTCAGGCAAACGGATTTACTGTCATTGAATCTGAAGAAGAAATGGATAGTTTGGAGAATGGTTCAAAGAGTTTCGGCTCTTTTGACGGCGCAACATGGAACAGTGACAGCGGAACAGATGATCCTACTCTTTCCGAAATGACAGAAAAGGCTATTGATATTCTCGATAATGATGAAGAAGGTTTCTTCCTTATGGTTGAGGGTGCACATATCGACAAACATTCACACGCAAACGAAGAAGACAAGATGGTTCTTGCTCTTCAGGAGTTTGACAAGGCAATAGCTGAGGCTCTTGAATTTGCTCAAGAGGACGGCGAGACACTTATTGTTATCACCGCAGACCACGAAACCGGTAAAATTGTGTATGAAGACGGTGAATACAAATATACAAGAGACTCACATTCAAGCACCAATGTTCCTGTTTTTGTTTACGGTTCAAGCAACTTTATCGAAAACGGTGAAGCAATCAATAATTACATGGTGCCAAGACTTATCGCATCTTCTTTAGGATTTGAGCAGTCTGAATTTAAAAATGCGAAAGCAGCAAATTAACAAATTTGATCTTCAACAGTCGCCTTAGTAGGTGGCTGTTGATTTTTGCGTTGAGGTCAGCCTTCGGCTGACAGCCCGACTATACCGCCGGGCTAAGTCTGCCTCCGGCAGACCAAGGATTACGCGCCCACGACCGCGGGCGCTCACCAAACTTTACAATTTTACATCATTAAAATATTTTCACGAATTAAATTGATAAAACAGTAAATTTTTTATTGACATTCTGCTTTTGTAATGCTATAATTTCAATTACATACCAAAAGGAAAATACATATAAGCCTTTGATATGGAGCTAAACGATATTAAAAAAGAAAGGTCTTGATTTAATCATGAAAAAGGTATTAGCTCTTCTTTTAGTTGCTGTTCTTTGTCTCGGTTGTTTCGCTGCTTGTGGCGGTTCAGGTGACTCAGAAAACGGTGGCGACGCTGCAACAGGTACTAACTATGCTGCAAACAATACAGAATATGTAATCGGATGCACAGGTCCTCTTACAGGTGACGCTTCTTCTTACGGTATTTCCGTTCAGGAAGGTGCAGAACTTGCAGTTAAGCAGATCAACGCAAACGGTGGTCTTAATGGTGTTAACTTTAAGTTTGACATGAAAGACGATAAAGCTGCTGCTGCTGATGCACAGACAGGTTACGATGCTCTTTACGAAGCAGGTATGCAGGCTTCAATCGGTAGTGTTACTTCCGGTTCAGCTGCTGCTTTCGGTGCAAAGTCAAATGAAGATAACGTATTCTTCATGACTCCGTCAGCATCTGCCGCAAATGTTATTGAAAGCGGTGACAACTGCTTCCGTGTATGCTTTGGCGATCCTGACCAGGGTTACCTTGCAGCAGAAAAAATCACTGATGCATACACAAATATCGGTGCTATCTATGATAATAGCGACCCATATTCAACAGGTGTTTATGAAGCATTCCAGACAAAGATGAATGAACTCGGCGTTGAATATAAGGTTCAGTATTTCGACAGCGAAAACAAAAAGGACTTCTCAACTCAGATCGAAGCTCTCAAGGATTGCGATGCTATTTTCCTTCCAATCTATTACACAGAAGCAGGTCTTATTGCTAAGGCTGCTGCTGCAAAGGGCTGCGATGCAGTTCTCTATGGTTGTGACGGTCTTGACGGTGTTGCAGATCAGATTGATGAGACTGTAACAAACGAAATCAAGTATATCACTCCGTTCGATGTTAACAACGAATCAGACAAGGTTGTTGATTTCGTTAAAGCTTATAAGGAAGAATACAACGGCAAGGCTCCTGACCAGTTCGCTGCTGATGCTTATGATGCAGTTATGGTTATTTATGAAGCTATGAAGGCAGCAGGTGTTAACGATGTAACAATCGATCCAAGCACACTTTGCGATACTATCAAAGATACAATCACATCTGACAGCTTTAAGTATGCAGGTGTAACAGGTGAAATGACTTGGGACGCTTCAGGTGCTTGCACAAAGGCTCCTCAGATCGTTGAGCTTAACTAATCATATCTATTGATTGGCAACAAATATAATCGGGTGTCATTTTATATGACACCCGATTGTGTGGCTTATAGATATGTAGGTAACCCCTGATTAAAATGCATTATTCGGGTGTGTTTTAATCAGTGGTTACTGATGCTTAAATAAAATGGACAGAACTTTGTTGCTGTCGGAATTTAAAGAGGTATTTATGACAACATTAATTGACGGACTTAGTTTGGGTAGTATTTATGCCCTTATCGCCCTGGGTTATACCATGGTTTACGGTATTGCCAAGATGCTTAACTTTGCCCACGGTGATATCATTATGGTCGGTGCTTATACCATCTTCCAGACTCTTGCCTTAGGCGGTCACCCCATATTGGCAATAATATTTTCCATTATCGTTTGTACCGTAATGGGTATTGTGATTGAAAAAGTGGCTTATAAGCCTTTAAGAGGTGCTTCACCTCTTGCAGTTCTTATTACCGCTATCGGTGTCAGTTATCTTCTTCAAAGTCTTGCACAGATTATTTTCGACTCCAAATCTCAGCCGGTAACTATTGGCAACTTCGGTATGGTTAAGTTGGGCTCTTTTGAGATCAACTCATCAACAGTTATCACACTTGTTGTGGGAACAATACTTATGATTGCCATACAGGTCTTTGTTAAATATACAAGAACAGGCCGTGCCATGATTGCTGTTTCAGAAGACAGGGGAGCAGCACAGCTTATGGGTGTTAATGTTAACAGAATTATTATGATAACTTTCGCCATCGGTTCATGTCTTGCTGCTTTTGCAAGTGTGTTCTATCTTATGCAGATCCCAAGCGTTAACCCAACATTGGGTTCAATGCCGGGTATTAAGGCGTTCACAGCTGCTGTTATTGGCGGTATCGGTTCTATCCCCGGTGCAATGCTTGGTGGCATACTTTTGGGTGTTATCGAAAAGTTGGCATTAAGTATTCCTGTTCTCGCTCCTTACACAACAGCTATTGAGTTCAGTTTACTTATCATAATCCTCCTTGTTAAGCCAATCGGTTTACTTGGTAAAAAGAGAAGAGAGAAGGTGTAATGCATGAATTATTTTAAGAATATAAAAAATACATTTAAACTCAAGCATTGCACTAACTATCTTATCGTAATACTTATGTTTGCGGTGTCAATGATCCTTAATGTAACAGGAAATTTGCCTCGTTCAAGTGCAGGTTTGCTCACTCAGATAATTTACAGTATTATTCTTGCTGTTTCACTTAATCTTGTTGTCGGCTTTCTCGGTGAACTTAGCTTAGGTCACGCAGGCTTTATGTGTGTGGGCGCATACTTAGGCTGTTTTGTTTCCAATTATCTCACAACCATTATCCCATCAAAATTGGTGGTTTTGATTATATCAATGCTTGTGGGTGGTCTTATTGCCGCTGTATTCGGCTTTATAATCGGACTTCCCGCCCTCCGACTTAAAGGTGACTATCTTGCTATTGTTACCCTTGCTTTCGGTGAAATCGTAAGAAACATCTTTAAGAATGTTAAAACATTCGGTGGCGCAATGGGTATGAGTACCAATAAGTATGGCAATGACCTTTTCATTGTTGCATTTGTTGTGTTGTTCCTTATTCTTTTCCTCATTGAAAATCTTATCAGAAGTAAGCACGGCCGTGCTATTACAGCTATTCGAGACAATGAAATTGCCGCAAAAGCAATGGGCGTTAATGTAACATATTATAAACTTTTCGTGTTTGTTATTTCCGCATTCTTTGCAGGCATCGCCGGTGTTATTTACGGTTCTTACACAACACCGATCTTATATTCATTCTTCTCTTATAACTATTCTATCGAAATTCTCGTTATGGTCGTTCTTGGCGGTATGGGTAGTATTACCGGTTCAATCATTGCCGCAACAGGTATCACTTACCTTAACTTCATTCTTCAAAGCCAGCTTTCAGGCGACCTTGCAGCATATAAATATCTTATTTATGCAATTATTCTTATTGTTGCCGTTATCTTCAATAACGCACCTGCTTTTAAGCCTGTCAGAGAGAAGCTCTCAATCAAGGACCTTATCAGCAAGAGAGAAAAGAAGAACCCGGCAAAAGTTAAAGCCGATCCTGCTAAGTGGGATGTAATACCTACTAAAATCAAAATGGACGAGGTTCTTTCAGTTGATGTGACAACTGAAGATCCCTACGCACCGGACAAAGAAGTGAAAGGAGACAGATAAAATGGAAGAAAAATATATTCTTGAAACCAAAAATCTTGGTATCTCCTTTGGTGGACTTAAAGCATGTGACGATGTTAACTTGAAGATCAAGAAAAATCAGCTTTACGGACTTATCGGCCCTAATGGTGCAGGTAAAACCACAGTTTTCAACCTTCTTACAGGTGTTTATAAGCCAACAACTGGCACATTCCTTCTTGACGGTGAAGAGCTTAAGGGCAAGAGCCAAGAAGCAATTAACCATAAAGGTATCGCAAGAACTTTCCAGAACATTCGACTTTTCAACAACATGAGCGTTATTCGCAATGTTCTTGTTGGACTTCATAATCAGCCTGAGTTTAAATGCAATCCCTTTGTAAGTATGCTCAAGTTACCTAAGCATTATGAAACAGAAATAGCAATGAGAGAAAGAGCAAAGGAGCTTCTTCGTATTTTCGGCCTTGAAGATGAAAGAAACAACCTGGCTTGCAACCTTCCTTACGGTAAACAGAGAAAACTTGAGATTGCAAGAGCACTTGCAACAAATCCGAAACTTCTTCTTCTCGATGAACCGGCAGCCGGTATGAACCCTCATGAAACAGATGAATTGATGGAAACCATCAGATTTATCCGTGATGAGTTTGATGTAACCGTATTACTTATTGAGCATGACTTGAAATTCGTTTCAGGACTTTGCGATGAAGTAACAGTTCTCAACTTCGGTACAACACTTTGTCAGGGCAAGGTTAGTGATGCACTTAATGCACCTGAAGTTATCAAGGCATATATCGGAGGTTAAATATCATGGCAATGTTAGAAGTAAAAGATTTAGAAGTATATTACGGAGTTATACAGGCTATCAAGGGTATCAGCTTTGAAGTTAACGAGGGAGAGATCGTTACTCTTATCGGTGCAAACGGTGCAGGTAAGACAACAACAATGCAGAGCATAATGGGTCTTATTCCAATCAAACATGGAACTGTTACTTATGAAGGTAAGAATATAACAAAAACTCCTTGCCACAAATTAGTTGGTTTAGGCATGGCACAGGTTCCGGAAGGCAGACGAGTTTTCCAGGAACTCACAGTATATCAAAATCTTCTTATGGGTGCATTTTCCAAAAAGGATAAGAAAGCCATTAAGGAAGATATAGAGAACATTTACGAAAAGTTCCCCAGACTTTGCGAAAGAAAGAACCAGATCGCAGGCACACTTTCAGGCGGTGAACAGCAGATGCTTGCAATGGGCAGAGCAATGATGAGCAGACCGAAACTTCTCATGCTTGACGAACCCTCAATGGGACTTTCACCCTTGCTTGTTGATCAAATTTTTGATATGATTCAGCAATTCCATAAAGACGGCACAACAATTCTTCTTGTTGAGCAGAACGCAGGTAAGTCTTTAGCGATTTCCGACAGAGCTTATGTTCTTGAAAACGGCAAAATCGCTCTTTCCGGCACGGGTAAAGAACTTATGGAAAGCGAAGATATCAAGAAAGCGTATCTTGGCGGTTAAGCAGAGGGTGAGGGAGCGCCCGCGGTATAGTGGGCGCAGTCTGCCGAAGGCAGACCGTGAAACTGACTGTCAGAATAAGGTGAATATAAAACGGCAAGTTTCTTGTTTCAAAACAGGAAACTTGCCGTTTTTGATTTTATATCTGCAAGAGGGGAGTTTTCTCCGGAAACTTCGTTTCCGCGCCCGACTATACCGCCGGGCGGTACTTCCCCCACCTCACACCTGTCATTTCTCATCTATCCAAACCCGCATTTGATTTTCCTCACGGTTGCCCCAGGCGTAGTAGGGGATTGCCGTAGCAGTATAATCGGTTTTTTCCGGTTTTGCATATGAATATAAACCATTGTCACAGTTTTTGGTTTTAAATGCTTCCATTTTAATGGGTACAATGCCATTGAGAAGTTGGGGGTTAAATTTCTCCGGTGAAACTTTCCCTTTTTCTTTGCTGTAAAGGCTTAAGATGTCACCTTCGTTGTCAACTCCCTCAAAACAGTAAACAAGTGGCCCACGCTCAATGGCAATTTTTCCGGAAAGACTTGGGATTTTTGTGGAAGGATATACTTTTCTCGCTCTGTCATCAAGCTGGATTTCTATAATATCTCCGTCAGAAACCCTAAGGGTAATATATCCACGGACTTTCTCCGGATATATTACTTTCCCATTGGATTTGATATCGTATTTTTCACTCCAACCGGGTATTCTTATTGAAAGGTTTCCTGAGTTTTCTACCGTATATTTCACCGTGAAATTATATGGATAATCTGTTTCGCATCTTAGGGATATGCCGTTTTTAAATTTGACTTCCCCCGATGCAAACATATTGCAGAATGCCGTGTCATCTGCTTCTCCGTAAGCGTATTTACCAATGGAGGATATAAGTCTTGCCCCATTTGGCGGACAACAGGCGCAGGCATACCACTTCGGACGCATGGGCAGGGTATGCTTGTGGGTTTGAGCTTCTCCTGAAATTCCCGGGATAACTTCAAGTGGGTTCACATAGAAAAATCGTTTTCCGTCAAGCTGAATACTGCCGAGAACAGTATTATAAAAGGCTCGTTCCATTATGTCCGCATATTTGCCGTCTGTCTCGTTCTCGAGCATTCTCCGTGCAAAAAATATCAAAGCAATAGATGCACAGGTCTCCGAATACGCAGTGTCACCCGGGAGATCGTAATCCACGCTGAAAGCCTCACCGATAACCGTTGAACCGATACCACCGGTGATATACATTTGCCTTTCGGTAATGCTTGCCCATAATTTTTTGCAAGCGTCAAACAGTTCCTTGTCCTCAGTTTCACTTGCAAGATCTGCCATGGCGGTGTAAAGATAAGCGGCTCTGACGCTGTGACCAACCGCATTTTCCTGTTTCCTCACCGGGGCAAAACTCTGGTTGTACTTAGTGTCTGACGGGTTCATTCCCCAAACTTTCCAACTTCGCTTTTCCGCCTCTTTTTTATAAAAGTCGGTGTCAACACCTCTCGTGTTTATGAAATGCTCTGCAAGTTCAAGCCATTTTCTGTTTCCCGTTGTGTGATAAAGCTTAAGAAGTGCAAGCTCGATTTCGGGGTGTCCGGGATAGCCGGGAGCATTGTTTTCGATAAAGTGGGTATAAATGTGTTGTGCATTTTTTTCGGCAATGGTGAGAAGTTTCCTTTTGCCGGTTGCCTCAAAATAAGCGCAAGCAGCCTCTATCATGTGACCCGAACAATAAAGTTCGTGGCCTTCAAGAAGGTTTGTCCATCTTTTGTCCCTGTCTTTTATTGTGAAAAATGTGTTCAGATATCCGTCCTCATCTTGGGCTTGACCGATTATGTTGATAAAATCATCAACTTCCTTTTCCAGTTCTTCGTCCGGCTGAACACCGAGAGAAAAAGCCGCTGCCTCGATCCATTTTGCAGCGTCACTGTCTTGAAAAACCATTCCGTAAAAACCGTCATCGTTGCCTTCCTTCCTTAATGCCTTCCCCGCATTTATGAAGTTTTTCATAACATGACTTTTTTCCGTATCCGGTGCTTCATCTCGTAAAACAGTGTATTGGTGGGGGATAACCGTGTCTTTAATCAGCTTCTGATATTTGCCGATAAATCCCTCCGCCTTATATGCTTGTATTGGTATGCAGTTTTGAGTTTTCATAAGATCACCTAATTTTGCAAAAGTTTATTTTAGTTAGATTATATCAAAAAGCCAAAACTATTTCAACGGTTAAGCTGGTAGGAGTCGAACCCTATATGCCTAAAACACAACATTTCACGCACCCACGGACATTTTTGGCCTTGAAATGCTTTCGTATTGCGAGGATTTATGACGCAGTACCCAGGAAAATATGCCTAAAAAACTATATTGCGTTCGACTCTCGTCAACTTATATTTATTTTAATGGGTATGCGGTGCAGTGTTTCGATATTTTTAAGTCTGTGCATCAATTCTAATTTCGGGGAGCAGCCCTCGTAAACAGCGCAGATTTGTATATTATTGTCCGCAACACGATTTTGTAACCTGATTTCTTGTCACATGATTATCAAATCACCAAACCGCTTTATCGTCTTATTATCCAAAACACCTCATGGCTCAATTGCGCATTATCAATTTTGTTATACCATATAACCCAACATCTCAAGACTTTATTGCACACTATCAAATCCGTTTATAACATATAACCCCAACATCTCTATGGCTTTATCGTATATTTTCAAATTCCTTTATACTATATTGTTCTAACCTTCTCATCACTCAATTGTCTTATTTGTTTTCTTATTATCTTATTATATAAAACCGGTGTTACAGACCTTCGGAAAAATATTTTAAAAAAGTTGCAAAAACCCTTGACATTTGCATATAATTATAATATAATATCTAAGCACTCAAGAGAGAGCGATATATCGCGGGGTGGAGCAATTGGTAGCTCGTCGGGCTCATAACCCGGAGGTTGCAGGTTCAAGTCCTGTCTCCGCAACCAGTTAAAAATAAAGCACTTCTTCGGAAGTGCTTTATTTTTTTATCCAATTAGAAAATTGCCATGTAACTGTCATTTGGGTGCATATAGTCCGTTTGCAGATAAACACCATGTCATCATTTTTGCACCTTCGGATTGATTACATACCGACTTCGCCGGATTACATTCAACACTTCAGTTCACAGTAGTGGACGGAAATTTTCGCTTTTTTACTTTTTGACACTTTATTGAAAGTGACCGCCCGGCGGTATAGTCGGGCACTCAGCCGGAGGCTGACAGTCCAAACTTTCGGTTTACACTGCCTTACAATGAATAAATATGACACAAATTTTCTTGTTTGAATTGAAATATGCGAATAATTATGCTAAAATAGCAAAGAGGTGATTATATGTTTAAAATATTTATTAAGTTTATATCAATTATTCTTGTTTTACTTCAGACAGGTATCGGTTATGTCTTTGACTATAACGCTGTGCAGGTTCTTGATATAAACGAGTCTGTTCAGTATCAAACATTTGAAGGCTTCGGTGCAAGTACGTGTTGGTGGGCAGGAGTTATTGACAATCCGGAGCTTGCAAAAAACATCGCTAAGGCTTTATATAGTGACGAAGAAGGTTTGGGCTTAGACATTATCCGTTATAATATCGGTGGCGGCGAATGGGAAAATCCGGAGAGCCGACTTAATGACCCAATAAGAAAAACCGAGAGCTTTTATGTTTATGACGAAGAAAGCGGAGAATATGTTTATGATTTTACCCGCGATGCAAACGCAAGACAAGTTCTTGACTATGCCATTGAGTATGGCGCAAAAGAGGTTGTGCTGTTTTGCAACAGTCCGCATTTTTCAATGACTGTAAATGGACACGCAAGCGGTAGTTATGAAGAATATGGTTCAAATTTACCAAGAGAAAATTATCAAGCTTTTGTTGATTACTTGTTGACAATAGCTGATTGGTTTGTCGAACAAGGCTATCCGGTTAAATATATTTCACCAATAAATGAACCTCAGTGGCAATGGGGCGGTGAAGAGGTAATACAGGAAGGTTGTCATTATTCTTCCGATGAAGCAACTGAGTTGCTTGCACTTTTTGCCGAAAATATGAAAGAGCGAAACTCACCTTATGGACTCAGTGGCCCTGAAAGCGGTCAACTTTCATATAAATATATGGATTATCTGTTTAAGTTCTTTGGCAATGAGACTTTGAACGAGTATTGCGATTCTTTCAGCGGTCATTCATATTGGCTTGACGGCAGTAAAATTCAAAAGATTCTTTTCGGTCAAGTTTTCAGCAGTTTTTATCCGAATAAAACTTTTGAAATGAGCGAATGGTGCGAACTGCCCATGACAATAGATGTGAACTCAATTGACAGTGGTCTTCACATGGCTAATGTTTTGGTTGAAGATTTGGCTTTGCTTAATGCAACTTCATGGTCAAGCTGGACTGCATTGCAAAGCGATGGACTTATTTATGCTCAAGGAACTGATATATGTTATTACAACAGAGCCTATGCGTATAAGCAGTTTTCATCATTCATAAAGCCGGGAATGACAAGGGTTGAGGTTAACGATGTCTTAGGTTATCAAAAAGATATGGAAAAAGTGGCTTTTTCTGACGGTGAAAATGTAGTTTTGATCGTTGTCAATAATGCCGAAACCGAGAAGACGATTAAATTGGCTGATAATTACACTCAAACTGAAATCTATGTTACTGATGGAAATCATAATTGTGAGAATATATCGTCCGAATTAACAAATCAGCAGTATACTCTTTCTCCACGAAGCATAACAACATTTGTTTTCGCTAAATAATCAAATTTCAACCGCTATATCGTGTAAGATTAAGCAATGATATGATTTTAATGATCGTTTTTTCGTATGCCTGAAAGAGGGCGGGGGGATACACCATAGATCTTTGTTTGCGAGTTTGATAAGTGCAAGTTGAAATCAGTATTTTAATCGTAAAGGAAAGGGCATTTTGCCTCTTTACTTGCATGATTTTTCATGATATAATTATACAAAATTCAACATTTAAGGAGACACGAACATGAAAGAATTACTTTCTGTAAATGTACCTGCCAGTGTTGCCGTTATCGGTTTGGTGGGATACTTCTTCGCTATGGCGATTGTTTTCATTGTAAGCCCTATAAAGAATGCCGAGAGCTTTTCAGTTAAGCCTGTTGATAATGCAGGTAAGACAGAAATCAGAGTTTATTACGGCGGTATTTCCTTTGCATTGGGAGCATTTTTGCTTTACCTCACAATAGCTTTAGGTACACCGTACTACTCAATGATAGGCGGTATGATCTTTGCAACAACAGTATTTACTACAAGAACAATTTTCCTGTTTGTTGACAAAGGCTGGAAATGCCCATATACAAAGTTGGCTATTCCCGCAGAAGGCCTCTTTGTTGTAGCACTCTGGACTTGCTTCTTCATCTCCAAGCACCTTTATGGTTGATTTGGAGCTATACAAATTTACATATTAACAATTATGAACAGCAGCCTTATTGGTTGCTGTTTTTTTCTGTTTGCATTAGCGCCCGGGGTCGTGGGCGCGTAATCCTCAGCGATTGGGACAATCGCCGCAGCCCGGCGGTATAGTCGGGCGGTCAGCCAAAGGCTGATGTGGGAACAGACTTCCGGTTAATTAGCTATTTATATTCTCACCCTTTTATGCTATAAGGCATATCTTATAAGGAAGACCGAAAGGTTGAATTTTTAAGGGGTGAAAAACTTGAATAATTATTGTAATCAAAACAATTCTCCCACAATGAATAACTGTCGGAGAGATGTGGGGATAAGCGGAGGGCAAAGCGTTCAGACAATTTCTGCGTTTCCCGAAAATTACGCTTTAGCTATGGCTTATGTACCGTTTCAAATCTGTAATGAAACTTATGATGCGGAAAAGGCATTGTGTCAAGGAACGGTTTTTCCGGCTCTTGACTTGCCGTTTGTGGGGTGTTGAATATGAATAACGGTTTATTGAAAAGGCTTTCGGCTGTAAATTTCGCCATGTGGGATTTACACCTTTATCTTGATACTCATCCGGACGATACACAGATGTTAAGTTTATGGCAACAGTATGCGCAGAAATCTCACGCTCTGGCTAAGGAATATGAGAGTGAGAACGGCCCGTTGACTCCGAAGACGGGCTCAGGTGCTTGCTGGACAAAAGAGCCGTGGCCATGGCAGAAAGATTGTAGGTGATAATATGTTCCAATATGAGAAAAAATTGCAGTTCCCGGTAAATATCAAAAATCCCAATCCACAGTACGCTAAGATTATCATCACCCAATACGGCGGTCCTTACTGCACAAAGATATAATTTTTATCTTAAGTGGAAAAAGATAAGGAATTTATGGGTGCTTTTTTCAAAAACAATGTGCGAAACTATGTTTCTCAACATTTCATTTTTGGACTTGTCGCTGTGCTTGGGATCTCTTATATATTCTAAGACGGTTTCGATTTTTTTGGCAAATTCTTTTTTGTTAAATTGTAATTTGGGTTTCGTGTTTTCAAGTTCAGCTTGCAATTTCTGAATGTTAGCGTTGATTTCACTTTTGCGTTCTTTGTATTCTTCTAATGAATCAATTCCTAATTCATAAGCATCTCGAATTTTAATTAAACGCTTTTTCTCGTTGTCGATCATCTTCTTTATAACAGCGCTTTCATCGACTGTGTCACTTGTGGGCGATGCAACAACTTGAAAATCTAAGGTTACCGCTGCTGTTTCAAGTGCTTGCATAACCGTTTCGTTCGCTTTGCGAATTGATATGTTGTGAGATACATGACACTGACCCTTTGCGTAATTATGGCATTGCACAGAAGGTTCTTTTGTGCTTGCCATAACTAATGTTGCACCGCAATTGCTACATCTAAGCAGTCCTCTTAACATCCACTCTCTTTTTGACTCCTGGCGTTGATAAGGCCGGTATCTTGCCTTTTGTTCATCTAATCTTGTTTGAACTTTTTCAAAAAGCTCTGCCGGTATTATCGGTTCATGAGTGCCGTCAACAAGTATTACGCTTTCACAATGGGTCCGATATCTGACTTTGTTGGCTTCTTTGCCATCGGGATTCCAACGCATTTTACCCATATAAACAGGATTACGCAATATGTACTCCACGAAACGATTATCCGGAATGTTTCCTCTTTTGGTTTTTACCCCCATTTTGCCAAGATTGGTTGCAATGGTTCTAAACCCTTGTCCTCGATTGTATTCATTAAAAATATAACGGATGATCTCAGCCTGCTCCGGTTCAATGACATACCCCTTATCTTCGTTAATATATCCGAATGGGGCAGGGCAGAGCGGCTGGCCTTTTTCTGCTTTGAGTTTCATCGAACGCTTTACTTCCGTTGAAAGATTGATTGAATAGTATTCGTCCATCGCTTCAAACATGGCTTCGAGTATAACAGATGTGCCTTTATCGTCACCAATGTTTTCTGAAATGGATATGACTTCAATGCCACATTGGTTTCTAAGTAAATTTTTATAGACAACCGCATCGGTTCTGTTACGCGCAAAACGGCTGAACTTCCAAAGCAATACTGCATCAAAAGGCTTGGGCTTTCTCTTCGCTTCAGTTATCATCTTGTTGAATCCGGGGCGCTTTGAAGCATTGCGTCCCGATATTCCTTCATCTTTATAAATATACTCATCGGGAATGTAAAAATCATGTTGCAAAGCGTATTTGCGTATTTCGGTAAGCTGGCTGTCCGGAGACAGATCTACTTGATCATCGGTTGAAACGCGTATATAACATGCTGCAATTTTTTTCAAATCGGCACCTCCTTAAATCCCAATTATAACGCATGGTACAAATATATTTAGCTGCTTTTTGTGAGCATTATTCACATTAACGGCTTGTTTTTTTGAAATTCTCATTTTTAAGTCAAATTTTGCTCCCCTAAAAGGGGAGCTGTTTTTTATTTTATGTACAAGCGAACCGGTACCAATCTCACCTTGACAGCTTGCCGGCAAGATCTTTGAAAAGGTAAAGGAAACATTCCTTGATTTTGCCGAAGATCTCATCTGCTGTCGCTTCGTCATAAATGTGAGAAGTCAGATTACGAGAATAGAGAAGATCAAGCCAGGCTTCTTCATTGTCAATGAGGTTGCTTGTGTATGCTTGGCGCATTACAGATTTAGGGCTGTTAAGGTCGATATATCCCTCATCAGTCAAATATTCACGGGCCGACTTCCACGCAAGTTCGGTGCAGAACTCAAACCTTTGTATTATTCCGTCCCGGCACGATGAGAGGCCGCATTCTTCATATTGTAAAATTGCTTCTTCAAGGCGAGTGATAGCATTGTTAAATTTACTCAGCTTTTCATTCAGCTTGCTCATAGAGGATAACACCGTCTTTCTCAATATTTTTTATAAGTACAGGTTCGGTTTTGCTGTCAACAAAAACAATATCGAACTTCAAAAGTGTATTAAGTTCATCAACGCTATATGCAAAATTCACCCTTTTATTTTTATCTAAGCCATATATGGCAATGTCAATGTCGCTTCTTTCTCGGTTATCACCTCTGGCACGAGAGCCGAAAAGCACAATCTTTTCGATTGAATATTCTTCACCAAGACGAGCAAGTGAGTTATATATTTTTGTCATAATATCAGATCCTTACTGTATTTCTGAGGATGGGATTGCTTCTGTTTTTCGGAAGCTTGCATATCAAGTGTTTTTCGATATTCTTCGGCTTCGGCAATCATAGTAAATTTAACCGTCTTATTATGCTCCGATAAAACAACATTTTTGATTTCATTTAAATCAATTTTGAAAAATTCCTTTTTATCATTAACCTTATTAACTTGAAAATCTTTGAATTTGTTATGTAACAAAGTTTCAAGTGCAGGTGCATCCTCCGAAAAAATCATTGCATGAACATCAAACGGAAACGGTACAGAGGCACTGCTTAGTTCTTTGATTCTATCCATCGGTATTAATCTTCTTGTCATACCTATTTTATAAATATCCTCACCAAAAGAACCTATATTTGAAATTATATATACGAAACCGGCACGAGTGTTTTGTTCTCGCTGAAAAACATTTTCTTTATCTTTTGTGAGTTTGGAAAGTTTTTCTTCCAATTCTTTGATTTTCGCAATATAGAGTTCTTTCTCTGTATCGTTTGTACTTTTACTCATGTAAGACATAAGTTTATTTATTTCGTTTTTAAATTGTACTTCTTCTTTTTCAATTCTAAGTTTTTCATACTCTATTTCCCTACGAACTTTTTCTTCTTCAAGCATTTGTTGCCTGATTTCACGTTGTTCTTCGGCTTCTTGCTGTTTCTTTAATTCATAAGTATAACAAACATTCAATTCTTCAAGTTTGAGCTCAAGAAGTTCAGCCGGTAAAGAGATCTCATTACACTCATTTAACTTATTAAGACTTTTATGAACTTTAGCAAGTTTTTCGCGTTGTGCATCTATATTTTGAAAAGTGATATTTGAAATAATACTGCTACATTCTGCGTTGTAACAGCGTATAAGTTCTTTAAGATTATTTATTTTTTTGTGTCGCTCAAGTACCGGTATCCACTGATCATCAGGAATACTCTTTGTCATATTACTGTATAATTCTTGCTCTTTTATTTTTATAATTGTAAGTCTGTTTTTACATTCTTCGGAAGTAATGCCTTTGTATTCGGAATAGTCATATTTATCCATTATCATTTCAGATAAAGCAACAGCAATTTCATCTTTAATCTTTTCAAGGATTTCTTTTTGTGCCGCTAATTCCTCTTCAAATTTTAATTCAAGTGTGTCTTTTTCACATCTTGCTTTTTGAATTTGATCTTCTAAAATTTGCAAATCGTTTTGTTTTTTTAATAATTCGTTATTTACATCAATGTCCAATTGAGAAAGTTTTTCGTTACGGAATTTAAGGTATTTTTCGTAATCATCTGCTTTTGATTTTTCGTAATCTTCATGTACTTGTTGCATTTTAAGAATATCTTCCTGTTTGGCTTTTTCATAAGCTTCATGTTCATCTTTCATTTTTTGTAGATGCTCATCATATTCTTGCTTCATTTTTTCTTGTTGCTCTTTATATTCATTTTCTTGTTTTTTTATTGTTGTCAATAACTTTTCCTTAAGCTCATCGATTTCATCAGAAAAAAAGGGGAACTTAATAATATAGATTAAAAGAAATATAGCGACAATTTCGCTGATAATGAATAAAACGCTATGTGGTAAAAAAACAAATCCATATATGATTGATATACCTAAAAGTATGCATGCAATGATTGCTAAAGTTTTGTACTCCTTTTGTGTAAACTTCCTCATATTTTCTGCTCCTTTTTAAAACTTAGCCCTAAGTTCAACTACTTTCCCAATCACTTGCACCGGTAATGAATCGACTTCTTCCGGTGTGAAAAAGAAAGGATCGTATTTCGGATTGGTAGAAATAAGTTTAATACCGTTATCGGTTTTATAGAACTTTTTAACCGTAGCATCGTTACCGTTGATAAGAACCACCGCAAGTTCTCCGTCATCAACACTTGTCTGCTGTCGAACGATGACAATATCCCCCTCGCTGATTTTCGGTTCCATACTGTCACCTTTAATTGATAAAGCGAAAAATTCACCTTGACTCGCCATTGCAGAGGAAATTTCTTCCCAATCAAGTATGTTTTCAACAGCGCTTATAGGCACTCCGGCACGAACATAACCGAGAACTGGTATCTTGATACCTTTGGTGGGAGAATCGGGTTCGTATTTTGAAGAGGGAACATTATAACCCATAAGCCAAACTTCATTAACATTTAAAGCTAATCCTAATATTGATAATTTATCTTGTCCCGGTTTAACTTTTCCAGAAATATACTGGCTTAAATCATTTTTTGCTAATTTTACACCATATTTTTCGCAATATGGCTTACAGGCTTCCAAAATATCAATTTGCTTTAAGCCTCTTTCTTTCATTATCTGTTTGAGCCTTTGTGCAGTTGTCGCTTCTTTCAAAATGTCCACTTCCTTATTTCAGTTTACTATATAATATACTAAATTGAAGAAAAGTTCAAGAGTATAGTGAATTTTTGTTCAATCTTTTTGAAATAACTGTTGACAAAGTTGAAAATTCACTGTAAAATAAAAATGTTCAAGAGAGTTGAACAACAAAACAAGAAAGAGAGGCAACAATATGTCTTATGATTACTCAAAATTGCAGGGGCGCATAGTTGAAAAATGCGGAACACAATCAGCATTTGCTAAAAGAATGGGGCTTTCTGAAAGGAGTATTTCTTTAAAGTTAAACAACAAGTTGTTTTGGAAACAACCTGAAATGCAGAGGGCTGCCAATGTGTTGGAATTTCCTGAATCAGAAATTCAATCATATTTTTTTGCAATAAAAGTTCAATAAACTTGAACTCAATACCCACCGCCTAATTCTGATAAATGAAACTTGATATAGAAAGGCTCCCCACATAACACAAACTAAAAAAAACAATAAACTATTAAACGCAAGAAAGGAGAACGCCATGAAAGAACAACTCTCAAAAGTCAAAATCGTACATAATAACGGGATATGTCATCTTTATATTAACGGTGTTGACATTGCCTCGAAGACTTGCTCGTACGCAATAAAAGCAAGTGTAAATGAGCCGGTTACGCTTTCACTTGAATTATTGCCCGGTGAGTTGGATATCGAGTGCGATGCTGCCGTAGAGACATGATAACAAAGAATAGGACTTCGATAGTCCCATTCATAAGTCAAGCTGTAAAGCAAATAAAAATTAAATGAGGTGATTTTATGAGAAAAAGTCAACCATTAGGCTTTGAATGCCGTGTGTTGCAAGAAGATGGAAGTAGCGTATTGCTTTCGGATTTAAGTCCGGAGGAATTGAAGGAACTTGAAAAAAATCTTGTTCGCAGATTAGAAAGTTGGGCAGCTGTATATTTTTCCGCCCATCCGGAAGAGTTTGAATTGATTCCCGATCGCAAGACACACTTGAATAATTAAAAAGAAAGGAGGTGTTTATATGACGGACAAGCAGGAGTGGCTCGAAAATGAATTGATTGAAACTCGAATAAGTATTGATTTTTATATCCGTAAACTGGAACTTTATGAAACAAGAAATGTCGAGTTCAAATCCGAAAAGATACATACAGCTTCAAAAATTCTCAATGAGTGTTATGCATACATGAGAAAACTTGAAAATCAACTTTTGGAATTAAATGAAAAAAGGACCGCAGGTGCGGCAACACCAACGATCCGGGAACAAAAAAATTCCATACTCAGTATATAACATTGAAAAGATAAAGTCAAGGAAAAGGAGATATTTGCAATGAAAAAGAATATAACCAAAATCGGAATAGGCATAGCGTTTTTCGCAACGATTGTTTTGTATATCGGCTCTTTCGGATCCTATGAACAAGAGATAATTGACGGTAAGCAACTGTTTTGGCAGCTGGCCCTTGCCGTTACATTAACAATAGCTTTAATAATGGTGGAGATGTATCGGGAACTTCACGAAGATTATATAGAATTATCTGATGAAGTGACTTGCATGACCGATTGCAATTGCCATTTTTTGGCAGATGATGCAGAAGAGGCTTATATACCTTATGAAGAGTTCAGTTTCACTGAAATGCCGGAAGAGGAGGCGGTTTGATATGTTTGAAATAGTGAGAAGAAGTTGTAAAGTCCTTCCCAAGGTGAAAATATCCGATGAGTTTAAACAGAGTAACCCCCTACCGCAAAAGCTCATCAAGAAAACGGCAAGTTTCATTGCCGGGGAGAAACTTTCTCCAATTTATATCGACCGTGATTATAACTTAATTGACGGATATTGCACATATCTGATCGCAACCACTCTCGGAATAAACAAGGTGAAAATATTGCAAATTCGTGAAAAGAGAATTGCTGAAGAATTTTGCAGAGGGGAGTGTGACTTCGTTGACAGAACTCATGCAAAATGCCGTTAACCATATCGACAAACAAAGTGAAGGGCAAGACGAGGCTCTTAAGTTGATCGGTCAATACATAATCGAGGAACTCATCAAGAATGATATTGTGGCTGAGAAGATATTAAAAGCCGATTTGAAATTAGATAAGTGCTATGGAAAAATCAAAGAAAACGCACGAAAAAAGGCGGTAAACGGCTGTGCGTGTGTGAGTCATACCACGGTGTATGCTTGGGTTCGTGAATACTATGGAATAGAAAAAGAGGATCTTAATGAGATGAAGTCATCTTCAAATATCCTTGATTTTAATGTGTTTGCAGATTTGTGAGGTGCAATATGGCAGCGAAAAATGCAAAAGCAACTGACGATCAAATAATGAATAAACTCTTTAAATCGCTTCCACCAATACCAAAAAAGTTTAAAAAGCAAATATGCCAAAGAGAACTTATAAACACTGCATATCTTTTTACTTTCCGTTCAAGTGGAGAGCGTAAAGGCTACTGCACCGAGTGCAAAAAGATTGTATCTCTTGAAAAGAAGAGAACGGAAACTATGGAAGATTTTGAAAATAGAAATCATCGGCATAATGAACGAGGGTATTGCCCGGAATGTAAATCTAAAGTGACATTCAAAGACTCCGGTAGGGGGAAAAATAAGCTTTGGGATTACGGCAAAGTGATAATAATGCAAAAGGCCGGCAACATGCTTGTTGCCAGATATTTTGATGTCACGAGAAGTTATCGGCATTTCAGCCTTGATCATATTGATGATAACCATGATGTTGGAGAACTTCAGTTCCATGAGGAACACAGAATTTTCCTTGATGCAAAAAATCGGAAAGTATATCAGTTTGATCAAAATTGGTATTTTTACGGAAATAGCAATACCGCTAAGTATTATGGCTATGAAGTAGGAGATGCGGAGTTATCGAGAATATGGCATAAGAGAAAATCAGCATTCAAAACTGTTTATTCTGAATATGAAACATCGACGCTTTACGGATTAACGGATAAGCTGTTGAAGAATACCGGATTTGAATATTGTCCGATCACAATTTATGACTCAAACAAACTTCACAAAAATTATGTTGCCTTCTTGATTAAATATGCCATGTATCCCCAAGCTGTTGAATATATGATGAAGTGTGGGTTTCCCGAACTCTTCGCAAATTTATTAAGTCATAACCGAGTGAGTCTAATTAATGTAAGAGCAAAAACGCCTGAAAAACTCTTAAAATTGTCAAAACAGGATATAACAATGCTGAGACAGGGAAAATATGGTGATAAAAGCAGTTCTGAAATACTTGGATATTTGCAAAAACTTTCAAAACATAACCTAAGTTGTGAGGAGAAAGAATACTTTATTCGGAATGTTGCTCAGTACCGATATGACCGAAGCTGGTCAAAAATTTTGAAATATACAACATTCCGCAAGGCAGAAAATTACACTAAAAAGCATGCTAAAGGTGCTTTGTTGCCTTTAGAGGAATATAGCGATTATATCGTGGCATGCGAAACACTTGGTTGGAATCTTTGCGAGCATAGAATTTTGTTTCCTCGTGATCTCTTTGAAGCTCACGACAGAGCAAATGCCATTCTTAAAGCTGAAGAAGGGAGACTTCGAGCCGAAGCCCGGGAAAATTCACGAAAAAAGCGCATATTAGAAGAAAAAAGTATTGATGAAAAAATCCAAAAAAGGTTTTCTTATCTTTCGGAAATGTGGGAGTTCCATTCAAGCGGATATTTTATAAGGCCTGCCAAAAACCTTGAAGAAATAATATTAGAGGGAGATTATCAAAACATTTGTGTTGGCAAGTCGTTTTATGGATATACTGAACGCCACGCAAACGGCACAGCTTATATTTTCTTCGTCAGAAAGGAATCTGAACCCGATACTCCGTTTTACACAGTTGAGATAACAGCAAGCGGAACGGTTGTGCAGTGCAGAGGATATAGCAACAGACCGCCCACATCAGATGTGTCTGAATTTATGAATAAGTTTAAATCATATATAGAAAACAAGTCTCTTAAAATGACAGCCTAAGGAGGATAAATAATGAGTGATATTATTTCAGCGCCGGACTTGAAAATGACAAGAACAGATGAAGCAAAAGTTTTGCATTTTGAAATTCTCAAGAATGGTGAAGATGCGGCAAAAGCAATGGTTAGTTTTGCCAAAAACTTGAAAACAATGCGTGATAAAAAACTTTATGCAGAACTTGGATATGAGAGCTTTGAGGGGTATACGGTTAAGGCTGTGGGATTGAAAAAAAGTCAAGCTTATGATTATATATCGGCTCTTGAGCGTTTGGGTGAAAATGAACTTGAGTCAACAGCTTCAATCGGTATCGGAATAACGAAAATAAAGCTGTTATCGGCATTTAATCCCATGGAAAGAGCAGAGTTTATTGAAAATAATGATGTGGTCGAAATGTCCGCGAGAGAACTTAAAGAAAAGATTTCCCAACTTACCAAACAAGGGGAACAACTTTCCTTTGATCTTGAAACCGAAAGAGACAAAGTTAACAGCAATGAGGCTGAAATTGAACGACTTGAGAAAGAAAAGTCTGAATTAAAGAAAAAACTCCATGAGCTTGAAAATCGACCTCATGACGTCGCTGTGCGTGAACTTACCGATGAGGAAAAGGATGAAATTATAAAGTCAGCTGTTCAAAAAGAAAGTGAGCATCTCAACGAAAAGATTAAGAAACTTACCCTTGAAATGCAAAATGATAAAAGCCGCCACAAGGCTGAGAGCGACAGACTTAAAGCTGAAAATAAAAAGGCAGCAGAAAACGCAGTTGAGGAATATAAAAAGCAAAATGCTGAATTAGTGTCCGAAATCGAGGAGATAAAGAGGCGTTCACAGCAACTTGAAACCCAAATCAAGGCAAATTCATCACCGGAAATAACTCGTTTTAGTTTTTTATTTGAAGAAATGAGAGAAACCACAGTCAAACTTTTGGAGGCTTTGGAGATGATTTCCGATGAAACAGTAAAAGCAAAACTGAAAGCAAACTTATTAACATACGCAGATGCAGTAAAAACTTCTGTCATTCAATAAAAAAATAGCCGGCAGGGTTCAACTGCCGGCTATGAAAAAAGGTGAAAACACCCTTTAAAACCACAAAAATATTATACACTGTTTTTGCCTTTTTGTCAATTTAATAATTTGTTTATTCGCCTCGTTTTATGAGGCTTAAAGGCTGGATATAGGTATTAACTAAGTGAAAAACTAACTGAGAAAAAGCCAATAAGCAAAACGGAAAAATGAAAAGAAAGGTGTGAAAGAAACGGTGCCTTATGTGAAGCAAACAATATATGCCGGAAAGACGGTGGAAGTGCATAAGTATTTTTCTTCAAGATATGGTGTAAGAACTTCTCCCAATAGGCAACCGCATCAGCAACCGACTCCGGAAGAAGTTGCAGAGGTAAACAAGCAACAGGCAATCAAGAAACTTCGAGGACTTCTCAATGCTAATTTTCAGGGCGGTGACATTCATGCTGTGTTTACATATAAGAGAGAAAACAGACCTGCAAGTGCTGAGGAAGCTAAGAAAATTCTTAAAAAGCTGATGCGTGAATTGAAGAAGCAATATAAACAAGCCGAAATAGAGTTCAAATATATATGCGTAACTGAGTATGAGAATGCAGCTATTCACCACCACATAGTTTTGAAAAAAATTGATGTGGACATGCTTAGGAAGTCTTGGGCAATGGGCAAAGTGATGATTACAGTTCTTGATGACACAGGACAATATGGCAAGCTTGCAGAATATCTGATCAAGGAAACCGATAAGACAGCCCAAAAAGGCGGACTTTATCGCAAACGCTGGAATGCAAGTCAAAACTTAATAAAACCTGTAATTGTCAGAGAGGTAATCGAAGCTAAAAAGTGGAGGAATGAGCCAAAAATTCCGAAGGGTTACTATCTTTGGAAAGATGATAAGAAAGATATAAATTCAGTGGACAGCTATTCACAGCTTCCAAAACAAGATTATATTTTAGTGAGGTTGAATATATGAAAAAATACATTTTTGAAAACAATGACATTACTTTTTGGTATGCAGAGGACGGTTTATACCATGTGACAACTCAAGACAGTGACGAAGTTTTCCACCATTTTTCACAAGCTGTTGCTGAATATTATACCCTTGTGATGAACTCCGTTTTAGCTGTGGGGTACAAAGACAGTTTCTTCTTGGAGGAAAGCCATAACATTAAAGCCGATCTTCTTCATATGCCTACTTTGGAGATGAAAAAATATGAAAAAGATTTTTCTGAAATCAAAAAGCAAGCATACAAAAAAGGGGAATTGCCTCCAATGTTTAATAAGTATTATGAAATCAATGCATTTAACTCAATGCAACTTGAATATAAACTTTATGCAGAGGGCTTGCATACCAAAGAAGATGCAGAGAAAAACACAAAGATTTTTTTCAATGCTTATGTGAACGACAGAAAAATGGCGGAGAGCGTTAAAAACGAATATTTACTTCAGCAAGAGAGAATAAAAGCTGCAGAGGAAAAACTTACGCAAATAGTTAAAACATCTAATGAATTGACTTCTCAGCTGACGAAAGAGGACTTTTACGGCCTTTTGGACACTCTTCTTGATGTGGTGTCAGCCTTGACAGGGGAAAAAGTAACGGCAAATATAATAAAGATGAACATATTTAAAGCAGAGGGAAAAGGAGCGTAAAAAGATGAAGTTTCCAAGACCGAGATTAGATCCGGAAGAATTTGTGTTTAAGATCAGAGAAATGAATGTGCATAAGTATCAGATAACGAGAATTGAAATATACCCCGAAGAGACAATTTATACAGCCGTGGACATTCTTGAACCGTGCACTATCCGTTTTTATGAAAATGAAATAGGAGAATATGTTTTTCTTACTCAGAGAGAAGCTGAAAAACTAAATGAAAAGATGAAAGAGTGGGATAAATATGCTGAAAAATAAACTTACAGAGAGCGAAGAACAGAAACTCTTAATTGAGTGGGCAGAATATCAAAAATGCAAGTATCCGGGTTTGGAATTGCTGTTTCATATACCTAACGAGGGGAAGAGAAGTTATGCCACCGGTGGAAAAATGAAGTCGGAAGGCTTGAAAAAAGGTGTGCCGGATCTGTTTCTTCCCGTTGCCAAAAATGGTTACCACGGTATGTTTATTGAAATGAAGAGAGAAAAGGGCGGAAAAACTTCAACGGAACAATTGTATTGGCTAAAACAGTTGAATATGCAAGGATATTATGCTGTTGTTTGCAGAGGATTTGAAGAGGCAAAAGCAGAAATTACGGCATACATAACAGGAGGAAAGAAATGATAAATTGTATAACGCTGATGGGAAGGCTAACAGCTGATCCGATATTAAAGGTCACAACAGCCGGAAGAAATGTTACTTCTTTTACTATTGCTGTGGAAAGATCTTTTGCAAAGCAAGGCGAAGAAAGAGTAACAGATTTCATTAACATTGTTGCTTGGCAGCAAAAAGCGGATTTTATTTGCAGATATTTCAAAAAAGGTTCGATGATAGCTTTAACAGGTTCTCTCCAAAGCCGTTCTTACGAAGATAAAACCGGAACAAAGAGGACTGCATTTGAAGTGGTTGCCAATGAAATCAGCTTTTGTGTTGGGAAAAACACTCAAAATGTTGCAGAGGAAAGTGACAGATATCCAACCACAGGGTATTACAAATCCCCCGATATGAGTGATGATTATTTCGACGAGGTTTCTCAAGATGAGGATTTGCCATTTTAAAAAAGCACTTGAAGGAAGTAAAGGACAAGCCCACATCAAAGTTGGTGTTACCGTGAAAAATTAGCTAATGGATAAATAACATTCCGGGCAAACGGATAAAATAATTTGAAAAGTAATAAAGGTGAGAATATGACAACAAAAGAATACTTAAATCAGGCATTTAGACTTAATGAGTTTATTAAGAGTCATCTGAAAGAACTTGAACAGCTTAATTGTATTGCGACTTCGGTCACTTTTGATCTTGACGAATATATTTCATCAGGCAGCGTCAAAGACAAGGTCGGTGAAACGGTTACAAAGATAGTGGCGTTGCAGGATAAAATAAATGAAGAAATAGATAGATTGATTGATCTGAAAAATGAAATACATACCGTTATTGAGCAGGTTGAAGACGAAGATGAAAGATTGCTCCTCAGAATGAGGTATATTGAATATATGCGTTGGGAGGATATAGCATCACAAATGCATTTTTCACTCAGAAATGCAACAAGGCTGCATGCTGCGGCACTTGAACATGTGAAAATCCCACAAGTTTAAAAAGTTGTCCTTAAATGTCCTTGAATGTCCTATTACTTATTTGATATCATTAAACTGTCAAAAATACAAAAACAGATATCCGTTGTTGATTTTTTTTATAAGAAATACCTCCTAAACAAAACACCGCCTTGTTAAATTTCAGGGTGGTGTTTTGGGCATATAGGGTTCGACTCCCGACAGCTTAGAAAATATGCAGAGGGATACAGGACAGAGAGGTGGTGAAATGCCGAAAGAAACCCAAAATAAGAAATCGAAGAAACTTAACGAACGGCAAGAAAGGTTTTGCCGAGAATATATAATCGATTATAACGCAACTCAGGCAGCGATACGCTCCGGGTATAGTAAGAGGTCTGCAAAATCTGTTGGAAGTGAAAACCTAACAAAACCCGACATTCTCACGCGCGTGCGTGAGTTACAGGCAGAACAGAGAGAAAGACTGTGCATAACCGCTGATTGGGTTGTAATGAGTTTAGTAGATGTTTATGAAAAGTGTATGCAGTTAAAACCGGTTATGGTTTGGAATCCGGAAACAAAGCAAAAAGAAGAAAGCGGAGAATATGTATTTGATTCAAAAGGAGCGTTGAACGCTTTGGAAATGATCGGTAAGCATCTGGCAGTATTCGATCCTAAAAACACTTCACAAAACGAAAAGAAGAATATATCGGAACTTCTTTCTGCATTAAAAGAGAAATAAATTAAGAGAAGAGAAAAATGACATTTTCAAAACTATCAGAAAAACAAAAGTTGCTTTTGAAATGGTGTCATCAAGACACTGAATATAATTCAATAATTTGTGACGGCGCAGTCAGAAGCGGAAAGACATCTGCAATGACTGTGTCGTTTATTCTGTGGGCCATGCTTTGTTTTAATAATTCCGATTTTGCCATTTGCGGTAAAACAGTTCGATCCTGTGAAAGAAATATTGTTATTCCTTTGCAATCAAGTGATGACTTGAAGGCTTATTATGACTTATCTTACACACGCTCATCAAATGTTTTAACGGTTGCAGGTCAAGGCAAAATTAACCGCTTTTATATTTTCGGTGGCAGAGATGAAAGCTCCTATACCCTTATTCAAGGCATAACATTGTCCGGAGTTCTTTGTGATGAAGTGGCGCTCATGCCACGCTCATTTGTGGAGCAGGCAATAGCAAGAACTTTGTCTGTCAGCGGAAGTAAACTGTGGTTCAACTGCAATCCGGAAGGGCCTCAGCATTGGTTTTATAAAGAGTGGATAAAGCAAGCCGAAAAGAAAAAGGCTCTGCATTTACACTTCTTGATGAAAGACAATCCCACCATGGACGAAGAAAAAATAAAAAATGCGGAAAGTCAGTTTCAAGGAGTGTTTTATGATCGCTATGTAAAGGGATTGTGGGTGCAAGCCGAAGGACTTATTTATCCGGAGCAAGCCCACGGAAGTAATATTGTGACGACTTGCGAAAGAAAATATGACACTTACTATGTATCATGTGACTATGGCACTATGAACCCATTTTCAATGGGACTCTGGGGTCATTGTGACGGAGTTTGGTATCGGGTAAAAGAATACTACTATTCCGGAAGGAACGGATTTCCAAAGACCGACAGCGAATATATTGACGACTATGCGAAATTTACAGAGGGATTAAGAATTAAAGCAATTGTTGTTGACCCCTCCGCTGCTTCTTTTATAGCGCTGTTGCGAAGGAACGGTAAGAATGTTATTCCGGCTTCCAACAGCGTTGTTGACGGAATAAGAGTGACAGCCAAGCTGCTGAAAGATAAAAAATTAATGATAAACGATTGCTGCACTTCCATAATTGAAGAATTTGGAGAATACCGATGGGACGACAAAAGTGCAGAGGATAGACCGATAAAAGAACATGATCATGCTATGGACGATATGCGTTATTTCGCAAATACAGTCCTTGCAAGACCTACCGCAAAAATAGCCAAAAAGCCGAAAGGCTTGTAAATATACAGGACACTGTGGGTGAAATAAATGCAGTGGACGGAAAGGAAACTAAAACATGGAAGAGAATGAACAGTTAGAACAGCAGGAGAACTCTGTGGGTGAAAATAATGCAGAGGGCAATTCTGTGAAAACAGATGCACAGCGATTAGATGAAATTCTTAATGCAGACGGGAAGTTGCAAGGGGAATTTGACCGTAGGGTGCAAAAGGCTCTTGAGACAGCAAGAGGAAAATGGCAATCAAGTTTAGAAGAAGAGCAGGATGAGGCAAAAAAGCTGGAAAAAATGACTCAAAATCAGCGTGACAAGTATTTACTTGAGAAAGAAAAAAATGAGTTTGAGGCTGAAAAGAAAGCATTTAAAGCCCAACAGATGAAACTTGCTACCGGCAGTGAACTTGCCAAAAGAGGCTTCGATCCTGATTTTGCCGACTTCTTAACAGCCGACACAGCCGAAAAGACAAATGTAAACATTGAAAATTTTGAAAAGGCTTTTAATATTGCTGTGCAAAAGTACACAAACGAAAAGATGAGAGGCGATAGGCCTCCGAAAGAAAATGAAAATTCTGACAAAAACAGTAATGATGCCTTTTTAAAGGGCTTCACAGCTAAAATTTAAAAGGAAGGAAATTTATTATTTATGGCAATCAATTATGCAGCAAAATATTCGTCTAAAGTGGACGAAAGAATAGTTTTAGGTGCATTAACAAATGACATCGTAAACAACGAATATGAATTTATAGGAAATGAAACGGTTAAGGTCTTTTCAATCCCCACAGTGCCGTTAAATGATTATGTTCTTACCGGTGCAAGTCGTTACGGCACTCCGAAGGAACTCGAAAATCAAGTTCAGGAATTAACAATGAGAATGGATCGTTCTTTCACTTTCACAATTGACAGAAAGAGCCGTGATGATACTGAAATGGCAATGGAAGCCGGCAAAGCACTTCAGCGTGAAATCGATGAAGTAATAATTCCGGAACTTGACGCATATCGCTTGACTCAGATCGGTGAGAATAGCGGTATTGAACTTAATCAGACAGTAACAAAAGAAAATGCTTATGAAACTTTCTTGTCTGTTCAGGAGTTATTGGACGATGCAGAAGCACCCACAGAGGGTAGAGTTGTAATGTGTTCAAACAGCTTCTTTAAAAAGATTAAACTTGATGAAGCATTCACCAAAATGGGCGATATAGCAACACAGATCTCACTTAAGGGTCAGGTCGGTGAAATTGACGGTGTGCCGGTAATCAAAGTCCCAAAGACACGACTTCCGGAAAACACAGAGTTTATTATCACCAATAAGCGTGCTTGCACATCTCCGATTAAACTTGTGGATTATAACATTCATGAGGACCCACCGGGAATCAGCGGTTGGCTTGTTGAAGGCAGAGTTCGTTATGATGCGTTTGTTCTTAACAGTAAGAAAAAACTTATCGGTATTTGTAAAGCGGCAACATAAGGAGACAACAAATGAAAAATAGAACTATAATGTTGAACGGTGAAGGCAAAGAGATTTATGTGGATTCCGCTTGCGTGGAAATCTTTGAAAAGGCCGGATACAAAATAAAAAAAGCACAAAGTAAGTCGAAAAAGTTAGCCGAAGAAAATAAGGAAATCGGCAATGTATAACAAAGACGAACTTGCTTTGGAAATTTTAAACGAAATGAAAAGCACCGAAAAAATCGGTGCTTTATCTTTTGAATCAGTGTTGTCATGCCTTGTTTGTGCTGAGGCGGATATAAGTCTTTATTTACACCGGCCACTTCCCTTGGAAGAGAAGTTTCTTCCGAAACTTAAAGAACTGACAAAACTTAAAATCATTTCTTTTTCAGGTTCTCATGAACTGAAATCTCGATCATATCAGGAAGGGGAGGTTTCCGAAAGCGAAACTTATGTTACTTCCGAGGATTTGATGCAGAGGGAAAAAGCAGTTTTTGACTCTCTTAAAACTTATAGGAGGTGTCGAATTGTTAAATGATAATAATTTCAGAGGCCTAAGAAAACCGGCAGTTGTTTATAAAACAGCTGTTGAAAAGGGTAAGTATGGCAACGAAAGATTGAAAGTCAGTGACTCCGGAACGCAGATAAACCTTTTGCTTTTACCTGTAAACGATAAAGCGCTGCTTGAAGAATACGGTGTTAAATATGATGTTTGTTTTCAAACTTCGGTTTTTGACGAAGAATTTGAACTCAGGCATTTTTATCTCGTGAAAACAGGAAAAGAATATTATAAGATTATCGGCATCAAAAAGTATCCTAAGCATAGGCATGTAATTATGGAGAAAATAAAAAATGGCAAAGAATTCTTTCAAAATTGAAAATATGGCTGACGACTTAGTGAGAGGTTTGAAACATAAAGTTAAAAGCCAAAGTGTTATTCTTGCAGGTTATTCAAGGGCAAAAGCTCCAACAGACACAAGCGGACTTAAATCGAGTATTGAGGATTTCCAAGAAGAAAAAGAAAACGAAATAATCGGTGGCGCTGTCACAACTAATGAGTATGCAGCTTATGTTGAGTTCGGAACCGGACCAACCGGTACTAATGCCGGGCATCCCTTAGACAGTGATTTGGGCATAGTCAGAAAAACAGATCCTTGGCTTGGTAAAATTCCCATAACAGCTGAAAATGAAAGTAAATTTCACTCACTCAGCGAGAAGGAAAAAGAGCAAGGATTTGCTTATCGTTATGTCCACGGTCAAGAACCTATTCCGTTTATGTATGAAGCAATGGAGGAGGCAAAAGAAGATATATTAAAAGAGTTTTCATCGGTGTTGAAGGAGGTGCTGCATGGTTGAAATAAGAGAACAAATCAAAAATATGCTTATGGAGATTGAGACGAATATTGAATATGAAGTGAAAATGCAATTTCCTCAATCCTTTGCAGAGGGAAACCTTATAACCTTTTTTGAGCTTACTAATGAAAGTACAAATATACCTTGTGTGGATAAAATAGCATTTCAAATTGATATTTGGACTTACGATATTGAAACCATGGTGGAACTGTCTTTAAAAGCTGATGAAGTGATAACACGAGTCGGTTTTCTCAGAAAATATGTCTCACCGGATATAATGCCAACAGCTCCGGGAGAATATTGCAGAAAGACTTTGCGTTACGGCAGAAAAGTTGACACACGAACAAATAGACTGATAGATTAAGGAGAAGTAATTATGACAAAAGGACTTGCCTCAATTGGCATAAAAATCAAAATAAACGATGTGGAATTAGGAAATGCAACAGGAATGGGTGAAATTGGCGGTGATCCTGACGAATTGGACACCACGACATTTAAAGATGAGGTATCAACCTCGATTCCGGGGGTGCAAAAGCAGAATGCATGGACAGTTGATTACTTATATCAAAATGATGATGAGGAAAGCGATTACAGAAAGTTAAAGGCTTTTGAAAAAGAAAAAGAGGCAGTGGCGATTGAAGTCGAATTTCCGGATAAAACAACCTTCACCAACAGCGGATATATCACAACAAAAATAAACGCTGTAAAAGTAAATGAATTGATATCGGCAACTGCAACTGTTTCATTGCAGAAGAAGTGGACTGTCACAAACCCAAGTGGAACATAAGGAGGAACGCTGAATGAATACATTATCTTTATCGCTTAAGCATGAAGGACAGTTGAAGGACTTTAATTTGCGATTGAATGTTTTATCTCAGTTAAAGTTAAAAAGAGAAACAGGAACCGAAGGAATGGATCTGATATTTAAGGCAATGGACGATCTTGCAACAATGCTTAAGGTGTTTTCAGAGAGTCTTGGTTTCCCGGAAAATGAAAATCCGATTACAACCGGAGCGGATTTTTATGAACTTCTTGTTGATAATGGTTATAACGGCAGAGAGGATTTTGCAACACTTCTTTTTAATATTGCCTCACATTCAGGCATGGTTAAGGAAGAACAAGCCGAAAAGTTAATACACACCATAACCAAAATGTATAACGATGTTTATTTATCTATCGGAAATATTCAGGACAGCGAAAAGGAGGCAACCACATCTGAAGATGCGCCTTCCTTTCGATATTCCGAAGAAGAAAACCCTGACAATAGAAGCGTTAATTGAAGAGGCTCTTATTTCAGGTATGCGCTTAAATGAAATATATTTAAGCACATGGGGTGAGATAATAGCAGTTGTAGATGCTTATACGGAGCGAAAACGAAGAGAATATCAAAACTTGTCTATAATCGCTGACAAGCAAGCATATTTAACAGCAGTTTATTTGTCCGGTGGAGGGGAGAAGGTTTCAATGTTTGAGATGTTCCCTTATTGGAATGAGGAAGAAACAGCTGAATTGACAATTGCAAAATATAAGAAAATGCTTATGGAAATGGGGTGAACAGTTGAATGTTGAAGAACTGAGAGTGCAATTCACTGCAAACATAAAGGACTTCAAGGAAAAAACAGCCCAAGTGAATAAAGACCTTAAGTCAGTTTCTGAAATTAGTGATAAATGCAAAAGCGAACTTTCTAAGGCTATGAAAAAGCCCACGGAAGAAACAGTGAAACTTTCAAACGAATTGGATAAGTTAAGACTGAATTTCACTAAAGAGAAAAATGCAATTGCACAAGCTCAGGAAAAAATTGAATTATATGACAGCCAAATGCAACAGCTTGCAAAAACTCATAAAGAACAGCTTGCAGAGGCTGACAAAGCAAGACAGAAGGTGGGAGAATTAACTTCTGCTTATAGTCATGTTAAATCGTTGCTTAGCTCTTTCGGCACGAATATTCCTTTGACTGCACAGTTGAAAACAGCTGAAGAAGAAACGAACGCACTCAGAGAAAAAATAGATAGCTTGAAAGAAGAGATGAATAAACCGGCTTCCAAAAATACGGGAGTTATGTATGGCAAAGTAGTTCTCAGCAAAGATGAAGCTCAAAAGGAACTTGATTCTTTAACAGCCAAGCTGAAAGAGTCTGTGGCAAACGAAAAAGACCTTAAATATACAATTAAGGTGGCAGGCGACAAACCGGAACAAACTTTAAAACAGCTTCAAAAGGAAATAGACGGTGCAAGTGCCGAATATGAAAAACTGAAAGGCAAAGCCTCTAATACCTATGATGAAATGAGTTCCTTAGCTGCTAAGACTGCAGCTGAGACAAGAAAAATTGATTTGTCGCAGATAAAACTTGAAGCATTAGGCCCAAAAGCTAAAATTCTTCTAAAAACAGTTAAAACAACAATTGGTGTCTTTTCAGAATTGAAAAGTGTAGGCAAAACAGTCGGTAACGGCTTGAAAACAGCTTTTACTTCCGTGGCTGAAAAAATAAAGTCCACACATTCACATACTTCATCTTTATCCTCAAGCTTTAAGAAGTTTATAACTGTAGCCGGTGGATTATCACTTGTTAAAGGCATTTTCGGAACGCTGAAAAACACTGTGAGTGAATATATCAACAGTAATGAACAGTTGCAAAACCGAGTAAGCAATTTGAAAAACGCATTCGGTCAAGCACTAGCTCCGGCAATCAATGTAGTCGTTTCTGTTTTTGATAAGTTGATGCCGTATATTTTAGCGGTGACTAATTATATAGGCGAACTTCTGAATAAACTTTCTGCATTGGCAGGGTTAAAAACAACCGCAACAGCATTGTCCTCTGTGGCATCAGCCACAAATGAAGTGGCAGATGCTCAAAATCAGCTTTACGGTTTTGACAAAATAACAAAGGAAAGTGATAATTCCTCCTCATCTTCTTCCTCTTCATCTTCTTCCGGTGGAGTTAATTATGAAGTCGCATCTGTGCCATGGTTAGATAAAATAAAGCAATCCATTGAAGCGGGTGATTGGGCAGGTGTAGGAAACACTCTTTCCGAAAAGCTCAATTCAGCCGTAAGCAATCTTGACACCGGAAAAATTGGCGAAAAGCTAAGTAATTTCTTTATCGGTGCTTTGGACACAGGGGTATCATTCCTTGAAAATACTGATTGGCAACAGATAGGCAACAAGATTGCTGATTTTTTCGGAGCAATCGATTACTCCGGCATAACGTCAAAACTTTTAGAAGGAATCGGTGCCGCACTTGGCGGTTCAGCTGCCTTAATTTGGGGGCTGATTGAAGGTGCTTGGGGTGATGTGGTTTCTTGGTGGAACGAAGTAGCGTATGAAGACGGACAATTCACCATATCCGGTTTGCTTTCCGGTATTTGGGAGAAGATTAAAGATATAGGTTCGTGGATCAAAGAAAATATTTTCGATCCATTTATAGAAGGCTTTAAATCCGCTTTCGGTATTCACTCGCCTTCAACAGTTATGAAGGAAATGGGTGGGTATCTTATCGAAGGCCTCAGAGAGGGTCTTGGTGGTATTTGGGAAAAAGTAAAAGAGAAGTTCTCAGAATTATGGGAAGGCATATCAAACTGGTTCTCAGATAAAAAGGAAAAAATAACAGAGAAATGGAACACAGCGACCTCCGGAATTAAAGACAAGACAGCCAATATTAAAGCTAAGTTTTCGGACACTGTAAACGATGTCAAAGAAAAGTGGCAAAAGCGAACGAAGAAAATTACCGACAAAAGCGGAAAAATCAAGGCTAAGTTTTCTAACACCGTAAAAGATGTCAAAGATAAGTGGCAAAATCGAACAAAGAAGATTACCGACAAAAGCGGAAAAATCAAGGCATCTTTTGCAGACAAAATAGAAGATGTGAAAAGCAAGTGGAAAGATCGAATGTCCAAGATTACAGACAAAACGGCAACCATTTCAATGACAATTTCCGACGGTGTTACAAATCTTATAAAGAAAATAGTCAACGGCATTGTTGATATTTTAAATAAGGCAATAACTGCAGTGAACAAGGTGTTGCCGTCAAGTATGCAAATCAACAAGATTGATCCGCCAAAACTTGCAACAGGTACAGTCGTTCCGAAGAACTTCGGTGAAACACCGGTTATTGTTGGTGATAACAAGCGTGAAATCGAAGTTGTTTCACCCTTGTCAACGATTAAAAAAGCGGTCTATGAAGTTATAAGTGCAGCACCAAGCAGCAACCAAGGACCGCAACGGATTATATTTCCAATCTATATTGGAAACAAGAAAATAACGGAAACTGTAATTGATGACATAAATAATATTACAACTTCCACCGGAAACTGTCCCATAAAAATATAATGCCACCGATTTCTCGGTGGCATTGCTTCAGGTGTCATAAGCATCTCGTCAATGGCCAACTGCCAAAACAATGATAACAATTTTATCATCATCAATTTTAGCAAGTAGACGGTAATCACCCACACGATAACGCCATTTATCACTATCATTGCCGGACAAGGATATATAATCAGCGTAACAATAAAGTAAAATTTAATTTCGGAAGGAGCAAAAATGTCAGGTTATGTAGAACTTAATGGTGAAAAATTTTATCCCAAAATAGAGGGGGTAACATTTTCAAGTGAAAAGATATGGTCGAAAAAGACAGGAAGAACCACATCAAACAAAATGGTGGGTTCAATAAAAGCTATAAAGAAAAGTATTGATATAGAGTTTCCGCCATTTAAAAGCGAGGAAATTAAAGCAATCGAAGGGATTGTAAGCAATAAAAACTTGCCGTTTTTTAAATGTGTAATACATGACGGTGAAAAAGTTATTTTTTCAGGAATGGTGTATAGTGATACCCCTTCATATAAATTATACTCTACATTAAATAATTTTCGGGTTTATACAGGCTACAAGGTACAACTGATAGAACAGTAAGGAGCAAAAAACATGCAGTTAAAATTAAGATTCGGGGAAAACACCATAACCGATGACAATATAATGAGCTTTAAACTTTATGAAACATTGTGTGATGAGAATTTTGCCTTTGGAAAAGTCAATATAAATTATGTGGAAGCAGAAATATATGATTTGCCAAACAGTATTTCAGGGTGCGTTTTAGAGCCGATTGTTATAACCGATGCAGAGGAAGAAATACCTTTAGGCAAATTTAAAGCAGAAAAGCCGAAAACAGAAGACAATATGACTTCCTTTACAGCGTATAGTCTTCTTAAATATAACACAAGTGATGTTTATACATCTCTTCTTCCCACAGATCAACAAGGCTGCGCACCTTTGGAAGATGTATGGGCCGAAGTCTGCACACAGTGCAAGGTTGAATATGAAGTCTTGGGAGTGTCGGATAGTGTGAAAGTAGGTCTTTTAGAGGGCTTGACTTTAAAGGAAGTCTTAGGTCAGATAGCTGGTTTTTTAGGCGGTAATTGCACCATGAACCGAAACGGAAAGTGTTGTGTAAAACTCTTTAAAGAAACAACTAAAGAAATGACCGAAGATATGTGTGATGAGCCTGTTATCGGTGAGGAGAAATTCACATTAAACAGTTTAACTTGTATAACAAACAGCGAAACTTTAACGGTCGGTGAGGGTCCGGGAATAAGTTTTTCCAATGTTTTGATGACAAGCGAGCGCCTTAAAGAGATTTTAGAAGAAAACAAAAGCATAAGCTATAATGATATGGAAGTTAACCTTTTGACAGGAGACAGTGAAATAACCCCCGGTGATATAGTTGTTCTGCGGTATGCATCTAAAGATTACTCTGTGCCGGTAATGAGTAACACTATTGACTATGACGGTGCAATAATGAATTTCCTTAGGGCAAATTATACCAATGAAGAAACACAAACTGATACGGTTAGTATTTCCGAAAAATACAAGACCATAACAAAAACTCAATCCGACTTTAAAAAGGCACAAAGTGAATTTTCCAAGTGCATAAATTCAGCTTTAGGATTACACACCACAACAAAAACTTTTGCTGACGGCTCAGTTAAATATTATTACCATAATGCCACCACTCTTGAAAGCTCAACTTACATTTATACCACCACTTCAGAAGGCTTTGCATATACAAATAAGTGGAACGGAGATGATACAGCGTGGCAAGGCGGTATAGATAGTTCCGGGAACGCAATTTTAAACACTCTTTCCGTTCTTGGCATAAATGCTGATTGGATAACCTCAGGTTCCTTGGTGACTGCTTCGTCTGATGATGATTATAACTATAAAGGAATAATTGCTGATGGAAAAATCGGCCTTGAAACAACAGATAAGGAAACCGATGAAAATAAAAATACTACCACCATAGGACGAAACGGTATGCAATCCGTTACAAAGGCTGAGGTGTTTAAGTTTGTTCAGCCCGATAATTGGGAAAGCATGACGACCATAGAAAGAATTGCAGAACACACAAGGCAAATAGGTGAATATCTAAAGAAAATAAATTTTGGCGTCAGTGGTGTGATCAACTTCGATGACGGCACAAGTGAAGCTTATCAACTTTATGAAAAAGGTTTAACCTTTACTTCTGCCGATGCAGAGGGAAACACCGACAGTGTTACATATTCAAAAGAAGGTGTGGATAATCTAAAATTTAAATATGGTGATGATTATGTGAGCATAGAAAAAATGGTGGAAGTTGTTGAGAAACATGAAGAAAACTTGAGAGTCGTTGATTTCAAGGATGAAGTTATATATGACGGCTGTGTGGAGGATAAGTCCGGTAACGCAAGATTTACTTATCATAACGGACTTGTAACCATAGCATACAGAGGTAAAAGTTCGGCTGTTCATGAAGCCGATGAAGTTCTTTTTCAAATTCCCAAAGAATATGCACCTTCTTCTCTTGCAATTTATGCACCGGCTGTTTTCACAACAAGCAATTCAAGCGGAAATGAAAGTCTTGTGGGAATAGTGGCTATACGCTCAAAGGGGAATGAAATTCCCGGTTGTGTCACAACATTTCAGATTAAACCGAAAACTTACGCAACAACGCTAAATTTTCAAGTGTCATATTATGTAGATTAAATATAAGGAGTAAACTTAAATGGCAACAGTTAAAGTACAAATAAACGGGTCAAGTTATGACTTGACTTATAACGCATCAACAGGAAAATATGAGGCGACATTAACGGCTCCGAGCGCTTCATCTTATAACAATAATTCGGGTCATTATTTTCCGGCAACTGTTACTGTAACAGATGAAGCCGGCAATGTTACAACAGCAAATGACAGTCATTCAACCTTAGGCGATAAATTAAAGTTATATGTAAAAGAAAAAATTAAACCGACAATTACAAGTGTTTCTCCTGCAAGCGGTGCAATGCTCATCACGGCTAATCCAACCATTAGCTTTAAGATTTTGGATAATGCTTCACAGACATCAGGCTTTTCGGGTATTGATTTAACTTCTTTGAAACTTAAAATAAACGGCAGCGATATTGCATATTCTAAAATAACCGCACAGGCTGTAACAGGTGGTTATCAGTGCTCATACACACCTGATGCAGCACTTCCGGAAGGTAACAACACTGTCACTATTGCAGTTTCGGACAATGACGGAAACACTTCCGATACTGTCACATGCACATTCAAAATCGACACAGTTCCGCCAACTCTTAATATTACTTCACCGACAAACGGAGATTATACAAATAAGTCAACAGTTAACATTGTGGGTAAAACAAGTGATACCACATCTTCACCTGTGAAAGTTGCTATAAAGGTCGGTTCAGTAGATCAAGGAGCAGTTACGGTTGGTTCTGACGGTTCCTTCAGCAAGTCCGTCACCTTATCTTCAGGAGCTAATACTATAACCGTTACCGCAACAGATTCAGCAGGTAAGGTGTCAACGGTAACTTTGACAGTTCACCTTAAAACCGATGCACCGGAAATTTTAGGTGTAACGATTAGTCCTAATCCTGTGGATGCCGGTAAGACATACACAATCAGTGTTCAGATTTCGGAGTAAGTTATGATAACACGAGTTTGGGGCAAGGCAGATAGCTTTGCCCTTGAATTTTCACCGGACGAACATGGAGTTTGGTGTGCAAAAGTTCCCGGTGATTTTGAAGATGGACAGTATGCAGTTGAGATCCATGCTATAAACCATATAGGTTACACAGCATATTGGACCGGAACTTTATTTATTTCCGATGGCAAAGTTTGCTGTCACATTCAGCCACCGGAATATATTATTTGGGTTAAAGCTGAAAATGAATTTAACATTGAGATATGTAACGATTGGAATATAAGTGTTGCTTGGGGGTGCGAGAAGAATGGACGGCATTAAGCTGAATTTAGGCGAAGAACGATTTATTAAATTAAAAGTTGGACACAGGGAAAATCAGAATTTTGTTATTGCAAGCGCAAAATATGAATTGATAAACGGTCAAGAAGTGTGTTCATCAGGTGATATGTTCATTGAAGGAAATGTTTTGACAGCTTTGATTAAAGCTGAGAAAAAGGGCGTTTATGATTTTTCCGTTACATTAGTCGTTCCTCCCGAAACATTAAAACATAAAGTTTATATACAGGTGGTGTGATTATGGCATATTATGCATATTTTTCACCGACAACACACACAGCAAGTGACTTCAATAGTACAAGTAATTTACAAAAAAGCTATGACCTTGATGGCGGTTCTTATGCAAACATAAAAACAAAAGGAAATGGTACAAGTACGCTTTCTTTCAAGGGGCTGACGCAATTTGCACAATCAGAGTATACTTCTGGCAACTGGGCACCTTTAAAAACACTATCCTCAGGTTCATATCAGTATATGCCGGAAAATGCTGTTATAATCGGAATAACAGCTTGGTGTTTCCCGTATTCGTGGGCATTGAGTGCACCGACTTTTACGGTAAACATAATAGAAAACGGTAACATTGTTAGCTCTGCTTCAAAGAATGAAACCGCCGGTGTGTCAGTAAGCACTTCTATATCATATGATACAGCACTAAAACACGATATAAATTGGTTAAAAAACGGCATAGGCTTTTCACTTATTCAAAAAGGAAATTATTCATTGTCCACATCTACTGTAAATACCGATTTACAGGAGTGCTATGTTATAGTGGAATATATTTTATTTCATACTATCACAGTTAATGCAACCGCAGGTGGAACAGTAACAGGTGGTGGATCTTACGAAAGCGGAAAAACTGTTACTCTTACGGCAACGCCAAACACAGGCTATCGTTTTGTCAAATGGTCTGACGGCAATACAAGTGCCACACGAACTGTAACAGTTACAGCAGATACAACTTACACAGCCGAGTTCACTAAAAATGTTTATGTCACATACGATAGTATTTTCAGCTTTGCAAAATGGAAAGACACCGGTATTAAAGCCGGTAACGGAATGGTTTCCGATATTACAAACATTGGTTTTACATTGACTTCAAATGCGGGAGTGGGCGAGGCCACATGTTCATCACACTATTTTCCCGTTGAATACGGAAAGTCATATAAGATTGACATTGATATTGTGGGAAATAACTGGGATGTTTATATTTTCTTTTGTGATAAAGACGGGAATTGGGTTGATTTTGCCGATAGCACCAATAGGTTTTCTTCTAACGGAAGTGGTGTCTCAAGCCGTGTGTTTACAGCGCCGAACAAATCTTCCGTTGTCAAGGCTCAAATTCGTGTTGATGCTAACGGTGCAAGCAATAAAGTCTTATTTTCCAACTTTCGCATTTATCCTGCTGAATATGAGTATTTCAGTAACACAGTGTCAGCAGAGGAACGAGACGATGTTAACGCTTGGAGTCAGCCTATTCCAACTCGACAAGGGTGGAAGTTCTTTGCGTGGTGTTCAACTCCTACCGGTGGTAACGATTATACCACGGGACACGGCAATTTTGCTTTTCCGACAGAAGATATGACTTTGTATTCCTATTGGGAAAGCACAAAACCGGAAATCTTATCAGTTCAGATTTTATATAACGGCTCACAAGTTTCCTTGTCTAATAAGATCATTGCCGGACAAGGATATATAATCAGCGTAACAATAAAGTAAAATTTAATTTCTGAAGGAGAAAAAATATGTCAGTTAAAACTTATAGTTTAAAAACAGATGGAGACAAAAAACTCTCTGAACATTTTGAAGTCAGAGAGTTTAAGTGCAAGGACGGTTCCGATAAGATATTGATTGAAAGCGGTCTTGTTACATATCTTGAAAAAGTATATGATCATTTTAATTGTTCGGCAATCAATATTTCAAGCGGATACCGCACAGCTGCCCACGATAAAAAAGTCGGTGGAAAAGGCAAGGGAAATCATGTTGAGGGAAAAGCAGCTGATTTTGTTGCATACGACAAAAACAGAAAGTTGATAAGCTCAAAAGAGGTTGCTTTATACCTTGAAGATTTGGGCGTAAAAGGTGTTGGATACCGTTGCGGTGGAAACAGTTATTCCACTCACATGGACATAAATTATCGCATTAAGAAGTGGTTTGGAGATGAGAAAAAATCAATGTCGGCATCCATTGGTAAATCATTTTATCCTTATGTTGGTGTGAAATATTCGGCTAAGAAAACAACAGCCAATGTTAATGTGAGAAAAGAGCCGTCACTCAGCGGTGAGAAGTATAAGACACTTTCAAAGGGTACAGGTGTAAGTGTTGCAGATACCGAGAAAATCAGCAATGACGGTTTGGAATGGGTAAGAATTAAAATCGGCTCAAAACATTATTGGATAGCTGAAAAGTATTTGAAGTGAGGTGTTGGTTTTGTATGAAGCGTTAATAGCTGCCGGAGGCAGTGTGCTTGTTGGTGTTTTATCACTTATAGGTGTAGCGATCACGAACAGTAGATCTAACACCAAGATGCAAGGTGACATCAGAACGGCTCAAGCGGTCACAGATGAGCGAATAAGTGAACTTACCCGAGAAGTGAGAAAACATAATAATTTTGCAGAACGCATACCTGTGATTGAAGAGCAAATGAAGGTCACAAACCACAGAATAGCCGATCTTGAAAATTATCATAAATAAAATTGAATTTATAAAAAGCACTCTGTATATGCAGGGTGCTTTTGCTTTTATTGAGAGAAAAATAAGGAGCAGAAATATGATTATTTATATTGATAGTAATGCTGTACCGGATACGGAAAATATACCGAACGAAGTTTTTAAGTATCTTCTTAACAAGGCAAAAATTAAAGTGCCACGATACAGAAGCCTTGAAAGGGCATACCTTGGAAAAAACAAACCGTTATCAATAGAAAAAGACGAAGTGAAAGTGAACATAAACTATGTCAAACATGTGGTGGATATGCTTAGATTTTTCTATTTGGGCGAACCGGTTAAATATGATAGTAATGATGAAGTACAAACTGCTTTTTCCGATGGGGTTCAAGTCAGCGTTAAAAATGGAAAAGTGGTGAAATTTCAAAAGGACAAAATACAAGAAAGAACTATTGATATTCGCCCTATGTTAGATGTATACGATAGGCAATCCATCAGTGATCAAGATATGAAAATCGGCAAATATCTGTCTTTGTATGGTGAAGCTCAGGAGCTGATTTATGCCTCCAATGACTTAACGCCATTTCCAAAAAGCTATGTTTTTAAGCCACATGAATGTATATTAGTGCAGGATAATACGGTGGAACACAATAATCTGTTCTTTATGACCTTTGAAGAAAGAGAAAAAATCAGCAATGAACAAAAATACTTTGCTGTTACAGTATATACCCCATATTCTTCGAGATATTACGAAAGCACCGACTTGGAAAGCTTTTATTTTAACGCTGATAAGGCTATACCAACATATTTCGGTGAAGTGCCTTGTGTAAATTACGAAAATGACGATGAAAAGCAAGGCGATGCAGAGCAGATAGTTGAACTTAGCGAGGCTTTTTCCGACCTTATGAGTGACCGTCTTACAGATAAGCGAAAGTTTATTGACAGTGTGTTGGCTATTTTCGGTACGGAACTGGACAGTGACGAAAACGAAAGTGTGCGTGAGAACCTTAAAAAAAATAAGATGTTGGACGGACTGCCCATAGATGCCCGAATTGAGTATATACAGAAGGTCTTTGATGAAGCTTCTGTAAAAACTTTAAGCGATGACTTAATAAGAGAAATTCACAAAATGAGCATGACAGTTGATATGAGTGATGAAGCTTTCAGCGGAAATATTACCGGTGTCGCTCTGTCTTTAAAGTTTATGCCTATGAATTTTTTGGCAAAAAACAAAATCAGAATAATGGATAAGGGCTTAAAAGCGCGTTTTAAACTTTATAACTATTGGCTGAGTATTAACCAAAATATTCCTATTATTCCCACCACCGAAGTTGATGTGGTGTTCACCATCGATATGCCATCGAACCTCAGTGAAATGGTGAATGTTGTTGAAAGACTTGAAGATCGAGTTGATGAGAAAACTTTGCTTTCTCTTTTGAGCTTCGTGAAGGACCCGGATGAAATGGCTAAGACTATGGAAAAAAAGAAAAAAGAGAATAGGAAAGACTACCTTGACAGTTTTTCTTTTAGTTCAGATGAGCATGAGGGTGAAAATGAAGAAGGCAATAACCAAGTTGCAGAGGATAAAGAATGAACACCGATTATTGGGAAAGTCGTGCGCTTTATCGTGAGAGCCTGACACAGAAGAAAACCGAAGAAACCGTTAAGGCTGTCAACGAAGTTTACGATAAAGCCATTGAAATTTTAGAAGAAAAGGTTAAGACAGTTTTTGACAGGTATGCCACCGGGTATAATCTAACGGAAAGCGAAGCACTGAAAAAACTGAATTACAAGCAAACTAAGAAACTGAGAGAGGAACTTTTAGCTCAACTTGCTCAGGCTGAAACTGAGGAAGAAAAAGAGAGATTAAAAGCTATACTTAATGCACCGGCATACGCAAACAGAATAACAAGAATTGAAGCTTTGGCAAATGAGATTTATGCCGAAGCTTTATCTTTGGGGGCTTTGGAAAACCGGGAAATACAGAAAAGGTTGATTTCTGCATATAACTATAATTACTATCGTACTACCTTTGACTTGCAACAAGAAGAAGGGGAGTATTATAACTTTCAAAAAGTGTCAAGTGGCAGACTTAAAGAAGCTCTGAGTCACAAGTGGTCCGGAAAAAACTATTCCCAGAGAGTGTGGGAAAATACTGATATTACAGCTGAGAAGTTGAAAAAGGTCGTCCTTACCGGCATGATGTCGGGGCAAGGATACAAAGAAATGACAGACAGTCTTATGGCTGTTTTAGGTGAAAATCCCAACGAGGGAGCAAGACACCGCTTTTCCCGACTTGTCAGAACGGAAGTGAATTATATATCCGGACAGGCTACCCAAAGGGCATACGAAGAAGCAGGAATTGACGAGTATATCTTCCTTGCCACCTTAGATAAAAGAACTTGCCATGGTTGTGGTGACGAAAAAAGAAAAAGCTGTGCTGAACTTGACGGAAAAGTGTTTAAAATAAGCGAGGCAAAAGTTGGTGTAAATAAACATCCAATGCACCCTTATTGCAGATGTACGGATATGCCCAACACCGGCAAAACGATTAAACGCGCTGCAAGAGATGAAAGAGGCAAAACAATTTTCGTTCCCTCAGATATGACCTATTCACAGTGGTATGGAAAATATGTGGGTGAAAATGGTGTTGACAATGAGAATAGAATAAACTATAATTTGAGTGTAGATGATGAGCAATATTTGCGTTATAAATCTGTTTTGAAAGAACTTTGTCCAAAAACTTTCGATGAATTTTTTAAAATTAAGCATAATGATGAGAAAAAGTGGGCAACCCTAAAATCTGAATATCGGATTTTAAATAGATATAAAATCGATTCGGGTAATTTTACGACAAGAGAAATTCTTGAACTTGACAGAATAACTATTATGGAAAAACGCAAAAAATTTACAAGCAAACATAATAGCTCAGGAAACATAGCTTCAGCCTATATCAATAATGATAAATCGAATATGTATTTTTCACACAGTCACTTGGCAGACACTGCAAAAGGTTATAAAGGTGAGGCTAATTTGGTTTTGTTGAAGTCGGATCGAAGATTTACATATATTGATGTATGTTCAAACGGTGGTAAGAATAGGCAGAAAACTTATTATGACACCGAAGCGAAACTGTTTGAAAATTTTGCTGATTTATATGAAAAACAACCATTTAAGACCATAACAATGCTTTCCGAAAGAGGAAT
>CAYPMB010000008.1:0-70456 GCA_964411915.1 uncultured Faecalibacterium sp.
GGCACAAAGACCGTAACTTATAAAGATACCTATGTTGACGGTGAACTTGTTGAACCAACAGTATCAAAAACAAAGGTGAAGAAAGAAGCAACTGAAAAGATCGTTGCAAGAGGAACAAAATCAAGACCTGTTGTTAAGATCAGTGGCAGAAAGACAATGTCACAGCTTACACCACCTTCAGATTTGAAACTTGATAAAAACGGCAGACCTACCGAGTATAAGAAACTTATCACAGGTAAAGCAACGGCTTACTGTTCAGGCACAACCTGTTCAACCGGTGTTAAAGTTAAGCAAGGCTATGTTGCCGTAAATCCGAAACAGATCCCTTATGGCACAAAAATGTATATCGTATCCTCAGATGGTAAATGGGTTTACGGATATGCAATAGCAGCAGATACAGGCGGATTTGCAACGAACGGCAGTGGAACAGTAGTAGACCTTTACATGAGCTCTCGTTCCGATTGTTTGAATTTCGGAAGAAGAAATGTTGAAATATACATTCTCGACTAGTTAATTACTGACCTAAAAGGTTCAGCGACAATAAAGAATAGTTGCATGCAACTGAATAATAGCATCCGATACTACTTCCTTAAGGGAAGCATATCGGATGTTTGTTTTTAAGGAATAAAAGGAAAAAATTGTCTTTCGGTCGGTTTGCAAGTCAGCCTACGGCTGACCGCCCGACTATACCGCCGGGCGCCCAAACCCAAAACTCCCCCTTTACTTTAATGTTAAAATATGTTATACTTCACAGGTTGAGCGATAAACAGATGAAAGGATGTAACCGAAATGGATAATATTATAATTACCGGAAGCGACAAGGAATGTGAAATCGCAGGGGACGGATTCAGATACAAATTCAGAAACGGACATCCTGTTGAAATCATAATCGGTGGTGAAAAACAAGAGGCAATACCTTTTCCGGAAGCAGACGGAAAGCCTATGAAATCCAAAGCAAAGTTGGTTCATAAGTATTGGGACAGTGCCCTCGTGATCACCAAATACACAAAGGGACTTAAGAAAATTGAAGTGAAATATCACATACTTTCAACAGGCGAAATGAAAAAAGAAACTTTGTTCTAAATTATATAGCTAAAAAGAAAGGAAATTTACCTGATGATAAGCACAAATAATGTTACACTCCAATATGGCGGCAGAGAATTATTTAAGAATGTAAGCATCAACTTTACTCACGGCAACTGCTATGGTCTTATTGGCGCAAACGGTGCAGGAAAATCAACATTCTTAAAAATACTTTCAGGAGAGATCGAACCTAACAAAGGTCATGTAAGCATCACTCCGGGTGAAAGAATGTCAGTTCTTAAACAGAACCATTTTGAATATGATGAATATGATGTTATTCGTACTGTACTTATGGGCAATCCGAGACTTATTGAGATAATGGATGCTAAAGAGGAGTTATATTCAAAAGAAGAATTTACCGATGAAGACGGTATCAGAATAAGTGAGCTTGAAGAAGAATTTGCGGAAATGGACGGTTGGAGCGCTGAAAGTGATGCAGAGATACTTCTTAATGCTTTAGGTGTTGGCAACGAATTCCACTATTTGCAGATGAAAGAGCTTTCCGGTGACATGAAGGTTAAAGTTCTTTTGGCTCAGGCTCTTTTCGGAAATCCGGATATTCTTTTACTTGACGAGCCGACAAACCATCTTGATGTTGCGGCTATTGACTGGCTTGAAAACTTCCTTTTGAACTTTGAGAACACAGTTATCGTAGTAAGCCATGACAGACACTTCCTTAACCGAGTTTGCACTCATATTGCCGATGTGGACTTCGGAAAAATAACAATGTATGTGGGTAACTATGATTTTTGGTATGAATACACTCAGATGGCTCAAAGACAGATGCGTGAACAGAATAAGAAAACCGAAGCTAAAATGAAAGAACTTCAGGATTTCATTGCACGATTCAGCGCAAATGCCTCAAAGTCAAAGCAGGCAACAAGCCGAAAGAAATTGCTTGATAATCTTGTTCTTGAAGATATGCCGGTCTCATCAAGAAGATTTCCGTTTATTGAGTTTAAGCCGGATAGAGAAATTGGAAACGATTTGTTAACTGTCAGCGGTATTTCAAAGACTATCGGTGACAGAAAAGTTTTGGATAATGTCAGCTTTACAATAAGACCTAATGAAAAGGTGGCATTTGTCGGAACAGATGCTGTGGCAAAGACTGCGTTTTTCAAAATCATTATGGGCGAAGATGAACCGGACGAAGGCAGTTTCAAATGGGGCGTAACCACCTCTCAGGCATATTTCCCCAGTGATAACTCAGAGTTCTTCGATGATTGCGAGGATTCCCTTATTGATTGGGTGAGAAATTATTCGGATTTGCAGTTTGAAACCGATGTAAGAGGTTGGCTTGGTCGATTGATGTTCTCCGGTGAGGAGGCAACCAAAAAAGCCAAAGTTCTTTCAGGTGGAGAAAAAGTTCGTTGTATGCTTATTAAGATGATGCTCAGTGGAGCTAATGTTCTTGTTCTTGATGAACCGACAAACCATCTTGACCTTGAATCAATCACTTCTCTTAATAATGCACTCATCAAGTTCCCCGGAGCAATATTCTTCTCATCTCATGACCACCAGTTTGTTCAGACTGTTGCAACGAGAATTATCGAGTTTAGAGAAGATGGTATTTATGATAAGGTTGAAACTTATGATGAGTATCTTGAAAAGAATGAACTTAACATTGAAAAGAAATAATTAAAAGTTAAAAACACTTGATATTTAGAAAAATATGTGTTATACTTTATGAGTACGAATTAAGGAAACGGGAGTGGGCAAAAGCCCACTCCCATTTCGTTGAAAAGGAGTGTGTTTAATGGCAGGTAAAGGAAAAGGCGGAAATACAGTTCAAACTGTGTGGTCGATTGTTGAGCCCTACGCTAAGGAGCTTGGCCTTGAAATTTGGGACGTTCGTTTTGTTAAAGAAGGAGCTTCCTGGTATTTAAGAATTTTCATTGATAAAGAAGGCGGTGTGGGAATTGACGATTGCGTTGATTTTTCCCATGCGATTGATAAACCTCTTGATGAGGCAGATCCTATTGAACAAAGTTATTGTCTTGAAGTGAGCTCTCCCGGTTTGGAAAGAGATCTTATTAGACCCGAACATTTTGAAAAGTGCATGGGACAGAGCATTATGGTAAGGCTTATCCGCCCCGTTGAAAATCAGAGAGATTTTGTGGGAACACTTGAAAGCTTTGATGAAGGCAATATAACCTTAAGACTTGATGACGGTTCAGGCTTCACTTTCACAAAAAAAGAGGCCTCATGGATAAAACTTAACGATTACGCCGAATAACAGGTATGCGGTTCAGCCGCTGAAGGCGATTATTTTGAAAGGAATGATAATCAAAAATGAGACGAGCAAAGAATACAGTACCGGAAAATCCGTATCTTAACAAAGAATTTTTTGAAGCAGTAAAAATGCTTGAAGAGACAAAAGGTATTTCATCTGAATATCTTTTTGAGAAAATCAATGCAGCTATTATTTCAGCAACAAGAAACACTTATCAAAACAGAGACATTGTTGTTTGCGAAATCAATCCGGAAAAGCAGACAATGAGAGTTTATGTAAGAAAGAATGTTGTTGAGGAAGTTGAAGACGAGATCACAGATCTTACTTTAGAAGAAGCAAGAGCTTATGATGAGAATGCCGTTATCGGCGGTACAGTTGAAATTCCTCTTGAAACAAAGAAGTTTGGAAGAATTGTTGCACAAACAGCTAAGTCAGTTATCCGCCAGGGTATCAGAGAGGCTGAAAGAGAATTGGCTAATAAAGAGTTTGCAGCAAGACATCACGAAGTTGTTACTGCAAAGGTTATTTTAGTATATCCGGAAACAGGAGACGCAAGACTTGAAATCGGCAGAGCTGAGGGCATACTTTCAAAAGCAGATCAGCTTCCTAACGATGATCTTCATGCAGATCAGCTTGTTAAGGTTTATGTTGCCAGTGTTGGTGACGAAAATAATCCGACTTATGCAAGCATTTCAAGAAAGCACCCCGGTCTTGTAAAGAGACTCTTTGAGACAGAAGTTCCGGAAATATATGACGGTGTTGTTGAAATCGTTTCTGTTTCAAGAGAGGCAGGTTCAAGAACAAAAATTGCCGTTAAATCAAACGATGAAAATGTTGATCCGGTAGGTGCTTGTATAGGCCCGAGAGGCAGTCGTGTTTCAAATGTTGTTGATTGTCTTTGCGGTGAAAAAATTGATGTTGTTAAGTATTCCGATGATCCTACCGAATATATCGCAGGCGCACTTGCTCCGGCAACTGTTATCAGCGTGACAGTTGATGAAGAGGGTGCAAGAACTTGCATGGCAGTAGTTCCCGATAATCAGTTATCACTTGCTATCGGTAACAAGGGTCAGAATGTAAGACTTGCAGCAAAACTTACAGGTTGGAAGATAGATATCAAATCCGAGTCACAGGTTTGATAAAACAACACTTTTTTGAAAGGAGTGAACACTGTGAGACAAAAGAAAATACCTCAAAGAAAATGCTTGGGTTGCAACGAAATGTTTTCTAAAAAAGAACTTATCCGTGTAGTTAAATGCAAAACAGGCGAAGAGGAGAACGCATACGAAATATCACTTGATTTGACGGGCAAAAAGTCAGGCAGGGGAGCGTATGTTTGCAAGAACTTGCAGTGCTTGCAAAAGGCACGAAAAGCGAAAAGAATAGAAAAGGCTTTAGAGTGTGTAATTCCTGAGGAAGTCTATGATAGAATGGAACAGGAGTTGAAAGAAAGTGAATGATAAGTTTCTGAATTTGTTGGGAATGGCAAGACGGGCAGGAAAACTGAGTCTTGGTCATGATGCGGCAAAAAATGCGATTTTTCACGGAACTTCAAAATTGATAATTCTTGTGTCTGACGCTTCGGCAAGACTTAAAGATGAATTTCAGGGAAGAGTGACTTCCACAGAAAATAATGTTTCACTTTTGTTTGCGGAGTATACCATGTTGGATATCAGCATTGCCGTAGGTTCAAAAGCAGGAGTTATAAGTGTTGATGATGAGGGCTTTGCCCGGAGACTTTTACAGTTATACAGAGAACAGCATAAGGAGGTTTGACGACTATGCCAAGAGATAAATATAAAATTCACGAATTAGCAAAAGATTTCAATATAAACAGCAAAGAAGTTATAAAAATACTTAAGGACAGCGGTTTTGAAGAGAAAAAGTCAATGAAGACACTTGAAAATAACGAACTCGATGTTATTTTTGAAGTTCTCACAAAGGAACACGAAGTAAAATCTTTTGATGATTATTTTGCTGCCGGTACAGCAAAAACAGCCGAAAAGACAGAAAAGGCTGAGAAAACCGAAAAAGCTCCTCAAAAGGGCGAAAACAAAAAGGCTGAAAAGAAGGCTGAGGGCGAAAAGAAGAACGACAAGAAGCCTGAAAAGAAGCAGAATGATAAAAAGCCTGTGCCTAAGAAAGAAAAGGCTGAAGAAAAGAAACCCGAAAATAATGATCGCAAAATGCAGTCAAGAACAAAGGGTGAAGTCAGAAGAGTTGACACAAGAGCAAACAATGTTAACCTTGACAAATATAACGAAAAGTACGATGAAATGGCATCTTCAAGCACAAGGGGCAAGGAAATGGGCCCGAATAAGCAGAAGTTAAAGCAGAAGAGCAATAATCAGTACAACAGAAAGAAAGGCAAGAAGGAAACAGAGGCTGAAAGACTTAAGAGAATTGCCGAGGAGAGAGCAAAGAGACCTCAGATCGTGGTTAAGGTTCCCGATGAGATCACAGTTGGCGATCTTGCTGCACAGCTTAAGATGACAGCAGCTGAGGTTATAAAGAAACTCTTTACTTTCGGCGTTATGGCTACTGTTAACGAGGTTATTGATTATGATACAGCTGAAATCGTTGCAACTGAACTTGGTGCAAAGGTTGAAAGAGAAGTTATCGTAACAATAGAAGACAGAATTATTGATGATAGCGAAGATAAGGAAGAGGATCTTCTTCCGAGAGATCCGGTTGTTGTTGTTATGGGTCACGTTGACCACGGTAAGACATCTATCCTTGACGCTATTCGTAACACAGAGGTTACAGCAGGTGAAGCCGGTGGTATTACACAGCATATCGGTGCTTACAGAGTAAATCTTAACGGTCAGAAGATCACTTTCCTTGACACCCCGGGTCATGCCGCTTTCACAGCAATGAGAGCAAGAGGCGCAATGGCAACGGATATTGCAGTTTTGGTTGTTGCAGCTGATGACGGTATTATGCCTCAGACTATCGAAGCTATTAACCATGCAAGAGCTGCTGAAGTTCAGATCATTGTTGCTATTAACAAGATGGATAAGCCAAGCGCAAATCCTGACAGAATTTTGCAGCAACTTACAGAGCATGAACTTGTTCCCGAAGAATGGGGCGGTGACACAATTTGCGTTCCTGTTTCAGCAAAAACTCACATGGGTATCGATTCACTTCTTGAATCAATACTTCTTGTTGCAGAGGTTGCAGAACTTAAAGCCAACCCCAACAGACCGGGTAAGGGCGTTGTTATTGAGGCAAGACTTGATAAGAGCCGTGGTCCTATTGCAACACTTCTTGTTCAGAACGGTACTCTCAGATCCGGTGATATCATCGTTGCCGGCACATCAGTTGGCCGTGTCCGTGTTATGACAAACGATAAGGGTCAAAAAGTTACTGAAGCAGGCCCATCAGTACCTGTTGAGATCATGGGTCTTGATGAAACACCTAATGCAGGTGATGAGTTTAACGTAGTTAAAGATGAAAGACTTGCTCGTGAACTTGTTGAACAGAGAAAGCATCAAGCAAAGCAGGAGCAGTTTAATTCATATCAGAAAGTTACTCTTGAAAATCTTTTCTCCTCAATGCAGCAGGGCGAGATGAAAGAGCTTAAGATCGTTGTTAAGGCCGATGTTCAGGGTTCAGTTGAGGCTGTTAAGCAGAATCTTGAAAAACTTAGCAATGAGGAAGTTAGAGTTAAGGTAATTCATGGCGGTGTAGGTGCAATTAACGAATCTGACGTTATGCTTGCAGGTGCATCAAATGCAATTATTGTCGGATTTAATGTTCGTCCGGATCCTGTTGCTCAGGCAAATGCAGAGCGTGACGGCGTTGATATGAGAATGTATAGAATTATCTATGACTGTATAGAAGAAATCGAAGCAGCAATGAAGGGTATGTTAGCACCTAAGTACAGAGAAATCGCACTTGGTCGAATTGAAGTCAGAAATGTTCTCAACCTTTCATCTGCCGGTAAGATCGCAGGTAGCTATGTTCTTGAGGGCAAGGTTACAAGAAATGCACTTATCAGAGTTGTTCGTGACGGTATTGTTATAACAGAAGATGAAATTTCATCACTTCGCCGTTTCAAAGACGATGTTAAGGAAGTTGCAACCGGTTATGAATGTGGTATCGGTCTTACAAAATTCAATGATATCAAGGAAGGCGATATTTTCGAGGCCTTCATGATGGAAGAATACAGAGACTAATATAATTTTTGCGTGAGGTAGAATCATGGCAGGATATAGATCAGAGCGTGTGTCAGAAGATATACGCAGAGAAATAATTGCTGTTATCCGTGAGCTTAAAGATCCGAGAGTGAAGGATAAGATGCTCACAGTGGTAAGAGTGGAAGTCAGCAGTGATATTTCCTATGCGAAAGTTTATGTGAGTGCGCTTGAGGGCATTGAAACCGCTAAGACAGCGGTTCAGGGCCTCACAAGTGCAACCGGACTTATACGCAAGGAAATCGGTTCAAGACTTAGGCTTCGTAAAACACCGGAACTTAAGTTTATAGCTGATGATTCAATAGAAAAAGGTATTAACCTTTTCAAGCAGCTTGAGCAAACCAAAGGTGAAGATGATGAATAACATCGAAAAGGCTGTTGAAGAATTAAAAAAAGTCAATGAAGTGGTAATATTGACCCATGCAAACCCTGACGGAGATACCTTAGGTTGCGGTTTTGCTCTTATGAGAGCGCTGAAAAGTCAGGGTAAGAGGGTTGTGCTTCTCAACGAGGATAAAATAGGGGCAAAATTCGGTTATATGCTTTGTCAAAATGATGAGGTTGATGTAAAGAGTGCTTATGTTATAGCGGTTGATGTTGCAGATACTAAGCTTTTAGGCAAGGACACTGAAAATGTTTTTGACGGAAAAATTCAACTTTGCATCGACCATCACGGTACAAATAAGAATTATGCCAATGCCACTATCCTTGACGCATCATGTTCTGCTGCCTGTGAACTGATGTATAAGTTCATAAAAGCCATGGGCGTTGAAATAGACAAGGAAATTGCCAATTGTCTTTATACGGGAATTTCAACTGACAGCGGTTGTTTCCGCTATTCAAATGTTACAGCTGAAACTCACCGTATTGCAGCGGAACTTATAGATTTGGGAGCAGACCATGCCGAAATAAACAGAATTATGTTTGAAACAAAAACAAGGGAAGAACTTGAACTTGAAAAGCTCTGCCTTGAGGAAATGACATATTACTGTGATGGTAAAGTTGCTTTAATTGCTTTGACACAGGAAATGTATAAAAAAAGTGGTGCTGACGAAAGTTTTGCGGATGCCATAACCAGTATACCAAGACAGGTTGCAGGTGCAAAAATCGGCATAACTCTTAAAGAAAAATGCGAGAATGTTTATAAAATTTCTGTTAGAACTCATGAGCCTTATGATGCAAGTCAGATTTGCGGAAAGTTGGGCGGAGGAGGACATGCCCGTGCGGCAGGGTGCCGTGTAGAGGGTAGCCTTGAGGAAGTTAAGAACACAATCATTGAAACAGTGAAGTTATTTATATAAAGCTATATTGTGGGAGGAAAAATGACAGGATTTATATGTTTGGATAAACCTAAGGGTATAACATCGTTTTCCGCAGTAGGTATAGTCAAAAGAGCTGTTGGGGAGAAAAAAGCAGGTCACACAGGCACTCTTGACCCAATGGCAACAGGAGTTTTGCCTATTGCACTTGGTGGTGCAACAAGGTTTATCGAGCTTTTCAACACCCACGATAAGGCATACGAAGCTAAAATTCAGCTCGGTATAACAACAGACACTCTTGATATCACCGGAACTGTTATTAAAACAGAAGATTGTTTTGTGACAAAAGAGGAATTGTTGGAAGTTCTTGAAAAATTCAAAGGGGACATAAAACAAATTCCACCCATGTATTCGGCTTTGAAAAAAGACGGAGTGCGACTTTATGAGCTTGCACGAAAAGGTGAAGAAATCGAGAGAGAAGAACGAGATGTAACTGTTTATAAATTGGAACTTTTGGATTTTGACGAAAAAAATCAAGAGTTCACAATAAGTGTGGATTGTTCTGCCGGAACTTATATAAGGACACTTTCCGATGATATCGGAAAGGACTTAGGCTGTGGCGCAACATTATCAGCCTTGAGACGGACAAAGGCTCTTGGCTTTACGATTGAAGATTGCGTGACAGAAGATGAATTGAAAGAAATTGCATCTGACAACAGAACACATGAAATTCTTGTGAGTGTTGAAAAGGCTATGCAGTATAAAAAAATAATTGTTACCGACAGTCAAGGTAAGCGATTTAAAAACGGCGGATATCTCGAAACCCAAAGACTTCGCACCAAAGTTAAAGAGGGAGAATATTATAAAGTATGTTCTCAATCCGGAGATTTTGCGGGTATTGGCGAAGTCAGTGAAGACGGTGAAAAACTTAATGTTAAGCGAGTATATATGGGAGATGCAAAAAATGGTTAACTGCAACGGTTCTGTTGTTGCTTTGGGAAACTTTGACGGTTTGCATAAAGGGCACAGAAAAGTTATAAGCACAGCTATTGAAAAAGCTGAAGAGGCAGGCTTAAAAGCCATTGTTCTGCTTTTTAAAAATCATCCCTTTTCTGCTCTTGGTTATGATGTTCCCAAAAGACTTATAACAAGGGACGAGAGAAAGAAAAAAATTCAGCAAATGGGTGCTGAATGTGTGGAAATTGATTTTTCTGAAATTGTTAATATGGATTGCAACCGATTTGTTGATGAGATCCTTATAGAAAATCTTGGGGCAAAAGCTCTTTGCTGTGGGTTTAATTATCATTTTGGCAAGGGAGCAATCGGCACAGCTGAAACATTATCGGAAATTGTGGAAAGCAGAGGCTTGGAGCTGAGCATAGTTCAGCCATTATGTTATAAAAATCTGCCTGTATCTTCAAGCAGAATAAGAGAATGCATAATGAAAGGCAATATGAAAGATGCCAATGCTATGCTTGGTGAAAATTTCGGCTATGAATATGAAGTTGTTGGTGGAGACAGAATAGGAAGAAACTTAGGTGCTCCAACCATAAATCAATATTTTGAAGATGATTTCATTGTTCCGCTTAACGGTGTGTATACATCTACAACTTATATTGACGGACAAGAATATAACTCAGTGACTAATATCGGCATAAGACCAACAGTGACCGGTGGTAACGAAGAGAGTCTTAAGTCGAGAAGCGAAACTTTCATCATTGATTTTTCAGGAGATTTATATGGCAGAAAAATCAAGGTTGAGTTAAGAAAATACATTAGAAGCGAAAAGAAGTTTTCCTCTTTGGAAGAATTGAAAAGACAGATACAAACAGACAGTAGAATTGCAAAGGATGACAAATCAGTTATGGAAAAAATAAATGTTAAAGCAATTTTCTTCGATTTTGATGACACTTTACAGTCAAGACAGGGCGCATACCGCTTATATTGCGAGGCGTTTATGGATAAATATTTCCCCGGCATAAGCGACGATGAGCGAGAAAAAAAGTTAGACGAAATGGAAGAATATGTTGACGGAGGATATAAGGACAGAGAAGAATATTTCCCTGAACTTATAGAACTTTGGGGTTGGGACGATCACCCGCCAATGCAAGAACTTTATGATTCTTTCAATAATGATTACGGAAAGTATGTTGTTATGCTTCCGAATGCTCTTGATGTTCTTGAGGAAATCAAGCAACGAGGATACACAATGGGTATTATCAGCAACGGTGTTTCTGTTCTCCAGAATACGAAGCTCGACACTGCCGGCATCAGAGACATGTTTGATGTGATTACGGTTTCGGGTGACTTCGGAGTTTACAAGCCGGACAGAAGAATATTTGATGAGGCATGTCGTCAATCCGGATATAGCAATGAAGAATGTCTTTTTGTGGGAGATCACCCAATTAACGATATACAAGGTGCGTTGGGTGCTGATATGAAAGTTGTCCGCATGAATCAGGGCGATTTTTATAACAAGGATATTGACTCAAACATTCCGACAATCGAAAACTTAAAAGAGTTACTTGATTTGATATAAATTGAATATTGACGGAAAGAGATATGGCTGTCGCAAATGATTTTAAAATTTGCGACAGCCATATTTTCACTTTTCACTTAATCGGCCCATTGGTGAATTTGTTTCGGTTCGGCGAAGATATTGTCAAGTCTTTTGATGAAAGGAATAATATCACCGAAATCCAAAGCTCTGTGATCAAATGCGATGCAAATGGGGAGAACCTTGCCAATGGTAATTTCTTTCATATTGTCTTCGTTCACTGACACAATAGGTTTTTCAATAACCGCACCAACAGCAAAAGCACTCACCTGAGGCGGGATAATTTCCAGAAGTGTAGGAAAGCCTTTTTGTTGAAGATAGAGAGAGCCTAAGTTCGAAATAGTGACTGTTCCCTGTTCAATATCGGCATCTCCGAGTCTTTCTGTTACCGGGATTTTATTGTATTCACGTTTGGCTTTTCCTTTAAGAGTTTTCACTTTATTTTTGCCGGTTTTTGCACCCAAAATTCTCAATCCCGCTTCAACTACTTTGCCTTGCTTAACAGTGTTTATTGTTCTGTTAAATGAAACTTGATACATAGCTTCATTTAGATTTGTCTGAGACATTCTCCTTCTTAAATCGGCAATATATCTTGTCATTTCATCAAGGCTCTTATCCTGAAAATCATGGAGATTAGTTGTCATCATTTCCCCGTTGGGAAGAACTGTCGCCATAGAAATATTGATATTTTCAAAAGTTTTGATGGTGCCTCTTACAAGATGCTTGTTATAAGTGATATGAGCGTTCATGGCCGGTGCAGCTTTTAACCCCTCGACTATAACTCGAAGCATAAGAGTGTTGAATGTGATTTTATCATCTTCACTTCTGTTTTCGTTCAGTTTTTTATATTCTTCAAAAAAATCCGTTACCACCGGTTCGTATGTATAACCCACATGGGGGATTTCTTCCCAAGATTGAGTTGTTATTGCTGCAACCATTTTTCTTTGAATGCCGAATGTTTCTGTATTTGTTACCTTTAATTTTGACTTTTTCATTTTCTCATTCTCTTTTCATTATTATATTTTACAGTTTTAATTTTTAAGTTGTTAACTTGATTTTACAAGACACATGATTAAATATCGTTAAAACTGTATTTTATTTTGGTTAAAAAAGTTATACAAAATAATATTTTATTTCCGAAGTCGTAATAATAATGAGCTGTAACGGAAAAATATCCCATTAAAATAAATTAACGTAGTTAAAATATTTTAGTTTTATTCTATGGACAAAACTGATTTTATCGCATAACAAAAGAGCAGCAAAAAACTTTCGTTTTTTACTGCTCTTTACAGTTTGTTCTATCGGTAAGTTTCCCTGTCAGCCTTCGGCTGACCGCCCGACTATACCGCCGGGCTCGGTCGGCTTTCAGCCGACTTTGGGATTACGCGCCCACGACCGCGGGCGCTCCTTATCTTGCCAAACAATCAAACTCATTAAGATTGTCCATTGAAATCTTTCTCTTGCCGTCTTCAATTTCTTTAATAAGTTTAACTATTAAGTCGTTGTATGGTGTAGCCACACCAAACTCCTTGCCTTTTTCGGAAATATAGCCGTTGAATATGTCAACTTCGGTCTTTTGACCTTTTTCAAGAGACTGAAGAAGAGACGGCTTAACGCTTGAATACTTGAGTTTTCCGAAAAGACGGAACACAGTTTTAACAATTGCTTTATAAGGCTTGCTCTTACTTATGAGAAGAAATCTATAATCAAGAATACCGTTATATGGAGGAACTTTAAGTCCCATTGCTCTTGAAACCAAGAAACCTTCTGTTGCGATATTTATGAAAACTTCACGAGCCTTGCTGTTGTCAAGGACAACTCCCAAAGTGTCACCGGCAATACCGCAGGTTGAATTGATGCAGGAATTGATAATCAGCTTTGAGTAAAGTTCCCTTGTAATATCGGTTGAAATCTTAGTTGGGAGAACACTGTCATACATTTTGCGAAGATATTCGAGTTTTGGGGAGCTTTGTCCTTTTGGCATACCTATGTAGAAGTTACCGGTGCTTGTCATTTCAACTTCAGTTGGTGACTTTGCAGTTGCTCCGAAACCGATCATAACGCTGACAGTGCGGTTTGCACCGACAATTTTGCTGAGACGCTCAGTGACAATACCATTCTGCATACACACAACAAGAGCATCGTCTTTTATATGAGGAAGCATCTGTTCGGCAATCATGGGCATGGGTTGAACTTTTGTTGCAATAATACAAATATCATATTTTTCCGTCAGTTGATCAATGCTGCTGAAAGCGGGAATTTTCACACAGTGATCACCCTTTGCACCTGTGAGCTTGAAACCTTCGGTGCTGATTTTTTTGGCGGTTTCCTCCTTTGTGCAAACAACGGAAATATCGTAACCGGCCTCTTTCATAAGGACAGCGGCTGTTCCACCGACAGAACCCGGACCTACAAGAATAATTTTCATATCAATTCTCCTTAAATTTAATATACATACAAATTGTATATTATTTGGTGGGCTTTGTCAATAAATTTTTCTTTCACAGATTTTTAACATGAAATATGTCTTCAACGAAAATGTTTTTTGAAAATATGCTTAAAATCCGCATGGCGTGTGGGATTACTCTTGATTTGTTTAATAATTTGTGGTAATATTTAGTGTGATTTATTGTATAATGAAGAGGGTTGAATATTGAAAGAGCGAGATTATATTTTGAAAATAGTTACCACCCAATATACCGAAGGCGAGACAGAGGAGATCCTTATGGATACCATGGCTTTGGTTGAGGGAAAAGAAGATGACTATTTCATAACTTATAAAGATGAAGACGGTGATTTGGCAGGTTGCGAAACACGAATTCATGTTTCACGAGGTAATAAAATAAGTATAAACCGCCGAGGCGTGCATAACTCACACATTATTATTGAAAGAAATGTAAGGCATTTATCTCACCATCATACACCCCAGTTATCCTTTACTATGGGGGTCAGTTGTGTGGATATAAAGTCGGATTTTGATAATGGAAAGTTGTATTTTAGGTATGCCACGGATATAGAAATGGTGCCGGTAGGCGAGATTGAGTTTGAATTTAATTTCAGAAAGACGGAAAGGAAATGATTATGTCAAAGATTGTTGATAAAGCAAGAAAGCAAATTAAAGATATTATTATGGAAGCTGTGGGCAAGGCTGTTGCCAATGGAGAACTTCCGGCAGAACCGATGAACGATTTCGGGATTGAAGTACCTAATGACAGAGCTAACGGTGATTTTTCATCAAATGCGGCAATGGTAAATGCAAGAGTGTTTAAGTCAGCTCCGGGAAAAATTGCTCAGGCCATAGTTAATAACATGGACACGGCAGATACATACTTCTCAAAAGTAGAAGTTGCAGGCCCTGGATTTATCAATTTCTACCTTTGTGACGGTTATTACGCTGATGTGCTTTTGGACATTAGAGAAAGCGGTGACAGTTACGGCAGAAGTGATTTCGGCAAGGGACAGAAAGTTAATGTTGAATTTGTTTCAGCAAACCCAACAGGCCCTATGCACATGGGCAATGCAAGAGGCGGTGCTTTAGGTGACTGCCTTGCAGCTGTTCTCGATTATGCAGGTTATGAAGTTTCAAGAGAGTTTTATGTTAACGATGCAGGTAACCAGATTGATAAATTTGCTCTTTCTCTCGATATAAGATATCAGCAGATATTTAAGGGCGAAGATGCCGTTGAACTTCCGGAAGACAGTTATCACGGTGACGATATCAAAGAAAGAGCCGGAGAGTTTGCAGAACTTTACGGTGATGCATACATGAAGAAGAGCGAGCAGGAGAGAAGAAAAGCTCTTGTTGATTTTGCACTTCCCAAGAATATTGCGAACATGAAAAACGCTATGGGAAAATACAGGATTGACTATGATTTATGGTTCCTTGAATCAACTCTTCATAACGGCACTGAACTTAAGGAAACTTTAGATATACTTAAAGAAAACGGATATACTTATGAAAAAGACGGCGCTTTATGGTATAAAAATATTGAGGTTCAGACAAAAATCTTAAAGGGACAGGGAAAGAGTGATAAGGATATCGAAAAGCTCGAACTTAAAGATGATGTTCTCATCAGAGCCAACGGAAATCCAACTTATTTTCTTGCAGATATAGCTTACCACAGAAATAAGTTTGCAAGAGGTTTTGACAGAGCCATTGATGTGTGGGGTGCTGACCACCACGGCCATGTTGCACGAATGAAGGGCGCAATGGAAGCTATCGGAATTGACAGCAGTAAATTTGATGTTGTACTTATGCAGCTTGTTCGTTTGATGAAAGACGGAAAGCCTGTTAAAATGAGCAAGAGAACAGGAAAAGCAATAACTCTTGTTGATTTGCTTGACGAAGTTCCGATTGATGCAGTTCGTTTCTTGTTCAATATGCGTGAGGCAGGTTCAACCATGGACTTTGATCTTGACCTTGCAGTTGAACAAAGCTCACAAAATCCGGTTTACTATTGTCAGTATGCTCATGCAAGAATTTGCAGTATTATAAGAAAGTTAGAATCTGAGGGCGTAACTCTTAAGGAGTGTTCGAAGGCACAGCTTGAACTTCTGACTCAAGAGGAGGAGAGAGAGCTTATTCGCCATCTTTCATCCCTTACAGAAACAATTATTTCTGCTGCAAAGAATTATGACCCTGCAAAAGTGACACACTATTGTATAGAACTGGCAACTGATTTCCACAAGTTCTATAACGCTTGTCGAGTAAGCGTTGAAGATGAAAATCTTATGCAAGCAAGACTTTTCCTTTGCGTTTGCGTTAAGGATACAATAAAAAATGTTCTTAAAATGCTTAAGATCGATGCTCCCGAAAAAATGTAAAAATTTTAAAAAAGTTAATATGTAAGCGTAACAAAGTAGTTATAATATATATATGACTCTATAATGAGGAGGAAATTTAAATGAACTTAGGCAAAATTCTTGTCGTTGATGACGATCTTAATATTTGTGAATTATTGAGACTTTATCTTGAAAAAGAAGGATATACTGTTGTTATTGCAAATGACGGTGTTACTGCTGTGACAACTTTCCAGGAAGAGTCTCCTGATCTTGTTCTTCTTGACATTATGCTTCCGCGTCTTGACGGTTGGCAGGTATGCAGAGAAATCAGAAAATTCTCTGATAATCCGATCATTATGCTTACAGCTAAGGGTGAGGTATTCGATAAGGTTCTCGGCCTCGAATTAGGCGCAGATGACTATGTGGTTAAACCTTTTGACACCAAGGAAATTGTTGCAAGAGTTAAGGCTGTTCTTCGCCGTGCAGCAAAAAATCCTGTTGATGAAATCAAAGAGGTTCACTATGATAAACTCTCAATTAACCTTACAAATTATGAGTTGAAGGTTAACGGAAAACAGGTTGATACTCCACCGAAAGAAATGGAGCTTATATTCCATCTTGCCAAAAATCCAAACAGAGTTTTCACAAGAGATCAGCTTCTTGATGAAGTTTGGGGATTTGACTATTACGGTGACTCCAGAACTGTTGACGTTCATGTTAAGAGACTTCGTGAAAAACTGGAAGGCGTTTCAGATAAGTGGGAACTCAGAACAGTTTGGGGTGTCGGTTACAAATTTGAAACTAAAGATTGATTTGAGTCGAGTTCGGCTTAAAACGGTTGAACGGAAGTTCAACCGTTTTTTTGATGGAGCGCCCGCGGTCGTGGGCGCGTAATCCTAAAGTGGTCGGCACGACCACAGAGCCCGGCGGTATAGTCGGGCGGTCAGCCGGAGGCTGACAGAGAAAACCGATTGCTTGAATTAAGCCGAATTTATTAAGGTGACAATATGAATGTAAGAAATAAAAGAAAGAAATCAAAGTTTTTTATCAAATTTTATCTGGGCTTAGTCTCAGTTGTTATGTTTTCGCTTTTAATGTTCTTTCTCTCTGTAACGGTGCTTATAACAAGACAGTGGTGGAACGAACAGATGGAAATGCTTGACTCAAACTGCCAAAGTATTGCTCAGGACTATTTAAGGGCGGTCTATACATCTGAGGTTGGAAGTTCGGATAGGGCTGTTAATGCCATTGTTTTAGGTAACGATATGGCGGCATTCTCTTCGTCAACAGGAGCCGATTATTTTGTTACAGATATAGACGGAAACATTATACTGTGCAGCCACTTTTTTAATAACGATGGAAAAGTCTGCGAAAAACATAAACAGATGAAAGTCCGAGAAGAACTCGTGGTAACTGTTAAGGAAAATCCCATAACACAGCTGTCTGGGATCGAGGACGAGGATAAAAGCGATACATTTATTGTTGGCGTTCCTATTTCCCATGATGGAAAAATAATTGCTGAAGTTTTTGGCACTATTGATGCGGTAGGCGGTCTTTTACCTTATGTTGCCTCACTGTCAAAGATGATTTTTATAGCTGCATTTTTGACACTTATAATTGCTTTTATAATCATATATTTATATGGACGAAGTTACACCAAACCTATTGTTCAAATGATTGAAGCCACAGATCATTATGCTAAAAGTGATTTTAATTATCGTATTGATGACGGTAACATTGACGGACAAATGGGAGAAATGGCTCGAGCGCTTAACCACATGGCGGGAGAAATTGCAATTTATGACCAATCTCAGAAAAGCTTCGTTGCCAATGTTTCTCATGAACTGAAAACACCAATGACTACGATCAGCGGCTTTGTTGACGGAATTTTAGACGGAACAATTCCAAAAGATAAAGAAAAAGAATATCTAACAAAGGTTTCTTCAGAAGTTAAGCGACTTTCAAGATTAGTGGTTGCTATGCTTAACCTTTCTAAAATCGAGTCAGGGGAAGTCGGTATCAATCCGACAAAGTATAATCTTCAATCTCAGATATTCGAGACTCTGTTTTCTATGGAACAGAAAATCAATGAGAAAAATATTTCTATCAGTGGATTGGAGAATATGGACAATGTTAAGATAAGAGCTGACCGAGACTTACTTCATCAAGTTATATATAATTTGATCGACAATGCAGTTAAGTTTACTCCTGAAAACGGAGAAATCAGTTTCTTCGCCGAAAAAACCGAAAATTCAACAAAAGTAACTATAAGAAATTCCGGTGCAGGAGTTTCAAAGAAAGAAATCTCTCGAATATTTGAACGATTTTATAAGGTAGACCAATCAAGAAGTTTTGATGTCAAAGGTGTAGGGTTGGGACTTTATATCGTTAAGACTATTATAAATATGCATGACGGTAAAATTACTGCCGACAGCAAAGAAGGAGAGTATACTGAGTTTACTTTTATTATTCCTAATTAAAAAATATTTCTGCCTAAGTTAAAACTAAGGTATGAGAGTTATTATTAATGTGTTCTAAGGAATACAAGGTTAATTATTAAATGTATAATAAAGAGAGGAGAGATTTTCATGGATTTCGAAAAAGAAAATTCAAGTGAAAACGAACAGCAAGATAACGTTTATTCTTCTGAGCCGGAAAACAGTGATCCGGTAACAGACAATGTTAGTGAAAGACAAGATGGCTTCAGCTTTGAGCAACAAAGTTCAGTGAACAACGGAGAGTATCGCATACCTAATCCTAAGCAGGATAGAGATTTTGCAAGTGAGCAACAGACAACAAACACAGGCTCATATTATAATCCTTATAATGCAGGCAACTCTTCAAGTAATTATAACGGAGCATATAATTACGCAAACAATCAGCAACACAGTGAAAACTATGGTGGTGCAAATGTGCCTCCGAAGAAACCATCAAGCAAAAACGGTAAAAAGGTTTTAGCTGTCTTACTTTGCGTTTTCCTCTTGTTAGGTTCAATGGGAATAGGAATTTCTATTGGCAGAAACGGAAATTACTCAATCAATAATCCCGAAACAACAATTACCACAGGAGACAGCGCACAACTTGAAATCGGTTCAACAGAAACTGCAACAAGCAGCAACGTTGTTTCTCCCGGAACTATCGTTGCTTCCAAGGCAAGATCAAGTATTGTTGGTGTCATGGCTTATGATTCATCAGGCAGTCTTTATGGTGAAGGCTCAGGCGTTGTTATGGGCACAAACGATAAAGGAACTTTAACATATATCATAACTTGCGCTCATGTTATTTCAGATGATGGAATTGCATCTTGCGGTATTCTTCTTGAAGACGGAACTGTTTATGATGCAAAGATAGTTGGCTATGACGAAAGAACAGACATTGGTGTGCTTAGCATAAAAGAGACAAACTTGAAGGCAGCAAGCTTCGGTGATTCAGATGCATTGAAAGTCGGCGAATCTGTTTATGCAATCGGTAATCCCGGTGGTTCAAGTTTCTATGGTTCAGTGACAGACGGCATTGTTTCAGCTCTTGACCGTTCGATTACATCCACATATACAATGAAGGTGATTCAGCACACAGCGGCAATTAGTCCCGGTAACTCAGGCGGTGCTCTTGTGAATGCTGCCGGACAGGTAATCGGTATCAATTCATCAAAAATTTCCGCAACTGATTATGAAGGTATTGGCTTTGCTGTGCCAATGAAAACCGTTAAGACAATAGTTGAGGACATTATAGCTTACGGTTATGTTCCAAACAGACCTAAACTTGGCATATCTTATGCATCGGTAAGTGATTATCAAGCATACAGCATGGTGGTTCAAATTAAGGGTCTTCCTGCCGGTTCAATTATCGTTGCATCTATTTCTGATGACAGTTCACTTAAGGATACTGATATTGAAGTCGGGGACATGATTACTGCGGTAAACGGCAAAGAAATGACTTCTTCAGATGTTCTTCTTGATTTGGTCGACTCATCAAAAGTTGGCGATGTGCTTGAACTTAAAGTTTGCCGTATTGACGCAAAGACTTACAAAATCAGCACATTTACAGTAAAGGCAAAAGTGATTGAAGATAAACCGAGCGAAGACAAGCCGGAAGAGACTACAAGTCAAAGTTATTATGATTATTACGGTAACAACGACAGTTTCGGCGGCTATGGAAACTTTGAAGACTTCTTCAACAAGTTCTTCGGTGAAGGGTATTGATAAAATCGAAAATTTCGGACAATGATATTATAAAAACAAGGTAGATGCTCAGTTAAGAGTAACTGCCTTGTTTTGTTGTTTAAGGGGAGTTGGTGCAGAAGGCGGGCCCGGGGGCGAAGGTTTGTGCCTGCGGCACAAACGAGCACGGCTGCGCCGTGCTCCCCCAATGCGTTTCGCATTGGGGCTTCGCCCCCGGACCTGCCCCTTCCCGAAAACTAAAATATGGCTGAGTAAAAAACCGTGAGTTTTTTACTCAGCCATTTAGCTGTTTTTTAAATATTGGCGTCTGAAAGCGAATATCTTATTTTACAATGCTTTCGCCTGTCATTTCTGCCGGCTGTTCAACATTCATGATCTTAAGAATAGTCGGAGCAATATCGCAAAGTTTTCCGCCTTCACGAAGCTGGCAATCATAACCTGAAACGATAAACGGAACAGGGAAAGTAGTGTGTGCAGTAAATGGTGAACCGTCAGGCTCATACATCTTGTCAGCGTTGCCATGGTCAGCTGTGATGAGCATTACACCGTCCATAGACATAACTGCATCGTGAACCTTGCCAACACAGGTGTCAACAGCTTCAACAGCAGATTTAGCAGCATCGAAAATACCGGTGTGACCAACCATGTCGCAGTTTGCAAAGTTGAGAATAATAACATCGTATTTGCCACTCTTGATTGCATCAACAACCTTATCTGTAACTTCGTAAGCACTCATTTCCGGCTGAAGGTCGTAAGTTGCAACTTTCGGTGATGCAACAAGTATTCTGTCTTCACCGTCATACTGCTTTTCAACACCACCATTAAAGAAGAATGTTACATGAGCATATTTTTCGGTTTCTGCAATTCTGAGTTGAGTCTTTCCAATCTTTGAAAGATATTCGCCTAATGTGTTTTCAAGTGTCTGAGGCTTAAATGCAATGTGAACATTAGGCATTGTTGCATCATACTGTGTCATGCATACATAATAGAGCGGGAAGAAACCGTTCTTTCTTTCAAATCCGGTAAAATCACCGTCAACAAAAGTTCTTGTGATTTCTCTGGCTCTGTCAGGGCGGAAATTGTAGAATATAACGCTATCGTTTGCCTTAACTGTTGCATTTTCAGTGCAAACGGTCGGAATTACAAATTCATCTGTAATGTTCTTGCCTTCAGCGTCAATTTCTTCATAAGATGCCTTAATTGCAGCAACAGGGTCACTGTTTTTGTTGCCTGTGCCGTAAACCATTGCAGCGTATGCCTTTTTAACACGCTCCCAACGATTATCTCTATCCATTGCATAATATCTGCCCATTACTGTGGCGATTTTGCCTAAGCCAATTTTTTCAAGTTCTGCCTTAGCTTCGGCAACGAAATCGGCACCTGATGAGGGAGGAACATCACGACCGTCAAGGAAACAGTGAAGATAAACTTCTTTAACGCCCATCTTCTTTGCAAGCTCAACAATAGCATACATGTGAGTGTTGTGGCTGTGAACACCACCGTCTGAAAGGAGACCCATAAGGTGAAGAGCTGAGTTGTTTTTAAGACAGTTCTCCATTGCTCCAACAAGAGCCTCATTTTGGAAGAAGTCACCATCTTTGATTGACTTTGTAATTCGTGTGAGTTCCTGATAAACAACTCTGCCGGCGCCAATGTTGGTGTGACCAACTTCACTGTTGCCCATCTGACCGTCAGGAAGACCTACATCCATGCCCGATGCACCGATATATGTGCATGGGTTTTCAGCTTTGATTTTGTCAAGGTTCGGTGTTTCAGCTGCTACAATAGCATTGCCGTAATCTGATGGATTGTTACCGAAACCGTCCATGATACATAATAAAACAGGTTTTTTCATTGAGAATTATCCTTCTTTCTTCATTAGATAAAAGAAATGGGAGTAAAAAGTGCAGACAGCATAAAAGAAATAATATTTTATGCTGTAAACAAACCTTGCCTTTGAGCGCACTTTATGTGTTCGGCAAGCTGAGATAAGGCTAAAACCTTATTTGGTTACATTTTCTATCCCCAAAAAAGAGCTGTAAAAAACTTACAGTTTTTACAGCCCCATATAGTGTTTGGATTAAACGCTTGCAGCCTTAACGATAACTGAGAAATCTGCTGCCTTAAGTGAAGCACCGCCGATGAGACCGCCATCAACATTAACCTTTGCAACAAGTTCTGCTGCATTGCCTGCATTCATTGAACCACCGTACTGAACTGTTACTGTTTCAGCAACATCAGCACCGTAAGCCTCAGCGATAGCTGCACGAACGTAGCCGTTGCCTTCGTCTGCCTGGTCAGCAGTAGCTGTAACACCTGTTCCGATAGCCCAAACCGGTTCGTAAGCGATAACAACATTCTTAAGCTGTTCTGCTGTAACGTTTGTGAGAGCCATCTTTGTCTGGAACTTAAGGAGAGTTTCTGTATAGCCGAGTTCTCTCTGTTCAAGAGTTTCACCAACACAAACGATTGGCTTAAGACCTGCATTGAGAGCAGCGAGTGTGCGAAGGTTTACAGTCTGATCTGTTTCACCGAAATACTGTCTTCTTTCGCTGTGACCGATAACAACATATTCAACGCCTAATTCTTTGAGCATATCAGCTGCGATTTCGCCTGTGTATGCACCTGAAGCCTTGAAGTGAACATTTTCTGCACCGATTTTGATGTTTGAACCCTTAGCGGCTTCAATAGCTGCCGGAATGTCAACGAAAGGAACGCAAAGAACAACTTCACAGTTTGCATCTGCTACTAACGGTTTCATTTCGTTGATGAGAGCTGTTGCTTCAGCCGGAGTTTTATTCATTTTCCAGTTACCTGCGATAACTGCTTTACGAAGTGACTTATTCATAACGATTACTTCCTTTATATTTATTATTTAAATTAGTCTTTGTCATTAAGAGCTGCAACACCCGGAAGTTCCTTACCTTCGAGGAATTCAAGTGAAGCACCGCCACCTGTTGAGATGTGGCTCATTTTGTCTGCAAAACCAAGTTTCTGGATAGCAGCAGCAGAGTCGCCGCCACCGATGATTGAAATAGCATTGCTTTCAGCAATAGCAGTTGCAACACCGATTGTGCCGTTTGCGAAGTGTTCCCATTCTGAAACACCCATTGGGCCGTTCCAAATAACTGTGCCTGCATCTTTAACAGCGTTAGCAAATAACTCTGTTGTCTTAGGACCGATATCAAGACCCATCCAACCGTCAGGAATGTCATCTGAGTTAACTGTCTTATACTCAGTGTCAGCCTTATACTCAAGACCTACAACATTGTCAATAGGAATAAGGAAGTTAACATTCTTAGCCTTAGCTGTTTCCATCATTTCTTTTGCAAGTTCGATCTTGTCTGTTTCGCAAATTGATGTGCCTACGGTGTGACCGAGAGCAGCGAAGAATGTGTAAGCCATACCGCCACCAACGATGAGGGTATCAACCTTATCGAGGAGGTTAGTGATAACACCGATCTTATCTGAAACCTTAGCGCCACCGAGAATAGCAACGAGAGGTCTCTTCGGGTTTTCGAGAGCGCCACCGATGTATTCAAGTTCTTTTCTGATAAGGTAACCGCAAACAGCCGGAAGGTAATCAGCAACACCTGTTGTTGAGCTGTGAGCTCTGTGAGCTGAACCGAAAGCATCATTTACATAGATTTCTGCAAGGTCAGCGAGTTTCTTGCTGAATTCAGGATCGTTCTTTGTTTCTTCTGCGTGGAAACGAACGTTTTCAATGAGCATAACTTCGCCGTCTTTGAGAGAAGCAGCGAGTGACTGAGCGCTTTCGCCTACAACATCTGTTGCCATCTTTACTTCCTGACCGAGGAGTTCAGCAAGGCGAGCAGCAACAGGAGCGAGAGAAAATTCAGGCTTAAATTCGCCCTTTGGTCTGCCTAAGTGAGAGCAAAGAATAACCTTTGCGTTATTTTTAATAAGGTACTGAATAGTAGGAAGAGAAGCGACAATTCTCTTATCACTTGTGATAACACCATCTTCCATTTTAACATTGAAGTCGCAACGAACAAGAACTTTCTTGCCGCTTACATCAATGTCTTCAACTGATTTTTTGTTTAAAACATTCATTTGTATTTTCCTTTCTGTTGGGAATTTTATATTAAAATATACCACATAACATTTTATATCAAAATGCACTTTTTTTCAAGTAGCAAATGGCATAAACATGGGATATTTATGATATTTTTTTGTCAATCTTATCTAAATTATAGACAAAGGGGAGTGAGATATACAAGGGGGAATGAGCGCCGCGTTGTGGCGCGTACCATTGGGTCGGCGGGATGCCGACAACCGCCCGCGGTATAGTGGGCGGACGAAAGCGGAGCTTTCGCGCAAACTTTCGGTTTTCCGGTCAACCTCCGGTTGACAGCCCGACTATACCGCCGGGCTCGGTCCGCCTCCGGCAGACTTAGGATTACGCGCCCACGACCGCGGGCGCTCCATCACAAAAGCCAAGCCCTCTCAGGCTTGGCTTTTGTACTTATAATTACATTACTTGGCAAAATAATAAACTCTGCATTCGTAAGGTCTTGTAATGAAGCTGTTTTGGAAGACAGGGTTAAGATCATAGTTTGAAAGCACAAGTTCGCCCTTTGAAAGATCATATCCTTCAGGAGCAACTATCTTTTCTCCGTCTTCGGAGAATGAGCAAACAACCAACATTCTTTCACCCATATATGTTCTCTCATATACAAATACCTTCTTGCTGTCCTCATAATATTCATTGTATGCACCATAAATAACGATTTCGTGTTCCTTACGGAATTTGAGGAGCTTACGATAGTAGTTGAGAATGGAGTTCGGATCATTTTCAGCCTGTGCTACATTGATTTCCTTGTAGTTGGGATTAACACCAAACCATGGAGTACCGGTAGTAAATCCTGCGTTTGGAGAATCGTCCCATTGAACAGGTGTTCTTGCATTGTCACGAGATGCATATTTGCAGAATTTCATAGTTGTCTTGTTGCTGAAGCCCAACTTTCTGAAAAGTGCGTATGTGTTAATGGAAGAAACATCTTTGTAGTCTTTTATATCCTCAATCTCAGCGTTGAGCATACCGATTTCCTGGCCTTGGTAGATGAAAGGAGTACCACTCTGGCAAATATACATTGTGGCAAGCATTTTACCGCTTTCAACTCTGTATTTCGGATTGCCGTAACGGCTGATAATACGGGGCTGGTCATGGTTTTCAACATAAAGTGCGTTCCAACCTTTTCCGTAAAGCTCTTTCTGCCAACGAGTGTATACTTTTTTGAGCTTTTTGAGGCTAAACGGAGTAACAACCCAGTTGGTGATAATGTTGTCAGCACTCATGTGCTCAAAGTGGAACATGGTATTGAGAAGTTGATCGTCACCTTCTGTGATGAATTCCAAAGCTCTGTCTGTGGTCATCATCGGAGCTTCACCTACTGTGAATGCACCGTATTCTTTTTCAACATCTGCAAATTCCTTAAGATATTCCTTAAGATGAGGACCGTTCATATAGTGTTCGATACCGGTTGCTGTGGGGAGTGGGAAACCATTCGGAAGTCCTTCTTTCTTGGATATGAAAGTGATAACATCTTCTCTGAAACCGTCAACACCCATTTCAAGCCAGAATCGCATAATCTTTTTTACTTCTTCACGAACCTCGGGATTATCCATGTTAAGGTCAGGCTGTTCTTTTGCAAAAACATGAAGATAATATTCGTCATTCTTTTCGTTGTATTCCCAAGCGTCTCCCTGGAATGTTGATTTCCAGTTGTTGGGTTTCTTTCCGTTCTTGCCTTTGCGCCAAATGTAATAATCGTGGTATTTACTTGTAGGATCCTCAATGCCTTTTTTGAACCACTCATGTTGATCTGAGGTGTGATTTACAACTAAGTCCATGATTACCTTAAGGTCACGCTTGTGAGCTTCGTTGAGAAATTCCTTGAAATCATCAAGAGTTCCGTAATCGGGTGAAATGTTGTAATAATCTGCAATATCATATCCGTAGTCGGCATTTGGTGATGGATAAAGGGGAGAGAGCCAAATTGCGTCAACACCGATACTTTTAATGTAATCGAGTTTTGAAATGATGCCCTTTAAGTCACCGATACCGTCTCCGTTACCGTCACAAAAGCTGCGTGGCCAGATCTGATAAACAGACATTTCTTTATACCATGTCTTATTCATAGTGCTTTCCTCCAATTTTTATTAAATAACAGCGTAATTATAGCATAAATCACCAAATATGGCAATGTTTTGATAAAATATTATGAATTTTTTTGACGGAAAATTGCCAAAGAAAACATTGATTATAAAATGCCCATTAAATTCCTTGAAAACAATTGAGAAACTACCTTTTAAAAATTCTCTTTTTTTAAAAAAGTAGTGATTTTATCTGTCAAGTATGCTATAATACAATAGATTATAATTTAAAATAGGATAGTTTTACTTATAAATAAATCGGAGGACGAAAAATGGCTTTTGACAGAACTAAAAATAATGATGAGTATAAAGAAAATCCCGATATGATGATCGGTCGCAATGCCGTTATGGAAGCTCTAAGCAGCGGCAGACCTATTGATTCACTTCTTGTTTCAAGAGGTGATAAAAACGGATCCATAGGCAGAATTATATCAACCTGCCGTGAACGAGGCATTGTGGTTAAAGAAGTTGACAACAAGAAACTTGACAGCATGAGTGGAGGCAGTAATCATCAAGGCGTGATCTGTTTTGCTGCTGCTCACGAATATTCAAGTATTGACGATATGTTCAAACTTGCTGAAAGCAGAGGGGAAGCCCCTTTTATTATAATACTTGATGAATTGGAGGATCCGAGAAATTTGGGCGCTATTGTGAGAACTGCCGAGACAGCAGGGGCTCATGGAGTTATTATTCCAAAAAGAAGATCTGCATCTCTTAGTTTCTCCGTTGCGAAGACAGCTGCCGGCGCTTTAGAGTATGTGCCTGTTGCCAAGGTTGCAAATCTTCCGGGAACGATAGACGATCTTAAAAAGAGAGGCTTATGGATATACGGCGCCGATATGGACGGCACTTGCTGGTGTCAGCAGGACTATGACGGCCCTGTTGGGTTGGTTATCGGCTCAGAGGGAAACGGCATAGGCAGACTTGTGAAAGAAAAGTGCGACTTTATAGTTTCTCTTCCAATGAAAGGCAATATAACATCTTTGAATGCTTCGGTTGCCGCAGGTATACTTATGTATGAAATTTCCAGACAGCGTTCCGATATTAAAGCAAAATAAAAAACAAAACCTTTTGTGAAGGATGTGAAAACATGGACGAAAAAAAGGATATTAACATAGATGAGCTTTTAGATGAGATAAGAAAAGACAGAGAACAGAAGTTTGAAGAAATATTCAACAAGGCAAAAAGCAGAATTTCAGTTTTAGACGGAAACCAAAAAGCCGAAACTGAAAATTCAGATGATAAAAAAGAAACAAGTGAAAATGACGAGGATATAATTGCTAAGATTTTAGATGAAAACAAAGAAACTTCCTCAGAAGATGAAAAAGAAGTGTCTGATGAAGAAGAGCCGGTTGAATCTGAAGAAACAGAAGAAATAACTGCTGAAGATACAGATGAAGTCCTTGAGAAAACGGAAGAAAAGCAAGATGAACCTTCCTTTAAGGAAATGTATAAAGAAAAGAAACAGCAGAAGGAAAATAACTCAAAAACAAGGGTGTTCAACAAACTGAAAGACGGTGAAGCTTTTGTCAGCAGTGATCACACAAAGATAAAAGGTCAACCGGACATTGGAGAGAATGAGCCTGAGTTTGAAAAAGAGTTTAAGGAAAGTCGTAAAGAAAAAATAGATAATTTTCGTCTTTTCACCGAGAGTTTGACGGAAAGCTCCGAATATAAAGAGGTGGAGCAAGATTTCGTTAACCCGGCGGATATGGTTAAGCCAAAAAAGGGTGAGGACATCTTCAAGGTTGTTGATGATGTAACAAAACCGAAGAAGGAAAATTTAAAGCGGCTTGAAATAAGAAAACAGAGGAACAGCAAGGTCTATGATAAAATAGATGTGGGTCGAGTTCGTCTGGAACTGAAAAACGTAGCTGATAAAAATAAAAGCCGTTTGATAGTCACTGTTGTTTTCTTATGCTTATTTGCAATTTTTGAAATAGTCAAGGGTATTTACACCGCAGGCAAACTTCCTGCACTGACTCCTTTGATGACAGAAAAGAGCTATATTTTATATATTATATACGGTGTTTTAAGTATACCGGTTTTGGCGGTCAGCTTGGATATGTTTATATCGAGGCTGAAAAAAAGCGAGAAATTTTCTTTTAATAATGAGCTTTTTCTTCTTGTGATTTTTGTGTGCAATGTGTTTCACACAGTGATACAGCTGATTTGCCGAGAAGAAATAACAAAAGAAACCTTATTTTTCGGTTTGCCCTTGAGTATTATTTTGCTTTTGAATATTCTTTCGGATAAGAAAGAAAACAAAATGATAAGCAACAATCTTAATACTATCGTTAAAAACGAAAGACTTTTAGGTATCTATTCCTTGGGAAGGGAAACAGATAAGTTAGCGGCGGGAATAAGCAATTCTTCTGAACCGGTCATTCTTTGCTCCGGTGAGGTGGAAGTTCCCGATTCCTTTATGGACAGCTCCACAATAAAAGACAAACAGAATAACTTTATGAAGTATGCGATACCGTGTATGCTGCTGTTATCTGTGGTGTGTGCTGTTATAGCAAAGGTGACTTACGGTGACATGGTGTCACTTTCAACCGCTTTTATGTCGGCTGTATTGGTTACTTCCCCTGCATACCTGTCCTATGTTTTAGTGAGTCTTTTGTCAAATGCCAATGAAAGGCTTAATCGCAACGGCTGTGAGATTTTGGGGTACGAAGCAGTTGAGTATATTGACGACACTGATGCCATAGTGCTGGATACTGCTGAAATTTTCTCAGGAGAAATATCAAAGTTCCATATTATAAACTCAAGATCGCCTATTGATACGGTTCATGCATTTGAAATCGTATGCGGTGTGATCAGAGAGTCCGAAGGCGTTTTGAAAAGTGAAGTTGAAGGTTTCATTAAAGAACAAAATCTGAAAATACCGGAAGTGGAAAACCTTGAATATGAAGAAAAATTAGGGCTTTCCTGCTGGGTGGAAGATAAGAGAGTTCTCGTTGGAACAAGGCAGATGATGATAGAACACGCTTTGGAAGTTCCTCCGGAATATACGGAAACGGCATACAAAAACGAAGGTAAGAGTATTTTTTATTTGGCAGTGGATTCAATGGTTATTGCCATGTTCTGTGCAGAATATTATATAGGCAGAACCACAAGAAATCAGCTTAATAAAATATATGGCACAGGTGTTATTCTTATGCTAATGACTACCGATCCTCATATTGACGAAAATTTCGTTTCCGAAAGCATTGGTGTTGATGCGTCTTCCATAAAAACTATCAATGCCACAGGTATGGAAACCATTAAGAAAAGCATAGATAAAACCGCAAAGCAAAAACGGACAGGTCTTATTTATAAAGGCAATATAATAGGACTTCTCCGAGTTATAAACACTGCATTCAGACTTTATGATGTTCAATCCCTTGCAATGCTTGTTCAGGCAATAAGTATCGGCTTCGGATTTGCAATTTCAGCTGTTTTGAATATAGTTGCAACAAGTTTTGTTATCTCCCCCATGACGATAATTATTTATCATCTTTTGTGGACAGTTCTCAGCTTGTTGATGACAAGAAAAAAATAATTTATCACAGGAAGTGACTTATATGAAAGAAATTATACAAATCAGAAATTTAAGTAAGTCCTACGGTCATAAAGTGGTTCTTGACGGAATTGATCTTTATCTTGGTGAAAACCAGATTATAGGTTTGTTAGGGCCAAACGGTTGCGGTAAGACAACTCTTATTAAAACCATGACAGGTCTTATTAAGGATTATGAGGGTCATGTTTTCATTGACGGAGAAACACCGGGAATACATACCAAAAGCGTTATCGCTTATTTGCCTGAGAAATCATATTTGCCGGATTGGATGAGACCCAAAGATGCCATAAAGTATTTTTCTGATTTTTACGCTGACTTCGATAGTGAAAAAGCTGAAAGAATGGTTAAGGATTTCGGTCTTGATATGAAACAGAAAATCAAAACCATGTCAAAAGGTCAGCAGGAAAAAATAAGCCTTATTCTCGTAATGTGCAGAAGAGCAAAGCTGTATATTCTCGATGAGCCTTTAGGCGGCGTTGACCCGGCTGCAAGAGAAGCAATACTTGATCTCATTATGAAAAATTACACAGAAAACGCAACTGTTCTTTTATCAACTCATCTTATTCACGATATAGAACCTGTCCTTGACAGAGCTCTTATGATATCAAAAGGAAAACTTGTTCTTAATGCTGATGTTAAACAGCTTAAGGAAGAAGGTAAAACTGTGGAAGATATTTTCAAGGAGGTATTCGCTTATGCTTGGTAAACTCATTAAAAATGAATTTATACAGACTTCAAAAAGTCTTATTACCGTCTATGCGGCAGCCGGTGTTACAATATTGTTTATGCTGTTATCCTATGTTACAGATATAACATGGATAGGTGTCACAGGCTCATCAGTGCTTATTCTTATTGGATTTGCGGCAATTATTATGACCCTTGTTATGATCGTCAATAACTTTGCCCGTTCACTTTACGGCAATCAGGGTTATCTCAGTTATACTCTTCCCGTAAAATGCAGCAGTCTTCTTTTCTCAAAGTTTATTGTTTCTTTTGCTTGGATAATTCTCGGATATGTTGTCATGTTTTTAACTATTCTTATTGTTATCCTATATGCAAAAGCCCGTTCTAACGGAATATTGGAAAGTGTATTTGATATGGTGAGAGAGCTTGAAATAATCAGCAATCTTCCAACTATGAAAAGCATTATTTCATATTTGGCTGTTACAGGTTTAGGCTCAATAATCACAGTGGTTTCACTTTTATCGTTTATCTTTTTTGCAATTACCGTTGCAAACACAAGAATGTTTCAGCACAAACCCACTTTATTCGGCTTGGTGTTCTTCTTCCTTGCTTATTTTGTGAATAAGACAGTTGCAACTTCATTGACATATTCTTTCCCATTGTCTATTGTTGCTACAAGTGAGAGCATAGGTATTCAGGCAATTTCCATGGCAAATGCAGAGGGTGTCCTTTTCATTCAGGGAATTGGCGGAAAGATATTTACAGTTATATTCTCAGCTGTTCTGCTGTTTATAACAGGCTGGATAATGGAAAAAAGAGTAAATGTTAAGTAATCAGCTATGAAAGGATGATATATATGGATATGAAATTCCTTGACGGTTTCGCTGAGTGGCAGTCGCGACCGGATATAACAAGGGTCAATGCAATGAAACCGAGGGCGACCTTTATGCCGTATGACACATTGGATCAGGCGATCAAGTGTAATAGATTTATGTCCACAAGATGTATTTCTTTAAACGGTGAATGGAAGTTCAGATTATATGAAAATTATAAACAACTTGAATTCGGCTATGCCGAACCTCAATATGACAGTGATGATTGGGACACCATAAAAGTTCCTTCAAACTGGCAGACGGAAGGCTATGGTATACCTCAGTATTGCAATATTCAGTACCCATGGGAGGGGAATGAAAGAATTACACCTCCCAACGCACCCACAGAAATGAACCCGGTAGGTTGCTATATAAAGAGAATAACATTACCGGAAGATTTCAAAAAAAGCAGAGTAATAATCACTTTTGACGGTGTTGATTCAGCTTTCTATCTTTATATAAACGGTCTTCGTTTCGGTTATAGTGAAAGCTCCTTTAACACAGTTGAATTTGATATAACAAAAGCACTTTATCCCGGTGAAAATGTTATCGCTCTTGAAGTTTACCGCTTTTCAACAGGAAGCTGGCTTGAAGATCAGGATTTTTGGAGACTTTCAGGTGTGTTTAGAGATGTTTATCTCACAACAACTCCCGTTGGATATATTTCTGACTTTAAAATTTCAAATGAAATGGACAGCAACTATAAAAGCGGTGCAATCAACTGTGAAATGTTGCTTGACGGAGTGGTTGACAACAATGAAATTGAAATGACAATTTATGATGCCAACGGTGACATAGTTGCATTTTCTTCAAAGAATGTCAGTTCAATGGGAAAATATAATCTCAGAGCCACAGTGCCTTTCATTAAACTTTGGAACAGTGAGCATCCATATTTATACACAATAGTATTCACTCTCAGAGATAAATCCGGTGAGGCAGTTGAATATGCAAGTTGCAAAAACGGTTTCAGAAAAATAGAAATCAGAAATTCAGTTATATATCTTAATGGAGAAAGACTTGTTCTCAAGGGAGTCAACAGACATGAATTCTGTCTTGAAGGCGGAAGAGCAGTTTCAAGGGAAACCATGGGCAAGGATATAATGCTCCTCAAAGCAAATAACATAAATGCTGTTCGTACCTCACATTATCCAAACAGTCCTTATTGGTATGAACTTTGCGATGAATACGGAATTTATGTCATTGATGAAAACAATCTTGAAACTCACGGAACAAGATTTATGGAACTTCGCTCAACTCCTCTGATTCCGGGCTCAAATGATGTTTGGACACCGGCATGTATGCAGAGGATAGAATCACTTTATCAAAGAGACAAGAATCATCCGTCAATAATTTGCTGGTCTTTAGGTAATGAGTGCAGTGGAGGAACAAACTTCAAAAAAATGTATGATTACCTTAAAGACAATGATCCGTCACGCTTTATTCATTATGAATCAGTTTGGGACGACCCGAAAAACGATTGTAAGGTAAGCGATGTATATTCGTTTATGTATATCAAACCGGACGAACTTGAGCAGAGACTTAAGACACAGAAAGATAAACCTTATATGCTCTGTGAATTTTCACACGCTATGGGTAACTCTTGCGGAGCAAACGAAAAGTATTTTGAGTTGAGCTGTAAATATCCTCATTTCCAAGGTTGGTTTGTTTGGGATTATGTGGATCAGGCATTGATCAACAAAGATGCAGAGGGCAGAGAGTACTATGCATACGGCGGTGATTTCGGAGATTGGCCGAATGACGGAAACTTCAGCGGTAACGGTTTGCTTTTCGCTGACAGAACAGTGACTCCGAAGATGGAAGAAATAAAAAGGCTTTATCAAAATATGACAGTAAAGCCGATTAAACCTGAAAACGGAATTGTTGAGATAACAAACAATTTCATGTTTTCAAATCTCAATGAATATAATCTTCACTGGCAGCAGGTGAAAGAGGGAATTGTTATCGACAGCGGTGATATCACTCTTGATCTTAAACCGGGGGAGAGCAAAAGAATTGAAATCGGAATTGACGGCAGAGTCAAGCAGGAATGGTATCTTAACTTACTTCTTGAACTTAAAGATTCGGTTAAGTGGGCTAAAGCCGGTCACATTGTTGCAAAAGAACAGTTCATAATAAATGAGTATAAATTTGAAAAACTCTCAATGTCGGGCAGTGAAATTGCAACTAAAGTAGAATATGGCACCATTTATATTTACGGCGCTGACTTAGAGGCTCGTTTTTCAAGAAGAAGCAATAAACTCTACTATCTTAAAATGGGTGACAAAGTTATATTTGACACACCTGTTGTGCCAAACTTCTGGAGAGCTGAAACTGATAATGACAGAGGTTGTCACCAATCTGTACGCTGTGCTTGCTGGAAAAATGCAGGAAATGATGCAGGTTTCAGCCTTGACAGACTGAAGGAAAACGGTGAAAAGGTTATACTCGAAACTTCATTTACCGTTAATACAGAACCTCAGAGCAAGGGAAAGGTTATTTATACTTTCACTACAAAGGGAGTTCATGTTGATTATGAATTTACTCCGGGTTATAGCTTGCCTGAAATTCCGGAAATCGGTCTTAAGTTTGAACTTGATAAGGATTATTACAGATTAGATTATCTTGGAAGAGGACCTCATGAAAACTATATCGACAGAAATCACAGTGCCAATGTGGGTCTTTATAAGATAAATATTGATGATATGTTTGTTCCTTATCTCAAACCGCAAGAGCATGGAGAAAGAACTTCAGTAAGATATGCAATTCTTGTTTCCGGCGACAGCAAGTTGAGAATTGAAGCGGATAATGAAATGGAGATAAATGTTTCCAAGTATTCAATAGACAGTTTGGAGAGGGCAAAGCACCCACACGAACTGAAGGAGAGCGAAAAGCTCCAGTTGAGAATAATCCACAGACAGATGGGCGTAGGCGGATATGACAGTTGGGGTTCAAGAGTTCTTGATGAATACACGAATAAAACCGACAAAACATATAAGTTTGGGTTTAATATTATTCCTTTGGTTTAAAATGAATTTCCATATATGAATATAAGGAGGAAAAAGACATGAAAAAGTCATCATACGAAAGTAATCCCATTGCAACTCTTTGTGCGTTACTCACTCTTTCAATAGTTGGTATCTCAGCCAAGCATTGCATGAAAAAATACACAAGAGGCGGAAGAAAAATGAGTTTATAAAATTTTGAACTCACCATTTATAAATTATTGACTTTTTTAAGAAAATGGATTATACTGTAATCACAATGATAGAAAATATCAAAAATTTTTTGGAGGTAACAAACATGAAAAAAGTTATTGCACTTTTACTTGCTCTTGTTATGACATTCTCATTTGCATCTTTCGCATTTGCTGAAGAAACAAGCGAACCGTCAACAGATGAGTCAGTATCAAACCCGTTAGAAGGCATGACAGAGGCTGAAATCTTAGAGATGATCGCAGGTCTTGATATGCACACAGTTAAGGCTATTCTTAAGGTTGCAAAGATCGCTGTTAAGCTCGCATTCGTTATGGATAAGCTTGGCATAATCGATCTTAGCCCAATCAAGAACGCTATCCTCGATATGGTTTGGGATATGATCAAGGATTATATCACACCTGATTCAGACGCAGGCACAGCAGATCCTTCAGTACCTGCAACAACAGTATTAGCATAAACTAAAACATTAGGTGAAATAACTCCCTGTTTTCAGGGAGTTATTTTTATGTGTTCAATAAATTAACATTGTCAAGATTCATTAAATATTCATTAGGTTTTACTTAGTTATTCTTATATTCCTTGATTTTGGAAAATGTTGGGGTTATAATAAAGTTACTGTTAGAATTACAGAAGAAATAAAGGAGTAAGAAAAAATGAAATTATGGAGTGAACTTTTCCAAGTTGTTGTTGATATGGAATATCCAATGCTTGTGAAAGAGGCTAAAATATGTTATGAAAGAATTGCCGGTTTTGGGGTTCAATATAAGGGTGAGAATAATCCTAAGTCATTCCTTATCGCTGTTTCAACGGCAGCAGTAGCCGCAGACAGACAGTTCTCTGTTCTTGAACAAAGTTTCATAAAAGATGTTCTTGATATTGATGAAGATGTATTTTTTGATTATATATGCGAGATCGATGAATCTGCTATCGATGAGCTTGAAAAAACCATTGATACATTGAGCATAGAGCATAAAAGCGAGTTGGCATATTTTCTTTCACTTTTGTGCGCTTGCGATTTGTCAATATCACCGGGAGAAAACGAGCTTATCAGACGATTGATAGCTTAAATGAAGTTTTGCGTGGCAATATAGGTAAGCACATTTTGTTAATGTGTGCAGACTTCGGTGGTTGTTCCAACCACTTTAGGGTTACGCGCCCACTATACCGCGGGCGCTCATTCCCCACCAACAACTAAATCAAAAGGCTGTAAAAACTTCCGTTTTTACAGCCTTATTTCTATTTAGATGTTAAATCATGTGACTATTATGAATAATATTTTTGAACTATCCTTACAGTATCCATTGCATCTTTACCGTAATAATCGGCGTTTATCATTTGAGCATATTCTTGAGTCAGAACAGCACCGCCTACCACAACTTTAACATTGGGAATGTTCTTTTTTAACAGTTCAATGGTTTCAGCCATAGCGGGAACAGTTGTCGTCATTAGTGCACTTAAACCTACAAGATTGCAACCTGTTTCCTGTGCCTTAGCTAAAACTGTCTCAGGTGGAACATCTCTGCCTAAATCATACACAGTGAAACCGTAACTCTCAACCATAACCTTGACAATGTTCTTTCCGATATCGTGTATATCGCCTTTTACGGTGGCAATAATTATTCCCTTGTCTGATTTTTCTTCGGTTTTTGGAAGAACTGCCTTGATCTCTTCAAAAGCAGCAGATGCGGCTTCGGCACTCATGAGAAGTTGAGGAAGATAGGCTTTTTTATTTTCAAACGCAATTCCGATTTCATTAAGAGCCGGAATGATCTGCTCATTGATTATTTCAAGAGGCTGAGTGCGTGTCAGCTCTTCTTTAACAAGAATTGACGCTTGCTCTTTCATTCCTTTCACAACGCAACTGTGAAGATCAAGACTTTCTGTTTGTGATGAAGCCTTTACGGCAACTTCATCGGTTTTATCTGCATATAAAATATAGTCCGTGCAAGCTGTGTCGAGTCCGTGAAGAACACGATATGCATAAAAAGTATCCATCATGCCCTGTGAAAAAGGATTCATAATGGCGCAGTTAAGACCGCTTTCAAGAGCCGCAGCAAAGAAAGAAGAATTGATTTTGTCTCGCTGAGGAAGACCAAAAGAAATGTTTGAAACACCAAGACTTGTGTGTATGCCCATGGCTCTGATGAGTCTTATGGATTCGAGAGTTATCAAGGCACTGTTTGTATCAGATGAGACTGAAAGAGCGAGAGGGTCAACTATAATGTCATTCTTTTCGATGCCATATTCCATTGCTCTCTCTGCAATTTTTGCCGCAATATCGGCTCGTCCCTGCGCTGTCTCCGGAATACCGTTCTCATCAATGGTAAGAGCAATAACCACACCGCCGTATTTTTTAACAAGAGGGAAAACACTCTTCATGCTTTCTTCCTTGCCGTTGACAGAGTTAATAAGCGCCTTGCCGTTATAAATTCGCATTGCCTTATTGAGAACCTGTGGGTCGGAGGAGTCTAACTGCAAAGGAATATCCGTAACCGATTGGATCGCCTTGACGCAATCATACATAACTTGTGCTTCGTCAATTTCGGGAAGCCCCACGTTAACATCAAGAATGTGAACTCCCTTATCTGCCTGTTTGACAGCCTCGCCTAAAATATAGCTGATATTGTTTTCTTTCAGAGCTTGCTTGAGTCTCGGTTTTCCTGTTGGATTTATGCGTTCACCGATAAGTATAGGTTGAACATCAACATTAACAGCATGAGTATAAGATGAAACAACTGTTTTGTTTTTCTTTTCGGGTATGCGGTAGGCAATATCCTTAACCTTCTCTTTTGTCATTTTAATATATTGTGGAGTAGTACCGCAACAACCGCCTAAAATACAAGCTCCCTTTTCCGCCATTTGAACCATATAATCGGAAAACTTATTTGCATCGGTGGTAAATACGGTTTTACCGTCAACAACAGATGGGAGGCCTGCATTAGGATTTATAATGATGGGTACAGATGCATTGTCAACAAACTTGTCGATTATCTTAAGCATCATATCGGGACCCATGGAACAGTTCATACCCAAAGCATCAACGCCCATACCTTCAAGTAAGGCTATCATTGCTTCCGGAGATGCACCTGTCATAAGCTTACCACTTTCGTCATAAGCATTGGTGACAAACACGGGAAGATCACAGTTTTCCTTGGCAGCAAGAACCGCTGCCTTTGTTTCGTAACTGTCGTTCATTGTCTCAATCAAGACAAGATCTGCTCCGTTTTCTTTGGCAACTTTGATATTTTCTGCAAAAATATCAACTGCATCTTCAAAAGCCAAATCTCCTAAAGGCTCAAGAAGTCTTCCGGTGGGGCCGATATCATAGGCGATAAAGGCGTTGTCATAACCCTCCACAGCTTCTTTTGCACAGTCAAGGGCAGCAATGATAAGCTCCCGGAAGTTATCGTATTTATCCTTGTTTATTCCGAAAGTATTTGTTTTTATTATGTTACATCCTGCATCAAGATAACTTTTATGCAGAGCGATAATTTTTTCACGGTTTGTCAAGTTCCAACTTTCGGGAACTTCTCCTGCTTTAAGTCCCATACTTTGAAGTACAGTTCCGGTTCCACCGTCAAAAAACAGTCGGTTGGTTTTTATCAGTTCTCTTATATCAGTTTTCATTTTTTATCCCCATGATTGCAGTTATTGTTTTGGTCGGAGTCATAAGCAACTGTTTGCCGATGGTAACTCCTAAAAGTTTTTGGGCATTAAGTATTCTGAGAATGTGGGGTTGAATTTCCAAAGGCAAATCTCCATAACCCGGACTAAATCGAGGGTTGCATAACAAGTTGCCTTTTATTTGCAATTCTGTCTCATCACAGACACTTTCAGCCAGTGCAGATGCAATGCCATCAGCAATAAAAAGAGTTGAGGGAGAGGTGAGTGACAGCTTTTGAAGAAGTCTGTCTATGCCTATTCCCAAAGTTGAAGCAAATATGAAAGCCTCTGAGCAACCTTTGAGATTTTTGCATAAATCTTCGCTTTTAAACTTGCCGAAACCTAAATCCAATTCTCCTGAACCAAGAAAGTTAACATTCACCCTCACGCAGGAATATTTACATTCAGCTGTTTCCTTTATCAGCTTTTTGCAATCTTCAATTTCGGGAGTGGTATATCCTCTTTCCGTTAAAAGTCTCCTGGCTGTTTCCCCCGGATTGATGCTTATTTCTTTGGCATCAATAACTCCGTAGATAATGTCGTTTATACCCATAAATTTATCCGATAATATTTGAGAGGTTATCTTTGATTGCCTTAGCAACATCGGGTTTGTTCATTGAATAAATATGAACTGCCTTTATGCCGTTGGCGTAAAGATCGATAATTTGCTGTGTGGCATAAGCGATACCTGCCTGTTTCATAGCCTCGGGATTATCACCGTAATGATCAACAAGTCTAACAAAATGCTGAGGAAGGGCAGTTTGAGAAATTGAGCAAATTCTCTTTATTTGACTTGCACTTGTAACAGGCATAATACCGGCAACAACCGGAACATTGACACCGGATTTGTAAAGTCTGTAAAGGAAGTTATAAAGTATGTTATTGTCGAAAAACATTTGAGTTGTGAGAAATTCACAGCCGTTTTCAATTTTAACTTTTAAACTGTCTATGTCGCTTACACTGTTTATGCTGTCCGGATGTCCTTCGGGATAACAGGCGCCGCCAATGCAAAATCCACCGAAATCTTTGATTTCTTTGACAAGCTCGCTTGCATACTTATATTCGGCATTTTCACAATTACCGCCGTTTGGAATATCTCCTCGAAGAGCCAATATGTTTTCAATGCCCTTATCTTTTAAAACTGTGAGAAGGTTTTGAATTTCTTCTTTTGTTGATGAAATACAGCTTAAGTGGGCGAGGGAGGTAACCCCCATTTTCATAAGCTCGGAGGCAATTTCGGCGGTATACTTGGAAGTTCCGCCACCGGCTCCGTAAGTTACACTCATATAGCTTGGATCTAATTTTGCAATTTCTGTTGTCGCAGTCATTACCGACTCGAAGTTGTTACTTGTTTTGGGAGGGAAAACCTCAAAAGAAAGACTTGGTTTTTCACCGTTAATAATATCAATTATTTTCATACGCGCACCACCTAATTTTTTGATTTCATAATTTTAGCACAATAATGTGTTAAATGCAATAGAAAAAATCCGATATTCTGTTAACTTTTGTCCCGCTTTCACTTGACCGTAATATTGAACAAATGGTATAATAAATTCGCAAAGGTAAAGTGGCTTAACAGCCGCCGATTTTATGGCATTCGCCGGAATTTACGGTATAATAACCTCACGAAACACAGTGAAGATTAGAGTTTAGGTGTGTTATGGAGAATATTGTATCACATATTCGCTAAAGTAAAGCTGTATTGAAAAAATCGGAAAACAAAAATATCAAAAAGGAGAAACTAAATGTTTGAAATAAAAAACGGAAAGTTTTATATGGACGGTGAACCCTACACCGTTTATTCGGGAGCAATGCACTATTTCAGAATTCTTCCCGAATACTGGGAGGATAGACTTGCCAAGTTGAAAGCCTGCGGTTTTAACACAGTTGAAACCTATGTTTGCTGGAACTTGCACGAACCTAAAAAAGGTGAATTTGATTTCAGCGGAAGATTGGATATTGTGAGATATATTAAAACTGCTGAAAAGTTAGGGTTGAATGTTATTTTAAGACCCGGCCCATATATATGCGCAGAATGGGACTTCGGTGGTTTGCCGGCATGGCTTCTTAAGGACAAAAACATTCGTCTTCGTTGCAATGATGAACTTTTCATTTCTCATGTTAAAGACTTCTTTAATGAACTTTTGACTCTTGTTGCGCCCTTGCAGAAAACAAGAGGTGGAAACATAATTGCCATGCAGATTGAAAACGAATACGGCAGTTACGGTAATGACAAAAAATATCTTGAGAGAGTTAAACAGATATTTATAGATAACGGAATTGATGTTCTTTTCTTCACCTCTGACGGAACAGAAAAAAGCATGATAAACGGTGGCGGCGTTTCCGGAGTTTATAAGACACTTAACTTTGGAAGTCGTGCAGCATCGGCATTCAAGTCACTTGACGGAGTTCAAGAAGATATGCCGAAAATGTGCATGGAGTTTTGGTGCGGTTGGTTCGATCATTGGGGCGATAAGCATCACACAAGAGAATATCATTCAATAATCAAAGAAATTGAGGACTTTTTCAGCCAAGATGCAAGTTTCAATTTCTATATGTTCCATGGCGGAACAAATTTCGGTTTCACAGCCGGTGCAAACCATTATGATGTTTATGAGCCTACTGTAACAAGCTATGATTATTGTGCATTGCTTAATGAATACGGCGACTATACCCCTGCATACCACGCAGTCAGAGAGTTGCTCCATAAGAAACAAAATCTTCCTTTAGGTCAACTTCCCGACAAGCCGGTGACTCAGATGATCGGTAAGGTAAGACTGGAAGAAAGCACAGGTCTTTTTGAGAACATGGACAACATAGGTGAAAAGCATTATTCACCACTTCCGGAAGGCATGGAGTATTTTGGACAGAATTTCGGTATGATATACTATAAGACAGTGGTTAACGGCGCATACGGTCTTATGGAAATGAAAATTAAAGACTTACATGACAGAGCCTATGTGTATATTAACGGCAAGCTGAAAAAGAAGATAGAGTATTTTCCTGAAAAGAAAAATATGCTTGGTAAAATAGTTCAGAAAGCCGCCAACACTGTGAACTTCAATAAGGACAAAACGGAAATCGGTGTCCTTGTTGATGCAATGGGCAGAGTGAATTACGGTGAACACCTGACAGACAGAAAGGGTATCAGCGGAATTATGCTCAATTTGCAACATTTGATGGATTATGAAATTACCTGTCTTCCTCTTGATAATATTGAAAAGCTCGATTTTAATTTAGGAGCTGAAAAATATCCGAAATTCTTCAGAGGTAAATTTGATGCCCAACCGGGCAAGGAGTGCTTTGTTCGTTTTGATAATTTCACAAAGGGTAGTATATATGTTAACGGATTTAATCTTGGCCGTTATTGGAATATCGGACCTCAGAAAACATTATATCTTCCCGGCTCACTTCTTAAGGAAAAGAACGAGATCGTTATTCTCGAACTTGAAGAATGTAACGAGCCTGAAATTATGATTACAGATACAGCCGACTTAGGTTGATGAAAATGACGGGAATGTAAACTTTGATTTATATTCCCGCTTTTTATATGAGATTTTTCTTTTGGTTTGGGTAATGTATTGACCTTGAGAAATTTATTTGGTAAAATAGAAAAGATGTAAGATCAAGCGCAAAGTATCTTACAATAGCGGTATACAGTAATAAATGTGCGTTTTAACGCCTTAAAAGATGATAAGGAGCAAACACAATGGAAAAGATTAAAATGAATACCATCGTTGAGATGGACGGAGACGAAATGACCAGAATTATCTGGAAGTCAATTAAGGACGAGCTTCTTTCTCCCTTTGTTGAACTTAACACAGAATATTATGATTTAGGCCTTAAGCACAGAGATGAAACCGATGATAAGGTAACTGTTGAAGCAGGCGAAGCTATTAAAAAGCATCGTGTCGGCGTTAAATGTGCAACTATCACACCGAACGCTCAGAGAGTTGAAGAATATGATTTAAAGGAAATGTGGAAGAGCCCTAACGGAACTATCAGAGCAATCCTTGACGGCACTGTTTTCCGTGCACCTGTTCTTGTAAGCGGCATTAAGCCGGTTGTAAAGAACTGGTCTGAGCCTATCACCATTGCCCGTCATGCTTACGGTGATGTATATAAATCAACTGAGATGCGTGTTCCTCAGGGTAAGGCTGAACTTGTTTTCACTGACAGAGACGGCAATGAAACAAGAGAAACAATTTATGATTTTGAATGTGACGGTGTTCTTCAGGGTCAGTACAACAAAGATTCTTCAATCAGAAGCTTTGCTCACTCATGCTTTAAGTATGCACTTTCAACACATCAGGATCTCTGGTTCTCAACAAAGGACACAATTTCAAAGAAATACGATCAGACTTTCAAACTCATTTTCCAGGAAATTTATGAAAATGAATATAAGGCTGACTTTGAAAAGGAAGGCTTAACATATTTCTATACCCTTATTGATGATGCTGTTGCTCGTGTTATCAGATCGAAGGGCGGCTATATTTGGGCTTGCAAAAACTATGACGGTGACGTTATGAGTGATATGGTTTCAACAGCTTTCGGTTCATTGGCTATGATGACAAGTGTTCTTGTAAGCCCTGACGGAAATTATGAATATGAAGCAGCTCACGGCACTGTAACAAGACATTACTATCGTTATCTTGAAGGCGAAAAGACTTCAACTAACCCAATCGCAACTATTTTTGCATGGAGTGGCGCAATGAGAAAAAGAGGCGAGTTTGACGATAACAAACCTCTTATGGAGTTTGCAGACAATCTTGAAAAATGTTCACTTGATGTAATTGAAAGCGGTAAGATGACTAAGGATCTTGTTGGTCTTTGGGAAGGCAGTGAAGCAACAGCAGTTACAACCGATGAATTTATCGGACTTATTGCCGAGAAACTTCACAAGATTTACGGCTGAGACTCATCGCTGAATTAAAGGCGAATTTCAGTAAATTTACAACAAAAGACACTTTCACAGTTTCGTGTTAGTGTCTTTTTTATTTTTATATTGACAAATTAAAAAATAGATGCATAATTAAATTGCTTGATTTAAAAGGAAGAAATAGTATCGGTCACTTTAAATGTTGTTTCCGAAAAAGAAGTTGAGCAAATGCTTTCAACACAGTTCCAAGGTATGCTTATGCCGGTCAAGTTAAACGGAGGAAAATAATATGGATATTGAATTGTTTTACCAAGAGCTGGGGGAGGGTTTTCCCTTAATTCTTCTCCACGGCAACGGAGAAGATCATACCTATTTTGCAAAGCAAATAAGCAGTTTCTCCAAGAGGTTCAGAGTTATCGCCATTGACACCAGAGGTCACGGCTTTTCACCACGAGGTGACGGAGAGTTTAGTCTTAAAAGATTTGCGGAAGATCTAAATGATTTTATGATTGAAAAGAAAATCGAAAAGGCTCATGTTCTCGGATTTTCAGACGGAGCAAACATAGCAATGTATTTTGCACTTGCTCATGGTGAAAAAGTGGAAAAGCTGATACTTAACGGTGGTAATATTTCTCCCAAAGGAATTAAAACCTCTGTTCAATTGCCCATTGAAATTGGTTACAGAATTGCAAAAATATCTTCAGATAAAAGCCCCGAATCTAAACTGAAAACGGAAATATTAGGTTTGATGGTCAACGAACCCCATATAGAACCGTCTCAGTTAAGACAAATTACATCGAAAACTCTTGTCGTTGCCGGCACAAATGATATGGTGAAAAGAAAACACACAGAGCTTATTGGAAAAAGTATTCCCGATTGTGAGATTTGTTTTATTCCCGGTGATCATTTTGTTGCAAACAAACAGTGGGAGAAATTCAATTCAGTGGTGGACAGTTTCTTAAATTCATAAACAGTAAAGAACATAATATTTGATATATTTAAACAGATGATTATGGGGCTGAATTAGTCGAGGGCAAAAAATCATCAGCCGGTGAGACAGATCCTATTTTTCAAGGCAATGTTTCAAAAGAATTAAGTAAGATGAATAAAACCAAAAAACAAAAGGCACAACGGCTTAAATACCGAAATGCCTTTTGCTTTTTTATAAGAGGTTTTATAAGAGGAAATCAATCATTTAACCATAACCGACAACATGGCTGTAACCACCATAGTGAGGGAAAATAAAGTTGCACTTGAAGTAACCAGAGATAAAGCCTTTTTAGTTGTTTTTTTCATTTTAAACACTTCCTTAAATCATTTTTCATTTAAACTTTTTGCTTTTCATTTTTAACTTTAACTTAATGTCTTTTCAATTTTCTTCAAATCGGTTCTTACTTAACCATAACCGACAACATAGCAGTAACCACCATAGTGAGGGAAAATAAAGTTGCACTTGAAGTAACCAGAGATAAAGCTTTTTTAGTTGTTTTTGTCATTTTAAACACCTTCCTTAATTGTTTTACTGAGATTTTTTGTTTTTCTCATCTCTCGTAATAATAATGATCTTGAGCAGTGTTTTATTGCAAAGAAATTGAATTTTTTTCTAACCCTATATAGCTTTATAAATTTTTGCCCATGTATTGACTTTGTTTTCGTTATATTTTTTAGGTATGCTGCTTCTGATAACAGGGAGTAAGGGCAACAGCTTAAAGCTTTTCAAAAGTGCAGGGGCTATCTTTTTTACTCGGATAATTATGGGAAAGATTTTTTTCAACTGTTTGATAGTAACCCTTGCATCTCCGTGTTTCGTCAGATTTGGAATATCATCTGTAAAAAAGTTGTTTTCTAAAATGAAGTCCACATATTCGCTTTTCATATTGGTTGCGAGGTTCTTTAAAATGTCGGAAACAATATAATTCTTACCCCACTTTGAAAAATATTCGTATTCATAGCGCCAAAGTCCTGCCTTACTGCAATCTCCGCCTGAATTTATAAAAGTATCTGCCAAAAGTTTTCCGGCAGACATACTTAAAACTATACCGCTTCCGTAAAGTGGAGAAGTCATGCCGGCGCTGTCTCCCACAGCCGCATACCCGTCACAGATAATCAGTGGCAACATTCTTGTTATCGGTATATCCGCAAATGTGCCGCCACGGGAGGGGATTTCATCAATAAATGGATACTCTTTTCTGAAAGCGTTTAAAGTTTCCTCGACCTCTTTCTCGGTTAATTTTCCGGCAGTGCTGAATTTTCCGATAAGGATATCAACATAGCTTTTGTTCATGATCGTCCAATCTATCCCCGGACGGCTCAGATGAAACAAACTGACGATATAAGCTGGGTTAGTGGTTTCTCCGGTTTTATTTTTATAGTATGCCCTGAATGTGTGGAAAACTTTTTCATTTTCAAAATGCTGTTCGACATTGCAAACAGTTGGCAAGTTGGAACGGATAGGGGAATATATGCCAGCGGAGTCAATCACCAAATCGGCAATAAGCCTGAACCTTTCATTGTCACAGCTTACAATGAGTCCTTTGACTGTTGCGTTATGGACAATGGGGGAAATTATTTTGTGATTGAAGAGGAACTTGACTCCTGCTTTTTCTCCGTGTTCCACAAGATACGAAATGAGAACTTTTCTATCCATAAATATGCTGGATTGATTTTTGGGAAACTCTATACATTTAGTAACAGATGGGTTGCGAAACCCTTTTGATTGTCCCATATCATACATATTCTCATGAGGTTTAGGTATTCCCGAAATTTCAAACACATCAAGATTTAAACTGTCATGCCAATCGTGACCCAGATTTTCCTTAGACCTTTCTTCTAACACGGTTACATCATATCCTGCCTTAACAAGATTTATTGCCGCTGTAAGTCCACCGTGGCCTGCTCCTCCGATGAGTATTTTTTTCATTAGATTTCACCCTAAAATTATTGAATATAATCAAAATAATTATTAGCTTATAAAAGGCAAAAATACTATGGAAAAAATTAAAAACCATTTTGCTCATATATAATTGTTAAATATGTTGAAAAAACTTTTCAATGTGAATAAATAATAAAAACTTTCCTATTGACACTGACTAATTTGTGAAATATAATTAAATCAGTATTTATTAAGGAGAAAAAAGATTATGAAAACTAAAGCAATGACTCCTGAAAAGGTTGAGAAACTTGCAGCCAAAAGGAAGAAAGAAATCGCAAAATGGGAACGAGAAAAGGCAAGACCCAAGAAAAATATGTATTTTGCTTATCTTGTTCTCATCATCTGCATTATTTATGCAACAGATGAAATCGCATCTCAAATCGGAACGCTCATGAAAACCGAAATTGCCAATGACCTTTTAGCAAAATTCGGTGAAAGCTCAGTAGGTGTTTTGGATATCTTGTCTATCCTTATAGTGCCGTTTCAAGCAATAGGACTCTTATACAGACCTCTTGCAGATCGTTGGGGAAGAAAGATGTTTCTTATTATAAATACATTCGGCATGAGCTTTGCAATGCTTGTTATTTTCCTTTCCAACAATTTAGTTTTATATTTTATCGGTGCTTGCATGGTTCAGTTCTTTATCCCCCACGATATGCATGTTGTCTATATTATGGAATCTGCTCCAACGAAACACAGAGCAAGGATATATTCAAGCATAAAGTTTTTCGCAAATATAGCGGTTATGCTTATTCCACTTCTCAGACGACTTCTCATGGAAGATGCATCTCAATGGAGAAATGTATACTTAATTCCGGCACTTGTTGGCATTGTAACTTCCCTTATTGCCTTGCTCTTCGCACGAGAAACAGACTCCTTCATTGATTCAAGGCTGGCGTACCTGAGAATGTCCGATGAAGAAAGATTGGCAGCGGAACAGGAAAAGAAGAATGAGCAAAACGCTCAAGGTGGCTTGATACCTGCATTGAAGTTTGCAATGAAACACAAACAGCTGCGTTGGCTTTACATAGTTTCTTCAATGGCAAACTTAGGCTTTATCGGCACAATAAATTATCAGGTTATTATGACTTACGGATATGCGCAAAACTATCTTGATAAAGGCTTATTTGCAACCATGGAACAAGCTCTTGATGCGGTTAGCGTTGGCGATATAACAACAGCCTTGTTTATGTTCCCGGTGGGTTGCGCAATATCGCAAGTTATTATGGGTTTCATTTCAGACTCCAAGGGAAGAAAAACGGCAGCAATAACAACGGCATTCAACTGCCTCGTTGCATTCATTCTTTTCTCAGTTGGCTCTTCTTTGGCATGGAATCCGTATATGGTAGGCTTCCTTTGCGGTGCTTGTATCGGTAGTTATTATTCAACAAATGATGTTTTGATCATGATGATTGGCGAATCTGCACCGACAAACTTGCGTTCTTCCGTAATGTCGGCTCAGTTTATCGTGACAGCCGTTGGCTTTGCTCTGTCCTACATTATCGGCATACCTGTTATGACAATATTTGGAAACGGAGCAACCGGCATCATTTCGTTTGCACTTTTAGTTCCCGGATTTATTATGGCATTGATAACCATGGGCAAAAAGACTCATGACACAAAAGGCGTTGACCTTGATTCAGTGACAGGTTGCGAATGGGATTAAGCTGGCGGGAGACGAACCCTATATGCCCAAAAAACAATCATTTCCACGCAAAAGGCACTGCATTCTCCATTGCGGAACTTACTTTGGAAATTAACTGAAATTAACTTTATCCGAAAATCAATTTTATTTTTAAAGAAGGACTTGATTTTTTCAGTCTGATTATGTATAATACTAAGGCTACACCATTGTGCTTATATGCATGGCATAAATGCTGATGGGTATAAGCACAATATATACGGAGAGTTGTCCGAGCTGGCCGAAGGAGCACGATTGGAAATCGTGTAAGTCGCAAACACGGCTTCGAGGGTTCGAATCCCTTGCTCTCCGCCAAGAAAAAATGCGATTGCAAAGGCAATCGCATTTTTTTTGTAAAATAAATCCCTTGTGGGATTTGTGAAATACTTGCGGGAGTAGGTGGATTTATTCCATTTCACTTGATGCGACAGCATTGAATTTCATAATGACCGTAGGTCAGTATTTCATGTCCGAAGGATATTTTGCTTTCAACGTTGTTAACGGACATAGTATAATGATAGCATATAAACAGCTTTAATTTGGTGCACTTTCCACTTTTCTTGCTCCCATTCACGCACAAATACATTGCTCTCCGACATAAAACAATTTTCGTTCCCTCAGATATGACCTATTCACAGTGGTATGAAAAATATGTGGGTGAAAATGGTGTTGAAAAAACTAAAAAACCTTTTCAAGAACAATATAAAATAAAACTTGACAACCACGAGCAAAACGATATAATGAAAAAATAGGAACCGATTGATAATGTCCTTAATGATAGTGACAAGGCAGTTATCAAGCGGTGGGTATCTTCTGAAAGTTACATAATAAATAGTAAGTTAAGAGAGAATGAGGAACTAACAGAAACCGAAGCGAATTTTGTTAATGCTTTAGATAGTGTCTTAGCTAAATTACCTGATCACAAAGGTGTCCTTTATCGTTCAATAGATTCAAGTGGAATTATTGATGTTGAAAAGTTTTGGAACGAACACCAATCCGGCAGCACAATCACTTATGATTCATATACTTCGGCATCAATAGATGTTTACGATGAAACCATGGATATTCAATTTGTGATAAAAACGAAAGAGCAAAGGATTTTTCTTTTATAAACAAGAGTGAAAAGGAATATCTTTTTTCGCGAAAAAGCAAATTTGAAGTGAAAAAGATTGAAAATAATATAATTTATATGAAGGAAAAATAATATGCCTTATGAGGCAAAAAAAGAAATTGAAAGTTTCAAAGCTTATGACGCTGAATTACAGCGTAGACTAGACGAAATAAGAGTATGTAAATTTTCTAATGAAGAACCGACAATAAATAAAAGCACCTTGCATTTTGTATGCAGGGTGCTTTTGAATAACGCCGGGTGCTGGCCATCATGTGCCATCCATTTACATTCAGTAATTTCTAAATTTGTGAATGTTGCCTACAATCCTTTTCGGTGAAATTCTCGGAGGAGATATTATAACTTTAAATTATTCGCATTTAGTTTTAGGTAAAGTGTACTTTGCGTTGTTTCTTGCCTATAATATTATAATTGCAGTTTATACTAAAAAGAAAGGCAAGAGATCATTGTTTTTAAGTTCATTCATTTTTATTTACCTCCGAACTTTTTTATATTTTACATGAAAAGCAGAATTTGAAAATTACCGTTTAATGCGTCAAAATATTTCGCTCACTTCACCTTTATATTGCGATTTAAGCACTTGACTTCGATTTTAGTTTATGCTAAAATACATGGGATAATATAAAGGCGCTATTAGTAAGAGAGTATATTTCTTCTGAGGCTTAAGAGAGGAAGCGGCTGGTGAGAGCTTCTGCAAAGGAGAAAATGAAAGTAGCTTGCGAGCCTCGGGAAGAACAGCGAAAGCCTATTAGAACCCGGCGTATATCTGCGTTAAAGATTGTGAGTGCAGAGCAACAGCTCTGAATTCAGGTGGTACCGCGAAGTCAATTCCTCGTCCTGAAATAGGGACGGGGATTTCTGTTTTTGAAACCACCGTTTTTCTATCATATTAAGGAGTGAAAAAAATGGCAAAAGAACTTGCAAAACAGTATGATCCGTCAGAAGTTGAAGACAGAATTTATAAATACTGGCTTGACGGCAAATACTTCCACGCTGAAGTGGATGAAAAGAAAAAACCATATACAATCGTAATTCCACCCCCAAACATCACAGGACAGCTCCACATGGGTCACGCCCTCGATAATACTCTTCAGGATATTCTTATTCGTTACAGAAGAATGCAGGGATATGACGCTCTTTGGGTTCCCGGCACAGACCATGCCTCAATTGCAACAGAGGCAAAAATCGTTGAGGCCATGAAAAAAGAGGGTATCACAAAAGAGGACTTGGGCAGAGAAGGTTTCCTTGAAAGAGCATGGGACTGGAAGAAACAGTATGGCGGCAGAATTATCGAACAGCTTAAAAAGATGGGTTCATCATGTGACTGGGACAGAGAACGCTTTACTCTTGATGAAGGTTGCAACGAGGCTGTTAAAGAAGTTTTCGTAAATCTTTATGAAAAAGGCCTTATTTACAGAGGCGAAAGAATAATCAACTGGTGTTCACATTGCAAAACTTCAATTTCCGATGCAGAGGTTGAATATGAGGAGAAAGACGGTGCTTTCTGGCATCTCAGATATCCTTTTGCTGACGGCACAGGTTACATTGAAGTTGCAACAACTCGACCGGAAACTATCCCCGGAGACACAGGCGTTGCAGTTCATCCCGATGACGAAAGATATAAGGATCTTATCGGTAAGACTTGCATTATTCCGGTTATCGGCAGAGAAATTCCCATTGTTGCCGATACTTATGCAAAGATGGACAAAGGTACAGGTGCGGTTAAAATCACACCGGCACATGACCCTAACGACTTTGAAGTTGGTTTAAGAGCTAACCTTCCTGTTATCAATGTTATGACAGATGACGGTTTCATGAATGAGAAGGCAGGCAAATACGCAGGCATGTCACTTATGGAATGTCGTAAGGCTATTGTAGCAGACATGGAAGAAGCAGGAGCTCTTGTTAAAATAGAACCGACAAAACACGAAGTCGGTTCATGCTACCGTTGCCACACAACTGTTGAGCCAAGAGTTTCAAAGCAGTGGTTTGTTAAAATGGAACCTCTTGCCAAGCCGGCTATTGAAGTTGTTAAAAACGGCACAGTTAAATTTGTACCTGAAAGATTTGACAAGATATATTTCAACTGGATGGAAAACATTCGAGATTGGTGCATTTCCCGTCAGCTTTGGTGGGGACACAGAATACCGGCATGGTACTGTCAGGATTGCGGAGAAATCATTGTTTCCAAGGAAGTTCCGCATACCTGTCCTAAGTGTTCAAGCGCAAATCTTCAGCAAGATCCGGACACTCTTGACACATGGTTCTCATCAGCTCTTTGGCCATTCTCAACTCTCGGTTGGCCTAATCAGACTCCGGAACTTAAACACTATTATCCTACAAGCACTCTTGTTACCGGTTACGATATTATCTTCTTCTGGGTTGCAAGAATGATCTTCTCCGCTTGCGAGCATACAGGAGAAGCTCCGTTTAACACTGTATTTATCCATGGCATTGTTCGTGATGAGCTTGGCAGAAAAATGTCAAAGTCTTTGGGCAACGGCATTGATCCTCTTCTTGTTATTGACAAGTACGGCGCTGACGCTCTTAGATTTACCTTGGCAACAGGTAACAGCCCCGGAAACGATATGCGTTATTCTGAAAAGAAGGTTGAGGCAAGCCGTAATTTTGCAAACAAGATTTGGAATGCCGCAAGATTTATCCTTATGAATCTTAACGGTGACGAATCAGCACCGCATATTCCGGAAAAACTTGAAACTGAGGACAAGTGGATCTTATCACTCTTCAACAAGTTAGCAAAAGAAGTAACAGATAACCTTGATAAGTTTGAGTTAGGTGTTGCTGTGCAGAAACTTTATGACTTTATTTGGGATGTATTCTGCGACTGGTATATTGAAATTGCCAAGATCAGACTTCAGCAGGGTGGCGAAAAGGCTGAACAGGTTAAGGCTGTTCTCATTTATGTAATGAGTGAAACACTTAAACTTCTTCATCCGTTTATGCCGTTTATTACAGAAGAAATATGGCAGACACTTCCTCATGACGGCGAAACCATTATGAGAAGTGAGTGGCCTGTATATAACGAAGAGCTCAATTTTGCCGAAGACGAGGAAAAGATGGAGAGCATCATGGGTGCTATCCGTGCGATCCGTAACAGACGCGGTGAAATGAATGTTCCGCCTTCAAGAAAAGCCAAAGTTTATATAGCAACAGATAAGAAGGATATTTTCGAGCTTTCCGCAGTATTTATGCAGAGACTTGCATCTGCATCAGAGACAGAGATCGGTGACAATTTCGATCACTTGGAAGATGCTGTTTGTATTGTTACACATGATGCGAAGATATACATTCCTATGGGAGAACTTGTTGATTATGAGGCAGAACGCAAGAGACTCACAAAGGAACTTGAAACCGCTCAAAAGAAACTTGATCAGATAAACAACAAACTTTCAAATCCCGGATTCTTGAGCAAGGCTCCGGAAAACGTTGTTGAAGGTCAAAAACAGGAGGCTGCAAAGCTTAACGAGAAAGTTAAGATGATAAATGAAAGCCTCGCTAAATTAAAATAAGAACTGTTCCGACAGTTTGTGCAGAGAGCAAGCACCCCGTGGCTCAGCACCTTGCCCCTGCGGGGCAAGGTGAAGCACGCCGAAGGCGTGCTTGTTTGCGCGAAAGCGCAAACCTGAGCCACGGGGTGCTGACTGTGGAGCAGGGAGTGGTGGTATGGAACCGCCCGCGGTATAGTGGGCGGAGTCTGCTGAAAGCAGACCGGGAAACCAAAAGTCAGAAGAATTGAAATCTTTGACGGAAAAATTTCGGTTTTCGTCAGTTTGCGATTGACTTGCCGCAATTTCCGAAAAGGAAGTGAAAAAATATGGCCAACTTTGAAGAAAAATGCATTTCGGATGATTTTTCAAAAATGGTGGATAAGATCTTTTCTTATTCATCTTTTGGGGTGAAACCAAGCCTCAATAGAATAAAAAAACTTATGGAACACTTCAATAATGTTGAAAGAAACTTGAAGTTTGTCCATGTTGCAGGAACAAATGGAAAAGGCTCTACTTCAACAATGATCGCCGATGTTTTGACTGAAAGCGGTTATAAAACGGGTATCTTTACTTCTCCTCATCTTATTTCTTTTTGCGAAAGAATAGTCGTTGACGGAAAGATGATAAGTGAAAAGGATTTGGTGAGAATTGGAAAAAAGGTTGCTGATTTTGCAGATGAGGCAGATGAAAAACCTACCGCTTTTGATGTTATAACCGCAATAGCACTTTTGTATTTTGCAGAGAAAAAATGCGATGTTGTTGTCCTTGAATGTGGACTTGGAGGAAAATATGACGCCACCAATATCGTGAAGCCGGTTTTAAGCGTAATCACCTCTGTTTCTTATGATCATAAAGGGATTTTGGGTAATACCTTAAAAGAAATATCTGAAGAAAAGGCAGGTATTATAAAAGAAGAAGTGCCTGTGGTGAGCTATCCTTTTGAAAGCAGTGAAGCAGTCTTTAATCCGCAGGGGAAAGAAACGATAGATACACTTGAAAAAATGTCCCATAATAAACACTCTGAGCTGATTATTGCTGATTCAAACGATATAACGGAAAGCAGTTCAGACGAAAGAGGAACAAGTATAACCGTTGACGGTTTACATCTCTTTTCGTCACTGAAAGGTGAGCATCAAAAGGCTAATATGCTTACAGCTTATACAGCTATACGCAAGCTGGAAACAACATTTACTAAAATTTCCGATGAAAGCATAATCAGAGGTTTTTCGAAAGCCTATATTCCTGCAAGACTTGAAAAGGTGCAGGAAAACCCCACTGTAATTATTGATGGTGGACATAATTGCGATTGTGCATTGGCGGTTAGGAAATTTGCTGAAGAACATATTTCAGCCGGAAAGAAAATTTTAGTTTTAGGAATGATGAAAGACAAGGAGTGCGACCGAGTGCTTCAAACGATTGCGCCGGTGTTTGATAAAGTTATTATAACTAAGCCTGAAGGAAGTAGAGCGAAGGACACAATTGAACTTGGAGAACTTGCAGAAAAATATAATCCGTCAGTGATTATGCAGGAAGATCCTTTAATCGCTTTTTCGGAAGTGCTGAATAACTGTGACGAAAAAGATTGTGTTATCGTTTTTGGCTCTTTCTATCTTGCCGGTGAGATAAAAGAAAAATTTTATAAGTGACACATTAAGACAGATTTTTTATTAAAAATCCCGTATTGTATTATAAGTGCAATACGGGATTTTATTTTATCTATGGGAGGACAAGCATGGCAGCACGAATATTTTATGAAAAGGAAAAGATGACTGTGTATCTTGATGGTGAAATTGATCATCACAGCGCCGCAATAATCAGGGCAGGAATAGATGAGGGGATATTGGCATCAAGACCGAAGGTTTTAATTCTGGATTTTGGAGGGATTACATTTATGGATAGTTCCGGAATAGGTCTTATTATGGGGCGTTATAGATTGCTTAAACCTATGGGTGGAGAAATAATTATGACAAATATGCCTAAAAGCATCAGCAAGGTTATGAAACTTTCGGGACTTGAAAAAATCGGAAGAATAGAAGAAAGCGAGGTAGTAGTATGAAAACATTAAACGAAATGAGAATGACCATTGAGAGCAGATCGGTAAACGAGAATTTTGCACGAGTGGCAGTGACAGCGTTTACGGCTCAACTTGATCCCACAATAGAGGAAATCAACGATATAAAAACGGCTGTCAGCGAAGCGGTAACAAATTGTATCGTTCATGCATATCCAAACTCAGTGGGAAAAATTTACATATCTGCCTCAATTTATGACAATATGACGGTTCGCATTAAAATAAGAGACTGCGGAGTGGGCATTTTCGATGTTAAGCAAGCAATGGAACCGCTTTTTACTTCTCTTGGTGGTGAGAGAGCCGGTTTAGGATTTGCTGTCATGGAGAGCTTTATGGACAAGATAAAAGTGCGTTCAAAAGTCGATAAAGGAACAACCGTCACACTTGAAAAGAAAATTCGTGGCAGGAATGAATAACAGGAAAAGCGCTAAGGAGGCGGTTTCTTTGCCACAGGTTTTAACCCGAAGAGAAGAGTTAATAACGAAAAACATGGGTCTGGTTCATGCTTGCGCCAATAAGTTCAGAGGCAGAGGAGTAGAATACGATGATCTTTATCAAGCCGGTTGTGTTGGACTTATAAAAGCAGCGGATAATTTTGAACCTGAGAGAGGGTTTGCTTTTTCAACTTATGCCGTACCGGTGATCTTAGGGGAGATCAGGAGAATTTTCAGAGATGGTGGTTCGGTTAAAATTGGAAGAGCACTTAAGGAAAAGTCAAGAAAGGCAATTAAGGAAAAGGAAAAACTGACATTGAAATTAGGCCGTGAACCTACCATAAGTGAGTTTGCCCAATTTATCGGAGTTGATATTTCGGAAGCAAGTGAGCTTATCACAGTTTCAATGCCGACAGTTTCTCTGACTTGTGACGAAGAGAACGGAAACGGACAGATCGATATTCCCGTTGATCCACCGGAAGAACTTTTGTCAGACAAGATCGCCCTGTCTCAGGTTCTGGCAATGTTGGAAAATGAAGAACGGCAACTTATCGAATTAAGGTATTATAAGGGAATGACACAGGTGAATGTGGCAAAGGAAATGAATATGTCTCAAGTTCAAGTGTCGAGGAAGGAGAAAAATTTACTTTTGAAGATGCGAAAAATAATGTTGGGAACGCAGTGAGTTTCATGGGGTCAGCCTACGGCTGACAGCCCGACTATACCGCCGGGCTCGGTCTGCCTCCGGCAGGCTTAGAATTACGCGCCCACGACCGCGGGCGCTCACCCCATCAAATATTTAAATTTCTAAATTTTTTCTATAATAAAAAACAGGGCTGCTAAAAAACTTTCGTTTTTTAACAGCCCCATTTTAGTTGTTTCAAACAATATGTTGCCTTTTAAGAATTTTATTTAAGAATTCGGATAATGGAACTATAAGAAGTCCGGCTGCAAGATTTCCCAAACCGTGAACACCGTCCCACGGCAGACCGGTAATTATCCATGTTATCATCTGTTTAAAGTTTAGACCGTACATCAGCGCTTGAGCCGGTGCATACAAAGTTCCGAAAGCAAGGCCGTGCATACAGCAGACAAGAGGATAAACCACGCAGGCAACCTTCTTTGGCATATTCTTGGGAAGAAGCATTGTCACCCCCCAGAGTATCGTCCAAATGTAAAGATATGGCAACCACCACATGGCAAAGCCTGCATAAAGACCGTTTATAAACACATAAACATAGATGGGATATAATGCCTTTTTACGAAATACCAGGGTATAGACCATGGTGAACATTCCTAAAAGGTGAATGTTCGGCAAAGCCTCCATAATTACCTTTGAGCAATACATGAGTGCCCCCAACATGGCGAAAATCACCATTTCCTGTATTTGCAAAGGTTTCTTTTTTTTAGCCCTTTGTGTATTCAAGTTGATATGTTGCGCCTTCGGTAATATCTGTTAAATCTACACCTGTCATAGCATATTCGCCGTCAATGTAAAATGCCCAGTAACTCTGGTTGGCGTCATAGTCAGCTGTTATGCCGTTAACTGTTGTTATATAAAGACCGTAATCACCGTTTTCACCGGCAATAAGTTCACTGTCTAAGAGAGCTTCACCAACGGTTTTTTTGTCGGTTTTTACTGTGAAAGTAACGGTTTTGTCCTCAGCTTTTACTTCAACTTTAATTGTTGTAGCACCTTCACCGAGTTCTGTGTCTGTTAAATAGGTTGCGTTTGTCCAAAGGCTCGTTTCCTTGTTGTCGTCTGTTGTTCCGCAAGCTGCAAAGCTGAAAACAAGAGCGAGAATGAGAAGTACGGAAACGGATGAATTGATTATCTTTTTCATTTTTAGATATCCTTTCTGTTTTTATTTCAAAAGGATAAAATAAAAGTTACTCTCCGAGGGAGTATGCCGATAGGAACAGCGAAACGGTCAGGGAGGCACTCCTGATTTAAGTTCTTACACATTCTCCCCATTTGCCCAAGAGACTTTTACGTGTCACAGGCCGATAAGCATTCCGACTTGATCTGATAAAAAAACAGAAGTTACGGTAATGGCTGTTGCTGCGGATTTTCACCACAATTTCCTTATCCCCGAACAAAAAATGCCCGACAACTGATAAAATCAATTTTCAGATGACCTGCGTTTATTCTTTTGTATTTCAAATTATACCACAGGTTTGAGAATTTGAAAAGGGGGAATTTATCTTTTAGGAGCGCCCGCGGTCGTGGGCGCGTAATCCCGGGTCGGCGGAACGCCGACAACCCGCCCGCGGTATAGTGGGCGGGGGAGGTGTAAAAAACGCATCGTTTTTTACACCTCCTTATGCAGAGAGTAGATTTAAAGGTGTAAGTTGCAAAATTAACTGAAAATAAAAACCGAAACACTTTCAGTTTAACTATTGATTTTCATTGCCTGTTTATAGTATAATTTATTGGTATAATTATCTTTAATGGAGGAAAAGGATATGCAAAGAATTGAAATTTCTAAGCTCTATAAAAATCCCGAAACTTACGGTGATAAAGTAATTACTGTTTGCGGTTGGCTCAGAACTAATCGTGACTCAAAAACTTTGGGATTTATGGAAATAAATGACGGCAGTTGCTTCAAAGGACTTCAGGTCGTATATGAGGCGGACAAGGTTAACGATTTCGCTTCAGCAGCAAAACTCAATGTTGGCACTGCTGTTATAGTTGAGGGTAAACTGATTCTCACACCGGAGGCAAAACAGCCTTTTGAGATCAATGCAATCAATATTGAGGTTGAGGGCGAGTCAACTCCTGACTATCCTCTTCAGAAAAAGCGTCACTCTCCGGAATACTTAAGAACAATCGCTCACCTTAGACCGAGAACTAATATCTATTCCGCAGCATTCAGAGTTCGTTCTGTTGCCGCTTATGCAATTCATAAGTTCTTCCAGGACAGAGGCTTTGTTTATGCTCACACTCCGATCATCTCTTGCAGCGACTGTGAGGGCGCAGGTGAAATGTTCCAGGTAACAACTCTTGATCCTGCAAATCCGCCAAGAACTGAAGACGGTGAAATTGATTATAGCCAGGATTTCTTCGGCAAAAAGGCATCTCTCACTGTTTCAGGTCAGCTTCAGGGTGAAATCATGGCTCAGGCTTTCGGCAATATTTATACTTTCGGCCCAACTTTCAGAGCTGAAAAGTCATATACACAGAGACATGCAGCTGAGTTCTGGATGGTTGAACCGGAAATCGCTTTTGCAGATCTCAGCGATGATATGAATCTTGCTGAGGATATGATTAAATTCGTTATTAAGTACGTTATGGCTGAGTGCGAACAGGACATTGCTTTCCTTAATCAGTTCGTTGACAAGGGACTTATTGAAAGATTGACAGCAGTTGCAAATTCTGAATTCGGAAGAGTAACTTATACAGAAGCAATTAAACTTCTTGAAGAGCATAATAATGAGTTCCAATATAAAGTAAGCTGGGGCTGTGATCTTCAAACAGAACATGAACGCTATTTAACTGAACAGATTTTCAAAAAGCCTGTTTTTGTTACTGATTATCCGAAGGAAATCAAGGCATTCTATATGAGACTCAACGATGACGGAAAGACAGTTGCAGCTTGCGATTGCCTTGTTATGGGCATCGGTGAAATCATTGGCGGTTCCCAGAGAGAAGAAAGATTAGATGTTCTTACAAAAAGAATGGCTGAACTTGGACTTAATGAGGAAGACTATTGGTGGTATCTTGAATTGAGAAAATACGGTGGCACAAAACATGCCGGTTTCGGTTTGGGCTTTGAAAGACTTGTTATGTATCTTACAGGTATTTCAAACATTAGAGATGTGCTTCCGTTCCCAAGAACAACAGGTTCGGCAGATTTCTAAAAAAGTCGGAGGAAATTTAGATGAATAAATTAGTCGATTATACAAAAGAAGAACTTATTGCTTTAAAAACTGATCTTGAAAAGCAGTATGAACAGTTTAAAGCTCAAGGCTTAAAATTGGATATGTCAAGAGGTAAGCCATCAAAGGAGCAGTTGGATATTTCAAACGGAGTTCTTGATGCTTTGACCTCAGAAGAATATAAGAAACTCGATTTATCTTTTGATTATAGAAATTACGGTATACTCACAGGTATACCCGAATGTAAGAAAATGTTTGCAGAACTTCTTGATGTTGATGAGAAAAATGTCATCATCGGTGGAACTGCAAGTCTTACATTGATGTTCGACTTTATCGCTCAGTGTTATGCTAAGGGTATCGGTGGATGTGAGCCGTGGAGCAAGCAGGGTAATGTTAAAATACTTTGTCCGGTTCCCGGTTACGATCGTCACTTTGGAATTTGCGAATATTTCGGACTTGAAATGATCAATATTCCAATGGATGATAATGGTCCCGACATGGATAAGGTTGAAGAACTTATAAAGGACGAAAGTGTTAAGGGTATGTTCTGTGTTCCCAAGTATTCAAACCCATCGGGAATTACCTATTCTGATGAAGTTGTAACTCGCATTGCAAAAATGAAGCCTGCGGCAAAAGACTTCAGAATTGTTTGGGATAACGCTTACTGTATTCACGATTTAACAGACACTCCGGATACATTACTCAATATCTTTGATGAACTTAAGAAGTATGGCAATGAAGATATGGTTGTTGAATTCTGCTCAACTGCTAAAATCACATTCCCGGGCGCAGGTGTATCTGCTCTTGCAGCTTCCGATAATAACATCAAGGAAATTCAGACAAGAATGAACATTCAGACAATAAGCCATGATAAACTTAACCAGATGAGACATGTTAAGTATTTTGATGGTAAGGCTGAAAATATTATTAAGTATATGCAGAAACACAGACAGGTTATGGAGCCGAAGTTCAATGCTGTATGTGAGAGCTTTGAAAAAGAATTCAACGGCTTGGGCATAGCTTCATGGCATAAGCCAAATGGCGGTTACTTTATTTCTCTTGATGTAATGCCGGGAACAGCAAAGAGAGTCGGTGAACTTTGCAAGGATGCAGGCGTTGTATTGACAACAGTTGGTGCAACTTATCCGTATGGCAAAGATCCTGAAGATAAAAACATCAGAATCGCTCCGTCATTACCACCGGTAAGTGAACTTATGACTGCAACTGCGCTTCTCTGCATTTGCGTTAAGCTCGCTGCTTGTGAAAAGATTTTGAAAGACTGATTTGGATAGGTGATAGAATTTGGCAACACCAAAGGAAAACATAAGAAATTTCTCTATTATTGCACACATTGACCACGGAAAAAGTACTCTTGCAGACAGACTTTTGGAACTGACAGGAACTGTGGCAAAAAGAGATATGACAGCTCAGCTTCTTGATGATATGGATCTTGAAAGAGAAAGAGGCATTACAATCAAGGCTCATGCTGTAAAACTTAATTATAAAGCTAAAGACGGCAAGGACTATGTTCTTAATCTTATTGACACTCCGGGTCATGTGGACTTTAACTATGAAGTTTCCCGTTCACTTGCCGCCTGTGAAGGAGCTGTTTTAATCGTTGATGCTTCTCAAGGTGTAGAGGCTCAGACTTTGGCAAACACTTATCTTGCATTGGATCATGATTTGGAACTTGTGCCTGTTATCAATAAAATCGACTTGCCGGCAGCTGATCCTGACAGAGTTTGCGCTGAGGTCGAAGACGATATCGGTCTCGATTGCTCAATGGCTCCTCGAGTTTCAGCAAAGACAGGTGAAAATGTTGATCAGGTTTTAGAAAGAATAGTTGCGGATATTCCTGCTCCTATTGCTAATGATGATGCACCTTTGAAAGCTCTTATTTTCGACTCTGTTTATGATAGTTACAGAGGTGTAATAGTTTATGTTAGAGTCATTGAGGGTACACTCAAAGCCGGAGAAACCATGAAAATGATGGCAACCGGTGCTCAATTCAATGTTGTTGAAGTCGGCTATATGGGTGCAACTTATCTTGAACCTTGCGATGAGCTTCGAGCAGGAGAAGTTGGCTATATAACTGCCTCAATTAAGACAGTTAGAGACGCTAAAGTCGGTGACACTGTCACAAAACTTGAAAGACCGGCAACCGAGGCTCTTCCCGGTTACAGAAAAGTTAATCCAATGGTTTTCTGTGGCGTTTATCCAGCTGACGGTGCTGATTATGAAAATCTTCGTGATGCTCTTGAAAAATTGCAACTTAATGATGCTGCACTGTCCTATGAGCCGGAAACATCGGGTGCTTTGGGATTTGGTTTCCGTTGCGGATTTTTGGGACTTCTTCATCTTGAGATAATTCAGGAAAGACTTGAGAGAGAATATAATCTTGATCTTGTGACAACTGTCCCCAGCGTTATTTATCGAATACACATGAATGACGGCACTGTTCTTGAAATTGACAATCCCACTCATTATCCGGATCCAGCACATATTGATTTTTGCGAAGAACCCATGACCAATGCACATATTTATGCACCAAGTGAATATGTTGGTGCGATAATGGATCTTTGTCAGGACAGACGAGGAATTTTCAGAGACATGCAGTATTTATCAGCTGACAGAGTTGATATACATTATGAATTGCCTCTTAACGAAATAATTTATGACTTCTTCGATGTTCTTAAGTCAAGAACAAGAGGTTATGCTTCGTTTGACTATGAGATATCGGAATATGTGCGTTCCGATTTAGTGAAACTTGATGTTCTTCTCAACGGTGACATAATCGATGCTCTCAGCTTTATTATTCACAGAGATAAAGCTATGTCAAGAGCAAGAAAAATCGCTGAAAGACTTAAGGATAATATACCGAGACAGATGTTTGAAATCCCAGTTCAGATAGCTATAGGCAGCAAGGTTATCGCAAGAGAAACCATCAGAGCAATGAGAAAAGATGTTCTTGCCAAATGTTATGGCGGTGATATTACCCGTAAGAAGAAACTTCTTGAAAAGCAGAAAGAGGGCAAAAAGAGAATGCGTCAATTTGGTACTGTTGAAGTACCTCAAGAGGCATTTATGGCTGTTCTCAAGCTTGAAGACACATAATAATAAAAATAAATCCGGCACTGTTTTATGGTGTCGGATTTTCTTCAAAAAGACTTTATGTGAAATTTAAAAAGATAAGAGGTAGAGAAATGTTAGGTTTATATATTCATATTCCTTTTTGCAAAAGCAAGTGTCCCTATTGTGACTTTTATTCCATGAGATATAGTGATGAACTTATGGGAAGATATATTTCTGCTCTTATTGATGATATAGCCAAAACAGGGGAAGGGAAGAATTTGAAAGTGGACTCCGTTTATTTCGGGGGTGGCACACCTTCAGTTTTAGGCGGAGAAAACATAGTTAGAATACTTGAAAGCGTAAATAATAACTTCAATTTACAAAATCCGGAAATAACTGTTGAATGCAACCCATCAACCACTAATTCTGTCTTTTATGAGACAATTTCATCAGGCGGTGTCAACCGTATATCTTTAGGTATGCAGTCTGCTGTCGAGAAAGAAAGACGATTGTTGGGAAGAACTGCCAACAGAGATCAAGTTGCAAACAGCATTTATCAAGCAAGGAAAGCAGGAATATCGAATATATCCGTAGATATGATGTTAGGTGTTCCGGAACAAAACATGGAAACCTTAAAAGAAAGCATTGAATTTATAAAGCAGGTAAAACCGGAACATATAAGCTCATACATGTTAAAGCTTGAAGAGGGAACATTTTTTTATAAAAACAGTCACAAATTAAATCTTCCCGATGAAGATGAGGTTTGCGATATGTATCTTGATTTTTCCAATGAAATGAAGAAACTTGGATATGAACATTATGAAATTTCAAATTTCGCCAAGGCAGGCAAAAGATCGAGGCACAACACCAAATACTGGCTTGACGAAGAATATATCGGTTTTGGGCCTTCGGCGTATTCTTTTTATGAAGGCAGACGATATCATTATGATGCGGATATTGAAAAATATATAAGTTCCCGTGAAATTGTCTCAGATGAAACAGACGGCTCAAAATCTGAATATGTAATGCTTGCTTTGAGATTAAGTGACGGACTTTCTTTTAAATCCTATGAAGAGAGATATGGAGAGAAGATAGGTGAGCTATTTATTCGCAAAGGGGAAATGTTTGCCAAAAACGGTTTTGCAGAAATTGACAGTGAGCATATTTCTCTAACGGCAGAAGGTTTCTTACTGTCTAACCGTATAATTGTGGAACTGATAGATTGCTTATAATGTGGAGGTAAAACTTTGTTTTTATAAAGTTTGGTTAGTGCAGGGAGGTGACCCCGTGGGCGAAGCCCCAATGCGTTCCGCATTGGGGGAGCGCGGCTGCGCCGCGCTGTTTGTGCCTCCGGCACAAACCTTCGCCCACGGGGTCTACCTCCACCGAAAACTTACCATAACAAAATCGGGCTGTAATTTTACAGCCCGATTTTGTTAAATACTACTTATTTGTCTGTCACGATTTCTTTAGCACTTGCTAAAACACCGGCAAGACTTTGTAAATCTGAAGGGATAATCAATTTTGTTGCCTTACCGTCAGCAACCTTTGTTAAAGCCTCAAGAGAACGAATCTTAATAAGTTCCTGTGACGGCTGTGCCTCGTTGATGGCACGGATAGCATCAGCCTCAGCTTTTTGAATAGCAATAATTGCTTGAGCTTCACCGTCAGCCTCTCTGATTTTGGCTTCTCTAACAGCGTCTGCACGAAGGATTGCAGCCTCCTTTTCAGCTTGTGCAGCAAGAATTTGGGCTTCTTTTTGACCCTGAGCCACAAGAATTTTACTTTCCTTGTCGCCTTCTGCACGAAGAATAGCCTCTCGTCTTTCACGCTCTGCTTTCATCTGCTTTTCCATTGCATCTTGGATTTCTCTTGGTGGGAGAATATTTTTAAGTTCAACACGATTAACCTTGATGCCCCACGGATCTGTTGCTTCGTCAAGAATACCTCTTATTTTAGCGTTGATAGTATCTCTTGAAGTAAGAGTGTGGTCAAGTTCGAGTTCACCGATAATGTTACGCAAAGTAGTAGCAGTCAAGTTTTCAATGGCTGATAACGGATGCTCTACACCGTATGTATAAAGCTTTGGATCAGTGATCTGAAAGAAAACAACAGTGTCGATCTGCATTGTAACATTATCCTTAGTGATAACAGGCTGTGGTTGGAAATCAACAACCTGTTCTTTGAGAGAAACAACTTTTGCAACACGCTCGAATAAAGGAATTTTAACATGTAAACCTGTTTGCCATGTGGTGCTGTATGCGCCGAGTCTCTCAATAACGTAAGCTCGTGATTGAGGGACAATTTTAATGTTTAAAGCAATTATTATTGCAATGACTAAAACTAAACCTAAAATAAAGAAACCAAAAGGGCCCATAATTTTACCTCCTAATAAAATCAAACTTAAACTTCTTTTTCTGACACAATAAGTTTTACTCCCTGAATATCTTTAATGATCACAATTTCTCCTTCGGGGATTTCCGTGCTTTTTTCACTTCTGGCAGTCCATTCAATACCCTGGACTTTAACAGTGCCTTTTGCCAAAACATTGTTGATACTCTCGGTGACAACAGCCTCTTTGTTGAGAAGCATATCTGCGTTTGTAGGTTGGATTTTTGCCGATGAAAATTTTTTGGCAAGAGGTCTCGTCAAAATCAAGACCGCCACCGATACCGCAACGAAGATAACGATTTGCACTGTGGTGTTGCAACCAAGAAAATATGCACCTAAAGCACAAACAGCACCGATCGTAAACCAAATGGAAACAAGTTGAGTTGTCATAGCCTCCAAGATAGCGAAAGCAATACCCATAATAAGCCAAACAAACATCATCTTATCTTCCATTAAATCCACCTCCTTATTTTTCAAAAATCAAGACATATTGTTATGTCCAATTTGATTATACTCTAACAGAGATTGAAAATCAATAGATTTCAGGTGGGTGAGATTTATTTTTTGGATAGTTTGTGCAGGGGTTACGCCCACTATACCGCGGGCGTAACTAAAAATCCTGTCAGCCTTCGGCTGACTCGCCCCACTATACCGCGGGGCGCTCCAATCAAAAAATATTCCCCCAAGTTATCTTTTCTCTTTTAATAAGTTCCTCTAAAAGGTTTACACATTCCACGCATTTCAATCGATAAAGACTCATTTCCTCCGATTCAGCCAAAAGAGGAAGAGTGGGAATGTTGTTTTCAATGGTGTTTAAATCTTTCCTTGATGCCAGCATAACAATTCGGTCTTGCTGTTCGTCCCACATAAAAACGAGCTCTTCAGTTGCTTTGAGAAGTGCTTGAGGGTCATCTGTATAGGAAATACTTATGCAAGTTTCAGCTTGCGTTATAACTTCTTCGCAAAGTTTAGTAAGAGTAATATATGAGCTGACTCCGATAACGATAGCCATAAGTATTAAGAAACCGGCCAAAACCATTCTTTTCATTTCGTTTTCTCCTTCGTTACGATAGTTACAACTTTTTCTTTGTCTGCCGTCAGAATGAGGATATCTTTGAGATCTAAATTCTTAGTTTTAAGAAGTTTCATTAACTTCCCTTCGTTAAGGCAACTCTTTTCAAAGCTGTCTTTTATAATTCTCCCGTCATTAACGATTATGTGAGGTATGCCGGTGTTGGGTTCTTGAATTTTAAGCTGATATGCACGGACAGGTTTTTCTTCAGACTTCAATTCAACACTTAGATTGCCATTGGTTTCCACATAGGCATATTCCACTTCTGTGATGTCGAAAACATCTTTTAAACGCAAGGCCTCAAGTAAGTCATCAACCGTAAGGCGAAGATTGGTCATCTGCGTCTGATTTATTTTTCCATTTTCGATTACGGCTATACTGTTACCTTGAACTAACTTTCTGAGTTTCGGTGATTTCATGGAAAAATACGATATGAAAAGTTCAAGGGAAATCAGAAGAAGTACGGTGCAGACAGCGTTAATTATTGGAAATTCGCTGTCCTCAATCGGGTCGGCAACAATTTCAGAGAGAAGAATTGTTACCACCAATTCCGAGGGTTGCAACTGACCGATTTGCCTTTTACCCATTATCCTCACACTTAGCACAACTATGCCGTATACAATACAACCTCTGATTAGATTAACAAGCATAAAAACACCTCCGATAATATATTTCATTATTGGAAGTTGAATAAAGATTTATGCAAAACAACGGCTCTGTATTGAGTAAACAGAGCCGTTGTTTTTTAATAATTATATAGATGCTATTTCTTCGATTATCTGTCTTTTATAAGACAAAAATTCAGGGCTTAAAGTGTTTCTGCTTTCCTTTGGTTCAGGAAGGCTAATGGTTATTTCATCACTTATTCTGCCGGGCTTACCGCTGAGAATATAAATTCTGTCTGACAATAAGATAGCCTCTTCAATGTCATGAGTAACAAAAAGCGTGGAGAGCTTGATCTCTTTCATAATGTCGAGATACCATGAGTGAACAGCAGTTTTGGTTATTGTGTCAAGAGCACTGAAAGGTTCATCAAGAAGAGCAACACCCTCAGAGGCAAGATAAGTTCGCAAAAGAGCAGCTCGCTGTTTCATTCCTCCCGAAAGTTGGTGAGGATATTTTTTTTGAGTTCCGGCAAGACCGAAAAACTCAAAGTAGGATTCAGCCTCTTTTCTTGCTTCTTTTTTCTTCATTCCCTTTTTGATAGTAAGAGGTAAAATTATATTGTCAAGAACGGTATAGTGGGGTTGAAGTAAGTCCTTTTGAAGCATATAGCTTATTTCTCCCGGTTTACCTGTTATGTCTTTTCCGTTGAGAATAACTTTACCCTCCTTATTATCGGGGGTGTCAAGACCTGAGAGAATGTTGAATAGTGTGGACTTACCTCCACCACTGACCCCAAGGAGAGAAACGATTTCTCCCTCGTCAAGATGAATGGAAATATTTTCCAATATTTTGTTGTTTCCAAAAGTTTTGTTTATGTTTTCTGCTGTTAAATATCCCATAGTTTAAAATAAATAGTCGTTTGTGTATCCGTATCCTGTAATATCTTTCTCGATAAGTTTGTTATCGTAAAGCCAACTGTAAAATCTATCCCATCTTTCCGAATCAATGTATCCCCACTTTTGGCTGTCTGCGATATATTGAGTGGATATCCATTTTTGGCTTTCGGTTACAAATTCCTCTGAACCTTTAAGAGAACCTGTTGTGTCTCCGTTGATCAAAATCTGCGCAGCTTCTTCCGGGTTGTCAATGGCGTATTGATAGCCTTTTTTTGTTGCCTCTAAAAATGCTACTGCTGTGTTCGGATCGTTTTTAAGAAAATCATTGTTCGCCACAATTATAGGGGTATAGTAATCAAAAACCGGGTCAATGTCGGTAAACTGAAAATAATCAAAATCAAGACCGTTGAGTTCACAAGAAATTCCTGCCCAAGCATAGAAAATCCATATTGCATCGGTGTCCTTATTTTTAAGTGCCTCAGCCTCATTAGTTACCACATTGGGAAGGAGTTCCAACTTGTTAAAATCTCCACCGTCACTTTCCATAACTGATTTAATGGTGGCAATTTCAATTGGGCTGTTCCAAGTTGAGTATCTTTTTCCCTCAAGACCCTTCGGTCTTTCTCCGCCTTCACCTTTGCGGGTGATTATGCCTGAAGTGTTATGCTGTAAAATAGCGGAAACAGCGGTTATCTCCAAGGGATTTTCGGCGGCAAAATATGCAGCGACAGTGTCTTGAAATGTAATTCCGAATTGAGCTTGACCTGATGCTGTCATGATTTCAGCACCGTCTTCCGGCGGCTGAACGATGGCGAGATCAATGCCTGCCTGTTCGTAATAACCCTTGGCGAGTGCAACATAAAAACCGGTGTGATTTGTGTTAGGTGTCCAATCAAGACAAAGGGTTATATTCTTTTTATCTGTGTCATCTGAGACATTTTGATTGCAAGCACCGAATATGAATAACATACATAAAACTAATAATACTGATAATAATCTCTTCATTGTTGACCTCCTGAAATTCTTTTATTTTTATATGGCATAGCAATTTTTTTGAGAATAGACACAAGAGCCATAAGTCCGAGGCTTACAACACAGATTATTAAAATTACTCCGAACATCTTGTCATAAGCATAGGCTTTCTTAACTCGTGTCATGTATACTCCCAATCCTTCAAATCCTCCCAACCATTCTGAGATAACAGCACCCACAACTGCATAAGATGCGGAAACCTTAAGACCGGAGAAGAATTGTTCGAGAGCTGACGGAAACTTAATATGTTTGAAAATCTGAAATCTTCCTCCACCCATACTGCGTATTAAATTCACTGCGTCCGGATCCACGCTTTTAAATCCGTCAAGAAGTGAGACGGCAATTGGGAAAAAAGTTGTTAAAACAACTAAGGTTATTTTGGGAGCCATGGAAAATCCCATCCAAAGCACAAGGAGTGGAGCAATAGCGATAGTGGGAATAGTCTGACTTATGATAAGAATTGGATAAAGTGCTTTATACATAAAATCAAATCTGTCCATAATCACGGCGATGATGAAAGCCAGCGCCGTACCTATAAGCAATCCATATATGGCTTCGGTTAATGTAACTTTTGAATGTTCTAACAAAATGGGGAAATCATTCACAACAGCCTTGACCACATCTACGGGAGAGGGTAACAAATAGGCTTGGATTATTTCCCCTTCGCTGAGGAAAAGCCATAGCAGTATAATGGCGGAAATTGAAATTAGGGGAGCTGCAAAGTTTCCGACTTTTGTGGATTTCCTATTTGTGGTGTTTAGATACTTTTTTGTCAATGGTAAGCACACCGCCTTCGGGTTTATAACAAATTTTTACATAGGCTGACACACTGTTACAGCCTGCACTAATGGCAATTTTTTGGCAGTTTTTAACGATTTCCATGAGATCGTCATAACTGTCTCCTTCGATTGTGGTTTCAAAAGGCCCTACATAATAGTTGTATCCGGTGCTTGCAATGTAAGCAATAACCTCATCAACTATTCTTATAAGTTCTTCATCGTTCTGTGTTTCAGGAAGTACCTGAATTGCAACACTTGCGTTCATATCAACGCCTCCTTAAAATATTTCATAAGTTGCCGGTGTTCCTGAAAAAACAAAACACCACCGATAATTTCGGTGGTGTAATAGACCTTTTCACTACTCTACCTACGGCGGCATTATCCGCATCAGGTTAAAGGGTATAATCTCAGCTGTTTTGTGTCAGCACCCCCGGTAAATATTCTTATGTTGTTTTGATTGTATCACTATGACAGAGGATTGTCAAGAGGAAAAATTAAAAAGTTGGGAATTGACGAGTATATCTTCCTTGCCACCTTAGATAAAAGAACTTGCCATGGTTGTGGTGACGAAAAAAGAAAAAGCTGTGCTGAACTTGACGGAAAAGTGTTTAAAATAAGCGAGGCAAAAGTTGGTGTAAATAAACATCCAATGCACCCTTATTGCAGATGTACGGATATGCCCAACACCGGCAAAACGATTAAACGCGCTGCAAGAGATGAAAGAGGCAAAACAATTTTCGTTCCCTCTGATATGACCTACTCACAGTGGTATGGAAAATATGTGGGTGAAAATGGTATTGACAATGGTGGGAAAAATAGTATAATAGAAAAAAGAGAAGAGAACACTTATGGCGCGTTATATCGCTATAGCGAAAGAGCAGATAAACATGCTCATCAATTTTATGATTCGGTTCGCAAAATGAAAACTGACTGCGAAAGGATTGCAACAAATACGGGCTTTGATGTTGATGATATCAAAAAAATTAAAAGCTATATTTTTGTAGAAAAACATAGGTTGTTAGATGGTGAATGGGATAGATTTGCTCCCAGTTATGAAATAGCTGAGACGTGGCAAAGGTTAATGGATGGTAAGTGTATCAAATCTCATGACATAACTTTGTTAAAACATGAGTTAATGGAAAGGGAACTTGTGTTAAGTGGAGTTTTTCAAGATGAAGCGCATGTAATTACTTCAAGAATTTATAATTATCAAAAGGAGTGTGCTGAATATTATGCTGAAATTAGTAAACATTAAAATGAACGATGCAATAATCTCAGCCGACTATATTCCTGAGACTAGTGAATTTAAAGGTCATGTGGCTCTAAATTATATTACGGGTGAAAGAACTTTTCAGGAAGTTTCAGATTATGGTCCTGAATATATTAGAATGGCATTTCAAGGACTGAAAAAAATAATCGACAGATTAAATTCCGGAGAATATAGCGAACTTCCTAAAACAATGCCAATGATTTGGTATTGAAATAAATTTTTTAAGCTTTTATAAACAAGAGTGAAAAAAATATCTATTTTCGCGAAAAAGCAAATTTGAAGTGGAAAAGATTGAAAATAGTGTAATTTATATGAAAAACAACCATTTAAGACCATAACAATGCTTTCCGAAAGAGGAAT
>CAYPMB010000009.1:0-9049 GCA_964411915.1 uncultured Faecalibacterium sp.
TTAATGTCATCAAAAACATACCTTTCAATAAATAAAATTCTTTTATTATAAGGTGATTATATGCATTTATTGAAAATTTCAAAAGAACATTATCAGGGACAGGCAGATCCCTACATTCTTAAATCCGGTGGCAGATATTATATCTATGTAACAGGCCACGATGCAATTTACGCTTATCAGTCCGATAACCTTTTTGAAGGTTGGGAATATTATGGTCAGGTCATGACTGTTCCCAATCATGACTCATTCTGGGCACCGAGCGTTATTGAACTTGACGGAAAGTTTTATATGTATAATTCGATAGAGATTTATGATGACGAACCGGATAAAGGCGGTCACAGAGGCGCTATGCACGTTTCTGTTGCAGATAATCCTTTAGGCCCGTTTACCGGCACGAAACAGATATTGCATCCGTTTTCCATTGATTCTCATATTGTTAAAAATGAGGGGGGACTTTTCCTCTTTTATTCTGCTAACAGATTTGAGGGAGAGAGAATAGGCACTTGCATTTATGTGGATAGAATGTTAGATCCTTATACTCCCGAAGGTAAACCGGTGCTTGTGGTTGAGCCTACCCTTGATGAGGATATATTCAGGCGTGACAGATACAAAAAAGGCCAGCATTGGCATACAATCGAAGGCGCATTTTATTTCAAAGAGGGAGATTGGCATTATTTGATGTATTCAGGTAACTGCTATGAACAGCCCACATATTATATCGGTTATGCAAGAGCTAAAACCGATGAGACGGATCTGACAAAAATCAAGTTTGAAAAATATCCCGATGATAATACATACCACCCGGTGCTCAAAGCCAATGAATTTGAGGAGGGAACAGGTCATCACTCCATGATAAAAGAAAATGGTCAGTGGTATGCGGTGTATCATGCCAGAGATTACGGCGATACTCTTAATTCTTTCGATGCAAGAAATGCGAGAATATGCAAGCTGAATGTAAAAGACGGTACCATTACCGCTGAAAGATACGAAGATCATATATAAAGTAATTGCCCCCAAAGGTTAGCTTTGTCCTAACTTTTGGGGGCGTTTTTTTATATAAAATGTTCGATATTCTTACTTAATGAATGTTACGATTATCATGGCAAGAGAAAGTATCGCAAGACCTACACCGATAACACGGTTAAGAGTTTTGGCACTTGCCTTGTTAGCAAAGATAGATGAAACCGCAGCACCTAAAAGAGTGAACACGATGCAGAGAATTAAAATCAGAGGATTGGTTATTCCTTTGTTGATTGCAAAGTGTGAAACCGAACCGGTTAAGGCTGTGAAAGTCATTATGAAAACACTTGTTCCAACAGCGGTTTTAAGTTCGTAACCGAGAACCATGGTTAAAACCATGAGCATCATCATTCCGCCACCGGCACCTACAAGACCGCAAATCATGCCAACGGCAGCACCGCTGATTATGGAGTAAATCGCCGCTTTCTTTTTCTCGATTTGCTGCATTTTGCTTTCGGTTTTCATGACCGGCTTAATTATGAATTTGATGCCAAGGAAGAAGGTCATAAAAATTGAAAAATTACCCATAGTGCTTTGAGGGATAAACGATCCTAAGTAACTTCCGAAAAGCGTGAAAGCCAGGACGGAGAACATCATGATCAAGCCGTTCTTCACATCTAAGTTTTTGTTTTTGTGATATGTATATGCAGATGCAGCTGAAGCCAAAACATCAGATGCAAGAGCAATTCCCACAGCTTCATAAGCAGGATAGTCAAGGAAGGTAATAAGCATAGGTGAAATTACTGCGGCGGCAGAAAGTCCTGCTATACCTGTGCCGATACCGGCTCCCATACCGGCGATAAATGTTACAATAACGATTTTTATTATTTCTGTCATTTTTAAACCTCTCTGTTCAACCTGTTTCTTAGTTTATAAAAACATTATATAAATGCGTAACAAACTTATTATAACATACCGTTTAATATTTGTGAAAGAAAAAATTATTTTTAAATTAAATTTATTTTATTCTCCGTTTTTATATATTGACTTGGCATGGGCGATGGGGTAAAATAACTAAGATGGGTTGAAATTCTTGGTTTTAGCCCAAATAATATTAATTTTAGGATAAGGCGGTGAGTTCGTTGGCTAGCGGAGACGGGAAACCCCCAAGTACAACAAATAATAAAAGGCATATAAGTCAGACTGAACTCGTTGCATATAGAGTCAAAATCTGATTTTTGCCTAAGAAAAGAGGCAATTTAAAATGGAATTTGATGAAAACTTATTTGAAAAATTTTTAGACTTGTTGGAAAACAACAAACTCAAAGAGTTAAAAGAAGAATTGCAAGAGATAAATATCGCGGATATCGCTGAGTTTATTATGCTTGTTGAAGATGAGAAAACCGCAGTTAAGGTTTTCCGAATTTTGCCTAAGGCTTTGTCAGCGGAAGTTTTCGCTTATCTTGATTCGGACAGACAGCAAGTGATTATCCAATCAATTTCCGATAAGGAAATCGCCGGCCTTATGGACGAGCTTTTCCTTGATGACGCAGTTGACTTCCTTGAGGAAGTGCCGGCAAATGTGGTGAGAAGAGTTCTTGCAAACACCGATAAGGAAACGAGAGAGACGATTAACCGTTTTCTTAAGTATCCCGATAACAGTGCAGGCAGTGTTATGACTGTTGAAATGGTCGAACTTCACGATCGACTCAGCGTAAAAGAAGCCATAGCTCATATCAGAGCAACCGGTGTGGATAAAGAGACAATTTACACTTGCTACTGTATTGATGATAAACGGCACCTTGTTGGAACACTTCCTCTTCGCCGTTTGCTTTTAAGTGCAGAGGATAAAAAAATCAAAGATATAATGTTTGATGACGAAATGGTTATCAGCGTTCAAGCTCTTGATGACCAGGAAGAAGTTGCCGCACTTGCAAAAAAATATGACTTGCTTTCTGTTCCTGTTGTGGATAAAGAAAATCGTCTTGTGGGCATTATTACCATTGACGATATTGTTGATATTATCGAAGAAGAGGCAACGGAAGACTTTGAAAGAATGGCAAACCTTACTCCGTCAGATGATGAGTATTTGAAAACAGGCATTTTCTCACTTGCCAAAAACAGAATACCGTGGCTGGCATTACTTCTTGTCACTTCAACTTTAACCGGCTATATTATCGATAGCTTTGAAAGTAAACTTGCAGTGGTTGCAGGTCTTACAGCGTGCATACCGATGCTTATGGGTACAGGCGGTAACTCAGGAAGCCAGGTGTCAACTCTTGTAATTCGTGGCCTTGCTCTTGGTGAAATAAGAGTGAAGGATTACTTTAAGGTATTATGGAAAGAAATAAGAGTTTCAATCATTGTCGGTGCATCTTTGGCTGTGGTCAATGCCTTGAGAATGATTATACTCAGGCATACCCCTATTGGAAGTGATGCAAGCAACAGAGTTATTCTTGTTGTAAGCCTTGCAGTTTTCTGCGTTGTTATTGTGGCAAAGATAATGGGTTGCTCATTGCCGATCGTTGCAAAACTTTTTAAACTTGATCCGGCGATGATGACAGGACCGATGATGAGTACGGTAGTAGACGCGGTTTCACTTCTTATTTATTTCGGATTAGCTAATGCTATAATAGACTTTGGAATATGAAAAAATCGGAAAGGAGGATAATTGACAGATGAAAAGATATTTGGGTTTTATTAAGGGTAATTGGATTTTTACTCTTCTTTCACCTGTTTTTGTCCTTATTGATGTGTATCTGGAAATGAAACTTCCCCAGATAACCGCAAAAATTATTGATGAGAGCATACCTCAAAGTGTTGCAACGGGAGACTTAAGCATTTTGCGCAGGCAAATACTTCTTATGCTTGTTTATTCCTTTACAATTTTACTTTCAGGTTTCCTTGCAGCAAGATGTGCTGCAATAGCGAGCATCGGTTTCACAGCTAATATGAGAAGCACTCTCTTTAACAAAGTTCAGGATTTATCTTTTGAAAATCTTGATAAGTTTTCAACTTCTTCTCTTATTACAAGAATTATCAGTGACACCAACTCCATACAAATGGTGTTTTCGACAACGCTCAACTATTTTATAAGAGCACCTTTCACTTTGATTTATGCCCTTATTTATGCGTGGAGAATAAGCAGAGATCTGTCAAAGGTTTTCTGGATCGTGATACCGTCAATCGTAATTGTTCTCCTTCTTATTGGCAATTTGGCAGTTCCCAAGTTCAAAGATATGCTTGAAAAAACCGATAAGTTTAACAAAACTTTACAGGAAAACTTCATTGGCATTAGAGTTGTGAAATCCTTTGTCAGAGAAGAAAAGGAAAAGGATAAGTTTAATACGGCAAACACCGGTCTTTATAACGCCACTATGTCAGCTCAAAAACTGATGATGCTCAATCTTCCCATTCTTATGCTCATCATGTTCTGTTGTCTTGCTTATACTCTTTGGAACGGCAGTATCCAGATCTATGATTTTGCCGGTCAGGAGGGAGCTTTGGAAGTAGGTACTCTCACAGCTTTCACTTCATACATTTCATCTGTTATCAGTTCTCTTATGACAGTTACCATGATATTCATGACAATGATCATGGCAAGAGCGTCTATTAAACGTGTTAACGAAGTTTTGGACGCAGAACCCACCATTACCGATGAGGGCGCAGACAGAACTCTCACAGTTGCAAACGGTGATGTGGAATTTAAAAATGTATCATTTAAGTATAACAAAGAGGCTCAGAAAAATGTTCTTGAAAACATAAATGTGAAAATCAATTCAGGTGAAATCGTGGGCATAATCGGTGCTACCGGTTCAGCTAAGACGACCCTTATTTCGCTTATTCCAAGACTTTACGATGCAACCGAGGGACAAGTTTTGGTTGGCGGACGAGATGTAAAGGATTATACATTTGACAATCTTCATACAGGTGTTTCCGTGGTGCTTCAGAATAATGTTTTGTTCTCCGGCACAATTAAAGAAAATCTCCTTTGGGGTAATCCTGATGCAGATGATGAAACCATAGAAAATGCTTGCAAAGTGGCTCAGGCTTATGACTTTATCACGGATTTTGAAGACGGATTTGATACTCAGCTTGGACAGGGCGGTGTCAATGTTTCCGGTGGACAGAAACAGCGTCTTTGCATTGCAAGAGCCTTACTTCGTGAGCCGAAAATACTTATTTTTGATGACAGCACAAGTGCAGTTGATACTGCAACGGACACAAAGATTCGTGACGGACTTGAAAAATTCATTCCGGGAACAACGAAGATAATTATAGCTCAGCGTATAAATTCCGTTAAACATGCAGATAAAATTATAATTCTCGATGACGGCAAGATAGTAGGCATGGGCAGTCACGATGAACTTCTGGAAAACAGCGAGATTTATCGTGAAATATATAATTCACAGCAGAAAGGAGTTTTGGCACAATGAGTAAAACAACTCCCGATGTTAGTGAAAACAAGTTGCCGACAGAAGAAGTCGGAGAAAACAAAAAAGAAAAAGTTGGGTTAAAAAAGAAGATCGCAAGATTTATTCTTAAAAAGATGGCGAAAATGATGGGGGAAGATGGAAAGAAAATTTCAGATGAACCCAAAAAGCCTAAAGAAAACAAGAGTAAACCGAAAGATGCGAAAAAAACTTTCAAAAGACTTTTCAATTATGTTATGAAAAGTAAGGCTTTAATGGCTTTGGTTATTCTTCTTGTTATTTGTTCCGCTGTTTTCAGTGTTGCCTCAACGGCGATAAATGAACCCATTGTCAATCTCTGTCGTGAAGTCCTTGATGTTAACAACAGAATGGACAGGGGAGACTTTATCAGACAGTTAGCCTTATGGTTGGGCCTCATGATGGGACTTAGCGGTGTTTCGGCTGTGGCAAGTTATGCATATTCAAGAATAATGCTTCAGATTTCTCAAAGAACTATGAGAATAATCAGAAAAGATTTATTTGATCATATTCAAGGTTTACCTATAAAGTATTTTGATACCAATAAAAAAGGCGATATAATGAGCCGTTTCACTTCTGATGTTTCGACAATTAACAATATTATCAATGACGGTCTCACAACTCTTCTTTCTTCAGGTGTAACCCTCATAGGCACACTTGCCATGATGATTTATTACAGCCCGAAAATTACTCTTATACTTTTAGGTTCGTTTATTCTTATGGTTTTTGTGGTTCTTATTTTAGGACTTTTAAGCTCCAAACAGTTTAAGAAATATCAAAAAGCCATGGGTGAGTGCAATGCATATATTGAAGAATATATAGGCGGTCAGCGTGTAGTTAAAATTTTCGGTTACGAAGAGAGATGCAAAGAGGAATTTACAGGCCTTGTGGGTGTCCTCAAAAAAGTCGGTATCGGTGCAAATACCATATCAGGTCTTTTATCTCCCATACTGAACTTTATCATGAGAATTAACTATGCTATTTGTGCGCTTTTCGGAGCAACGATGATTATAACAAGCGGTGGAAAAACCATGAATGTGGGACGACTCGTGGCATACCTGAGTTATTCAAAATCTTTCACCAGCCCTATAACTTCTCTTGCTTCTCAGTTTACCTCTCTCATGTCGGCTCTTGCAGGTGCAGAGAGAATATTTGAAATTATCGATATGCCTCACGAGGTTGACGAAGGCAATGTTAAACTTGTTAAGGTCATCAAAAACCATGACGGCAGTTATACCGAATGTGATGATTACGGTTGGGTATACGCTTGGAAAGTGCCTTTAAGCGAAAGTGAGTTCGTTTATACGGAAGTTATGGGCAGAGTTGAGTTTAACGATGTCAGCTTCGGATATAATGAAGATAGAACTGTACTTAAACATATAAATCTTGAGGCTAAGCCTAATGAAATGATTGCTTTTGTTGGCTCAACGGGTGCAGGCAAAACAACGGTCACAAACCTTATCAACCGTTTTTATGATATTCAGGACGGCACTATAACCGTTGACGGAATTGATATTAAGGCAATCGAAAAAGACTCCTTAAGAGGAGCGCTTTCCATAGTTCTTCAAGACACTCATCTTTTCTCAGGTACAGTTGCAGATAATATCAGATACGGCAGGCTTGATGCCACTGATGAAGAGGTTATCGAGGCGGCAAAAATCGCAAACGCCCATTCATTTATATCAAGACTTCCAAAGGGATATGATACTGAAATTACCGGTGACGGAGCAAATCTCAGCCAAGGTCAAAGACAGTTGCTCTCCATTGCAAGAGCTGCTGTTGCCAACCCGTCAATACTTATTCTTGATGAGGCAACAAGTTCGATTGACACAAGAACTGAAATGCTTATTGAAAAGGGCATGGACAAGTTGATGGAAAACAGAACAGTTTTTGTTATTGCACACAGACTTTCCACAGTTCGCAATTCCGATAAAATAATGGTTTTGGAAAACGGTGAAATCATTGAAAGAGGAAATCATGATGAACTTATCAGCCTTGAGGGCAAATATTATCAACTTTATAACGGTTTATATGAACTTGATTGATTTTTAATACTGTTAAAGCGGCTGCAAAACGGAGGGGTTGCAGCCGCTTTTAGCGCCCGCGGTCGTGGGCGCGTAACCCTAAGTGGGCGGAACGCCCACCGGGCCCCGCGGTATAGTGGGGCCGGTCAGCCGGAGGCTGACAATAAACCGACTGCCAGCAGACAGAAAAAACAGCTCCGTTCTCTTGTTGGAACGGAGCTTTCTCTTTGCCTCTTAACGATGTCGAAGGCATTGCTTTATTATTCAGTTGGATTCTCTCTGCCGAGAGCCGTTATGGGATCAACAATTTCACCTTTAACCGTAATTTCTAAATGAAGATGCACATTGTCTGCACTCTCAACGGGAATATTACCTAAGCTGCCCAATATTTGCTCTTTTGCCACAATGTCACCTTCATTGACATGGATTTCATCAAAACCGCAATACTTCGCAGACATATCGTTGCCGTGCTGTATCTCAACGACTTTTCCCCACATGCTGTCTGTGTAAATCTTAGTAACTGTGCCGTCACTTATTGCTTTTATTTCATCACCGAATTCTCCTGAGAAGTCAACACCGTTATGCAATCTCCAATCATTCATTGTCTTAGACTTTACCATTGCTCCATTTGAAAAATCTTTCAAGATTTGTGTCCCCATAGGTAAGACGCAGGAAACATTCTTTTCCGTTGTTTCCGCTGTTGTCGATTCTTCTGTTGTCGTCTCGGTTTCGACTTGATCATCTTCGGTGCTTTCCTCAGTTGTTCGCTCATCAGGAACATCATCGGCATCTCTGTTGGCTTGAGCATCACTTACGGTGAACGAGTTGTTATCCCAATCGACAGACGTTGGTAATGTTGTTTCTTCCACCTTGCGGTTTCTTGTTGCAAATGTTATACCTACTGTGGCGGTAATAACGGCAATGAGAGAAACACACAAAGCAATATAAAACCCTTTGTTTTTATTATATGCACTATTGTTATTCATTATTTCTCCACCAATCATATTTTTATAATTCTATTTTTAACCGAATTATATATGTTTATACAAGCTTTCGGAAAAATGAAACAGACTTCAAGAGGAGACTTGAAGCCTGTTCAGGAAAAATATGAGGGGATTAAATAGGCAATACACAACGGATTATGTATAATCCGTGGAAAAACTAACAAAAAAAGTATTGCCATAGGAGGAGTGTACTGAAAATGTTGCGGTCCACTTATCAGTACATGGTTATAATACCTTATCAATTTGCGTTTGTAATGAATAAAAAGTTAAGTTGTTTTGTAATTATTGTTGCCGTCAACATGAAAAAATACAGTTTCATAAAAATAAATTTCAAAAAACTACAAAAATCAACAAACAAATGTTTGCTTTTTCCGGAAAACTGTGTTATAATAACCTCACAAAACACAGCCCAAATCAAAGATTTGGTGTGTTTTGGAGAACATTGTTACACAAACTCAACAGAGGAAAAGTGGCAAGCCACATTTAATGGCATACGCCAAGAGTTTGTGTAATAGTAACCTCACAAAACACAGCCCAAATCAAAGATTTGGTGTGTTTTGGAGAACATTGTTACACAAACTCAACAGAGGAAAAGTGGCAAGCCACATTT
>CAYPMB010000009.1:9149-68592 GCA_964411915.1 uncultured Faecalibacterium sp.
TTTTGGAGAACATTGTTACACAAACTCAACAGAGGAAAAGTGGCAAGCCACATTTAATGGCATACGCCAAGAGTTTGTGTAATAGTAACCTCACGAAAACAAAGCGAACCAAAAGATTTGGTGTGTTTTGGAGAACATTGTTACACAATTTATGAAAATAAAGATTAGGTATAGAAAAAATAAAAACAAATGGGGGTTATTTCATGCAAGAGCTTAGTTTAAACCAGCAGAGAATACTTGACTTTTTAAAAGAACGCCTTTCGGAGACTAATGTACCTCCTTCAGTAAGAGAAATTTGCTCTGCCGTTGGGCTTAAATCTACATCATCTGTTCAGAATAATCTTGACGCCTTAGAAGAAAAGGGCTATATTCAGCGTGATCCTATGCTTAAGCGTTCAATAAGAATTATGGGTCAAGCGGAAAATGTTCACCATGTGCCTTTACTGGGAACAGTAACTGCCGGTGCACCAATACTTGCTGTTGAACAGATCGAAGGATATTTGCCTTATTCCGGATATGTGTCAAGCGATAAACCGCTTTTTGCACTTAAAGTTAAGGGTGAAAGTATGATCAATGCCGGAATTTTTGACGGTGATATTATTTTTGCCGAACAGACACCCGTTGCCCGTAACGGCGATATGGTTGTCGCTCTTATTGGCGATGAGGCGACAGTTAAAACATTTTATAAGGAACACGGACATTTTCGCTTGCAACCGGAAAATGATACTTATGAACCCATTATTGTTGATGAAGTGGCAGTATTGGGTAAGGTCGTTGCGGTGATGAGATATTTATAATTAAGTTTTTAGTAAAAACTTAATAGGTCTTATTTGGGTGCAATATCGTGCCCATAAGCAGTGGAAATCAGTGCGGGAGGCTGGTTTCCAGGGGCGAAGCCCCCGTTGCTTCGCAACGGGGGAAGCGTGGCCACGCTTGTTTGTGCCTGCGGCACAAACCTTCGCCCCCGGAACCACCTCCTTGCAGAGACTTACCTGTGCAACCGCAGATTTATAATGCAGCAGTCACAAAAACTGAAATTTTGATAACTTAATTTGATTTTTCTCTTTACAATGGAAATCGTTTGTGTTATACTAAATAAGCATTGTGCCTATTGACACGGATACAGGAGCAAACTCAAGGAGTATTTCACCTACCTGTACCTGAGTTATGTGGCTTCAAATGTAATATTTTAATGAGGTGATGTCATTATGACAAAGGCAGAAAAGCAGGCTATAATGGCCGAATACGCAACACACGAAGGCGACACAGGTTCTCCAGAAGTTCAGATCGCAGTTCTCACAAAGAGAATTAACGACCTTACTGAGCACCTTAAGGAGCACAAGAAGGATCACCACTCACGCCGTGGTCTTCTTAAGATGGTTGGTCACAGAAGAAATCTTCTTGCATACCTTCAGAAGAATGATATTGAAAGATATCGTTCAATCGTTGCAAGACTTGGTTTGCGTAAGTAATTTGAAGCTTTGGCAGACGGGGTACAGGCTATCCTGTCTGCCTTTCAATTTGCTTTTTAGTCCCCTCAAACAGTAATAGTTAATCAACGGTAAGGCAGATTTTAAGGGTTAGCACTAAATTGAGTGTTGCAGAGTGTAATGCTGAATTTATTGCTAAACCCGCCTTACTGTAAAAAAATAAAATACAGAGAGGTAAAGTAAATGTTTAACGAATTCAGAAAATTTGAAACTACACTTGCCGGTCGTCCACTTGTTGTTGAAACAGGTAAGATGGCAGGTCTCGCAGGTGGCTCATGTCTTATTCGCTATGGCGAAACAGAAGTTCTTTGTACAGCAACAATGGCTGCAAAGCCGAGAGAGGGCGTTGACTTCTTCCCACTTTCAGTTGACTATGAAGAAAAACTCTACTCAGTAGGCCGCATTCCCGGTTCTTTCCAGAGAAGAGAAGGTAAAGCAAGCGAAAAAGCAACTCTTTCATCAAGAGTAATTGATAGACCTATTCGTCCTCTTTTCCCGAAAGATATGAGAAACGATGTAGGTGTTGTTGCAACTGTTATGTCAGTTGATCCGGATTGCTTGCCTGAAATTACAGCAATGATCGGTGTTTCTGTTGCTATTTCAATTTCAGAAATCCCATGGGACGGCCCAATTTCCGGTGTTTCTGTTGGTATGGTTGACGGCAAGTTTGTAATCAACCCAACACTTGAAGAGAGAGCAAAGAGTGAAATGGCTGTTACAGTTGCTTCAACAGATAGCCTCGTTGCAATGATCGAAGCAGGCGCAAACGAAATCAGCAATGAAGATATGTTTGATGCTATTATGCTTGCTCATGAAACAAACAAGGAAATCGTTGAATTTATCAAAGGCATCAGAGCTGAAGTTGGTAAGGAAAAGGTTTCATTCCAGTCAAACGATCCTTCAGAAGAGTTATATAATGCAATTAAAGACTTCGCTATTGAAGATGTTAAGGCTGCTCTTGACACAGATGACAAGAGAATTCGTGATGAGAGACTCAAGCCGATTTATGACGCTGTTCATGAAAAGTTTGATGAAGAATTTGCTGATGAAGCAGATAAAATCGAAGATTGTCTTTATAAGTTACAGAAATATATTGTTCGCCGTTGGTTACTTGATGAAAACAAGCGTGTTGACGGTAGAGGTATCAATGATATGAGACCTCTTGACGCTCAAGTTGACTTATTAAGCCGTGTTCATGGTTCAGGTATGTTCACAAGAGGTCAGACACAGGTTCTCACAGTTACTACCCTTGGCACAATGAGCGATGCTCAGATGCTTGACGGTCTTGACGAAGAAGTAAGCAAGAGATATATTCATCACTATAATTTCCCGTCATACTCAGTTGGCGAAACAAAGCCGTCAAGAGGCCCGGGCAGAAGAGAAATCGGTCATGGCGCATTAGCAGAGAGAGCACTTGTTCCTGTTATTCCGTCAGTTGAAGAGTTCCCGTATACAATCAGACTTGTATCAGAAGTTCTTTCTTCAAACGGTTCAACATCACAGGCTTCTATTTGTGGTTCAACACTTTCTCTTATGGCTGCCGGTGTTCCGATCAAAGCTCCTGTTGCAGGTATTTCATGCGGTCTTGTAACAGAAGGTGACCGTTTCATGACAATGGTTGATATTCAGGGTCTTGAGGACTTCTTTGGCGATATGGACTTTAAGGTTGCAGGTACAAAGAAGGGTATCACAGCGATCCAGATGGACCTTAAGATTCACGGTCTTACACCTGAAATCATTAAAGAGGCTTTCCAGAAGACATACGATGCAAGATGCAAGATTCTTGACGAAGTTATGCTTCCTTGCATTTCAGAGCCGAGAGCAGAACTTTCAAAGTATGCTCCTAAGATGCTTTCAACAAAGATTGATGTTGAAAAGATTGGTGATGTTATCGGTAAGCAGGGTAAGGTTATACAGAAGATCTGTGCTGAATGTGATTGTAAGGTTGATGTTAACGAAGACGGTTCAATCTTTGTTTCAGCTCTTGACCTTGATAATGCAAAGAGAGCAATCACAATCATTGAAACAATCGCAAACGATCCGGAAGTTGGCTCAATTTTCCGTGGTATTGTAACTCGTCTTATGTCATTCGGTGCATTCGTTGAAATTGCTCCGGGTAAAGAAGGACTTTGCCACATTAGCAAGCTCGATGTTAAGAGAACAGAGAGAGTTGAAGATTGTGTTAATGTTGGTGACGAGGTTATTGTTAAGGTTGTTGAGATTGACGATCAGGGCAGAATTAACCTTTCAAGAAGAGATGCTCTTATTGAAATCGAAGGTTTAGTTCCGGAAGATGACGGTGAGCAGGCTCCGAGAAGACCAAGAAATAATAACAGAGACAGAGGCGGCAGACGCAACCGCGATTGATAAAAAAACAGATGCTCCCGTTCTTTCGGGAGCATTATTTATATAAAGGTGATAATATGGCACATATAAAATTAGAAAAGTTAAACAATGTCAGAGACTTAGGTGGCATGCTTACCCGTGACGGCAAGAGAATTAAAGAGAAGCGACTTATCAGAAGTGAGACTCTTTATAAGGCGTCACAAAAAGATATTCAAAAGCTCAGAGATGAATATCGACTTAAAACCGTTGTGGATTTCAGAACCACAATCGAGGCAGAGCAGAAGCCGGATCCACAGATTGATGGCGTTAAAAACATATTTAATCCTATTATAAAAGAGTCCGTTATGGGAATAACACGAGAAAAATCCAGACTTATCGATGTTCCAAAAAGATATGTTGGAATGGACGGCGATCCTATTGAATACATGAGGGATATGTATAAAGAAATTGCTTTCGGTGATCTTGCAAAAAAGAATTATGCAAACTTTTTCAACATTCTTTTAAATCAGGAGGACGGGGCGGTTTTATGGCATTGCAGTGCCGGTAAAGATAGAGTCGGTATTGGCACAGTGTTATTGTTGTCTGCGTTAAATGTATCAAAAGAGACAATTATTCAGGATTATCTCATGACTTCCTATTATTTTAAAGATGAAAACAAGAAATTGGGTTTATTGTTGAAAATCGGTGTAAGAGACAAAAAGGTTAGAAGTTATGTCTTGGCATTAATGGATGTTAAGAGAGAATACATAATGGCTGTTTTTGATGAAATAGATAAACAGGGAGGAATGGATAAGTTTCTTTCTGATGTTATGGGTCTCACTGATGAAAAACGAGAAAAGTTAAGGAAGATGTATTTAGAATAAAGAAACAGCTGCCTAATTTGGCAGCTGTTTTTATTCGTTTTTTGAAAGTTAGTGCAGGTGGGGGGCCCCGGGGGCGAAGGTTTGTGCCTGCGGCACAAACAGCGCGGCTGCGCCGCGCTCCCCAAATGCCTTCGGCATTGGGGCTTCGCCCCCGGGGACCTCACACTTAAGAACTATCTTCCCTTTTTATAGGAAATATACCCGCAAAAACCTGTTGCGTAAACCGATTTAAGAAGTTTATTTTTAACTTAAAGTTTCATAAATCAAACTTTATTCAAAATTATGATCTTCGATTCAAGAGATCCGCCCATATCAAAATCAAGACCGACATTCATAAGATATGCACCGCCGAAAGTTTCTTCCTTGCCATTATATAATAATTTATATTTCGAATTTACATCAAGTCCGTCAAGACAGATATGATAAAATTTGTCATTAAAGAAAGTATTTACGCTTGTGGAAAGGAAAAGCACACTCTGATTTTCATCAACATATTGGGTTGCATAAATCTTATCCTGCTCAAAGTTGGCAAGACGGTAAAATTTGCCGAACTGAACTGTGTTTCTTATCTCCTTATACATTGCAATGTATTTCTTGTGTATTTCAAGTTCCTCTTTGCTGTATTTAAGAAGATTTCCACCGATGGAGAGAGAACCTTGCATTGTAACATTAAAACGAAAATCCCAATCGTTGGGGCGTGAGTTTCTGTTTGTGTCAGTCACCCATGCACGCATACATTTAATGGGATAAAGAAGTGAGAAACCGTGTTGGATTTCAAGTCTGTCAATAGGATCGGTGTTGTCGCTTGTCCATACCATATCAAAGTGAGAAAGTGAACCTAAATCCACTCTGCCACCACCAGAAGCACAACATTCAATTTGCAAATCAGGGTGCTTTGCTTTGAGCCTGTCTGCTATATCATAAACTGCCTTTATATGGCGATACCAAAGCTCTTGTGGATTTTCAAGGTTTTCTCCTCCTGTTTCGGAATAAGCTCTGTTCATATCCCATTTTATGTAGCTGATATCATATTCGCAAAGCATATCGTCCATGCATTTAAAGACATATTCCTTAACATCATCTCGTGTCAGATTAAGTACAAGCTGGTTGCGAAGAAGAGAGGGAGTTCTGGTGTCATAATGATAAGTCCATTCCGGGTGAGCACGATATAAGTCAGAGTCGGGATTTACCATTTCCGGTTCAAACCAAAGGCCAAAACGCATACCAAGACTCTTAACCTTATCAATAAGAGGCTTGAGTCCTTGAGGGAATTTCTCTTTGTTAACATACCAATCACCTAAACCGGCATGATCATCTTTTCTTTCACCAAACCAACCGTCGTCCATAACAAAAAGCTCACAGCCAATATCCGAGGCTATTTCAGCAAGATTTTGCTGACCCTCTGAACTTACATCAAAGAATGTTGCCTCCCAACTGTTATAAAGAACAGGTAACGGTTCTTTTGCATATCTTTTCGGTAAAATGTGTTCAACGGCAAAAGCATTCATTTGATTGCTCATTTCGCCGAACCCATTTGTGTATCCGCAGAAGACAGACGGAGAAGTGAATTCTTCACCGGCATGAAGATTATAAGAAAAGTCAAAGTCATTCATGCCAATGACAACTCTTGTTAAACCTGAGAAATCTCTTGATATTTCAGTTTTAAAGTTGCCTGTCCATGCAAGAGCACCGAAAAATACATCACCTTGTTTTTCATCCGCATTTTGAGAAAGAATGAACAAAGGATTTACGGTGTGATTGCTGCCGCCTTTGTGACTGTCATAGGTGAGAACGCCGTTTTTCACTGTGGTGTTTTCTCTTCTGAATTCTGATGCCCATGCACCGTTGAAGTTTGTTGATATATAAGGTCTGAGTGACGGAAGGTTAAACTCTCCCGATGATATTTTATTAAGCACAATGAGGGAGTCTGAATTGTTTTTAATCTTAACAAATCTTTCAATGATATCTGTGTTTTCTCTGAGCTTGTAGCAAAGTGATACATTAAGATTATATGGTTTGTCCTCAAGGATAATTTCAAGGAGGAAACTATCATCAACTTCACTGATATTGAAATCTTTATAAGTGAGAACAGCCTCTCTGCAACCATCAGGGTATGTTGCCATAAATGCAACAGGTCTGTAAACAGTTCCGCCGTAGGGAATATATTCCGTTTTTGATAAGTCTCTTGATGAATGATTTGAGTTTCTCTCATTTGCTATGTATGTGGAAATGTAGTCCTCATCATTGCACTTTTTGCCCCAATGAAGATGATTGATAATCCCTTCACTGTCAACTGCCATTACATAATGTGTATTTTCCGTTTCAAGAATAAATACACCATTGTTTTCGATTATTTTCATAAGTCAATACCTCTCTTATTTTCTGATTTGAAATAATATTATAAATGGTACAACACAGTTTGTTCTTTGCCGAAAATCTTTTAGAGAACAAAACCCTCTGCTACATATATTCACAGAGGGTGTAAGTTGTGTTTTGAGATTTAGGCTTAAAACCTGCTCATATTAAATTATTTTTCGTTTTGTGCTCTCATTTCAAGAAGCTGATTGTGGATGTCTTCCTTTGTTTTACCGGTTAACTTATAGAAGAAGAAAGGAACACCGGCAAGGAACATCATAAGACCGTGAACGATAGTGTAGAAGAACAGAAGTGTAACCTTTGTGTCGAAACTCTGCACCGGATTTGGAACGAGGTCTGTTGGCTGAATGTAGCCGATGATTGAGCCTTCACCATAAAGAATCAGCGGAGCAACAACGTTTGCTAATGTGCCACTGATAAGTGTGCCGATACCGATAACAAATGGGAATGATGCATCTAAACGCTTGCCTGTCTTAAGTTCGATTGTTTCAAGAACATCAGCCTGGAACATTGAAGGAAGAAGGTTTGAAGCACCGAATTGAAGACCGATAAGGAACAAGAATACAATGAAAACAACCTGTAAAATAGCTGTTCCTGTTTTGAAATAAGCGTAGCCGATACCGAAGGCTGCACAGTTTGCACAAAGAGAATAAATACCGCTTGCAATGTAAAGCTGTCTTGCATCAAATTTCTTAAGCAAGAAGTTAATCACAAGCATGCCAACTGCTGTACCGATACCAACTGGAAGAACGAAGAGTATCTTCTTTGAAATATCACCGAGAACAGCTGCTGCAATAAATGCCTCCATGAATGTGGAAATACCTCTGAAGCTCTTTAAGAATTCTGAAATGATAATTGTCCAAGCGTACTTGTTTTTGATAATGTCAACAAATCCCACAAGTGGATTTTTCTTTTCAGCTGTGTATACGGTTCTTTCACGAACAACATTCATACCAAGTAAAACTGTGATAACACCGACAACACTGCAAAGTGCAGCTGAAATTATGTACTGGAGACCTTCAACACTGCGGATACTTGTGCCTGTGACTGCATCGATAAGTTCCGGATTGTCTTTGCTCCAAATGAGTCCGACAACAAGAACGATAACGACCGGTGCTGAGTTACCGACAGCACCTGAAATTGAACGGAAAGAAAGAACTTGGTCACGCTCTTTAAGGTTTGGTGTCATAACATTTGCAACCATGTTGATTGAGTTTCCAAAGGTGCAGAAGACAGCCCAAAGAACAGCAAGAGTGATAATGTAAATCATAAGCATAGTGCCTGAAAGGCCTTTAGGTGCCCAGAAAGACAGCATCATAACGATTGCCATTGGAACTGCAACGAGCATTGCAACAGGTCTGAACTTTCCTCTTTTGCCCATTTTTCTGCCGTCAATATACATAACGATAAAGAAATTGAGAACAAAAGGAATAACTGATGTCAGGAAGTTGAAAAGAGACATCTGTGATTCAGGTAATCTTAAGACGTTAACCAGGTATGCGTTTCTGTTACCGCCAACCATACCTGTCATTGTGGTGTAGAAGAATACACCAAGCAAGTAAAGCACAAATTCATTGGTTTTAACATGCTTCTTTTCTTCATTGATGTTAGTTTTGATTTCGCTCATATAAAAACTCCTTTTAAAAATTATTTACTGTTTAATTTTAATCTGAAAATCAAATCTTGCGTTATCTTCATACCATAACGGGAAATTTGTTCCCCAGACATTATTATATAAGATATAACTTAATCCGTCTTTTGAAATATCCTCAACTTTATTGTCAAACTCGAGGATTTTACCCTTACCATAGGATAAGAGGGGAGAGTGACAGTTCAAAATCTCATAGTCACCAAATTCAACACTTTGCACTGCACTTATGTTTCTGTTTCCGTTATAAACTGTCTCATTCGGGTCAACAATACAATCTAACTTTTTCATTTTAATTTGTTCCGTTGATGGAAGAAGATGAAAATAAATTGCTTCTGTTAATCTGTTTGCATCTTTTCCATACCATGCAACAGATATGTTAAGTCCAACTTCATTAAGAGTATAAGTGATCTGAATAAGTCTTGGTGCACCCAGCTCTTCGCAAAGTTTTTTGTCACAGCTGAGATTTACTGTTATTTTGTTGTCCCCACCGGAGATCTTATCGGCTGAATAAGAAAATCTGCCTGTGGGATATTTGCCGTCAACAATTTTCAGCATTGGTCTTGCAAAATCACCGATGGCCCATTTATATGTTTCTTTAAGATCTCGTGAATAGTGGTTAAGCCAATAATCATAATCCTCACTGCCAAAAGAACGGTATGTTACAGCGGGCATATCGTTTTTACGGATAACATCATGATTTCCATATTTAAGAGAGCCTATGCCACCTTTTTCATTGATTTCCAGTGTCCATTCACCTGATTGAATTTTTCCGGCACCGTTTGCAGAAAACTGAGCAGGAATATTTGGAATAAGTCTATTAAGTTCCTTTTCCGCTGTTTTTCTGTGTTCTTCATTTAATGCGGAAAGACCTGTTTTAATATATTCCCTTTGTTCAGCCCAACTCTTTTCGACAACACTATAATAACCTTTTTTTCGTCTGCCGTCAACAAGCCCTGTCAAAGGATAAATGCTCTGTGGCAAATCTCTTAATATGTAGCGGTAGGTTACTCTGTCTTTTTTCCTTGCCTTAACAAAATCCTTTTTCAGATAATGACCGTAATCGGAAAAATATATCTTAGTATCCATGCCGCAAGTGTGTTCACCTATGCAGAGAATGGCATCAACAAAGTTTTTATATTCTTCCGAGTCTCTGCTCAGACTTCCTTCATCTAACCATTTGTTCTTAAGGGCGATAAAGGTGCGAAGTGAGGCTGATTTATATGGATCGGTTGCGCCTCCGTGAATCCAAGTGTCACCCATTTCTCCATCAAATACAGGAAGTTTTTCACGAACTTCCCATATAATGTCTGCGAAGTCGTCCATAGTGCCGGCCGTGACTTCGTAACCGGGATATTCTTCGCTGATTTTATTGATCTTTTCAAGAACTTTTTCGGGAGACGGAGCACCGTGATTATCCAATGTGTGGTCAAAATATAAAACCTCGTCCACAAGATCGCTTTTGAAAGCACCACCGTAAGCGCCTGAATAAATTACAACGACTTCATCATCACCGTTTTTCCATAAAAAACAAGGTGGAACATCAACCAAGGCCGATGCACCGTTTACACCGATATGGAGAAGTTTAATTCCATGTTTTGCCAGCAGACTAACTAAGCCTTTTGTGTGGCCGGGAACGTCTGTCATTTTGGCGGCAACAGTTTTTCTTCCTCGGATCTTATCAAGTTCATCTACCATGGAAAGACCGTAATCAAGGGAATCTGCATCAAGCAATTCTGTATGAATCGTGAACGGTAAAGCGTGAGGCACAATGTTGCCTTTTTCAAGCGCCTTAGTCAGTTTGTCTTTTTGATTTGGATCTTTCAATGCTTCTTTTATGATCCATGAACCTGTTGTCCAGACAAAATATTTTTTGTTCTCAGTGTTTACTTTGTTAGCAAGATCAATGGCATCGGGAATAAAAGAGTCAATATATTTTTGTTTAATATTTTTTGCGTAATCAGTGAAACCCAAATCAAGATGGGTTTTAGATACGACAATAACCTTTTTCATAGTTCCTCCATTGAAATGATATATTATTTCATACTAGATATGATATTATTACTATAAGTATAACACTTATGGGTTATTAACTTCAATGCGAAAAATAAACAAAAAATAAAGCCGGTTTTTGTTGACAATTTTCGTTAAATGATATATCATTTTCACGGTGATATTATGAAATTATACGAAAAAATATATGAGGATATAAAAAATCAGATTTTAGCGGGAAATTATGATGCTGATTCCTTGCTCCCAACGGAAAAGGAGTTGGAAGACCAATATAATGTGAGCCGGATAACTGTCAAACATGCTTATCAACTTCTTGAAGAACAGGGGTATATTAAGCGCATACCGGGAAAAGGAACAATACTTAAACCATCAATCCAAAAGTCCGGGAAACAAATGATTGGTGTGGTTATGTGCGATTTTGACTCGTCTTTCGGAGATCGACTGATAAAAAGCATTGAATTGACAGCTAAAGAATATGGTTACCGAATACTTCTTGCCAGAAGTTTTGATAATCACGAAAATGAGAGCAAGGTCTTAGAGGATTTCGTGTCACTGGGAGTGTCGGGCATACTTATCCAAAACTGCCATGGAGCTTTTACCAAAAATCTTGTGGAATTATTTGTCAGAGAGTTTCCGGTGGTTTCCGTGGACAGATATTCAAACAAACTGTTGATACCATCGGTTTCCTCAGATAACTCGGGTGGAAGCATGAAGATAACGGAATACCTCTTGGCGAAGGGGCATAGGAATATTTTATTCGCGTCTTCCGACACTGAAAGCACTTCCACATTGACAGACAGGCTTGCAGGATTTCAGCAAGCATTTATGAAACGTAATATTTCCATAAACCCTCAGTGTTTGGCGACAGACTTGTTAAGTCCTGTAAACCGAAAAGAAGAACAGGTGATGGAGGACATTGAGAAAATCGCAAACAGAATAAAGACCACTGAATGTACCGCCATAGTGGCAAGCGAATATTTTATTGCCGAACTTTGCGAAAAAGTGAAGGAAACTTTGCCTGAAGAGATTTCAAAATCTTTGGAAATCGTGTGTTTTGATCATCCTAATTTAATGCAAGCAAAATACATATTTCCTCATGTTCAGCAAGACGAAAATGAAATCGGAAAACTTGCTGTGGATAGGCTCGTTTCAATTATTGACGGCAAGGAATCAGAATTGCGAAGTATCGTGCCGTCAACTGTGATTTATTAAGATTTGAGCAAAAAGGCAGAAAACAGTTATAAGTAAATAAAGAAGGCAAGCTCCTTGTTTTGAAACAGGGAACTTGCCTTTTCTCGTAAAGTCAGTTGAAAAAATCGGATTTTACCTTTATGTACCTAAATATGTTGCGGCATATTCAACCAATAAGTCGTATGCGATTTTTTCGTTTTCTTCATCTTTGCCCAATTCGTGACCGGAGTTGGGATAAATGTTGAAGTCGTATTTAACTGCGCAGCTTTCCAATTTTTCAGCAAGGGAGACAGCGTTGGAGAAAGGAACAATAGTGTCTTTGCGTCCATGGTTAATAACCGTCGGCACAGAGTTTTCGTCAACATAATAAATCGGTGAAACTTTAAGAAGGGCCTCTTTTGCCTCTGCCCTTGTTTCATAAGTGAAACTTTGACCGCAAGCGCAGGATAAGAGCCAAGCGATGGACTCATAAGTTCCCAATTCGCTGTTCATTCCAAGTTCGGAATTATAAAAGAAATTGTCATCTGATAAATCAGTTGGCCCGCAATAACTTACAACGGCAGCGGGAGTAATCGGTGCTGTATCTTTTCTTGAATAAGCATAAAACATTGAAAGGTGAGCACCGGCTGAAGCACCTGTCAAAAGCACCTTGTTAACATTTATTCCGTTTTCAGCGGCTGTTTCTTTAATTTTCTTTAAAGCAAGGTCGATATCATCAGCTATATCCTGCAAATCAATTTCTTCAGATAAATAGCGATAACTTATCGATGCAGTTGCATAACCAAAGTCTTTACAAGTGTTCTTTGCAGTTTTTGAATAACTGTTTTTGTCGCCTCCGATCCAAGCACCTCCGTGGATATACAATATAAGACCGACCTCTCCATCGCTATCCTTAGGAAGATACATATCCATTACCTGTCTTTCATGGGAACCGTAGGCAAGATCAACATAGTTGATTGTGTTTTCTTTCACTCCAAATCCAAAAAGGGAAGCAAAGAAAGCAATGATTGACATAAAGAATGCTAAAATTTTCTCCATAATAATTTCGACTCCTTAAAATATTTGTGGATAACAACACTCTAATTATAAGCTGGGAAGTTTCTTTTGTCAACAAAAGCATAAATGAGTCTGTTATTCTCTCTTAAAGCAAAGAACACCACATTTTACTGCGGTGTTCCCTGCTTTTGGTTTAAAATTGGGGAATTTATTTTTTGCCAAAGTGGAATTCGATAAGATCCGAGAAATGTTTCGGAACAGCTTTATAATCTGTTTTTAAAGCCTTGTGTATTGTCGAACCGAAGTTCATGTTTCTTGAAAACCAGATATTGATTTTAGTATATGGTTGATATCTTTGACCTAAATCGAACCAAGACATTTTATCAACTATACTTGCATAATGGGTGAAGGTATCAAATCCGTCTTTGCCGTGATATTGCCCCATTCCGCTTTCACCTACGCCGCCAAATCCCATGGCAGTGGTGATAACATGAATATCAGTTTCGTTTATACAGCCTCCACCGAAGGTGCAAGATGAATGAATTTTTTCGATATTCTTCTTGCTCTCAGAGAAAACATATAAGGCGAGGGGTTTATCGTGACTATTGATTTGAGAAATTACTTCATCGAGATTTTCGTATGTAATGAACGGAAGAACGGGGCCGAATATTTCTTCTTTCATAACAGCATCGTCCCAAGTGACATTATCCATAACCGTCATTTGGATTTTTCTTGTTTCCGGATCTGTTTTTCCGCCGAAAACTACTTTATCTTTGTCAATAAGCCCGCTGACTCTTGCGAAGTGTTTATCGTTGATAATTTTGCCGTAATCTTCATTAGAGAGGCAGTCACCGAACTGGCGAACAATTTCTGATTTGACAAGTTCGATAAATTCATCTTTAACGCTTTTGTGTATATATACATAATCAGGTGCAACACAGGTTTGACCAACATTGAAGCCTTTACCGAAAACAAGGCGTCTTGCGGCAATTTTTAATTTTGCGGTTTCATCAACTATGGTAGGACTTTTTCCGCCAAGCTCCAATGTTACCGGAGTCAAATTTACGGCTGCCTTTTCGAGAACTAACTTGCCAACATTTTTGCTGCCTGTGAAGAAAATGTAATCAAATTTTTCGTCAAGCAAGTATTGGTTTTCATCTCGTCCACCGTTTATGACTGTCACATATTCAGAGGGGAAGATGCTTTCAATCATATCTTTCACCGCTTTGCTCGTGTTAGGAGAGTATGCGCTGGTTTTAACAACGCAGGTATTACCGGCGGCAACGGCATCGATTATTGGCGGGATCGAGAGCATAAAGGGATAATTCCATGGACTCATGATCAGAGTTACTCCATAAGGCATAGGTCTTACATAGCTGTGAGACAACTGCTGACCGAATGGGGTAGGCACTGTTTTGTTTTTAGTGAGACGGCGAATATTTTTGAGCATATAGTTAACTTCAGCCACAACAACTGCAATTTCGCAAAGGTAGGATTCGTATGGACTCTTGCCTAAATCCGCCTTTAATGCAGCTGAAATTACACTTTCGTTATTCATAAGATAGGCTTTGATTTTTTTGAGATACTCAATTCTTGTCTCCACGGATTTTGTAGCACCTGAATTAAAGTAATTTCTCTGCTTTAATACTATGCTATGAATTTCTTCTTTCTTCATATTCAACCTCCTAAAGTTGATTTGAAATAAGTATAGCACATAGATATTAAAAAGTATCCATATTATTTAAGTGCTAATTTTGATTTTTGTGAATAATAAGTAAATTTTATGAGAAAAAGAGGAGTAGAATTTGCGTTCCACTCCTCTTTGTGCTGTCAGTAAGTTTCCTCTGTCGCCCTTCGGGCGACCGCCCGACTATACCGCCGGGCGCTGTGGGCGTTCCGCCCACTTGGGGTTACGCGCCCACGACCGCGGGCGCTCCTCCCATCACATAAGCTTAAGATAAAGCTCCTTAATCTCTTCAACACTTGTGTCTCTCGGGTTACCCGGGCGGCAAGCGTCATCAAATGCTGACTGTGAAAGGAAGTCAACATCTTCAGCTTTAACGATATCCTTAAGATCAGCTGGGATACCAACATCAACTGAAAGCTGCTTAACAGCATCAATTGCAGCCTTTCTTGCATCTTCAATGCTCATGGCATCAACACCATCAACGCCCATTGCCTTTGCAATATCTCTATATTTTTCACCTGTTGCCGGTGCGTTATATTCCATAACTGTCGGAAGGATAATAGCGTTGGCAACACCGTGAGGTGTGTCATAAACAGCTCCTAAAGGATGAGCCATTGAGTGAACGATACCAAGGCCCACATTGCTAAAGCCCATACCTGCGATATACTGACCTAAAGCCATGCCTTCTCTGCCGTCCTCTGTGTTTTCAACAGCGCCGCGAAGACTCTTTGAAATGATTTCGATTGCCTTGAGATGGAACATATCGCTCATTTCCCATGCACCCTTTGTAATGTAACCTTCAATAGCATGGGTGAGTGCGTCCATACCTGTGGCTGCTGTAAGGCCTTTTGGCATTGATGACATCATGTCGGGATCAACAACTGCAACAACAGGAATGTCATGAACATCAACGCAAACCATCTTTCTGTTCTTTTCAGCATCGGTGATAACATAGTTGATTGTAACTTCAGCTGCTGTGCCTGCTGTTGTTGGAACTGCGATTATAGGTGTGCACTTATTCTTTGTTGGAGCAACACCTTCAAGTGAACGAACATCAGCAAATTCAGGATTTTCGATAATGATACCGATAGCCTTTGCTGTGTCCATTGATGAACCGCCACCGATTGCAACAATGCAATCAGCACCACTTGCCTTGAATGCTGCAACACCTGTCTGAACATTCTCGATTGTTGGGTTTGGCTTGATTTCAGAATAAATTTCGTATGCAATGCCGGCATTGTCAAGAATATCTGTAACCTTCTTTGTTACACCGAATTTGATAAGATCCGGGTCTGAGCAAACGAAAGCCTTTTTGAAGCCTCTGCCGTTGATTTCGGTTGCAATCTCATTTATTGCGCCTTTGCCGTGATATGATGTTTCGTTAAGAACAAATCTGTTAGCCATAATTTTACTCCTTTATGTTTGTTTTTGTCATGAATAAAGTTATCCGTTTCAGCCACGTGACGGCTTTTTAAATATAACTTGAGAAGTTATATTGCACTTGGATACTTTATGTTTAGCCATAAATTGGGCCGTATGTCTGGCAAGCCTTGTAATCAGCACTTTGTTTGTCATCAGTGCCGAAAGCTGACCATGAATGAGGACGGAAAATCTTATCTTCCGGAACATTATGCATATTAACGGGAATACGAAGCATTGATGCCAATGTGATAAGGTCAGCACCAACATGACCGTAAACTGTTACACCGTGGTTAGCACCCCAGTTAGCCATAACTGAATATACATCTTTAAATGCACCTTCGCCTGTAAGTCTTGGAGCAAACCAAGTCGTTGGCCATGATGGGTCTGTTCTCTTGTCAATCGGATTGTGAATATCATCGGAAAGGTTAGCTGTGTAACCTTCAGCTATCTGCATAACAGGGCCTACACCGTCAATAACATTAACTCTGAGCATTGTTACAGGCATTTCTGCTTTGCAACGGAAATGGCTTGAGAATCCGCCACCTCTAAAGTATTCATAGTTTGCTCTGCACCAATCTGTTGCATCAAGACAAGCCTTAATATCGCTGTCAGTCATTTCCCAGAATGGTTTCATGCAGTTATCGCCATTTTCGTTCTTGGAAGCACCACTGCCGTCAAGAGCAGTTGCACCTGAGTTGATAAGGTGAATAAAGCCGTTTTCTGCATAGCCTTCCGGTTTTGAACCGGTAACTCTTTCACAGGCCTCAGGGCTCCAATATGTACGAACATCGTGGAAACAAGGAGCACTTCCGGAAATGAGTGTACCGAGCAGCATTGAAACACCGTTAAGGGTGTCATTTTCGGTTGCAAAAGGAGTTGGAGCCTTCGGGCCGTTCCAGTCAAAAGATGATGCCATAATTGCTTCTGTGAAGTCAGCGTTTGGAAGCCAGTCTGTCCAGTTTCTCTGTCCCTGGAAACCACCGGCAACAGCGTTCTTGCCCAATGCCTCTTCATGCCAACCCATTTCGTCAAGCTTTTTGTTACCGTAAAGGATATCTCTTATGATAAGAGTCATCTTTGTGATGAATTCCCAATCTTTGTCAGCAGGAACAACTTTTGACTTTCTGATAATTTCGGGAAGATCTTTGCCTTCGTTTAAGTCAAAACCTTCTTTGCAGTTAGTTTTAATCCATGCAAGAGCCTTGTTATATTCATCTTTGTCATAAATTTCAAGAGTAACTCTTCTGATGATTTCGCTCATGTCCACCCATTCAGCACGAATGCCGAAGTATTTTTGGAACATATTTGCATCGCAATAGCTACCGGCAATACCCATAGCCACGCCACCGATATTAACATAAGACTTGTTTTTCATCCAACCGACTGCAACAGCACTCTTGGCAAATCTGAGGATCTTGTCTGCAACATCTTCGGGAATGGTTCTGTCATCAATGTCCTGAACATTTCTGCCGTAGATTGAGAAAGCCGGAAGACCTTTCTGTGCGTGAGCTGCCATAACAGCTGCAAGGTAAACTGCACCCGGTCTTTCTGTTCCGTTAAATCCCCAAACAGCTTTGATTGTGTTAGGGTTCATATCGAATGTTTCAGAACCGTAGCACCAGCATGGAGTAACTGAGAGAGTTGCAACAACATTTTCTTTTGAAAACTGATCTTCACATTTTGCAGCCTCTGCACCGCCACCTATGGTGGTTTCGGAAATAACGCACTGAACGGGAGTACCGTCAGGATATCTTAAATTTTCGCTGATGAGTTTTGCCGCAGATTCAGCCAAGCCCATTGTCTGCTTTTCAAGGCTTTCTCTGACACCGCCCCAACGGCCGTCAATTACAGGTCTTAAACCTATTTTCGGGTATAACATAATTATTCTCCTTTTATATTTCTTTTTTTATGATTTGACAAAATCTATTGTAAGCATCGTCCCAATCGGGAGCATGTTCCTCATTGAATGTTTTAACTTTTTCTGTTTCGGCAATGATTTTTCTGCCTTCTTCAATGTTTTCGATTTCTTTTAAAGCGATCAACTGAAGAATAATATTGCCTAAAGCCGTTGCCTCAATAGGGCCGGCAATTACAGGAATGCCCAAACTTTGAGCCGTAAGTTCGCACAAAAAACCGTCTTTTGTGCCGCCACCCATAAGGTGCAACACATCAAAATTCTTTCCGGTGCACTGTGAGATTTGTTCAAGTGCAAGGCGATATTTCATTGCAAGACTTTCATATATGCATCTGACCAACTGTCCCGTTGTTTCAGGTACGGGCTGGTTTGTTCTTTTGCAGTAAGCTCGGATTTTGTCCGGAAGATTTCCGTGGGCAGAAAGTGACGGGTCATCGGGATCAATGAAACTTCTGAACTTTTCGCTTTCCCGTGCAAAGTTTTCAAGTTTGTTATATGAATATTTGCCATCGGTTTTAGCAAGATCACGCCTTGTTTCCTGGATAAGCCATAATCCGCTGATGTTTTTAAGAAAATTGATTTTTCCGTTAGCGCCCATTTCGTTTGAAAGTTCAAGAGCGTTACTTTCTTCGGTCATGATCGGTTCATCAAGTTCACAACCGATAAGAGACCAAGTGCCGCAAGAAAGGAAAGCAGGGTTTTCGGTTTTTGCAGGCATTGCCGCAACAGCACATTGAGTGTCATGACCGGCAACACTGATAACGGAAATACCCTTATATTCACCGTTTACAGTTCCGCTTGGGCAAATTTCGGGGAATATGTCTCGTCTGATACTGAATTTATCTAAAACATCATCGCTGAGTTTCTTCTTTTCGGGATCAAACATTTGAGAAGTGGAAGCGATAGATATTTCACAAACTTTATTCCCGGTGAGCATATAACCGAATAAGTCCGGCATAAACAAAAGAGTTTTAGCCTTTTCTGTGTTTTCATCGCATATAAGCTGAAACAAAGTGTTTATGTTCATTATTTGGTTTCCGGTTTTACCATATAACTCATGGGGACTGATCTTTTTGAAAGCCTTTTCCAAAGCGTCTTTGGTTCTCTCGTCACGATAGTGATAAGGAGGGTGCATAACTTTGCCGTCATTGTCAAGAAGTGCATAGTCAACGCCCCAAGTGTCAAAAGCCAATGAGTCTACTTGACCGGCTTTTTCGATGGCTGATGTGATTTCGGAAAAAATCATATCAATGTCATGGCAAACATGACCGTCCACTGTTTTGGGTGTATTTTCAAATCTGTGTATTTCTTCGTAGCTGATTTTTGTTCCGTCAAAAACAGCTTTTATTGCTCTTCCTGTTGAAGCTCCGAAGTCGAAAGCAAGAACTGTTTTCATTTAACCACACCTTTTTTCAGAAGTATGTTTGCATAAATCGCTTTTTCGCCTGTTGCGATTATTAAATAAGCGGATTTAGCTCTTTCATAAAAAGCAAAACGCTCTATGAATTCCACGGAATGATGTTCCGGTTCATGCTTTGCGAGTATTTCCTCATAAGTTTGCCAGATTTCAGGTGTTCCGCAAGTGTCTCCGGGAACGACCTCCATAAGGCCTACCGGTTTTTCCGTGTATGTATCAAGTGGGATAAGTTCCATTATTGCGTCAAGGATCTCAGGTACACCGTGACCGTCAGCTCGAATAACGATGGCGTCTTTTCCCACACTGTGGCAAGGAAAGTTGCCGTCAGCTATTATAAGTTCATCTCCGTGTCCCATTTGAGCCAGAGCCTTAAGAAGTTCCGGGGAAATAATAGGGGATATTCCTTTTAACATAACTTTACCTCTTAGTCTTTCTTATGGAGCATATCGTCATCTTCGTTGAAAACTTTATAACCGGGATGACGGCCCGTTACTCTGTAATAACCTCTTAAATCAATCAATTTCTGAATGTTCTCACGGCTGATATCATGACTTCCGCCGAGAATTACAGCATTGATAGTGATCTTAGCCCAAAGTTCAAGACTTTCCATTCTGTAAAAAGCAGTAATAACATCACTGCCCACAGCAAGAGCACCGTGATTTTCAAGAAGCATTACATCGTGTTCCTCAAGATATGGTTCGATTGAATCGGGAACTTCCGATGTTGATGGAGTTCCGTAAGGGGTGAGGGGAACTGAACCGATAACAGCCACATCTTCGATCATGTTATACATATCCATTGCCTTGTGAGCAACTGCAAAACCGGTTGCTCCCGGTGGGTGAGCATGAATTACGCTGAAAACATCTTCACGCTTATCATAGCAACGAAGGTGCATTTTGATTTCACTTGACGGACGGTATCCTTCATTTGCCTCTAAAATGTTGCCCTCTTTATCCAAAATAACGAGTTTATCGGGAGTGATGAAAGACTTGCTGATGCCGGTGGGAGTTGCAACAATTCTTCCGTCGGGAAGTCTTGCGCTTACATTGCCGTCATTGGCTGCTACCCAACCTAATTGCCACATTTTATGGCAGACATCACATATTTGTTCTTTGATTTGTTCTAAATTATCCATAAGATTTCTCCTTATTAAATTTCTTATAAAAGTATATCAAAATTATTGTTAAAATTCAACAAAAAACCACAAATTGTTATATGTTTAACAAAAAAACAAAACTTCCCAACAGTTTGTTGACTGTTGGGAAGTTAATGATGGAGCGCCCGCGGTCGTGGGCGCGGAATCCCCGGGTGGTTGGGACAACCACCGAGCCCGGCGGTATAGTCGGGCTGTCAGCCGTAGGCTGACCGGCAAACTCACTGCCATCTGAAAATTTCTTATTCAAGTTCAAAAGCTCCGGTGTAAAGCTGGTAGTATACGCCTTTTTCAGCAATGAGCTTTTCATGGTTTCCTCTTTCAATGATTCGTCCGTGATCAAGAACCATGATAACATCGGAATCCATAATTGTTGAAAGTCGGTGAGCAATAACAAATACTGTTCTTCCTTCCATGAGCTTATCCATGCCCTTTTGAACAATAGCTTCTGTTCTTGTGTCAATGGAAGATGTGGCTTCGTCAAGAATGAGACACGGAGGATCTGCAACGGCTGCTCTTGCAATTGAAATTAACTGTCGCTGGCCTTGAGAAAGGTTTGAGCCGTTGTTCTTAAGCATGGTGTCATATCCGTCAGGAAGTCGGACAATAAAGTCATCAGCACCTGCAAGCTTTGCGGCAGCGATACATTCATCGTCTGTTGCGTCAAGTCTGCCGTATCTGATATTGTCCATAACAGTGCCTGTGAAAAGGGTTGTTTCCTGAAGAACAAGACCGAGTGAACGGCGAAGATCGGATTTGCGGATTTTGTTGATATTGATGCCGTCATATCTGATTTTACCGTCTTCAATGTCATAGAAACGGTTAACAAGATTTGTGATGGTTGTTTTACCTGCACCTGTTGCACCAACGAAAGCAACCTGTTGACCCGGTTCTGCGAATACTGAAACATCGTGAAGAATGGTCTTGCCTTCTTCATAAGCAAAGTCAACATTTGTCATTCTTAAGTCACCCTGAAGAAGTGTGTAAGTTACTGTTCCGTCACTGTGAGGATGTTTCCATGCCCATTTTCCTGTGCGGTTTTCTGTTTCTGTGATTGAGCCGTCTGAGGCAACTTCGGCATTAACAAGAGTAACATAACCTTCATCTTCTTCCGGTTCTTGATCCATGAGCTCAAATACTCTGTTTGCACCGGCAAGAGCCATGGCAATGGAACTTGCTTGCTGTGAAACCTGGTTAACACTGCCTGTGAACTGCTTTGTCATATTAAGGAAAGGCACGATGATGCTGATACTGAGAGCCATGCCCGAAAGTGATGGGTTGGGAGCTTTCATCGAAAGAAGAATACCACCTACCAATGCAACAAGAACATAGAGAATGTTACCGATATTCATAATGATTGGACCCATCATGTTTGAGTATGCGTGAGCTCTGTAACTGTCATGATAAAGTGCTTCGTTTATTTCGTCAAAGTCGATTTTGCTTTCTTCCTCATGGTTGAAAACCTTAACAACTTTCTGTCCGTTCATCATTTCCTGTATGAAACCTTCGGTTTTACCGGTTGCGATCTGCTGACGAACGAAGTATTTTGATGCGCCTCCACCTACGGTCTTGGCTACGAAGAACATAATAACAACTCCGAGTAACACAAGGATTGTGAGCCACAAACTGAAATAGAGCATGATCGTCAATACTGTGACAACGGTAATGCTTGCAGTGAGAATGTTCGGAAGTGACTGAGAAACAAGCTGGCGGATTGTGTCAATATCGTTTGTGTAATGACTCATAATATCGCCGTGTTTGTGAGTGTCAAAGAATTTGATGGGCAAATTCTGCATACCGTTAAACATCTGCTGACGGAGTTTGCTTAAAAATCCCTGAGTTATATATGCCATAAGCTGAGTGTAAACTGTTATTGAGATAACAGAGAGGACATATAATGTAACGAGGATCAATAAGAGGGGAACTATCTTCTCTTTTGCGCTTGACCAGTCGCCCTGTTTAACGCAACTTTCTATAACTTCCGTTACATTCTGAATGAAAAGAGACGGAATGGAAGAAACGATTGATGAAAAAATTATACCGAAAATCGTAAGAGGCATTAAGCGGGGATAATAACTGAACAATAACTTGATAATTCTTCCCAAAACGCCTTTTTTTGCTTTGGGTCTACCTTGAGGTCTGCCCTGTGGCATGGCTTTTTCTTGAGACTTATTCATTATCCTCACCTCCTCTGTTCTGCTGTTCATAAGTTTCACGGTATGTTTCGTTAGTTGACATAAGTTCATCGTGAGTGCCTACGGCTTCTATTTTACCGGATTTAAGTAATACAATTTTATCCGCATCTTGCACTGATGCAACACGCTGTGCGATGATAATTTTTGTGGTTTCGGGTATGAACTTTTTGAAACCTTGTCTGATAAGAGCGTCTGTTTTCATATCGACAGCACTGGTTGAGTCATCAAGAATAAGAACCTTAGGTCTTTTAAGCAACGCTCTTGCAATGCAAAGACGCTGTTTCTGACCACCTGAAACATTTGTGCCGCCCTGTTCGATCCATGTATCATACTTTTCGGGGAAGTTCTGAATGAACTCGTCTGCCTGAGCCAAACGGCATGCTTCCATGATTTCTTCATCGGTTGCTTCTTTATTACCCCAACGAAGGTTATCTTTAATAGTGCCTGCGAAGAGAATGTTTTTCTGAAGAACAACGGAAACTTCATCACGCAGAGACTCTATATCATAATCTCTTACATCAACACCGCCGACTTTTACACTGCCTTCAGTAACATCATAAAGACGGGAAAGCAACTGGATAAGAGTAGTCTTTGATGAACCTGTGCCACCTAAGATACCGACAGTTTCACCGGATTTGATGTGTAAGTCAATATCGGAAAGAGCAAATTTCTTTGCTGATTTTGAATACTTGAAACTAACATTGTCAAAATCGATTGTGCCGTCTTTAACTTGGTAAATCGGATTTTCAGGATTTGTGATTGACGGCTTTTCTGTGAGAACCTCAACAATACGGCTTGCTGATTCCGTTGACATTGTGAGCATTACGAAAATCATTGAAAGCATATTGAGAGACATGAGCATCTGGAAACCGTAAGTAAGCATTGCTGAAAGCTGACCGACATTCATTTCTAAGCCTGTGGACTGAATGATAATTTTTGATCCGAAGAAGAGGACAATTACCATAACCGAATAAACGCAAGTCTGGAATAAAGGAGAAATACAGCTTACAATTCTTTCTGCTCTTGTGAAATCCTTTTGAATATCCACAGAAGCAGTACCAAACTTCTCTTTTTCGTATTCTTCTCTTGCAAAACCTTTTACAGCTCTGATGGACATAACATTTTCTTCAATGGACTCGTTCAATTTATCATATTTTTTGAAAACTCTTTTAAATGAGGGCATTGCTTTTTTTGCAATGATGATAAGACCGAAAGCCAAAACCGGCATAACGATAACAAAGAAGATTGCAAGTTTGCCACCCATGATGAAAGCCATAATAATGGAGAAAATCATCATAAGAGGTGAACGAATGGCAATTCTTATAAGCATCATGAAAGCCATTTGAACATTGTTAACATCAGTGGTCATTCTTGTAACAAGAGATGATGATGAGAACTTGTCAATGTTTTCAAATGAGTATTCCTGTATACGGTAATACATATCTTTACGAAGGTTTTTACCGAAACCGCCGCTGGCCTTTGCAGAGGTAAATCCACCGAGACCGGCGAATAAAAGTGAGACGCAAGCGCATGCAACAAGAATTCCACCATATTTTAAGATGACACTGATATCGCATCCGGCACTGATTTCGTTTACAAGATTTGCGAGAACAAAGGGAATAATAACCTCAAGAACAACTTCGCCTATCATAAGCAAGGGAGTTAAAATAGCTGCTCTTTTATATTCTCTGATGGATTTTGATAATTCTTTAATCGCGTTGAACATAAATTTTTTTCCTTTCTTAATTTATTTATTTTTTATATTATTATAAACTATATTTAAAAGCCTTACCAGCTCTTTCACTTCTTCTTCGGAAAGTCCGTTGAGAAGTATTTCATCTGTCTGTTTGCGTTGTTTTCTTGCTTGTTTGGATAAATCTACGGCTTTGTCACCGCTGACGATTATTTTACTTCGTTTATTGTTTTCGTCAAAGTAAGATTCAACATATCCGTTCTTTTCCAACCGGTTGATTATACCAACAACAGTAGGGTGGGAAACTTCCAAAAAGTCTTCTAACTGTTTTTGGGTGGCTTTTCCCGAGTTTCTGTCAAGATAGCCTAATAATCGAAGTTGAGAACAAGTTAAATCCTGATCACGAAGTTGAGAATCAATTTGTGAACTAATGCCGTCAGAAATGATTTTGAACAGATGACCGATATCTTTTTTAGGCATTTCATACCCCTTTCTCATGTAAATTTGCTTACGCCCTCTGTGTAGCGTGCTACATATTTTAACACGCTGTATATCCTTTGTCAACAGTAATTTTGTCAGTTTATATATTTAATTTTTAGAGCCGGATTTATTGTTTTCTATTGCAATTATAAGGTGATTGTATTAAAATAATATAGATTGTTTAATTGACGGAGGAACATTATGAACAGCATTGTGAATACAGAGGAATTTATAACTAAAATAACATCGGTTGTGCCAACGGAAAAGCAGATAGAATTTCAAAATATCGAATACTATAACTTTATCCACTTCGGACTTAATACTTTCACCAATAAAGAATGGGGTGACGGAACTGCCGATCCCGCTGTATTTACAGTTAGAGAAATCGACACCGATAAGTGGGTCAGACAGCTGAAAGACACAGGCAGTAAGGGTATTATTATAACCGCCAAGCATCATGACGGCTTTTGTCTTTTTGCAAGCAAATATACTGATTACAACATAACTAAAACTTCTTATAAAGACGGCAAAGGGGATCTTGTAAAAGATCTTGCTAATTCATGCAAAAAATACGGCATGAAACTCGGCATTTATCTCTCTCCGTGGGATAGACATGAAAGCACTTACGGAACTGCGGAATATAACGAATATTTTTGCAATCAGTTGACAGAACTTTGCACTTCTTACGGAGAACTTTTCTGTTTTTGGTTTGACGGCGCTTGCGGTGAAGGTCCAAACGGAAAGAAACAGGAATATGATTGGGAAAGATATTATGATATTATCAATACTCTTCAGCCCGGTGCAATAATTGCCAACTGTGGGCCTGATGTTCGTTGGATCGGCAATGAGCAGGGAAAGGGAAGAAAGAGCGAGTTCAGCGTTGTCAGCACAAAATTAAGAGACAGACTTTTCATCGCTTCAATGTCACAGCAACAGGAAGGCGCTAAGGTGATGAGCAAAATGCCTGTTGAAACCGATGAGAGTTTAGGTGACAGAGAGAAGTTGGTGGGGGAAGAACTCTGCTGGTACCCTGCGGAAATGGATATTTCCATAACTGAAAAGGGTTGGTTCTGGAGAAAGTCATTTGAACTTTTCAGTATTCGTTCCGTGGCAAATCTTATGAGATGCTATTACGGTTCAGTGGGTAACAATGCCACACTCCTTTTAAATGTTGCCCCCAATAATAAAGGTGAACTTCCGGAAAGATATATAAAAAGACTTATGCAGTTTAAAGCAAAACTGGATAAACAGTTTGCAGATGAAATTAAAGATATTAAAATCGAGAGAGACGGAAATGATTTTATTTTGTCATTTCCAAAAGCAAAAGTTAAAACTGTGGTTATTTGCGAAGACATTAAATATAGTCAGCGAATTGAAAATTTCACTCTTTCCGCAAAAGGCAAAACCATATATAAAGGCACAACAGTTGGTTTCAAGAAAATATGCAACATTAAAAAGAATGTTGAAACAGACCAAATTCGTCTCACATTAGACAAATGCAGAGGCGATGCCTATATGCATCGCATAAGACTTTATAAATAAGAGGTAGTTTTATGATAATCCGTTGCGAAGATTATGGGATATTACCGAACACAGATTGTTCCGAAAAATTGGATCGTCTTTTTAAGGACTTGAAAAGAATCGAAGAAGAGAAGATCCTCTTGTTCATTGAGGGTACATATTACTTTAACAGTGACTTTGCCAAGGAGATTTTTTCTCCCATAACAAATACTTCGGGGGCAAAGGAATATAAGAATAAAGAGGATATATTCAAGCATAAGACTCTCTTCTTATTTGAAAATGTGAAAAACTTTGTTTTAGACGGTCAAGGAAGCACTTTTATAATTGACGGAAAAGTTACCAATATGATTTTTCGCAACTGCGAAAATGTGACGGTGAAAAACCTCAGAATAACCGTAAAAAATCCAAACCTCCATAAGTTAACTGTAATAAACTCTAATGGGAGAAAAGTGACTTATAAAATGGACAATGATTCCGTGAGCGTCAGCAGAAACGGAAAATGGCAAGGCAAGGGTTATTCCTTAGGTTATAAAGAAAAGTGTAAAATAGCCGGTTGGACTAATTCGGTATTACCCGATGAGGCGAATGTGAACTTCAGAACGACCCACCCATTATTAGGTGCGTTTTCCGTCAAGGAGAAGAAATCGGGAATAATCGAGGCTACATATTTTAAGCCTAAAAAATATGTAATCGGTCAGAGTTTTTATATATTTGACGCTCACAGAACAGAAGTGGGTGTATTGATCGACAGATGCAAAAACATAAATTTTGATAGGTACGAGCAGAATTTCAACTATGCCTTAGGTGTTGTGGCACAGGTCAGCGAGGACGTAACAATAACAAATTGTCGATTTGCACCTGAGGAGAACGGAGAAATGGAAATGGCTTCTTTGGCGGATTTGACCCATTTTTGCATGTGCAAAGGGAAGATAACCGTGAAAGACAGTTATTTCAGCGGAGCCGGTGATGATGCCATAAATGTTCATGGGATACATTTTATTGTGGATAAGGTTAAAAACGATGAAGTGACAGTCTCTTTCAGACACCCTCAAACATGGGGATTTGACCCCTTTGATGAGGGGGATGAAATTGAATTTATAGACAGAAAAACCTTGAGAAGTGTATCAAATGCAACAATAATTATGGCTAAGATGCCAGATGATTATCATATCATTTTGAAACTTGACAAAGTTCCCGATAATGAAATCAAGGGCATGGCAATTGAGAACGTCACCAAATGCCCCTGTCTTGTTTTTCAGAATAATACCATTAAGAATGTTGCGACCCGTGGTGTACTTTACACTTCAAAGGGAAAATGTATTATAAAAGACAATCACTTTATTGCTTGCAATATGAGTGGTGTTTGCATTTCCGATGATGCGAACAACTGGTTTGAAAGCGGAATGTGTAAAGATGTTTTGATAGAAAACAATATTTTTGATTATTGCGGTGAAACACCGATTTTAATAAAACCTGAGATCAAAAAATATTCGGGAGGAGTTCACAGCAATATCAAAATTACGAATAACATATTTAAGAGATATCCGGGTGTATGTATTTCCGCCTTGGCTTGTGACGACTTGACAGTGAAAGGAAATGTTATACCTGATAATAAAAAATCGGAAATAAAACAGTGCAGAAATGTAATAACTGATTTTTAATAAATTGGAGGCAGTAATATGAAATGTATTATTAACGGAAAAATTATTCTTCCCAACAAAGTTATTGAAAACATGGCTATTCTTTTTGATGACAGGATCAAAAAAATAGTTCCCATGGGTGAAGTTGAATTATCCGAATATGAGGTGATCGATGTTCAGGGAAACTATGTTGCTCCCGGACTTGTGGACATTCATATTCACGGATATTTGGGAGAAGATGTTTCTGACGGCAATGTTGACGGCATAAAAAAGATGGCGCAGGGACTTGTTGAAAACGGTGTTACCTCATGGTGTCCCACCACAATGACTGTTTCCATGGAGGAAATCAACAAAGCTTTTGATTGCGTTCGTCAAGTCAAAAACAGTTCTGAATATTACGGCGCTAAGATATTAGGTGTTAACAGTGAAGGCCCATTTATAAATCCGGCGAAAAAAGGCGCTCAAGCAGAGGAGCATATTCTCAGACCGGACGGAGACTTTATCCTTAAGAATAAAGATATTATCAGATTGTTTACTGTTGCACCGGAAGTTGACGGAGCATTGGAGTGCATCGAAAAGGTAAGTTCAGAGTCGGATATTACTGTTTCAATGGGACACACAAACGCAACTTACGAAGAGGCAAATGAGGGTATCAAATCCGGTGTGACCCACACAACACATTTGTTTAACGCAATGACAGCCCTTATGCACAGAAATCCCGGTGTTGTCGGTGCGGCACTTTCAAATGACAATGTAAGCTGTGAACTTATAGCAGATACATTTCATGTTAATAAAGGTCTCTTTTCACTTGTCAGCAAAATCAAAGGTGACAAGCTGTGCCTTATTACCGACTGCATAAGAGCAGGTGGTATGCCTGACGGAGATTACACTTTAGGCGGTCAGCCGGTTAAAAAACAGGGAATACAGTGCCTCATGCCTGACGGAACTATTGCCGGCAGTGTTCTCAAGCTGAATGATGCGGTGAATAATCTTTATTCCAACACAGATTTGACAATTTTTCAAGCTGTTGATTGTGCATCAATCAATCCGGCAAAGGCTGTTTCTGCCGATGGGGAGATTGGTTCTCTTGAGGAAGGCAAAAAAGCGGATATTATAATTGCCGACAGTGAATTTGCCATAATGATGACAATTATTGACGGTGAAGTAAGATATAAAAGATGATTTAAAGGAGAAATTAACTATGATTAACGCAAAGCTCGATCCGAATTTTCAACCAATGATAAATGTGATAAACGATTATAAGAAAAGAGTGGCTGAAAGTGATTCTTGCAAACTTATACTTGCTCTTGAAAGAGAAAACGGATATATTGCAACTTACAGCATGGATGTTTTTGCAGACGGAACAGGTCATGATGAGGAAAACTACGGTATAATTGAAAGAATAATCAAGTCTCTTATTTGGATAAAGGGTGGATATAAAGTTTATATCTCCGGTTCTAAGAAAATTTATGAAGGCATCAAAGATGCTTACAGAATTGGCGGAGCAAGAGAGTTTGATGCAGGCCACATGAAAAAGGTATACGAAAAAGACTTTGAAGTTGTATATGTTGAAAATGCAGAGGATATGCCTGAGGAGAAGTCCTCAGCAAAACCTGTTGGCAGACACCTTGACGGTTGCCGTATCGGTTTTGATGCGGGCGGAAGTGACAGAAAGGTAAGCGCTGTTATTGACGGTGAAACTGTTTATTCAGAGGAAGTTGTGTGGTTCCCGAAACTTCAATCAGATCCTATGTATCATTACAACGGAATACTTGAGGCAATGAAAACAGCTGCTTCAAAGATGCCGAGAGTTGATGCTATCGGTGTTTCATCTGCCGGCATTTATATTGACAATAAGATAATGACTGCATCTCTTTTCATCAAAGTTTCTCCTGAAGATCACGAGAAAATGGTTAAGAATATGTATAAAGATGTGGCAAAGGAAATCGGAGATGTACCTCTTGAAGTTGCCAATGACGGTGATGTTACTGCTCTTGCAGGCGCAATGAGTCTTGAAGACAACAATGTTTTAGGTATCGCCATGGGCACAAGCGAAGCTGCCGGATATGTTGACGGAGACGGAAATATTACAGGCTGGCTCAATGAATTGGCGTTTGCTCCGGTTGATTATTGCAAGGAGTCAATGGTTGACGAATGGAGTGGAGATTACGGTTGCGGTGTGAAATATTTTTCACAGGATTCTGTTATCAAACTTGCTCCGGCAGCGGGAATTGAACTTGATGAGAGTCTTTCACCTGCCGAAAAGCTGAAGATTGTTCAAAATCTTATGGCTGAGGGCGATAAGAGAGCAGCTGATATATACGAAACAATCGGTGTATATTTCGGTTATGCCGTTGCTTACTACTCAATGTATTACGATATAAAGCATGTTCTCATTATGGGCAGAGTAACAAGCGGTGAAGGTGGAGTTCTTATATTGGAAAAAGCCAACGAAGTTCTTGAAAAGGAATTTCCGGAAATAGCAAATAAGACACAACTTCATATTCCTGACGAAAAGGCTCGCAGAGTCGGTCAGTCAGTAGCTGCAGCAAGCTTGCCTGAAATTAAATAAGAGAAAAACAGCTGTAAAAAACGGAAGTTTTTTACAGCTGTTTTAGGTTAGGAGCGCCCGCGGTCGTGGGCGCGTAATTCTGAGTGGGCGGAACGCCCACCGCAGCCCGGCGGTATAGTCGGGCGGTCAGCCGGAGGCTGACCTATGGTTAGCACAAAAGTGAAAATTTATGCTCATATGTTCTTGCCCATATTATAGGCTTCTTCCATGGCAGAGGAGTTCTTAATTTCACCTTTTTCGTAAGCACCCATGCCGTAAATGATCCCTTTTTCTTTAGCTCCTTCAACGCAATCTGCATATCCTCTGAAGCATTGTATTGTTGTTTCAGCTGATTCTTTTTCCTCGTCAGCAGCAGTGACTATGTAATAAAACTCCTTATCTTTCACTTCCAGCCAACGAGCAACAGTTCTGTCAATCAGAGCCTTGAGCTGCGCATCTATTGAATAGAAATAAACAGGACTCGCAAGCACAATTACATCAGCATCGATCATCTTCTGTAAAACTTCACCCATATCATCTTTGATTGCACAAATGCCTGTTCCCTTGCAAGCATAACAGGCACGGCAATATCCGATATTCTTTTCGCTGACACGAATTTTTTCAACTTCATTTCCGCCTTCTTTAGCACCCTTCATAAACTCATCGCAGAGTATGTCCGAATTGCCGTTCTTTCGCGGACTGCCTGATAAAATCAATACTTTTTTATTCATCTTAATTCTCCTTACCGTTGATTATTTGATTCTATAATTTCATTAAGAGTTATGTTTTCGTTTCTGTATCTGGCTTTTGGATTTTTTTCTCCCGAAGAAAATCCTATTGCTTTTTCGGGACAATTATTTGCACAGGATAAGCAAAAATCGCATGTATCATTTGTTCGAATTGCTTTTCCGTTTTCAATTTGCAGAATCCCTCTTGGACAAACTTTTACGCAAATACCACAACCTTTACATTTTTCATTTATAACAAGAGCTTGCCCATTTATTTGTTCAGGATGGGCAGTGTGCATTTTCTTTACCATGCGGTAAAGAATTTTTCCTTTTAAATTTGTTTTTGGTACATGGTACTTTTGAGATTTGATATGAGAGATAATGGTTTCAAGCTGATTGTTGATATTTTTGTCAATCTTTATCTGTTCTGACATATCAAAAACAGGAAGATAGTTGTCCACCATCTTTATTGTTGCAATATAATCAACATTGATGCCTGATTTTTCGGCAAATTCCTTGCTCCAACCGGCTGCCACAGTGTCATCATTTCCGTATGTGAGGATCATGTAGATATACTGTGAATTTATTTCTGACTTTTTGATAAATTCCTGCACGATCATGGGAAGTTCGCCTGAAAATATCGGTGATACAATTCCTATTGTTTCGTCTGAAAAACTGAGATTTTCATTTTTCATGACCTGAGGAATACTCATAAGATTATGGTCTAACTGCTTAGCAACATAAAGACTGTTGCCGGTTGCAGTGAAGTAAAATACCATATCACCACTCCTTTTTTTCTTTATCGGCGCTGTTTTTACCTTTCCTTTCATCTACCATTTTAACGAACCATTCAACCATGTTCGGATCGGTATGAGAGAAGAAGGAACTTTCGTTTTTATCCAACTTTGTGATTTCGTCCATATCGTCTTGGGATAATTCAAAATCAAAAATATTGAAGTTTTCTTCCATTCGCTCAATATGAGTTGTTTTCGGGATAATCACAATGCCACGCTGTAAATGCCAGCGCAAAATAACTTGAGCAACAGTTTTGTTATATTTTTCTCCAATGCTTTTAAGCTGTGAAAGGTCAAACATTCCGCCTCTGCCCTCACCGAATGGAGCCCATGCCTCCAACTGAATGCCGTATTTATCGTGCCAGGTTTTGCTTTCTGCTTGTTGGTTGTGCGGATGTATTTCAATCTGGTTTATCATTGGTTTAATACGGGAAAAGGATGCAAGATCAATCATTCTGTCCGGATAGAAATTGGAAATGCCTATGGCTCGAATTTTTCCTTCATCATAGAGATCTTCCAAAGCACGATATGCTCCGTAAACATCACCGAAAGGCTGATGCAATAAGCATAAGTCAAGATAATCAACTCTGAGTTTTCTCATCGATTCCAACACGGAAGCCTTTGTTTTTTCATATCCGTAATGTTCGATCCATACTTTTGTTGTGATAAAGAGTTCTTCTCTTGGAACTCCGCTTTTTATAATAGCGTTACCTACTTCCGACTCGTTAAAATATGATTGTGCGGTGTCAATGGAGCGATAGCCCACTTTGATAGCATCAAGGACGCACCTTTCACATTCGTCTTTTGATACTTGATAAACCCCATATCCTAATTGAGGCATTTTAACTCCATTTGAAAGTGTAATGTAATTCAAAATTCATCTCTCCTTATATATTGAATTTTTAAAACTGAACTGATATAATGTTCGAGAATATTATACAAGTTAAAGTTAACTTTAAGTCAAGAATTTAAACATAAAAAACTAAGAAATAGGAGGAACGGTTATGTTTTATACAATAGGGGAGATGGGGAAGAAAATCGGAGTTGCTCCGTCAACTTTGAGATATTACGATAAAATGGGGTTGTTGCCATTTGTTGAGCGTTCCAAGGCAGGAACAAGGGTATTTAAGGACAGCGACTATGAGTGGCTTAATGTTATCGAATGTTTAAAAAAGACAGGTATGGAACTTAAAGATATTAAAAAGCTTGTTGAAATGGCAATGGACGGGGATAAGACTATTGAGCCACGACTTGAACTTATCACAAAGCAAAAGAATGCTGTCAGTCAGCAGATAAATGAACTGCAAGAAACGCTGAAGACCCTTGAATTTAAAGAATGGTATTATTTAACAGCAAAGGAAATGGGAACAACCGATGCTCTAAAAAATATGCCTCTTGAAGAGCTTCCGGAGGAATTCAGAGAAGTTCGATTAAACCTTAGAGGTGAATAAGATTTGTCTTTAACCCAACTTTATCTGTCAGCCTTCGGCTGACGGCCCGACTATACCGCCGGGCCCTGTCTGCCTCCGGCAGACCTTGGGTTTACGCGCCCACGACCGCGGGCGCTCCAACAGCACAACCCCCGGCTTTATCAGCCGGGGGTTGTGCTGTTTAGGTTAGATATTATCCAATTTCAAAATACTTAACTGCTGACTCAAACATCTTCATGTCATATTCGCCGTCAACATTTTTATAAAGACCGTAACCTTTACGCTCAGAGTGACCCATTTTACCGAATACTCTGCCGTCAGGAGAGGTGATACCTTCAATGGCGCAAACGGAATCGTTTGGATTGAAATGTATGTCGGAAGTCGGGTTGCCTGCAAGGTCAACATATTGAGTTGCGATCTGACCGTTTTCTGCAAGCTTAGCTACGGTTTCATCACTTGCGATGAACTTGCCTTCACCGTGAGAAATGGCAACATTATAAATATCACCCGGGTTGCAAGCAGAAAGCCAAGGAGACTTGTTGGACGCAATTCTTGTTCTGACAATTCTTGATTGGTGTCTGCTGATAGTGTTGTATGTAAGTGTGGGGCAACTTTCATCTGTGTCGATTATTTCACCGAAAGGAACAAGTCCTAACTTGATAATTGCCTGGAAACCGTTACATATACCGCACATAAGACCGTCACGGTTTTTGATAAGCTCGTTGGTCTGTTCTTTAACAAGGGAGTTTCTGAAGAATGCAGTTATGAACTTGCCTGAACCGTCAGGTTCGTCACCGCCTGAGAAACCACCGGGAATAAATATAATCTGTGACTCTTTGATTCTTTTTGCAAAGTATTCAGCGGACTCGGCAACAGCTTTTGCGTTAAGGTTGTTAATGACAACGATTTCCGGTTCAGCACCTGCCATAGCCATAGCCTTTGCAGTGTCATATTCACAGTTAGTTCCGGGGAATACAGGAATAAGAACCTTTGGTTTTGCAACCTTTATTGCCGGAGCACTTCTCTTTTCAGCGTTATAAGTGAATGTTGGAATTTCTTTTTTGCTCTGCTCGATGTTACAGGTGAAGATTGGTTCGAGCTTGTTTTCATAAATCTCAAGGAGTTTATCAGTTGAAACAGTCTCGCCCTTTAATGTGATTTCATTCTTGTCTGTAACTTCGCCTAAAAGAATACCGCAGTTAACATCTTCTGTAACTTCGAGAATGAATGAACCGTAATTGTATGAGAAAATCTCCTCCATGCTGAGATTTTCGCTGTAATCAAATCCGAGACCGTTACCGAAGCCCATTTTCATAACTGCCTCTGCAATGCCGCCATAAGTTGGAGTATAGGCTGAAACTGCCTTCTTTGAGACAATAAGTTCGTTAACTTTGCTATAAACTTGAAGTTCTGATTCTGTAACGGGGAGACCGTTTTCATCATATTCAGGCTTAATAAGAATAACCTTGTTTCCGGCTTTCTTAAATTCGGGAGATATGATATTGTCAACGCAATCTGTTGTTACTGCAAAAGAAACCAATGTAGGCGGTACATCAATATTTTCAAATGAACCACTCATGGAGTCCTTGCCGCCGATTGCAGCAATGCTGTAATCAAGCTGAGCCTTGAAAGCGCCTAAGAGAGCTGCAAAAGGCTTGCCCCATCTTTCAGCGTCTTTTCTCGGTCTCTCAAAATATTCTTGGAAAGTCAAATAAACATCTTCAAATTTTGCACCGGCTGCAACAAGCTTGGAAACAGATTCCACAACTGCAAGGTATGCGCCGTGATATGGACTCTTTTCTGTAATGAACGGGTTGTAACCCCAAGCCATAACAGAGCAAGTCTTTGTGTTCTTTTCTTCAACGGAAACTTTGTTAACCATTGCCTGAATAGGTGTTAACTGATTTTTTCCGCCAAAAGGCATGAGCACAGTTCCTGCACCGATAGTTGAGTCAAATCTTTCTGAAAGACCTCTCTTTGAACAAACATTAAGATCGCCTGCAAGCTGAGTGTATGCTTCAGTGAAGTCTTTGCTTATTTCTTTATTGTAATCCTTCGGCTTTGCAGGAGCAACATTTGTATGTTTTTCCGCACCGTTTGAGTTAAGAAATTCTCTTGAAACATTAACTATTGCTTTGCCGTTCCAGTTCATAACAAGTCGAGGCTCATCTTTAACCTCTGCAACGATTGTTGCCTCCAAGTTTTCCTTTTTGGCAAGAGAGATAAATTCATCTACATCTTCCTTGGCAACAACAACAGCCATTCTTTCCTGAGATTCGCTGATTGCAAGTTCAGTGCCGTCAAGACCGTCATATTTTTTCGGAACTGCATTAAGATCGATTACGAGACCGTCTGCAAGTTCACCAACGGCAACGGAAACACCACCGGCGCCAAAGTCGTTGCAGCGCTTAATAAGAAGTGATGCTTTTTTGTTTCTGAAAAGTCTTTGAAGTTTTCTTTCTTCAGGTGCGTTACCTTTTTGAACTTCAGCACCGCAAGTCTCAAGTGAAGAGAGAGTGTGTGATTTTGATGAACCGGTTGCACCGCCACAACCGTCACGGCCTGTTCTTCCGCCTAAGAGAATAACGATATCTCCGTCTTCCGGTCTTTCTCTGCGCACATTTTCAGCCGGAGCGGCAGCAACAACTGCACCGATCTCCATACGCTTTGCAGCATAACCGTCATGATAAATTTCGTCAACCTGACCTGTGGCAAGGCCAATCTGGTTGCCGTAAGAACTATATCCGTTAGCAGCTGTTGTGACGATTTTTCTCTGAGGAAGTTTGCCTTCCATGGTTTCGCTTACAGGCTTGAGAGGATCAGCTGCACCTGTAACACGCATAGCGGCATAAACATAAGAACGGCCTGAAAGGGGGTCTCTGATAGCACCGCCTATGCAAGTGGCAGCACCACCGAAAGGCTCGATCTCAGTCGGGTGATTGTGAGTTTCATTTTTGAAGAGAAGAAGCCAGTCTTCTTTTTCTCCGTCAACATCAACCTTGATTTTCACTGTGCAAGCGTTGATTTCTTCTGATTCATCAAGATGAGGAAGTTTTCCTTGACGGTTAAGATATTTTGCGGCAATAGTTCCTATATCCATAAGGTTGATAGGTTTGGTTCTGCCGATCGCCTCTCTTGTTTTTAAATATTCCTCGTATGCTTTCTGTGTAAGCTCGTCTTCAAACTTTGCTTCTTCAATTGTTGTAAGGAATGTGGTGTGACGGCAGTGGTCTGACCAGTAAGTGTCAATCATTCTGATTTCCGTAATAGTCGGATCACGGTCTTCTGTCTTGAAATAATCCTGACAGAATTTAATATCGTCATTGTCCATTGCCAAACCGTATTTCACAACGAAGTCTGCAAGTCCCTGCTGATCAAGTTTAAGGAAACCGTCAAGAACAGCAACTTCTGTGGGAATATCATAGTCTGTCTTAAGTGTCTTATATTCCTCCATTGATGCCTCACGGCTTTCAACAGGGTTAATTACATAGTGCTTTATGCTGTTGATTTCTTCTTCTGAAAGGTTGCCGTAAAGAACATAAACCTTGGCAGTTTTTACTGTCGGTCTTTCTCCCTGGCTTATGATCTGTATGCACTGTGCGGCGGAGTCTGCTCTCTGATCAAACTGACCCGGTAAGTATTCAGTTGCAAAGACAACTGCACCCTCAGCATTTTCAAGTTGAGAGGTGACAATATCCAACTGCGGTTCGCTGAAAACGGTTTTCACCGAATAATCAAAGAGTTCCTTGTCAATGTTTTCCACATCGTATCTGTTAAGCAAACGAAGGTCCTCAAGACCGTTGATCTGTAAAAGAGTTTTTAAGTCTGATTTGAGGCTTTTAGCTTCATTTGCAAGTTCTTTTTTCTTTTCAACATATATTCTGTAAACCATATTTACCTCACTTATTTTATAGCCTGTAAGGCTTTTTGTCCTATATCTTTGCGGTAAAATGCGTTATCGAAATTTACCTTTTTCACTTCTTGGTATGCCTTGTCAATGGCTTTGCCGAGATCATCTGCCACTGCCGTTACACCGAGAACTCTGCCACCTGCGGTAACAACTTTGTCATCTTTAAGTTTTGCTCCTGCAATATAAACTTCTGCGTCCATATTGTCTGAGACGCTTATTTCAAATCCTGTTTCATATTTCTGCGGATATCCTTCAGATGCCATAACAACACAGCAAGCGCTTTCGTTTGAAAATTCAACATTCACTTTATCAAGTTCGCCCTTTGAAACTGCTATCATAATTTCAAGCAAGTCACTTTTAAGAAGAGGAAGAACTACCTGTGTTTCAGGATCACCGAAACGGCAGTTATACTCAATAACCTTTGGGCCTTTTTCAGTAAGCATTAAACCGAAATAAAGACAGCCTTTGAATGTTCTGTTTTCTGCGTTCATGGCGTTGATCGTGGGAAGAAAAATCTCCTTCATGCAACGCTGTGCAATCTCCGGTGTATAGTAGGGATTGGGAGCGATAGTGCCCATGCCGCCTGTATTAAGGCCTTTATCTCCGTCAAGGGCTCTCTTATGATCCATTGATGAAATCATGGGAATTACGGTTTTTCCGTCAGTGAATGAAAGAACAGAAACTTCCGGGCCGGTCAAAAACTCTTCAATAACAACACTGCTGCCGCTTTCACCGAAGATCTTATCGTCCATAATCGAATGAATTGCCTCTTTTGCCTCATCTCTTGTAAAGCATATAAGTACACCTTTACCTAAAGCAAGGCCGTCAGCTTTGATAACTGTGGGGATAGGGGCTGTTTCAATATATTCAAGAGCCTTTTGAGCATCGTTGAATACCTCGTATTCAGCTGTGGGTATTCCGTATTTTTTCATGAGATTTTTTGAGAAAACCTTACTGCCTTCGATTATTGCAGCTTTTTTCTCCGGGCCGAAACAAGGAATTCCTATTGAGTTAAGAGCATCAACAGCACCTAAAACAAGAGGATCATCAGGGGCAACAACGGCAAAATCAATTTGATTTTCCTGTGCGAAAGCGACGATTTTGTCAATGTCCTTTGCTCCGATATTAACACATTCCGCATCATCGGTCATTCCACCGTTTCCGGGAAGTGCATATATTTTTTCAACATTTTTATTTTCTTTTATCTTCTTGATGATGGCGTGTTCTCTGCCACCACCACCGACAACCATTATTTTCATTGAAGTTACTCCTTATTTATAAATAGGATATTTTCACAAAGAGCTTGAACTTCTGCTCTTATATCGACTTTGGAATTATCGAAGTCGGTTATAGCTTTCTTTATCTTTGCCTCATGAGGTCGGAGTGGCTGTGCCGATTCTCGAACCGATTGTGATAAGCAATATATAGCATAAAAGGATTATCTGTTTCACCTGAGACAGTATCTGTGTCTTAGAACTTAACTGAAAGCTATGCTTTTGCCAATATGTATAAGAGGGGGAGGCGAAACTCCGTGAAAACCCTCTTATCATTTTGCTTAGTGGTGGAAAAGTCTCATTCCTGTGAATGCCATTGCTATGTCGTATTTATTGCAACAATCAATAACTATATCATCACGGATTGAACCGCCGGGCTGTGCAATATAAGAAACACCGCTTCTTCTTGCTCTTTCGATATTGTCATCAAATGGGAAAAAAGCGTCTGATGCAACGGAAACACCGGTGATTTTGCTTAAGTATTCTTTCTGTTCTTCCTTTGTCAAAGGTTCAGGCTTAACTGTAAAATATTTCTGCCACATACCGTCTGAAAGAACATCTTCATCATTGTCTGAAATATAAACATCAATAACATTGTCTCTGTCAGGTCTGCCGATTGTGGGAAGGAAAGGTAAGTTAAGCACTTTTTCGTGCTGACGCAAATGCCAAATATCTGCTTTGTTACCGGCAAGTCTTGTGCAGTGAATTCTTGACTGCTGACCTGCACCAACACCGATTGCCTGACCGTCAACGGCATAGCAAACAGAATTTGATTGAGTGTATTTAAGAGTTATAAGAGCGATGATCAAATCTCTCTTAGCGTCTGACGGCAACTCTTTGTTTTCTGTTACGATATTTGAAAGGAGTTCTTCGTTAATCTTGAAATTGTTTCTTCCCTGTTCAAAGGTGATGCCGAAAACATCTTTGCATTCCTGTTCGGCAGGAACATAGTTTTCGTCAATCTTAATTATATTGTAATTGCCTTTGCGCTTGGATTTGAGAATTTCAAGAGCCTCATCGGTGTAACCCGGAGCGATTATGCCGTCTGAAACTTCACGCTTAATAAGTGTTGCAGTTGTTTTGTCACACACATCACTTAAGGCAATCCAGTCACCGAAAGATGACATTCTGTCAGTTCCTCTTGCTCGTGCATAAGCGCAAGCTAAAGGAGACTCATCAAGACCCTCAATATCATCAACAAAGCAGGCTTTTTTAAGATTATTGGAAAGAGGAAGTCCGATTGCCGCACAGGTAGGACTTACATGCTTAAATGAGGCAGCAGCGGGAACGCCTAATTCTGATTTAATTTCCTTAACTAACTGCCAACTGTTGAATGCATCAAGGAAGTTAATGTAACCCGGTCTTCCACTGAGAATTTCAATGGGAAGATCAGCACCGTTTTTCATATAGATTTTTGCAGGTTTCTGGTTGGGGTTACAACCGTATTTAAGTTCAAACTCTTTCATGGTCAATCTCCTTTATTATACTTTTAATTCAGCTTCGATTTCACCGGCATAAATTCTGTCAAGAATAGGTTTAACCACATTGGCGTTAAACATTTCAACCTGTGAAACACTTCTTCCGATATAAAGAGACGGGTTAAGTTCTGCTTCGATCTCTTCCTTGGTAACAGGGAATGCAGGGTCAGCGGCAATTCTGTCAACAAGGTCGTTAGCACCGCCTTCAAGTTTAACCTTTGCAGCGGCAGCATGGGAGTGAGTTCTGAGAAGTTCGTGAAGTTCCTGACGGTTTCCACCTTTCTTAACAGACTTCATCATAATGTTTTCAGTTGCCATAAACGGAAGTTTTTCCATAACTCTGCGAGTTACAACCTTATCATAAACTACAAGGCCGTTTGTGACATTTATATATATATTAAGTATAGCGTCAACTGCAAGGAATGCCTCTGCAACTGAGATACGCTTGTTTGCGCTGTCATCAAGAGTTCTCTCAAACCACTGAGTTGCAGCAGTGAATGCCGGGTTAAGAGAGGAGGTGATAACATATCTTGCAAGAGCGCATATTCTTTCACTTCTCATTGGGTTTCTCTTATATGGCATAGCTGATGAACCGATCTGGTTTTTCTCAAATGGTTCTTCCATTTCCTCAAATGACTGAAGAATACGAAGATCGTTTCCGAATTTGTAAGCACTCTGAGCAATGCCTGAAAGAACATTCTGGAAATAAGCATCAACTTTTCTTGAATATGTCTGACCTGAAACCGGTACGCAAGCATCAAAACCCATAGCGTTTGCAATTTTCTTTTCCAAAAGGTTGATTTTTTCTTCATCACCCTCGAAAAGCTCCATGAAACTTGCCTGTGTTCCCGTAGTACCTTTCTGTCCGAGAAGTTTCAACTTTGACATACGAAATTCAAGTTCCTCAATATCTTCAACAAGCTCATTCATCCAAAGTGTTGCTCTCTTGCCGACTGTTGTAAGCTGTGCCGGTTGAAGATGAGTGTAAGCAAGGCAGGGGAGCGCCTTGTACTTATCAGCAAACTCAGAGAGATTTTTAAGCACCTGAGCAGTTTTTGCAAGAACGATTTTTGATGCTTCTCTTAAGATAATAACATCTGTGTTATCACCAACATAACAGGAGGTTGCACCTAAGTGGATAATGCCTGCTGCCTTAGGGCACTGCTGACCGTAAGCATAAACATGGCTCATGACATCGTGACGAACCAATTTTTCTCTGGCTTCGGCAACTTCATAGTTAATATCCTCTGCATGAGCCTTAAGTTCAGCGATCTGTTCATCTGTAATGTCAAGACCTAATTCCTTTTCTGCCTCTGCAAGAGCGATCCAAAGTTTTCTCCAAGTCTTAAACTTAAAATCCTCTGAAAAAATTGCCTGCATTTCAGCACTTGCATATCTTGTTGAGAAGGGTGAAATATATTTATCTTTATTAGCCACGGCTTAAATCTCCTTATTTGTTTTTGTTAATAATTCTTTCTGTCTTTTCTCCGCTTTCAAGGTCGGTGTAAAGAACATAAAGAGAAATTTTATTGTTTTCATTAAGGCTTTCCCAAATTTCAGAGGTGAAAGCATCAATGTCATCATTCATCATAACTCTTTCCGGTTCCCCCTGGAAAGTCGGAATGGGATTTCCGTCAGTTACATAAGTGTGAATGAAGTGACCGAGACCGTTGAGAGACGGATAAGAGAAGAAGTATCTGTTGCAAGCGCTTCCCTTTTCATCGGCTGATTTAAGTATGCTCATTTTGTAAGTGAAGTCACCGTTTTCAAATGTGAGCATACCGCTTATTCTTGGTGTGAAATTCGGCATATCCGGCTCAAACTCACGGGTGTTAAGTGCCTGACAAAAACTCTTGCCATCTTTCACAAAGTCATAAACAGTGTCTGTCTGATCACCGTTTGTGACGATAAGATGATTGTCAATGTCTCTGACGGCGTTATAAATGATAAGGGAAGGATCTTCTAATTTGCTTTCGTCAAAAGCTTTTGTAATAAGGGCGTTATCTTTCTTTTCAAAAACACGGTTACGGCTGTTTTCACTTCTTCCCATAATGAAGTAAGCTATTGCAGCTTTTTTTCCGTCCGGTGTTTTGCCGATAACGATACCTCTGCCGGGATATGTATTATTTTCTAAAAGCTGTGAAATTCGGTTAATGTTATAAATACTCATAATTGCTCCTTTTAAACTCTCATATCTTTTGAAACTTTCTGAACACTTTCGGGAAGGATCTTCCATTCCGCCTCTTCCATAACTCTCTTTTGAAGAATTTCCGGGGTATCTCCCTCCTTGATATAAACCGCTTTCTGCATAATGATTTTTCCACCATCGGGGATCTCATTAACAAAATGAACGGTTGCTCCCGTTACTTTAACTCCGTAACCTAAGGCAGCCTCATGGACTCTCAGCCCGTAAAAGCCTTTGCCGCAGAATGAGGGGATAAGTGACGGATGAACATTGATAATTCTTTCGGGATATCTTTTTGTGAAATTCTCACTGAGTATGCACATAAATCCGGCAAGAACTATAAGTTGGATTTGGTTTTCTTCAAGAGTTGATATTAAATTCTTTTCAAATTCTTCCTGTCCCTTATCTTTCTTTATAACAGCAGTTTTAATGCCGTTATTCATTGCTCTTTCAAGGGCATAGGCATTCTCGTTATTCGAGATAACCAGTTTGATTTCCCCATCGGTGATGATACCGGATTTCTCCGCATCAATAAGGGCTTGTAAATTAGTGCCGCCTCCGGAAACAAGGACGGCAATTTTTGTCTTATCAGCCATGAAAGTATCCTTTCTTTTCAGTTGGGATTTATTATATTTTCGTATTTAAAAATGGAATACAGACACACCTTAGAAATGCTAAAGTGCGTCTGCTTTATATCAGTCGATAATAACGCCTTCCTCAGACTCAACAACTTCACCGATAATATAAGCGTCTTCGCCGTTAGCCTTGAGAATGGAAATTGCCTTTTCTGCATCTTCCTTATCAACCACAACGCTCATACCGACACCCATGTTAAATGTGTTGAACATATCTCTTTCGGGAATGTTGCCGGTTTTTGCGATAAGATCGAAAATAGGAAGAATTCTCAATGCAGACTTATCAATTTTTGCGCTGTAACCCTTAGGAATACTTCTTGGAATATTCTCGTAGAAACCACCGCCTGTTATGTGAGAAACAGCCTTAACTGTTACTTCTTCCATAAGTGCAAGCATAGGTTTAACATAAATCTTTGTCGGAGCAAGAAGTGCCTCTCCGATACTCTTGCCGCCAAGTTCTGCACAAGGAGACTTGATATCATTGTTTTCAACATCGAAAACTTTTCTTACAAGAGAGAAACCGTTAGAGTGAACGCCACTTGACGGGAGAGCGATAATAACATCTCCTGCTTTGATGGTCTTGTTGTTAACGATCTTGTCTTTATCAACAACACCTACTGAGAAACCTGCAAGGTCATATTCGTCAACAGGGTAGAAACCGGGCATTTCTGCTGTTTCACCGCCGATGAGTGCGCAACCTGCCTGGACGCAGCCTTCTGCAACACCTGAAACAATGTTTGCAACTCTTTCGGGAATATTCTTTCCGACTGCAATATAGTCAAGGAAGAATAAAGGCTTTGCACCGCAGCAAATAATATCGTTAACACACATGGCTACACAATCGATACCTACTGTGTCATGTTTATCCATAAGGAATGCCAGCTTTAATTTTGTGCCGACACCATCAGTTCCGCTTACAAGAACCGGCTTTGTGATACCTGTTAAATCAAGTTCGTAAAGGCCGCCAAATCCGCCGATATCAGACATTGCGCCTGCTGTCATTGTCTTGGCTATGTGCTGTTTCATAAGTTCAACTGCTTTGTAACCTGCTGTGATATCAACACCTGCAGCAGCATAAGACTGTGACTGAGAATTTTTCATTTTATTTTACCTTAACCTTTATATTTTTTATTCTTTTCCGTTCCAACAATATGTGCAAACACAATCTTCGGGGAGGCCGATAGCCTCAATAAGTCCCGGAAGACTCTGATAGCCCAAAGAAGCGAAGTTAAACTTTTCGCATATTGCCTTAAGTAAAGCCTTGCCTCTTTCTGTTGAAGCATCGCTGTATTCGTCTATATGTTTTTCTCCCTCTTCGCCCTCTAATTCAAGAATAACTCGTCTTGCGATCAAATCCTGATCTGAGGTGTTTCGTGAGAAATTAAGATACTTGCAACCATACATAATCGGTGGGCAAGCAGAACGCATGTGAACTTCCTTAGCACCGTGGCTGTAAAGAAATTCAACGGTTTCACGAAGCTGAGTTCCTCGAACGATACTGTCATCAACAAAGAGGAGACTCTTATTTTGAATGAGATCGTGAACAGGTATCATCTTCATTCGTGCGACTCTGTTTCTTTCCTTCTGGTTTTGAGGCATAAAGCTTCTCGGCCAAGTGGGAGTGTATTTGATAAATGGTCTTGCAAAAGGAATGTGACTTTCATTTGCATATCCGATTGCATGAGGTGTTCCCGAATCCGGCACACCGCTTACATAGTCTATTCCGTTGCAAACTCCGCTTTTAAGATCTTCCCTTGCCATAACAGCACCGTTACGCATACGCATTACTTCAACATTCACATTTTCATATCTTGATGTGGGGTATCCGTAATAAGTCCAAAGGAAAGCACAGATACGCATTGCTTTTTGCGGTTTGCTTAATGTTATAACGCTTTCCGGGGTAACTTCAACGATTTCAGCCGGGCCTAATTCTTTGTAAAATTCATAATCCAGCTTTTCATAGGCGAAAGACTCGAATGAAACGCAAAAGCCGTCCTCATCTTTTCCTATAATAATCGGAAGTCGTCCCAATTTGTCTCTGGCGGCAAGCAATGTGCCGTCCTCTTTCAAAATCAAAACAGAAAGAGTGCCGTCAATCTTTTCCTGAGCGAAGCGGATACCTTCAATGAAATTGCTCTTTTGATTGATAAGGGCAGCGGCAAGCTCTGTTGAGTTGGTCTTGCCGGCAGTCATGGAGTTAAAGTGTCCGCCACTGAATGACAGGAACTGATTGATAAGTTCTTCTGAGTTATTGATAACGCCGATTGTGGCAATGGCGTAAACGCCTAAGTTTGAGCGAATGATAAGTGGCTGCGGGTCACTGTCACTTATGCAGCCGATACAGGCATTTCCGTGCATTTCATCAGTGATGCCTGCAAATTTTGTTCGGAAAGGTGAATTTTCAATGTTGTGAATGTCGCGCTGAAAACCGATATCTTCGTTTACGGCAGCCATACCGCCTCTGCGAGTTCCCAAGTGTGAATGATAGTCAACACCGAAAAACACGTCAAGTACCACATCTCTTTTTGATGTTGCACCGAAAAATCCTCCCATAAGAGTACCTCCGTGGTTAAGAACTTAATTACTTGTTGTCCATAAGTCTGCGCATAACTTCTTCGTATGCTTCTTCAACACCGCCCAAATCTCTTCTGAAACGGTCTTTATCGAGCTTTTCGTTAGTTGTTGAATCCCAGAAACGGCAAGTGTCAGGTGAGATTTCATCAGCAAGAACGATAGTTCCGTCAGATGTCTTACCTAATTCGATTTTGAAGTCAACGAGAGTAATGTTTAACTTCTTAAAATAGTTCTTCAAAACTTCGTTGATCTTAAATGCCATTGACTTAATGAGTTCGATTTCTTCCTTTGTTGCAAGACCTAAAGCAATAGCATGGTATGAGTTAAGGAGAGGATCGCCTAAATCATCGTTTTTATATGAAAATTCGATAGTCGGTTCAGCAAATACGATACCTTCTTCAACACCGTATTTCTTTGAGAATGAACCTGCTGAAATGTTTCTGATGATAACTTCAAGAGGAACAATGGAAACCTTCTTAACGATTGTTTCACGATCGTTGATTTCTTCAACAAAGTGTGTCGGTACGCCTTCTTTTTCAAGCATCTGCATGAGATAGTTTGACATCTTGTTGTTAATTACGCCTTTGCCTGAAATCTGACCTTTCTTAAGACCGTTGAAAGCTGTTGCATCGTCCTTGTAAGAAACAATGTAAAGATTTTCATCGTCTGTCTTAAAAACTTTCTTTGCTTTTCCTTCGTAGAGCTGTTCTAATTTTTCCATTTTAATTGACCTCCTGAATTATCTGTTATATTTATCTGAAATAATTTTGTCTTTTTTCAATACCTTTTCTGCTGCACTTTGTCTTGCCTTGTCCAGCTTTTCAGCAAGCTGTGGGTCCTCAATGCTGAGGATCTGAAGAGAAAGTAAAGCGGCATTGGCAGCACCGTCAATGGCAACAGTTGCAACAGGAATGCCCGATGGCATCTGAACTGTTGATAAAAGGGCGTCCAAGCCGTCTAAGGTTGATGATTTAACAGGTATGCCTATGACAGGTAATGTTGTGTTGGCTGCAATGGCACCTGCAAGATGAGCTGCTTTGCCTGCGGCACAAATAATAGCACCGTAGCCGTTTTTTCTGGCGTTGACAGCAAATTCCTTTGCCTCAGCCGGTGTTCTGTGAGCTGAATAAACATGAACACAGAAAGGCACATCGTATTCCTTAAGAACATCAATGCCTTTTTCAACAACAGGCAAATCACTGTCACTTCCCATAATAATGGCAACTTTTTTCATGATAACCTCCCTAAAAATAAATATGGACAGTCCTATCCCATAAAAGGTAAGAACTGCCCAGACGGTCGACATAATTTAGCGTTTTTGCTCCCATGCGGTTAAACCCGCTTTCCGTCAGTTACAAAAACCTTTAAGTTTTCGAGTTCCAAAGAACAATAATATTTTAGCATACATAAAATAAAAGGTCAAGGGAATATGTCAACAAAAGAAGAATAATGACGGAGAATTTTTTAGGTATAAAGTGCCTTTAATTTGGTGAAATAGGATACGTCTCCTTAATGCAGCATTTTACACTGTCTAAAGATCTTTTATCCGAAAATAAAGCGTGGCGAATGTTTTTTAGCACAGCCTTGGTGAAAATATGCATAAAATGACCGGTTTCGTTAATTTAAACTACAAAATTGAAACAATCCATTTACAACTAAGTGACTTTTGTTGTATAATATTCTCTGTCTGAGAACTTGATTTTCGGATATTACAAAACAGGAGATGATGATTTGAATAAGGATTTGATAATAAAGGAGATAGAATCCGGTAATACATACTTGGGAATTGAGCTTGGCTCAACTCGTATAAAGGCTGTGCTTATAAATGAAAATCATGAACCGATAGCTTCCGGAGCTCATTCATGGGAAAATCGGCTTGTTGACGGCATTTGGACATATAGTATGAAAAGCGTGTGGGAGGGTTTGCAAGACGCTTATGCAAATCTTAAGAGAGATGTTCTTGATACCTACGGAGTAAAGTTGACTAAAATGAAAGCCATGGGCTTTTCGGCAATGATGCACGGATATCTGCCTTTTGATAAAACGGGTAATCAGCTTGCAGAGTTCAGAACATGGAGAAACACCATAACAGAGAAGGCATCTTCCGAGCTTACCGAATTGTTTAAATTCAACATTCCTCAGCGCTGGAGTATCGCCCATCTTTATCAAGCTATCCTTAACGGGGAAAACCATGTTAAAGATATAGATTTTCTCACCACTCTTGAAGGTTATGTTCATTGGAAGTTAACAGGAGAAAAGGTTATCGGTATCGGTGAAGCATCAGGTATGTTCCCCGTAGACAGTGATAAGAACTGCTATAACGAGGAAATGATGAATAAGTTTGATGAACTGATCTCATCGAAAAATTACGGTTGGAAACTTAAAGATATTCTTCCTAAGATACTTGTTGCCGGTGAGTATGCCGGAACTCTTACAAAAGAGGGAAGTTATCTTCTTGATCCGTCAGGTGAACTTGAAAGCGGAATAAAACTTTGTCCTCCCGAAGGAGATGCCGGAACAGGAATGACTGCAACTAATTCCGTTGCATCACTGACAGGAAATATATCGGCAGGCACTTCAATTTTTGCAATGATCGTTCTTGATAAAATGTTATCCGATGTTTATCCGGAAATTGACATGGTAACAACACCGGAGGGAAAACCGGTCGCCATGGTTCATTGCAATACTTGCACCTCTGATCTTGATGCTTGGGTCAATCTTTTTGCTCAGGTTATTTCATCTTCAGGTCATGAAGTGAATAAGGCACAACTTTATGATATGCTTTATGCAGAGGCACTTAAGGGAAAAGCTGACTGTGACGGAATAGTTAACTTTAACTATTACTCAGGAGAACCGGTAACGGGAACAGAGGAGGGCAGACCTCTTATGGCAAGACTTCCGGACACGAATTTCTCACTTCAAAACTTTATGAGATCCCAGCTTTACAGCACTATGGCAACTCTCAGAGTGGGCATGGATATACTTTTTGATAAAGAAAATATTAAGGTTAACCGACTTCTCGGACACGGCGGTTTGTTCAAAACAGAATATGTCGGTCAGAGACTTATGGCAGGAGCAATGAATACACCTGTTGCGGTTATGGAAACTGCCGGTGAGGGAGGCGCTTGGGGTATCGCAATACTTGCTGCATACCTTGTGAATAAATCATCACAGGAAAGCCTTGAGGCATACCTTGAGAATAAAGTTTTCAGCAATAACCCTGCCACCGTTGAAGAACCGGTCAAAGAAGATGTTGACGGTTTCAACGCATACATGGAAAGATATAAGAAAGCCATAGCGGTGGAGAAATCCGCTATTGAAAATATAAAATAATGTGAGGTAAATAAAATGAGTTTAAAAGATTATGAGTTTTGGTTTGTTGTGGGAAGTCAGTTCCTTTATGGCCCTGAGGTACTTGAAACAGTTGCGGAAAGAGCACAGATCATGGTTGATGAAATGAACGCATCAGGTTCACTTCCATGCAAAATAGTTTATAAGGTAACAGCAAAAACCAATAAGGAAATCACCGATATTGTAAAAGAGGCTAACTATAACGATAACTGTGCAGGTATCATTACATGGTGCCACACTTTCAGCCCCAGTAAAATGTGGATAAACGGTCTTGCGAATTTGCAGAAACCTTATTGCCACCTCGCAACACAGTTTAATGTTGAAATTCCAAACGAAGAAATTGATATGGATTTCATGAACCTTAACCAGGCTGCTCACGGCGACCGTGAACATGGCTTCATTGCCGCAAGGCTTCGTATGCCAAGAAAGGTTATTGCAGGACACTGGCAGAAAGAAAGTCTCCGTCAGCGCTTAGGCGATTGGATGAGAGCTGCCGTAGGCGTTCAGTTCAGCAAATCTCTTAAGGTTATGCGCTTTGGCGATAATATGCGTGAAGTTGCTGTAACAGAGGGTGATAAGGTTGAAGTTCAGACAAAACTCGGTTGGCAGGTAAACACCTGGGCAGTAGGTGATCTTGTCAAAGAGATGAACGCTGTTACAGATGAAGAAATTGATGCTTTAACAGCTGAATATGAGGCTGAATATGATATTGCAACAGATAATATTGAAGCTATCCGTTATCAGGCAAGAGAAGAGATTGCAATGAAGAAAATGCTTGATGCAGAGGGTTGCATGGCATTCTCAAACACATTCCAGGATCTTTACGGCATGGAACAGCTTCCGGGTCTCGCATCTCAGCACCTTATGGCTAAAGGTTACGGCTACGGTGGTGAAGGCGACTGGAAGGTTGCAGCCATGACAGCAATATTAAAAGTAATGGGTGAGGGCAAAAACGGCGGAACCAGCTTTATGGAAGATTATACATATCACTTGGTTGAAGGCAGTGAGTATAGTTTAGGCGCTCATATGCTTGAAGTTTGTCCGTCTCTTGCATCAGGCAAACCGAGAATTGAAACTCACCATCTTGGCATAGGCATGAACGAAAAAGATCCTGCAAGACTTGTTTTTGAGGGCAGAGCAGGTTCTGCGATCGTTGTCAGCCTTGTTGATATGGGTGGCAGACTTCGTCTTATTTGTCAGGATATCGAATGTGTTAAACCGATTATGGAAATGCCAAATCTTCCTGTTGCAAGAGTTATGTGGAAAGCACTTCCCAATCTTGAAACAGGTATCGAATGCTGGATAACAGCAGGCGGTGCTCACCACACTGTTCTCAGCCATGATGTAACTGCTGAACAGATGAGAGATTTCGCAAGAATGATGGACATTGAGTTTGTTCATATAGATAAGGATACAACTCCGGAAAAACTTGAAAAGGAATTATTCCTTGCCGACCTTGCATGGAAGTTGAAGTGAGGTAAATAAATATGCTTGAAGAATTAAAACAGGAAGTATATGAAGCGAATATGCTTCTGCCAAAATACAAACTTATCACATTCACATGGGGCAATGTTTCCGGTGTTGACCGAGAAAAAAACCTTATGGTTATTAAGCCTTCGGGTGTTGAATATGACACCATGAAAGCGGAAGATATGGTTGTTGTTGATTTGAAAACAGGAAAAAAGGTGGAAGGCGAGATGAACCCATCATCGGATACGGACACTCATGTTGCTTTATACAATGCTTTTCCAAATATAAAGGGCATCGTTCACACTCATTCACGCTGGGCAACGGTTTTCGCTCAAGCCGGCAGAGGTGTTCCTGCTCTTGGCACAACTCACGGTGACTATTTCTACGGTGAAATTCCTTGCACACGAAAAATGACAAAGGAAGAAATCGGCGGAAGATATGAATACGAAACAGGCAATGTTATAATTGAAACATTTAAGGATAAATCCGCAGATGATATTCCGGGAGTTTTAGTTCATTCTCATGGGCCTTTCACTTGGGGAACAGATCCTCACAATGCAGTTCATAATGCAGTTGTTTTGGAAGAGTTGTCATTTATGGCATGGCACAATCTTATGATGAATCCGGATATACCTCCGATGCAACAGGAACTTTTGGATAAGCATTATCTTCGCAAGCATGGAGCAAACGCTTATTACGGTCAAATAAAGAAATAATTGATAACAACAAAATGGCAGTAAAGGGAAAACTTTTACTGCCATAATCGTTTTTTTAATTTGTTGACTTTTATGATTTAAAATAGTATAATCGTGAAATCTCATTAAAGAAGGAAGTTATGAAAATGTATATTTTTGATGCACACGCACATATTTTTCCGAAAAAGATTGCAGAAAAAGCCTCGGCAAACATTGGTGCTTTTTATGATCTGCCAATGAAGTTTGACGGAAGCATTGATGAACTTCTTAAGGTGTGCGAAAGGTCAAAAATCAGCAAATGTGTTGTTCACTCTGTTGCAACGAAGAAAGAACAGGTTGAAAGCATTAACAGTTTCATTTATGACAGCGTCAGCAAATATTCGGACAAGTTTGTCGGATTTTGCTCTTTGCATCCGGATATGACACAAAATGAGGCTGACAAAGAAATCGAAAAAGCCATATCATTGGGATTTAAGGGAATTAAACTTCATTCCGATTTCCAGAAGTTTAATATTGACGATAAACATGCTTTTGAACTTTACGAGGTTATTGATAACAGGTTGCCGATTTTGTTTCATGCGGGAGATAAGCGTTTTGGTTATTCTTCGCCTTTGCGTCTTGCAAGTGCGGCAAAGCGTTTCCAAAAGCAGAGAATGATTGGTGCTCACTTCGGAGGTTACACGGAGTGGAAAGATGCAAGCCGTTGTCTTGCCGACCTTGAGAATGTATGGGTTGATTCAAGCAGTACCATGGAATTTATATCAACAGAGGAAGTGAATGAATATGTGAGAGCCTTCACACCCGACAGAATATTCTTCGGTACGGATTATCCAATGTGGAGTGCGGAAAAGGAAATCGAAAACATAAACAAGCTGGATTTGACAGATGAGGAACGGGAAAAGATTTTCTATAAAAACATTTGCGAATTTTTAAGTGAGAGATAAGGGTAATTTATACCTGAGTGGTGTTTAGATTGTTCTTAAGGTAAGTTTTATTGGTTTTGTGGTTTTCAGATGGTTGGTGCAGAGGGCGGGCGCCGGGGGCGAAGCCCCCAATGCCGCAGGCATTGGGGAGCCACGGCTCCGCCGTGGCGTTTGTGCCGCAGGCACAAACCTTCGCCCCACAGCACCAACCCACCTCAGACACACACATTAAAAAGGAATGTAAAAAACGAAAGTTTTTTACATTCCTTTTTCCTTTTAAATTGTTTTACGCATTAACTTCGGATTTATCCTTTTTAATATCCTTAGCGAGCTTTTGTCCTAATTGTCTGATTTCAAGAACCATATCACCGTTACCCTCATAGTAACAGCCTTTTTTAGATAAAACCTTGTATTCGATTTCTTTAAGTCCCATGATTACAAGTCCGCCGATAAAACCGCTTACAAGAATAATTATAAATAACGGTATTCTGCAAGTCAGCCAGTCACCTGAACGCAATGGAAGAGTGAAACTCATATATATTTCACCTTGCTCAAAAAGTTCGGCATAAGTGTAATCAACTGCTCCTGCTGTATAATTGCCGGTAGCATATTTCGGGAGCGAACCGTCAGTGTAAGCTGTGTTCACAATCTTGAATAAGGCAGTAATAACGCCGCCGAATGCCGAACCGGCCATAAGACCGGGAATAACAGTTAAAGGACTTCTGCAAGCTATGGGCATAGCAAAAGCAGTGGTGAGTTTAATGTTTTCAAAGAAAGCGTTAATTGGGCCGGAGGTCGCAAGGTTGAAATCATCTGTGTCTGTAACTCCGCCTTTTTTGAAAAGTTTACAACATAAGATACCGAAGAAAGCTGTCCAGCCTACGGTTATGAAACAAACACTGTAAATCGTAATAAGCTGAGCGTTGCCTGTTGATAAGTATGCAGCTGTTGCAACTGCAAATGCTGTCTGAGAGAGAGGACCGATAAGGTCAAATCCAACCATAAGGCCCATAATCAAAGCTGTAAGAATAACATTGTTTTCCGAAATTCCCGTAAGCATTGCACCTAACTTTTCAGCTAATTCGGCAAAAGGTATTTCAATACCGAAATGAATAAGAACAAAGGTTAAAGCGGCACAAGCAACAGGAATGATCAAAATCATAACAATGAGATCCACACCCTCAATAACTTCAATGCCTTTTAACTGTTCGGGTATAAGCTTGATTTTCTTTCTTAATTTTCCCAAAAGCCCGTCAATAGCATTTCCTATGGGTTTCTTGGCGTTTGACCAGCCTGCGAGAAGGAGCTTGATTGAAAGTGCAAGGAAAACCGCAAGGATCAAATAACCCATATAGCCGATGGCTGTGGCTTGGGAATAATTGGCGGGAGTGGAGAAGAAGCAAACATACATATTTTTCGCATCAGCCACAGGTGATGTGAAATGGGCAAAATAAACCGATAAGGCCAAGGCCGGAGCTATGCCCGGTATTCCTGCTATAAGATAAGAAAGAACAGTTGCCATGGCGACAAAGAAAAAGTCGGTTGCCCAGAAAAGTATGAACCAAAGGGTTGGTTCCATGCCTTCGCCTGTTGCACCTAATAAGTGATATTTTCCGATAATGTTTTGAAGAAAGAAGAAAAATCCCGCACCCAATGCACCGAAAAGTTGAACGATAAATACGATTGCAGTGGTGCGATAAATTTTCGCTTTCGTGTCAAGATATAATGCCTTCATAAATTTCCTCCGTTTATGTTGTTAGTTTTGGTTTATTATATATCAGCCGAAGTGTGAAATCAACAGTTTTGTTAAAATTTATAAACACAAAATATGAAAAACAAACAAAAATACAAATGTTGTTCAAATATAAAAACTCAAATATATATTTTTAGACTTTGTTGAAATCTAAGTAAACATTATGATATAATTATTCTGATAAATTTTGTCAGGAGGAAATATAATGGGTAAAATTATTTCTATTATTACTTTTTTAGTCTTGATATTAAGCTCCGCGCAATTCTTGTGGGCACCCACTATGACAGTTGATGCCGGCACGGTTTTGGAGGAAACTTCTTCAAGAGCCAACGGTTTTCTTTACGGCATTGCCGAGTCCGGGGTTCCAAGCAAGGCAATGACGGACAGCCTTGATATATCTTCTGTTTCTCAGAAAGTACCGGGCGGTTTACAGCACCCTGTGGGTGATGTGGAAAATGTTTCGGAACAGCTTGATGAGTGTGAATATATAGTTGTATATCTTCAGGATTGTTTTGACACTTGGTACTATTGCCATGAGGAAATATTCGATATGAGGGCAGAAGGCACATATAACTGGCAGAGTTTCGTTGAAAACGAGTATTTGCCAAAGGTGAAAGAAAGTGTTGAGTTTTTGTCAAAACAGGATTATGCAGACCGACTTGTTTACTGCATATATAATGAGCCTGACAACGGCATCTGGTTTGGCGATTACATAGACGGAAACTGTTCATTCACACAAGAAAGCAGAATTAACTTCTATAAGGCATGGAAGATGACTTATGATCTTGTTAAATCAATAGTTCCCGATGCTTTAATCGGTGGTCCGGGTTACTGTGATTATGATACGGACAAGACTACGGGATTTATGACCTATTGTAAGGAAAACAACTGTGTACCCGAAATTATGATTTATCATGAACTTAATCCTTGGTCAATTCCCGATTGGCAGACTCATGTTGATGATTACAGAAGAATTGAAGGAAGTTTGGGCGTTGAGAAACTTCCGATTATCGTCACAGAGTATGGCTGTATGGAAGATTGCGGCGATCCTTCAAAGATGATCCATTATGTTGCTGCCATAGAGAAGTCGGAAGTTTGGGGCAATGTTGCTTTCTGGAGACTTGCAAACAACCTTAATGACACTTCAGCTGATGATAATTCGCCTAATTCAAACTGGTGGCTTTACAGAAAGTATGCCAAAATGGAGGGCAACCTGCTTGAAACAGAAGTTGATGCACTTTTCGGCAGAAAAGTTTATGATGATGATTGGAAACTTCCTTATACCGGTTTGGCATCTATGAATTCGGAGAAAGATAAGATAGAAGTTATCTGTAAGGGAAGCAAAAACAAACGAGTAGTTCAAATTATAAATCTTGACGAAACTCAAATGAAAGATTTGGTCAATGTTAAGATTGAATGTGTTTATTATGAAGGACTTACCGGTGTTGTGAACGAGCCTTATGTTATAAAGGAATACACAGCAAAACCGGCAAACGGCAAGTTGAATATAAACATCGAAGGCATTGATCCTTCATGCGTATATTTTGTAACAGTGACTCCTGCACAGGAGAGAACAGAGAAATATGTTAATACAAACCTCCCTGTAAGATATGAGTTTGAAAAGGGTAAACTTACAGGCACAGCCTATACTTATGACAGTGCTTATGCCACAAGCGGAGAACTTCAAGGCATGGTCGGAGGCTTTGAACATGAGGGAGACGGAGTGAAACTTGACTTTATTGCAACAAAGTCAGGTATGACCGACTTGAAACTTATTTTCGGCAATTCAAATGACGGCTCAACTCCAAATGACAGAGATTTCACAAAAGCTATTGTGAAAATTGACGGTGAAGAACAAATCGTTTCATTCCCCAACACAATTAAAAGCGAATACACCTCTTCCTTGACTCTTCAATGTGAATTGAAGGCAGGAAAGCATACCATAGAATTCTATCACTTAGAAGGCACTTTCGTCCTTGACAGCATGTTGGTTTCAGCCACGGAAGAAACAGATTATATATCTGTTTTAGGTGATTCCCAAGACGGCAGTAAGTTCCTTGCAGTTGCACCGGTTGACGGATTTTATGAAATAGAGACAGGAACAGAGAACCTTGAAATGACTCTTGACGGAATTGAAACCACTGTTAATTCCGGTGACTTAGTTTATTTACGCAGAGGTCTTAACGAGATTTCATTTGATAAATCTTCGATAAACTGCAAATTAAAAGTTACCGATAAAGAAGGCTTTGTGCAGAGTGTGACACCGGAAAATATGCATACCTCTGAAACAGCTTTTGTGACTTCCGATAAATACGGCAATGAATATCTTGACGGCATAACATCAGAGGGTGGCAAGGCATCATTCAGTGTTGTTGTTCCGGAAAAAGGCAATTACAGAGTTACAGTTACATACGCAAACAATTCCGAGGGTGGATATCATTCATATAATGTTGATCTTATTGAAAGATACGTAACCGTATCGGCAAACGGCAAAGAACAAGATGTATTTTGCAGAAACACTTACAGTAATTATAATTATAAGACAGTAACATTTAATTTGAGCCTTGAGGCAGGAGAAAATCAAATTCTTCTTTCTAACAGCGGTAACACCAAGTTTAATAACATGGATAGCTGTGCACCACTTATTTCTCAGATAACTGTCAATCAAGCAGTGAGTAAATGACGCAGGAGGTAAATTCTAATGAAATTTGAAGCAATTATTTTGTTTAGGAAAGCAGTGGCTTATATAATGGCTATGATAGTATCCATCTTCCCCGGTTGTGGCACTAACACACCGGAAACCATTAGACCTGAGGCGAATACAATTACAGCTTATGACACCGAAGAGGCTGATTACAGCTTAAATATTGATGCTCTCAATGAAATTCATGATATCAGTGATTTACTTTTCGGTATTTTCTTTGAAGATATCAACTTTGCCGCTGATGGCGGTCTTTATGCCGAAATGGTGGCAAACCGTTCTTTTGAATATACAGAACTTGCCGAAAGCGATCAGCTTTACGGTTACAGTAGTGTTAACGGTGCAGCCCTTAAGGTAAATGTTAATGATAAGGCAAACAGCCTTAACGAGAATAACACAAATTATCTTGTTATGACGAACAACGGTGAAACCCCGGCAGGTGTGGAAAACAGAGGATTTCTTGACGGCATGAGCGTTGAGGAAAAAGCAAATTATAATTTCAGCATTTATGCAAAAGGACTTGACGGCTATAAGGGCAAGCTGTATGTTAATCTCACAGTTGACGGAGCAGTGGTTGCAAGTGATGTAATTCAATCTCTTAGTGGAGAATGGGAAAAATATGAGCTTACATTGACTTCTTTACAAACAGCACATAAAAATGTTAAGCTCCAAGTTCTTGCTGATAAGGGAAGTGTTGCTGCCGATATGATCTCACTTTTCCCTGAGGACACTTATAAGGGCAGAGAAAACGGCTTAAGAAAAGACCTTTGCAAACTTCTTGAAGAACTTGAACCGAAATTTCTTCGTTTCCCCGGCGGTTGTATCACTGAGGGAGAAAGCGATGAGACAGCTTATGATTGGAAAGATTCAATCGGTGTTGGTAAAGACGGAGAACCTCTCTATTTTAACGGTGGTTACGGTGATGTGGCTGCAAGAACTCAGGGAACAAACCTTTGGACTAATTTGTCAGCAACAGACGATCCATATCCATGCTTTATGACTTACGGCTTAGGTTTTTATGAGTATTTTCAGCTTGCTGAGGATATAGGCGCTGTCGGTGTTCCGGTTCTTAACTGCGGTCTTTACTGTCAGATGAGAGGCAAGGGTCCAATTGATATGGACACACCGGAGTTTGAACAGCTTATACAGGATATGCACGATTTGGTTGAGTTTTGCAGAGGTGATGCAGACTCAAAATGGGGTAAGGTAAGAGCATCATTAGGTCACGAAGAGCCTTTTGAGCTTAAATATATTTGTATCGGAAACGAAAACGAAGGTGAAGTATATTTTGAAAGATATGCAGCCTTCCTTAAGTCTTTCAATGAAGCAAAAGCAAAAAATCCGGAATTATATGATGGATTGGAACTCATTTTCTCCTCAGGTGCATCAGACGGCACTCACAGTGGGAACTATCTTCCGTCTTATGAATTTGCGAAGAAATGGCTTGAAGAAAATCCCGATGCTGATGTTTCTGTTTTCGCAGGTGCAACAGACCAGCATTACTATAATGAACCGGAATGGTTCTTGCAGAATGTTGACTATTATGATGAGTCAAATTACAAAAGAGATCCTGATGAAATGACAGATACCATTTACGGCGGTGGCATAAATGTATTCTTAGGCGAATATGCGGCAAAGTCAAATACACTCAATGCAGCATTAGCCGAAGCGGCATACATGACAGGATTGGAGAGAAACGGTGATATTGTCAGAATGGCGGCATACGCACCACTTTTCGGTAATCTGACAGCAACTCATTGGTCTCCTGATCTTATTTGGTTCAACAACCATCAATCAACCGGTTCAATCAGTTATTATGTTCAAAAGATATTCTCAACCAACACAGGTTCAACACTTCTTTCTTCAGAACTTAGCGGAGCAGAGATTGCACCGGAGGAACTCAAGGGAAGAATAGGCGTAGGCACTTGGTATACTGCTGCCGAATTTGACAATGTTAAGATAACTGACACTAAGACAGGAAAAATACTTGATTATGACTCATTCACCATTCCCAATGATTGGTGGGAATGGGAGACTCCCACAGACGGAAAGTTTGTATACAAGTGGGGCAAGTTTGCTCAAACACAGACTTGGACAAGCGGCAATGCGCTTTACGGTTCAGTTGCATATTTCGGTGATCCCAATTGGACAAATTACACCTATACTGTTGAGGCCACCAAGACAGACGGTGGAGAAGGTTTCCTTATTCCGTTTGCCGTTGAGGACAAGGACAACTGTCTTTTCTGGAACATAGGTGGTTGGGGCAATACTGTTTCATGCCTTCAGAGAATACAGAACGGAACCAAGTCCGGACAACTTGGTGGAACAATCAAGCCATTCACAGTTGAAACAGGCAGAACTTATGAAATTAAAATCGAAATTAACGGATACAATGTAAAGGGTTATATTGACGGAGAGTTATATTTTGACTATGACGCATCTTCCAACTGCCGTGCAGAGGCATATCAGGTTGTAAGCACTGACGAATCGGGAGATATAATCGTTAAACTTGTCAATGTGACAGGCACAAGCAGAGTTTTCGCAATAGACATTGCCAACGGAGAAGACATAAAGTCTGATGCTATTGTTTACCAAGTTGCAGGTGATGACCTTGGAAATGACAATATTCTCGGTGAAAAAGAAGACTGCATTATGACAGAAACTTCCATCAGCGGCATAAGTGAAAAATTCAATTACACAGTTCCCCAGTATTCAGTCACTGTAATAAGGATACCAAGAGGCTAAAAAGTTAGATTAACCAATAAAAAGCTGTAAAAAACCTATGGTTTTTTACAGCTTTTATATGTATGGGTGAGTTGTGGGGGCGAAAAAATTCGGTTTGTGCAGGCAGCCCGGGGGCGAAGCCCCAATGCCGGAGGCATTGGGGGGAGCACGGCCTGCCGGGGGGGGGTTGGCGCACGGGCCAACCGACGCCCCCCGGCGGC
>CAYPMB010000010.1:0-60804 GCA_964411915.1 uncultured Faecalibacterium sp.
TCATTACAGCTTCATCGGATATTTTTTAAAGATAATCGTCGGTATAACCGCATTCTGACAATATTTCTCTGCTGGTTATGGCAATTGTATAATCATAATCATCTTCATAAGCAAAAGAAACCTCTCCGGCACCTACAAGTTCTACAATATGACTAAGCATATTTTCATCCAAGCCATTAAGCACTTCCTCAGGATATCCTTTTTCAAGCAATATATCATAATTGCTTTTTTCCGTAACATCCTCACTACTTTTTACAGCTAAACACGGCATTATCAATGTAAACACCAATAATAACGATATCAGTATATAAGACAGTTTTTTCATTATTTGACCCTCCTTAAAATTGTTTTTCGCTAATTCGATATCAAAATAATCATTCAATGATCGCAAACTAAAAAGCACAATTCATTCTTAAGCTCAAGCATATTCATATTTTACATAAGCCGAATCAGTATCTGATTCGCAAGCATTATCCCAAGTTATCCCTACACCTACTCCTGATATTGAAAAATCTATTCCGGTTATTAGACTTTTTGTATGAACGTATTCCGTTTGAATAGTAGTCTTATTAGATCCATTTTTCAAAATCTTAGTAGCCGGTGACAATACGAAAGCTGCTCCTCCACCAACATATTTTTTTAACATTTTTAAATCAGTTTTAAAGCCTAAACCACCTTGAGCCAACTTTTGCGGAGCATTATATTCATTTGAAACAGACCAATCATCAGTAGCTTTTGTTTTGTAATAATCCGAAGAGCCAAATGAATCCGGTTCATAACAAAATACATTTGTATCCCAATTTACAGAAATAAAATCTTTTCCACGATATGCCGGCTTGTTTTCTTTCCATTCCCAAGTTAATACCACCGCCACTGAGCTTATTACTTTGGAATCTTTTTTGCAAATTGTTGCTAATGCTATTGTGTAAGATAAATTACTTATAGAACCATATTCGCTCAGCATATCAACACCTAAATTATCGAGTTCATCACCACCCGACGAAGTTTGAATATCAACATCTGCAACATAACCATCTCCAATTAACTCAACCATTCTCTGCATCATTCCGCTTGTTAATGTGTCAAGATAATCTTGTGGATAGCCCTGATCTAATAAAATTTCGTAATTTGACATACTATCTGTGTCGTCGTTTGTCGCTTCTGCTGCTTGCACATAAGATGTGCTGATCATCAGCATTGATAATACTAATGCCAATGCAAGTATTTTTCTAATTTTTTCATAATGTTTTCTTCCTCCTTGTTAATTTAACATTCTTATAAATTCATCAATATTTTTTCATAATCCGTTTTTTGCAGCATATATTTTTCAGTTCATTGGACTCACCTCTTTCTTTAGTGCTTTTGCAGCCTCATATTTACCCCTTTCACTTATATAGATGCAATAGAATTTGGCTTTTGTGACAAATTTTTCAAAAAACTTTTATTTTCAAAGCAATTGCTTTATAGATGCAAAAAAACGAATTTTTGGGACAAAATCCCAAAAATAAATATAACTTTTTCTTCCTGTTTTTCGTTGAAAAATCTCTCTTTCTATTATAAAATAAAAATAGATTATGAGGAAAAATAACACGGAGGAAATCATGCTTCTTTTTTTATATGACAATTCTTGACAGTGAAGAAGATGAAACGGAATTTGAAAAATTATATTCTTCTTATAAAAAGCAAATGTTCTTTCACGCAAACTCAATACTTAAAGACGATTATTTAGCAGAAGATGCGGTTCATGATGCATTTGTCGGTATTGCAAAAAACTTTACAACGATAAAGCGCTTAAAACCCGAACAGGTCAAAGCCTATGTCATAACCTCTGCAAGGCACTCAGCTTTAATGTACTTAAGAAAAGACAGTGGGAATATTATTAACATAGATGACCTGAAAGGTGCATACGACGAAAACTCGGAAAATGATTTTGGAAAAGTGGAGACAGATAATTATATATTGTCTCTCATAAAACATATATCCCCTAAATACACAGAAACTATGTATCTCTATTTTGTTCTCGGTATGAACGAAATGGAAATTGCAAGCACCTTGGATCTTAGTTATGAGACTGTCCGTAAAAGAATTTCAAGAGGCAAAAAGGCCTTTATTAAACTAATAGAAAAGGAGAAACAAAAAAATGAAAAAGCAATATGACGATTTACTGATCAAGGCCTTGGAAATGTATAAAGAAGACCAGCTGAACGACACCCCTAAAGAAGACGAAATCAGCCATGAGTTTTCCCCGGAATTTGAAAAGAAAATGGATAAGCTCACAAAAAAGCAAAAACGAGTATATTTCAATTTCTTCGGAAAAACTTTTAACAGGGCAGCTGCTATAATCCTTGTTGTTTTTCTCAGTATCGGTGTAAGTTTTAATGCAGATGCTATACTTGAACCAATTGCCAAATTCACTCACAGAATTTTTTCAACCAAAACAGAGGTTAATTACAATACGGAAAAAGACAAAACAGAATTTACTTATTATGCTTTGCCTTCTATCCCCGATGAATACAACGCAAATGTTAAAAGATATATTTATCCCGATTCAGGCGCAGACACAGTATACTATAAAAGCGAAAATGAATATATAGAATTATCTCAAATGGTGACCAAAAGTTCTGCAAAATTCTATTCAGACAATAACACGACCGTTAAGAGAGAGATTAACGACATCGAAGCCTTGATTTGCAGTAACACGGAATTTATATTCTGTGCATGGTGTGAAGATAATTGCTTTTTCTTGCTGATCTATCCTGATAATTTGGGTTATGAATATGCGGATGAAATTGTGGGAAAACTTGTTGAAAGACCGTTCTCGGAATAATATATATCATATAATAAAAAGCAGCAGAAACTCAAAATTCTGCTGCTTAACTTTTTTATTGGTACAAGGCAGTTTGTACTATAAAGTTATATTAACATGAAAATGGACTTCAATTCCTTACAGTTCTTCGCAAAGTCGCTTAAAGTCTTCCATAGTAAACTTCTCTGCTCTCACATTAGCGTCAAAGCCTGCTCTCTCCAATGCACTTATCACTTCGCCTTTGGGAATACCCATTCCGGCAGAAATCGAATTGGAGGCTGTTTTTCTTCTTTGACCGAATGCGGATTTCACAAGACGGAAAAACTTCTTTTCATCTCTCAAATCAAAAAGTTTCTCTTTTCTCAAATCAAGTTTAATCACCATGCTGTCCACCTTAGGTGACGGCATAAAGCACCCTCTTGACACATCAAAAAGTTTCTGTGCCTCTGCATAATAATTAACTGCTGCCGTTACTGCTCCTGCATCTCTTGATCCGACCTCTGCGCAAAGTCTGTCCCCTGCTTCCTTCTGAACCATTACTGTAATGCTCTCAATGGGGAGATTACTCTCCAAAAGCATCATGATAATTGGCGAAGTAATATAATATGGCAAGTTGGCACAAACCACAACTCGCATACCGGGAAACTTTTCTTCAATAAGTTTGTGCAAATCCACTTTCAGCACATCTTCGTTGATTATTTCTATATTATCAAAATCAGAAAGTGTCTCGTCAAGGACAGGAAGAAGCCGCTTATCGATTTCGATACACACAACTTTCTTAGCTCTTTTCGCAAGTTCGGCAGTAAGCACTCCCACACCTGCACCAATTTCAATTACTCCGGTATTTTCTTCCGCGCCGCCAAGTTCAGCAATTTTCGGGCAAACATCCGGATTGATAATGAAGTTTTGCCCTAAGGCTTTTGAAAAGTTAAACCCGTGACGACCCATTACATCTTTTATTACATTTATATCATAAAGATTTCTCATTTTGCATTTCTCCTTTGTCTTAATATTTTAACACAACACACAGGAAGTTGACAAGGGTTTATTAAAATAATAAATCACCGCAATTTGCATTAAGCAGTCTGCGGTGATTTGTTGCCGATTTTATTTTGCAATTTTAAATATGCTGAGAAGTTCAAGTGCTTCCGTATAACTCATGTTATCAACATCAATCTGTATGCCGTATTCAGCCAACACAGCTTTTATTGCGCCTTTCACTTCTTCCTCATTTGGAATTATTGATTCAACACCATTAGCCTCGATTTCATTGCGGATCATAATTGCTCCACCAATAAATCTTGGGTCAACAATTGTGAGCACATTATCAAGCAGAGAAGATTCGTCTTCATAGTTTTTGTCATAAAGTTTATAAAGACCGATACCGAATGTTATCCAGTTATTATCTTCTTCTGTATCGAAGTAATACTTGATTTCGTTCCATTCGGCATAGCCGTTTTTAACATTAACCAATCCACCGCCTGTAAGGATAACTGTTTCAGCAAATCCAACAGCGGCACCGGTTAAGGCGAAGTTAATGTTTCCGAGAACTTCCATATCCATCAAAACACCGTAAGCGGTAAACAGACCGTTGCGTGTTTTATTATACCAATCGGGGCGGTTTTCCCATCTTTTATAATCCCAAGGGCCATAGTTCTTAACTGAGTTATAGAAATTGATCTGACCGTTACCCGGATCCAATTTCCAAAGCATTGCAGTTTTAAGGTTGTCCTGAAGAAGCTGTGTATATTCCTCTGTAAGATCGGGATAATTAGCAGGATCTTCGTTTGCATATTTTTCACGAGTGATAAAGTTTTCCTGATAATATGTATAAAGCTCATCATAAGAAACTTCGCTGATCTCAGATTCAGTAAACATCCAAACGATATGCTTTCCTATTCCATCCTCGATATCGCTAATCAAAGCCGGTATAGCGGTTGTGATTGAAGTTGCATAAGTGATCAATGCCAATATTATTGCTGTTAAACGTTCCATTTCTTTTCCTCCGAAATTTAATTCATATTCATTTTACAGTTTATTTACTATGAAGTCAATAGTTATTCTCGTTTTGTTTATTAAATCTTATTTTTGCAGTCGGTTTGCTGTCGCCCTTCGGGCGACCGCCCGACTATACCGCCGGGCTGAGTGTGCGTTCCGCCCACCAAGGGTTTACGCGCCCACGACCGCGGGCGCTCCTTGTCACTTCCTGTCACAAAATTTCGTAAAAAAATTTTAACAAGTTGCACAAAATTGCTCTTGTGCTATTGATTTTTACCCGTTTATAGTGTAAAATAGCTATATCAAATAAATGAGAAAGGAGTTATTATCATGGAGGATATCAAAGGACTTCTTATTCATCTTTGGGAAGCACTTATCGCACTTTTCAATAGCCTTTTAGATAAGATCCCAACAGTATAATTCTTAATTATACCAATACTTAATCCACAGATTTCTTGTAAATCTGTGGATTTTTTCTTGTATGGAGCGCCCGCAGTCGTGGGCGCGGAATACTTAGCGATTGTTTCAATCGCTCACGCCCGGCGGTATAGTCGGGCGGTCAGCCGGAGGCTGACAAACAAACTCACTGTTTGCACAAACTGAATTCGTTTCTCAACCAGTCCTTGCTATATCCTGTCGGCAATCATCGCCATATCCTGTGGCATCTTCCCAAAACACTCGATTTTTTCACCTGTAATCGGATGAGTTAATTTTATTCGGTGACAGTGAAGACATTGATGATTTATTTCATCAGTCGTTGTTCCATATAGATAATCGCCCACTAACGGCGTTGATAAATGAGCAAAATGCACCCTTATCTGATGAGTCCTTCCTGTCTCAAGTCTTACTTTTAGAAGACTCATTCCGTTTCCGCTTTTCACACTCTCGTAATGGGTCACAGCCTTGTCCCCTCTTTCGTCCACACAGCGGGTGGTCTTTAAAGGGTCAGGTCGATAAATGGGGGCGTCTATTGTACCATTACTTTCGTATTCTCCCGTTGCAATGGCAAGATACTCTTTTTCAATGTTGCCGGAAAGTCTGCCTGCACAATGCTGATTTAACGCACACACCACAAGACCCGATGTGCCCATGTCCAATCGTCCTATTGCTCTGAACACAGATGATTTTCCTTTTTTGCTTAAGTATGCGCTGACTGCATTCGCCAGTGTGTCACCCTGATGATTGTGGGATTCGTGAATGGGAAGCATAGGCTGTTTATTAACTATAAGCAGATCTTCGTCTTCATAAACAACCTCCAAGTCAATGCTGCTTGTCCCTTCCGCCCCAACCTCCTCAGGTATGTTCAATGTAAGCACATCACCACTATGAATTAAATCCACAGTTCGAATATGCTCACCATTTAATTCTATGCCGTTTTCGACTCTTTTGAGAGAGCGAAGCAACCTTAGGGATATCTTAACATTTCCTCTTAAAAAGGTCTGCACATTCACTCCGTCAAATTCTTCCGGGATTATATATTCAAGTTTTCTCATTTCAAACTTGCTTTCTTAAGCATTTCGTTTTTCTCATCCCATAACTTTTGAGAAAGATCAACATAGTATCTGTGAGGATTTTCAAAACGCTTAACCTCGTCCCAAAGGGTATCAATCTGCTTTTCACAATAATCTTTCAAAGTGTTGATATTATAATGAGGATATACCCTCTTACCTTTAACAAAGACAGGCTCTAACAACTTTTTCGCTGTGAAGTCAGTAACAGCCTTTCTTTTCCATGTATAATCCGGGTCGAATATTTCATATTCTTTACTATCGTCAATTTCTTCTCCCTCCAAGGTAAGAACATCGGCAATAGCTTTTCCCGTTACATTATCATAAAGTCGCCATGCTTCTTTTGCGCATGGAGTGGTGATCTTCTGCACATTCTCGCTCAACTTAATTCTCGGCACAGCTTTTCCGTTTTCCTCAACTGCAACAATTTTATAAACTCCACCGAAAACAGGTGAAGATGATGCAGTTATCAATCTCTCACCGACACCGAAAGAATCAACCTTTGCTCCCTGGAGAAGCATATCACGGATAATATATTCATCAAGTGAGTTGGATGCAACGATTTTGCAATCCGGGAAACCTGCCTCGTCAAGAATTTTACGGCACTTCTTTGAAAGATAGGTTATATCACCGCTGTCAATTCTTACACCTTTCGGTCTGAAACCTTTTTTAACAACAACATCGTTAAACGCTCTAATCGCATTCGGTAAACCGGATTTAAGAACATTATAAGTATCAATAAGAAGTGTGCAATCATTCGGATATTCATTCGCATAGGCGCAAAATGCTTCATATTCATCTCCGAAAAGTTGAACCCAGCTGTGAGCCATGGTGCCTAATGCAGGAACACCAAAATCTCTCTCATCAATAACGCAGGCTGTTCCCACGCAACCGCCGATATATGCAGCTCTTGCTCCGTAAATTGCACCATCAAAACCTTGAGCTCTTCTTGAGCCGAATTCCATAATAGCTCTTCCTTCAGCAGCTCTGACAATTCTGTTGGCTTTTGTTGCAATAAGACTTTGATGATTTATCGCAAGAAGAACCATTGTTTCGATAATCTGAGCCTGAATAACGGGACCTTTAACCTTAACGATCGGTTCACCGGGGAATATGGGAGTTCCCTCCGGGATTGCCCATACATCACATTCAAATTTGAAATTTTTAAGATATTGAACAAAATCCTCTCTAAATCCATGTCTTCTGAAAAGCTCAAGATCAGCCTCTGAAAAACTAAGATTTTCAAGATACTCAATAACCTGTTCCACACCTGCCATAATGGCAAATCCGCCACCGTCCGGCACTTTTCTGAAAAACATATCAAAATAGGCAATTGTATCTTTCATACCGTTGGCAAAATATCCATTTGCCATTGTATATTCATAAAAATCAACAAGCATCGTCAAATTTCTTGATGATAAAGTGTTACTCATATAATCAGCCCCTTTAAGTTTTAATTATAACACTTTAGGTAGAATTTATCAATATAAATTCATTGACAAATCCGCTTTTATGTATTAAACTAATAAAGAAGAAAATTATATTAAGGAGTGATAACATGAAATATGTTGTTTTATTATATGACGGCATGGCAGATTATCCGGTTCCCGCTTTGAACGGGAAAACACCGATGATGGTCGCAAACAAGCCTAATTTTGACAGTCTTGCAACTAAAAGTGAAGTTGGTCTTATACGAACTGTTGCACCAGGTCTTAAACCCGGTAGTGATGTTGCGAACCTCAGTGTCTTAGGATATGACCCAAAAGTTTGTTATACCGGTCGTTCTCCTTTAGAAGCTGTCAGCATTGGTGTGAAATTAAATGATGACGATATAACTCTTCGTTGCAACTTGGTTACTTTATCAGACGAGGAAAATTATGAAGATAAAACTATGGTTGACTATTCAGCAGGAGATATTTCAACTGAAGAGGCAGCTGAGCTTATAAAAGCTGTTCAAGAAGCCTTCGGCAACGAGGTCTATAAATACTACAGCGGTGTAAGTTACCGTCACTGTCTGGTTTGGCATGGCGGAACAACCGACTTAGGTGCTATGACTCCTCCTCATGATATCAGCGGAAAAGTAGTGGGTTCATATCTGTCTAAATCGCCAAATGCAACAGCGCTTATTGACATGATGAAGAAAAGCTATGATGTTTTAAAAAATCATCCTGTTAATCTTAAGCGAATTGCACAGGGCAAGCGTCCCGGCAACTCCATTTGGCTTTGGGGTGAGGGAACAAAACCTGCTTTGACTGATTTCGAAGAAACATTCGGTGTTACCGGCAGTATTATTTCAGCAGTTGATTTGCTCAAGGGCATCGGTTTAAGCGCAAACATGAGCGTACCCGAAGTTGAAGGCGCAACAGGATATATTGACACCAACTTTGAAGGAAAAGCCAACAAGGCAGTCGAAGAATTGGATAAAGGAATTGATCTTGTTTATGTTCATTTTGAAGCACCCGATGAGTGTGGTCACAGAAACGAACCGGAAAACAAAGTTAAAGCAATTGAGTTAATTGACAGTCGAGTTATTCCGATTATTCTCAAAGGTCTTGAAAAATATGATGATTACAAAATTCTTATTTGTCCCGACCACCCAACACCTATTGTCACAATGACTCACGCAAGTGACCCGGTACCTTATATGATTTATCACAAAGGAAAAGAGGTTACCGGTGTTGAAACTATCAACGAAGAAACCGCAAAGGCAACCGGCAACTTCATTGAAGAAGGCCCAAGTCTTATGAGGAAGTTCTTAAGTTGCTGACAATTACACTTACACATAAGCCGTCCCACTAATTCGTGGGACGGCATTTTATTTTATCTTTCAGTTAGCTTTTTCGTCAGCCTTCGGCTGACAGCCCGACTATACCGCCGGGCTCGGTGGGCGTTCCGCCCACTTCGGGTTACGCGCCCACGACCGCGGGCGCTAAACGGAGCAGTAAAGCCACGCTTTACTGCTCCGTTTTTAATCCCCGGAACCGCCTGCACACACCCGCTTTTTACACGACAAAACCCCCGCTGTCCGAAGACAACGGGGGTAAGTTGTTTAATTCAGATCAACTAACGGTTGTTTAACCTTAGTCTTTCTTTCCGAAGAGAGCTGCAATCTTAGCGAAGAAGTCCTTGATTGCCTTGATGAACTTCTGCCACAAGCTGAGATTTTCTTCAGCGCCGTTAACTGCATCGTGGTAGTCGTCATCTGTACCGATAGTCTGTTTCCAACAACCTGTTACAATCTGCATTGCGTCTGCAACATTTGCATACCAGCAATCGTTGTCACACTTACCGAGTTCTTGGAAGATATCGTTAAGGATCTTCTGAACGTAATCATATCTGTCAGCTACCATAGCATCAACTGCTACGAAAGCAACAAGAGCACTGAATATAGCACCGATGATTGCGTCTGTTACATTAAGCTCATCTGTTACCTCGTACATCATTTCAAGGCCGTATCTTACTACTTCCTTACCACCTGCTTCAAGTCCGAAGAGACCTGCGATCCACTCTGTGAGAGCGTCACGGTTTTCTTCATCTCTGAAGATATCGAGTACCCAACGAAGGAGAGTTACAAGCATATCTGCCTTATCGGCTACGATATAAGTCTGAGTTGACTTAGTTGCTGTGCTTACGCCTGATGTTGTGTACTTACCGTTAATGTACTGAGTAATTACATTATCAGTGTCATAAAGCGGTAATGTCGGGTTGCTGTAAGACCATGCTGCCTCACTTCTTGAGGTAGTCTTTTCTGTGATAGAAGCTGCGCCCTTTCTTGCGAATTCGAGCCAATCGATTACAGGAATCTTAAGTTCAAGCCATGACCAGAGTACCCATGTGCCAAGGTCGATATCGTGAAGAATTTCTTCAACTTCGATTCTTGTCGGGATACCAAGATCGAGGATTACATTAAGTGCGCAAAGCACGCCGTAAAGCGGTGAGATAAGATTCTGGAATACTAATGTAAGTCCGTCATTTGCAAGGAAGTATGCAAGGTTCGGAAGGAATGTGAGAAGTGTGTCTGTCGGAGCTGCACAGAGATCCATAACAAGAGTCTCAAGCATTGTAAGAATTGTGCCGAGAACTGCTGTCGGGCCTGTTCTGTAAGCAGTGCCGCCGATTGATACTTCGTTTCCGCCCTTACCGTTGATCAATGCCATGTACTGAGTTGCGGTCGGTACAGAATCAATGTCAAGAGCTTCCATAAGCGGGATAATTGCGAAGTCATAGCCCGGGCCACCTGCGATAGTAATAATATCAAATGCATTGATAATTACGTTTTCAGGATCACCATATAAGAACAATCCGAGAAGGTTGTTGATCGGTGTAAGTACCTGAGCGATTACCTGAAGGAACGCATGAAGATCACCGTCTTCAAAGCCCCAATCGCAATTTGTGAATGATGTATCACTGAGATCTGCCCATGTCTCTGCTTTTCCGAGAATTGCAAGAGCATTAGCGAATGTTGTGTTTGCATTGCCTTCACCCTTTGAAACAGCGAGCAACTGATCATAGAAGCCGTAACCTGTTTCTGCATCGTGAAGTGTAAGGAATCCATAATACTCAGCACCGAAGTTGAGATTTTCTTCACCGAGGATATCCTTAGCCATATCAATATAGCCCGGAATCTGAGTGAGAATGTTGCTTACGGATTCATCAGCTAACAAGCCAACAACGAGATTAAGAATTGAGTTGATGTTTGCATTTGTTGCAAGCATACCGCAGAGGAGTTCTTCGAGAGAACCGAGACCTGCCACATTGAGAACCTTTTCAACGATGCTGTCAAGGTTGTCAACAACGATGTTTGCATTTGTCTCTGAAAGGTATGTGCCGTATGTTGCACCGAGTGCCTCACCATTCGGGTTAACCTTCTGGTTCTGGATCGGAGTATACTGACGCTGGTTAGCAAGCAAGTTGATAACTGCATCGATAATTGCGCCGATATCCATACCGCCAAGGTCAATGTCGCCTGCACCTACGATGTTGAGTACATACATGATAGTATCCGCTGCGTCACCGTCTATTCTTCTGTAAAGTGAGCCGGTGTATTCGTCATAAGACAAGTCGATTTCAGAGTTGATATTCTTGTAAACAATGTTACCGTTCTTATCAGTCTTAACTGTCTTATTAGCGATATCAGAGAAGTTGATACTAATCTGTGAATCAGGACCGAGGAGACTTGCGATCAATGCTTCAAGAGTTGAACCGTTAAGATCAATCTTGATGCCAACATCTTCTGCCTTAGCTGTGCCAAGTGCGAAGTTGATAATTTCATTTTCAGTATTGATATTCTTAAGGTCAATACTAATTGAAATCGGGAATACCTTACCAACTGTCTTGAGAAGTTCGTTAACAGGAGCAATAAGGTTGTCAACAGCTATTGTCAAGCCGTCATTAGCAATGAAGTGTGCAAGGTTTGCAAATATACCGAGGAGATCCTGGAGAAGGTTCTGTGAGCTGAGAACTCGCTCAAGAGCACCGATGATTGTTTCAAGGATGTACTTAAGAGTTGAACCGTCTTCTTCTACTCTTGCGATATATTCATCCTGAGTAAGGATGTAATCATTGTTGATGCCAAATGCTTCGAACAACGGAAGTATTGCATAGTTGTAACCGCTACCACCCATAATGTTGAGTTCATCAAGGGCGCTGAGATACTTGCCGTCATGCTTGCCGTTTGCATAGAAGTCTTCACGATGTGTACCACCGATGAGGAGAAGCTGAAGTACTCCATCAAGAGGTCTGAGTACATCAACGATAATGTCGATGAAGCTCTGTGCATCTGTTGCATTCCATACGAAGGCATCAATAGTTGTCACTTTCTTGTCTTCACCTGTTTCAGGATCTTTGACAGTTGTTGTCTTGAGGTTGTGAGCCTCAGCAACTTCAGCCCATGTCTTAGCATCGCCCAAGTATTCCTTAAACTTATCATTTCTTGCAAGACTTCTGAAGCCTTCAACTGAAAGGTCAAGTTCAAGATTTGTGAATGCGCTGACATAGCCGCCGATTGTTTCAAGAAGTTCGCCGTTGTCACGAAGTAACGGAAGGAGAAGCTTCATGATTTCGTCTAAGTAAGAATCCTTAAGGAGCAAGTTGTAAATGATTGTGGCAAGTGAACCGCCTTCAATATTTGCAAGTGCGCTACCGATAGCTTCTTCAATCTGGCCTATCAATGTTTCAAGATATTCCTTGCTGAAGCTTTCTGTGTAAACAGGTTCTTCCTTAGTGATCGGTGATGTTGCACCTACTAAGCGATACTCTACGAGATACTTAGTGAAGAGCTTGAGTATGATTTCTACCACATAATCTTCAGCCTTAGCGCCTGAAAGGTTAGTGATGAGAGTCTTAATAATGTCGTCTGCATTTTCCTTATCGCCGAAGATAAGCTGAAGTGTTCCTTCGTCACATACGAACTCGAGAAGAGCCATAAGTGTATCAGCCGGTGAACCAACGATTGTCTTGATTACGCCTGATGATGAAGCACCTGTGAGCTTGCCGTCAACATAAAGAGCATCTGTTGCATCTGAACGAAGTGACGGAACGATTGCATAATCACCGCAAGAACCAACAAGTTTTTCAATGAATTCTACTGTTATTCCGTTTTCAGCAAGTTTACCGCCGAGGATTCCTTCGCCATCAAGTAACTCAAGGAGACCTTCAATCTTGAGAGTGTCAAGGCTGAAGCCTAAGTTGAACATTTCAAGGATAGAGTTAAGTCTGAGCTTCTCATCACCTGTGATGCCGTCTGTGATTACGAGTAATCCGTCAACGAATGAAACAAGGTTAGATGCGATCATGTAAACGCCATCGCTTACTACGAAGTAAAGTAAGCCAGCGAGTTTGTTAAGAAGTGTTGTTACAGGAGCTGCTGCAAGTTCATTTACGAATGAAAGAAGTACATCAATGAAGTAGCCAAGGAACTGAGCACCGTTCATTGTATTCTTAGCTTCTGCAGCTGAAACGATAATGTTATCCTTATCAGATGCATCGTAAAGTCCAAGTGCATCGATGAGAGGCATGATTACCTGATCGTAGCCCTCAACGCCTGTAAGTGTGATACCACTTGTTTCCTCTGTTCCTTCAACTTCATAGTCGAGAAGCTTAAGATCTCTGCCTAAGAAGATGAATTCAAGGATCGGATTAAGCGGAGTTGCAATATCTTCAACGAGAGCCATGAAGCCTGCCTTGTCTGTGATATTGAACTCAGTTGCCGGGATTGAAACATCTGTTACATTTCCGTCACCATCAAGTTTAACGAAGTTATTAGCTACGCAGTATGCGTATACATCAGCCCATGTAGCGTTAGTATTTGTGCCAATAGCTTTCTTGATAAATTCACTGAATGCGCCACCGTTTGTTCTTACGAATGCTGCCGGAGCAAGATCAATGTTTGCTGCGCTCTTAGCTATCGGAATGATAGTTGCAAGAGTTTCTGCAAGTGAACCGCTACCGAGTAAGCCAACAAGTAAGTTAGTGAGCATTGCTGCGATATCGCCCTTGAATACGAATTCCTTAAGGAGAAGGTCAACTGCATTTGTAAGACTTGGGTCTTCCATTGCTGCAATCTTATTAAGGAGATCCTTAATTGTGCCATCTTCCATATTGGAAATCACATTGTTGTCCTTAAGAATGTTAAGAACTTCCGGAATTGCTTTGTTAACGAGTGAATCAACCTTACCTGTGAGTGCGTCAATTTCATCAACTCTGTCAGCAACTTCGCAGTCTGTATGCTTATCGAAGTGTGAGCCGGTTGTGATGAACTTGCCGTTAACAGGTGTGTAAGTTACAGAGTAACCTGTGAACAATGCAATGATTATATCAACTACAAGATCCTGAGCGTTGCCGCTTGTAAGGAGCTTATTGAAGATGTCTGCTAACAAGTCGTCACTATTAAGGTCAACCTTAACAAGACTTGCTATGAGAGTGATAATGTCTTCGTTGAGAACTGTCTGAAGTACATACATGAGAAGTGATGCTGTGTCAACACTCCATGTCTTAACTTCTGTCTCGTTGATCTTAGCGGTCAACTTAGACCATGTCTGGCCATCGTTAGGACCTGTCAATTCGTTGATTGCGATCTTAGCAATATCTACGAAGAATGTTTCAGGAAGAACATTTGAAAGAACAACCTTATTGCCGTTTGCATCTGTGATGTCGATACCTGCAAGGAGGTTATTGATGATAGCTACAAGAGCATCACCTCTGTTACCTGCAATGTTCTCAATGCCTGTGAGTGTAAGTCCATCTTCACCGAAGATTGTCTTAAGTGCTGCAACATTCTTTGTCAAACCACTGAGAATGCCATCAAGAGTTTCTCTGTCAATGAGACCCTCAACTGTCTTGAGTAATCCTGTAATCGGTGCGAGTACATTCTTAATCAATGAGTTCACACCATCGTTAGCGATGTAGTAGAACAAGTTGCCAAGGATTTCAAGTATGCTGTTAAGCGGTGTCTTACCGATGTTGTTTTCAACATAAGTAAGGAGAGCTTCAACAAGATCAACTACCATCTTAGCGCTTGTGTCTTCGCTTGTTGCTGTAAGTGTAAGGCCGAGAGCCTTAGCAAGAGGTTTAAGAACAGTTTCAAATCCGTTAGCGCCCTTGAGTGATACACTCTCGAGAACTGTAAGATTACCGCCCTTGAAGAAGAAGTCGAGAACGCTTGAAAGCGGAGTCAAAAGATCTTCAACTGCGCCGAGGAAGTCATCCTGACCGCTGATACTCCACTCATAAGCATTATGCTCATAAGTCGTCTTTACTACTGCCTTAGTTGTATCATTTGCTGTTACAACGAACTTGCCGTCTGCATCCTTTTCATAGAATGTTCCGTCAACATTGTAAAGAGTGATTGTCTTATCTTCAACTGTGATTGTGTAAACTGTTGCGTTCTTCTCAGCTTCGCCAAGAGTGATCTTTTCAGTTACATTAACCTTAGTGAAGTGTGCATCACGAACTTCTGCCCATGTCTTTGCTTCGCCAATGTATGCATCGAATGCACCGTTAGCAAATGTCTGAGGAGCAAGGTTGATACCAACGATCTTGCCGATCATGTCGAGAGTATCTGCGCTGAGACCTGCAAGCATCGGAACAAGGAGACCCATGATTGTGGTCATCATGTCATCTGTAAATACAAATCCGTTAAGAAGATCTCTGATGATAGTCTGAACAGTTGCATTTTCAGCAGATGCTGCATCTCTGAGAACCTTCATAATACCGGTTGCGTCTTCCTTGATGAACATACCAATGAGAGACGGTGCGATATTGATGATGATTGTGTCGAGCTTCTTGATTGTGAGATCGGTCATGCTCTGCCAATCTCTGTACTGACCGTTATAGTCATACTCTGTATCGCCGAGCCACTTGAAGATGAATGGAAGTCCTTCAACTTCGTAATAGCCGTTGATGATGTTGATAACGATACCAACAAGGGCATCTGTGTTATCAAGTGCGTTGTTAATAACTTTCTGAAGTTCAGGATCGAGAGTTGTTAAGTCGAGGTTGAGCATATCAAGGATTGCATCAACATTTTCAGGAGTAACAACTGTCTGAAGAAGAGCAATCAATGTGTCTGCCGGATCGCCTGTAACAACACCGAGTGTTCCGTTACCGATTGACTGATCATAGTTAGGATCAACCTTAGACGGTGTTGCAGGTGTTGCTGCGCTCATTGACTGAGCTGCAAGCTTGGTGAAGTCAAGAGTAATATCAAGACCTGTTGACTTGATGAGTCCGTCTACCAACTTCTGGATTGCGTATGCGCTCAAGTCAAGTGATACACCGGCCGGAATACCTGTGTGCTTCTTACCAATGAAGAGGTTGAGGATTGAACCGTCTTCAACACCAATCTGAGTGATATCAATCATGATTGCCATTGGGATAACGCCGTCAACCATTTCAAGGATTTCGTTGATAGGAGCAATAAGGTTGCTTACTATCTTTGTGAGACCGTCAGCTGCCACGAAGTTTGCAAGGTTTGCAATAAGTCCAAGAACAGACTGAACAGGTGCATTAAGGATTGTGTCAACATAACCGAGGAGCATATTAAGTATCGGCTTAAGGTGTCCTTCGCTATCTGCGATTTCGTTATATTCAGTCTGAGTGAGAACATCCTTCATGCCAAGAGCCTCAAGGAGAGGAATAATAGCATAGTTGTAACCGCTACCGAAGTAGATGTTGATGTCTTCAAGAACTGAAAGAGCCTTGCCGTAAACTTCATTGCCCTGATCGTCCTTAACTCTATCATTGTCAGCGTAAGCAAGTACGCCACCGTTGAAGAGAATTTCGAATACGATATCAAGCGGAAGGAGTAATTCGCTGATGAAGTTAACGAATGAATCCTTATTTGTAATACCGAATGTTGTACCTTCCTTAAGCTTGTAAGTTGTCTTTGCAACTGCATTAGTTGTATCCTTTGCTGTTGCAACTAACTTACCGTCTGTACTCTTTTCATAGAATACGCCGTCAACATTGTAAAGAGTAAATGTTTCTTTAGCAATAGTTAATGTGTAAATTCCTGCTTCCTTATTAGCTTCATTGAGAGTAACCTTTTCAGTTACCTGAACTAAGTCAAATGCATTGTCACGAACCTTTGTCCATGTGTCTGCATCGCCAACGAGTGTGCCGAATGCACCTTCGCCTGCCCATGCTGTCGGATGGAGGTTAATGTTGAGTGCTTCGTTATTGAATGTAAGGAAGTCATCAACGATACCAAGAACATTGTCGATAGTATCCATTGTTGAAGTGCCCTTATTATTCTTAACTTCAAGTGAAGCAAGAAGTGGAACGATGAGTTCAACGAGTGTCTTTGCAAGATCATCTGTGTAAAGAAGACCGGCTACAAGATCGTTGAGACCCTTGCCCATGAATATTTCAAGAGCATTTGCAAGGAGAAGGTCGAGTTTTTCGATTGCATTTTCAGTTGCATCCTTTTCAGTTGCACCGACTGTATTCGGATCTGTGATGATACCGAATGAGCTGTAATCAACTTCGATCTTTTCGAGATCCTTGCCGCTGATGAGCTGATACTTAACAAGATACTTGTTGAGTAAGAGTGTGATAACATCAAGTAAGCCGTCCTGAGCGTTCGGGTTATTAGCAACTGCTTCAAGGATACCTACTACAAGGTTATCTGAATTTGTCATGTCAACGCCGATAAGATCAGCGATTGTGTTAACTGTGTCTTCGCTAAGAACTGTCTTAAGAACATAGAGGAGAAGTTTAACTTCATTAATATCCCAAGTGTCAACCGGTGTTTCGTTAACAACTGCGTCGTTAACATTCCATGTCTCGCCTACCTCAGGTCCTGTCAATTCTTCAACAACAACCTTTGAAAGGTCAACGAAGAATGTTTCAGGAAGAATATTTGCAAAGCTAACTGTCTTATCGCCGATCTTAATCTCTGCAAGGAAGCTGTTGAGTATTGTAATAATACCGCTGCCGCCTTCACCGATAAGATCCTTGATGCCGTCTATTGTAAGACCGTTTTCGCCGAAGATTGTGTTAATAATTGCAACATTTGATGTGAGTGACTTAAGGAGCTTATCTACATCACTCTTTGGTAAGATGGACTCTACGAGTTCAAGTATGCCGTCAACGATTGCAACAATGTTCTCAACGAGAATATCAAGACCATCATTTGCAATGAAGAAGCTCAAGTTACCTAAGAGTTCAAGAACTGCCTTAATCGGTGACTGTGCAACATCGCTGTATACATAAGCAATAATAGCTCTTACTAATTCGATAAGTACTTCTGCACTTGTGTCATCAGCTGCAACATTCATATCAAGCTGAAGTGCCTTAGCAAGTGGCTTGAGAACGTTGTCATAGAGTTTAATGCCTGTGATTGTGATGCCGTCAGCAGCCATTGTGCCTTCATCATCAATTGTGCCGAATACCTTAAGTGTACCACCTGTAAGAACAAAGTCGAGTACATATGATACAGGGTTAAGGATTTCTTCGAAGATTCCGAGGAGATCTTCTGTTGTTGCTACATTCCATGCAAAGCCGTTGTTCTTGTATGTCTTATTAACTGTTGCATCGTCTGTAACCTTTGTTGTTTCAACCAAAGCGCCTTCGCTGTTCTTTTCGTAGAATACTCCACCGATCTTGTAAAGAGTATATGTCTCTTCATCAATAGTTAATGTATAAACTGTTGCGTTATACTTGGTTTCGCCAAGAGTAACTTCTTCAACTACATCAACAAGAGTGAAGTGTGCGTCACGAACAGCTGCCCATGTTGTGGCATCGCCAACGAATGAACCGAACTTGCCTTCGCCTGCCCATGATGTCGGAGCAAGGTTGAGACCAACTGCTGATTCGATTATGCCAAGAGTCTTAGCATCGAGACCGGCAAGAAGCGGAACAAGTGCGCCAACTACAAGGTCAACTATTGAATCCTTAAGAACATACTGTTCAAGGAAGTAGTCGAGGATCAATGTGATGCTGTTCTCATTTTCTTCAGCGTTAGCTGAGTCATAGTCAAGAGCAGCGAGATCCTTAAGAATCTGAGGTGAGTTATCCTCAACTAACATTTCAAGGAGTGTCGGAACGAGCTTAATGATGAGGTTATCGATAGCTTCGATATCACCGTTAGCCATTGTCTCCCATTCGCCTTCAGCATAGCCGTTAGCTTCTGTGTAATGGCCGTTATAATCATAAGCAACGTCACCTAAGAACTTGAAGATTACTTCTTCACCGTCAACATTGAAGTCACCGTTGATAATCTTAACAACAACTGTGATAAGATTCATCGGATCTTCAACTGCACGGTTGATTGCATCAACAAGAACATCTGTTACATCTTCAGGAAGATTTAATCCCTTAACGATTTCTGCAAGGTCAACGTCGAGCATATCAAGGATAGTTTCAACATTTTCGCCTGTGAGGATCATCTTAAGGAGACCCATGAATGCGTCTGCCTTATCAACTGTGAGAACGCCTAATGACTCACCATCGGCAGGTCTTGCGTTATCCCACTTGTTATCAACCTTAGACGGAGTAACAACGATTTCGCCGGCCTCGTTAAAGGTTGCTGCCTGAGATGCAAGTTTTACAAAGTCGAGGTCAATGTTGAGGTCAAGCTCAAGAGCCTTGAGAAGTTTATCAACAAGAACCTGAATTGTCTCTGCGCTGAGTGTTACTGATACGCCCGGATCGATACCTTCGTGATCAACTGCAATGAAGAGCTGAAGAAGACCTGACGCATCAACCTTAAATTCTTTCTTGCCTGTTTCATCGTTCATATCATTTGTGAAGTTGAGAGCTTCAAGGTTAATAAGAACTGCAACAGGGATAATGCTGTCGATTGCCTTAACAAGATCATTGATCGGAGCAATAAGGTTAGTTACGAATATGCCCAAACCATCATTTGCAACGAAGTATGCAAGGTTGCCCAACAATGAGATAACTGTGTCGACCGGAGCATTAAGAGCTGTTTCAACAAATCCGCCTTCACCGAGGAGCATGTTGAGAATTGGCTTAATGTGTCCGTCATTTGCAGCAGCTGCTCTGTAACCATCCTGAGTCATGGCATTTGTCATACCAAGAGCTTCGAAGAGAGGAATGATTGCATAGTTGTAACCGCTACCGAAGTTAATGTTAATTGCATCAACTGCGTTGAGAGAGTCACCGTATACTAAGTTACCATCTTCGTCTGTTGTTCCCTTGATTGCGCCGCCGTCAAGGAGGAGACCGAGAACTGAATCAAACGGAAGAAGAAGTTCTGCAAGAACATTGATGAATACATCTCTGTTAACTGTGCCGAATGAGTCGGCTGTGATGTTAAGCTGTGACCATGATGTTGCATCACCGATAAGCTGACCGAGTGTGCCGTCTCCTGCCCATGCCTGAACATCGAGTCTGATATTGAGAGGTTCGTCACCTATTGAAACGAGACCTGCTACTGTTTCAAGAATGTCACCAACTGAACCCATTGTTACGGTTCCGTCTTCTGCTGTTACTTCCATGCCTGCAAATACACCTGCAAGTGCATTAACAATTGTTGCCAACATCTTACCTGTGTAAAGGTTGTCGCTAACAAGTGCAGTAAGATCGAAGTCGAGTGCAGTGAGTGCATTGTTAAGAACTACGCCAAGCTTGCTGATTGCTTCATCAACGTCAGCCTTTGTTAAGCCGTCCGGATATACAACATCAGTCTTGCTTGTTACTGCTGTGTTCTGGATAATGTCGAAGTCAACATAGTTTTCAGCCACGAGACTTACAAGAAGATCTACTAAGCCGTAAACAAGTGAATCCTGAACATTCTTATCAAGGTATGCAACCACATCTGTAAGGATATCCTTAACCATACCGTCATCCATGCCGGCGATCATACCGTCAACATCAAGCATATCAAGTATAGCCTGAACATTATCAGATGTAAGGATTGTCTTAAGAAGAGTGATGATGAAGTTGCCCTTGTTCATGTCATAAACACCGAGTGATGTTTCTGAGCTTTCTGCCGTGTACTTAGTTCCGGCATTGTGTAAGATGTCGCCTTCCTTAGCAGTTACGCTTGTGCCTTCCCATGTTGCACCTGCGAGTGCTTCTTCAGCAAGCTTGCTAAAGTCAAGGTCAAGCTTAAGGTTAAGACCTGCTATAAGAGTTGGAAGAACATCTGTTACGAGCTGATCGATTACCTTTTCGAGAGCTTCTGCTGAAAGGTTAAGATCTAAGCCCATCTTAGAATCCTTAGCACTTGTTCCAACCTTAACTGAAACAAGACCGCCGAGAATTGTAAGAGCTTCCTGAGTTTCGTCATAAGCGAAGATTGGAGCTTTTTCAGCGCTTGAATCTCCACCGATGAGATCTGCAAGATTAAGTTTATCAAGATCAACCTTTGCTGTAAGAGGTACGATAGCACCGATCTTAACAAGGAGTTCGTTGATAGGAGCAATGAGGTTAGTTACAAATACTGTAAGACCGTCATTTGCAATGAAGTTTACAAGGTTAGCAAGGAGGTTAAGAGCTCCGCTTACAGTGTTTTCTGAGAGAAGTGACTCAACATAGCCAAGAACTGTGTCAAGGATCGCTCTGAGGAATTCACCGTTATATTCTTCTTCAACTTCAGCAGCTGTCGGAACATTTGCAATGCCGAGAGCCTCGAAGAGAGGAATAATTGCGTAGTTATAAGCCTTGCCCATTGTAAGACCGAGAGCGTCAAATGCTTCGAGCTTTTCACCGTTAAGAAGGAGGTTGATGATTTCGTTGAACGGAGCTGCGATATCGCAGATAAGGTTAACGAAGTCTGCACGGTCGTCAATTTCAAAGCTGAGATTATAAACCTTTACGATGTTGCCATCTGCATCCTTAACCGGTTCGCCCTTATCATCTGTCTTAGTAACGAGATAGTTAGCATCCATATATGCCTTAACTTCTGTCCATGTGCTGTGGCCTGTAACAAGTGAATCCATGTTACCTTCGTCTGTCTGCCATGCAGAAACGTCAAGACTAATGTTAGTACCGATAGCATCGTTTACATAACCGATGATGTCGCCAACTGTTCCCATTGTTACTGTTCCGTCTTCTGCTATTACTTCCATTCCTGCGAATGCATTTACAAGAGCCGGAACAAGTGAGTTAGCAATGCTCTTATTATAGATAAGACCTGTTACGAGATTTGCAAGTGTCTCGCCTTCCTTAAGAAGACCAACAGTTACAAGAAGATCGCTTTCAAGGATATTATCAAGAGCGTCAATAAGATCTGCTACTTCAGCCTCTGTTGAAGTAAGACCTGTTGTATTATCTTTCTGACCATATTTGATATCAGACTTGCCTGCTATACTCTGGTCGATAATATCAAGTGCCAATGTATAATCAGCGAAGAGTCTTGTTATGAAGTCGATGAGTGCTGCACCAAGTGCTGCATCATCACTTGCAACATAGTCGAGTGCATCATTGATTACTGCAAGGAGTGCAGGATCAAGGTTTGCACCTGCAAGCATACTGTCAACATCGATCATATCAAGGATAGCGTCGACATTCTTTGTTGTAACGATTTCATTGAGAAGTTCAACAAGAACCTGTGCAACATTACCTGAGTATACACCGAGTGATACAGGATTTTCTGTACCGTTAATACCTGTTGCATCGCCTGTTACAACTGATGTGTCATAATGTTCCTTGTTGTTTGCGATGAACTGGCTTGCGATTTCGCTAAAGCTGAGAGTTGTAAGGTCAAGATCAAGACCCTTAACAAGACTTGCAATAGCAGAAATGAGAACATTCTGAAGTGTTGTTGCGCCAAGGTCTAAGTTCACACCGGCCTTGATGCCGTTTGCCTTATTGTATTCTACACCGAGGTAGATAGTAATTGCATCACCGAGAATGTTGAGAATACCTGTCTTTGCGTTGTATTCAACTGCAAACTTGGTTGTTCCGTTAATAAGTCCTGCAAGATCAAGTTCACCAAGATCGATATCTGCTGCAAGCGGAACGATCTTATCAATCTTAACAAGAAGTTCGTTTATCGGAGCAATAAGGTTAAGAACAAGTGATGTCAAACCGTTATTTGCTACGAAGTTTGCAAGGTTACCGATAAGGTTGATTGCACCTGTGAGAGGAGTTGCAAGAACTGTTTCAACATAGTCAAGAACTGTGTTGAGGATTGTTCTGATGAACTCGCCCTGAGCAATGCTGTTTGCCTGAGGTACATTTGTAATACCGAGAGCCTCGAAGAGAGGAATGATTACATAGTTGTAAGCCTCGCCCATTGTAAGACCGATTGAGTTGAATGCCTTAATGTTCTTACCGTTAAGGAGAAGTTCGATGATTGCATTGAACGGAGCTGCGATATCGCAGATAAGGTCAACAAACTCTTCCTGAGTGTCAACACCGAAGTTGAGTTTATAAACCATTACCGGTTCGCCTGTCTTTTCGTCTATTACAACATTTCCGTCTGCATCTGTCTTTTCAACAAGTTTTGCATCCATAGCAGCCTTAACTTCTGTCCATGTTGTAGCTTCACCGATAAGAGTTTCAAGCATACCCTTAGTTTCAGCTTCTGTCTTCCATGCAGAAACATCAAGACTTAACTTAATGCCGGTAGCCTTTTCAACATAACTGAAGATTTCAGTTACTGTTTCCATTGTTGATTTCTTTGTAGCATCAGTAGGAGCTTTCTCCATTTTTGCGAATGTATTTACGAGAAGCGGAACAAGAGAATCAGCAATGCTGTCTGAGTAGATAAGACCTGTTACGAGATCTGCAAGTGATTCGTCTGCACCAACAACATTGAGAAGCTGGAGAATCTGCGGAAGCATTGCTTCAATCTTTGTAATAGCTTCTGCGATCTGTTCTTCACTTGAATCAAGTTCGTACTTATCGGTTGCAGATGTTGTTGCACCTGTAACAACCTGATCTGTTACTGTAAGTCCTACCTTATATGAGTTGAACAAGTCAACAAGTAAGTCGATTAAGCCGTATACTGTTTCTTCTGTGCCTACACCGTCAAGGTTGTCAAGATAATCAACAACATTTGTAACAATGCCGTAAACGATATCGTCTGCCTTAGCGAGCATTGATTCAAGATCAAACATGCCAAGGATAGCATCGATCATGTCCGGAGTAAGGATCATTCTGAGGAGTGATACTAACAAGTCAGCCTTGTTAATATTGTATACGCCCATTGAATCGCCTGTTGTGCCGTTAACACGAACATCGCTGTCACTTGCAGTAACACTTGTGCCAAGAGATACTGCACCTCTGAGAGCATAAGCTGCAAGAACTGAGAAGTCGAGGTTAACATCAGCCTTAAGAAGGCTCTTAAGAAGGTTTGCAACTACCTTTTCGATTGCTTCATCGCTGAGATCAAGGTCAATACCTGTTTCAGTTGCTGCATCGCAAAGTTTAACAATTGCAAGACCGCCAAGAAGATCGAGTGTCTTACCATCTTCTGAAACTGTGTAGATTGGCTTGCTTGTGCCGTCTTCATTCTTAGCGAATGCATCAAGACTGAACTTAGCAAGATCAACCTTAGCTGATATCGGAACGATACCTGAAATAACGTCTATGAGTGCATCTATCGGAGCGATAAGGTTAGCAATTACAACTGTTAAGCCGTTGGAAGCGATGAAGTTAACAAGGTTACCAAGGAGGTTAACAACTGTTGCAACAGGAGCAGTGAATACGCTACCCTGAACATAACCTACAACTGCGTTAAGAATTGCCTTTACATATTCGTCATTTTCTACTGCGCTTGCGGCCGGTACACCACTGATACCAAGACCTTCAAGGAGTGGAACGATTGCATAGTTATATGCGTGACCGAGTTTGATGTTAATTCCGCTGAACTCTTCATCAGCAAGAGCTGTGAGTGCATCACTGTTCATAAGAAGAGCGATTACGCCGTTAAACGGAGCTACCAAGTCAGAGATAAGTTCTACAAGACCTGCAAGATCGTTAACACCAAGGTCATAAGTTGTCATTGTTTCCTGAACCTTAGTCCATGTAAGTTTCTCGCCTTCTGCAAGTGTTTCGCTTGCCTTTGCAAGAAGTTTACCAAGAGCATCGGTATCTGCGATAAGGTTATTGTTTGCCCAAGCATTAACATCAAGTGAAACGTCAATACCTGCAAGATCCTTAACATAACCGAAGATCGGTTCAAGAATTTCAAGAGTTGTCTTACCGTCATCGCCGGCCTTTTCCATATCTGCGAAGAGCTTAACGATAGCGTTAACAACTGTTGTTGCCACATTGAAGTTATCATTATAGAGTAATCCAAGAATAATATCTTCAAGTGAGTCACCCTCAAGTTTAACACCGAAATCACTGAGAAGTCCTGATTCAAGGAGTTCTTCTACAAGAACATCAAGGTTAGCGATGAGAGTATTTACGCCTGTCTCAGTTGATGCGAACTTATCGCTTGCATACGGAATGTTCTCAACAGCGTCATACTGTTTCTGATCAGCGATAACAAGATCAACATCAGCGCCTGTCATAAGAGCTACAAGGAGATCTACCAAACCATAAGCAAGGTGACCGCTTGCATCATCTGTTCTGAAGTAATCAAGAACTGCCTTAACTACTGCCTCAAAGTCACCAAGTGATGAGAGGTTAAGATTCTTGATCATGTCGGAGTTCATAATAGCCTTAACGTTATCAGATGTAAGAATTGTTGCAAGTAATGAAACAAGAGCATCTGCCGGATCAGCTACTACAATATCTGCCCACTTGTCGCCGGTTGTTGCAACATTTGAAGGCTTAGTTTCTTTATAAGCCTTAGCAACGAAGTCTGAAAGGTTAACATTGATTTCTACACCGAGAAGTGCCTTAACAAGATCAGTGATGATCTTTTCAACTTCTTCTTCGCCGAGTTTAACTTCAACCTTTGTCTTAGCTGCTGACTTAATTGAAACTACCGGACCTGCTGCTGTGCTTTCTGTATTCTTGATAAGTGATGCGATATCAAGGTTACCAAGGTCAACAGTAATTGCCACAGGAGCGATAAGCTGTACTGCTTCAAGAATTGTTGTAATTGAAGCAAGAAGGTTTTCTACTACAACTTCAATACCGCCAATGGATACGAAGTAGATAAGTTCTGTAAGCAAGCCTGCAACGGTTGCCACAGGAGCATTGCAAAGTGTATTAACTAAGCCGAATACTGAAGTAAGAACTGCTTCAAGTGTTACACCCTCAGCTGCCGGAGCGTCTACATTGAGAGCTTCAAGAAGCGGAAGTATAGCATAGTTATACATATTGCCGAATGTAAGGCTGATAGATTCAGTCTTGCCATCCTTTGTAACAGGAAGAACCTGAATTTCTCCACCGAGGAGGATAAGATCAAGAACGCTTGTAAGAGGAGCTGCAAGTTCGCAAATGAAGTTTGTAAGGTTTTCGGAATTTTCGATACCGAATGTTACGCCCTCATTGAGCTTGTAAGTATCCTTACCGTCATCGTTCTTTGTTAAGGTGAAGTTGCTGTCACGAACAGCTGTCCATGACTCGCTTTCACCGATGAGTGTTGCGAATACGCCATTGCCGTTCTTCCATGCGTCAACCTTAAGGTTGAGACTGAGATTTTCACCGTTGATCTTAACCAAACCGCTAACCATACCGAGTATTTCATCGATAGTAGCCATTGTTGACTTCTTCTCGCCGTCAGGCTCTGTTTCGTCTACCGGTTTTTCAACTTCGAGAGATGCAAGCATTGGAACAAGAAGTTCAACAACTGTCTTAGCAAGATCATCTGTATAAAGGAATCCACTTACTAAGTCTTCAAGTGATGTTACTTCACCGAGACTTGGGATAAAGTCTGAGATAACACCCTTATTGAAGAGCTGTGCAATAATTGAATCAAGACCGTTAACAAGGTTTGTAACTTCATCCTTTGTTGAGTCGAAGTTATCTGTATCATAAGGAATTTCCTGTTTTGCAGGAAGGTTGCCCTTAAGAATATCATGCTTAACTTCATAGCTGTTGAGCAACTTAACAAGAACTGTAAGAACGCCCTGTGCTGCGTTAGGTGTCTTGATAGCCTCAAGAACATTGTCAACAATCTTCTTAAGTTCGATTACTACAAGGCCATCACCAACATTGATATCATTCATATTAGATGTATCAATCTTGAGAATTGCACCGATAACCTCATCTGTGAATACGAATTCGAGAAGTCCACGAAGGATTTCTGATGCTGTACCACGAAGTTTGAGATATCTGTATCCGTTGATCTGATCACCAATAACACCGTTTTCATCTCTTGCTATTGTTGATGCGTTTTCATCAGCCATAGCTTCTGCAAGATCAAGGAAGAATGTTTCACTGAGTGATAAGCCTAAGCTATCAGGAATGAGACCGTTGATAAGAGCAACAAGGTTAGTTGCTGTTACATAGCTATCAACAAGTTCTACAACCGGATTGATCTTATTGCCGTCTTCATCAACGCCCCTGAGATCTGTTCCAAGAAGTCCGTTAAGGAGATCCTTGATTGAGATAAGAGGATCGATTGCATCGAGCAACGGAGTGATGAATGCAAGAAGGTTATTAGCTATAAGGCTGATACCGTCACTGCCGATGAAGTAGAAGAGACCCGGAAGGAGTTCAACTATTGTTTCGATCGGAGCTGTTTCGATTGCAGTAAGGAGAGTGTAAACTACGTCGAAGATTTCATTTACAAGTCCTGCTGTATCGAGAGCCTTAAGCTCTGCCTCTGTCTTGAATGTGTGATTATCAAATGCACTGATTGCGCTGAAGAGTGGAACAAATACACTGCTGTAAAGTTTTGCACCCTTAAGTTCAACAAGTGAGTATGAAATATCATCACTGTCAATAGTACCTGCGGTGTAATCACCAACATTTTCTTCTGTGTAATCATCGTTGTTCCAGCCTGATTCAAATTCAACGATCTTGAGTGATTCGTCCTTGAATAAGAAGTTAACGATTGGAGCAAGCGGTGTGAGAAGTTCGGTAAGAACTGCCTTGAAGTCAGCAAGTTCTGTACCTTCACTGATCCATGTGATAGATGAAAGGTCAGCAACTGTTACAGTTACAGGCGCATTTGTAGTTTCATCTAACTTCTGTTCAGGTGTCTTTCCGTCAGGAATTACTGCTTCATTCTTATCGCCGGTAGCAGCATAGTACTTACCGTCAAGTTCATAAAGAGTAACTACCTTACCTTCTGTTTCACCCTCAGCAGGATCAGCTGTGTATGTGTATACATTGTATGTTACTGCATACTGCTTGAATACATCTGCCCATGTAAGTTCTGCACCTTCTTCTGCAGGAGTTGCAGCATTGATTGCGTTTGCAAGAGCGCCTTCGCCATTAGCAAATGCAGCAGGTGTAAGGTCGATGTTTGTAAGATCCTTAACTAATGGAAGAACAATGTTAAGTGTTTCTGCCATGTTTTCGCCGCCAAGGAGTCCTACGATTGTTCCCATAAGTGAACTTACGAGATCGTTTGTATAAACGAGGTTGTTGAGAAGGTCATTAACGATTGCTTCAACTGTTACTGTCTCAGGAGCATTTTCGCCTGTGTACTTGTTGATAATATCAGCAAGGAACTCAGGAGCTGTTGAGAGATCAACAAAATCTGCAACCACATTAAGGATTTCTTCAACGTTGCCGAGAATAATTGTGTCAAGCTGTTCCGGAAGCTTATCGATTTCTGCCTTTGATGGGCCGCCAGCATATTCATCATCACCGTCAATAATGATCGGAGCACCGATGAAGTCGTTGGTTTCAACTGTATACTGACCTAAGAGTGTTGCAAGGATATTTGCAAGTGTAAGACCCGGATTGTCTGATTCAATTACACTCTGGATAATTGTTGCAACAATATTTGTGCTGTCGCTAAGGTCGATGCCTGCTAATTCACAAATTGTTGAGAGCACATCTTCGCTGAGAACATAGCTGAGAAGGAAGATGTAAGAGTCAACAAGGTCAACCTTCCAGTTAATATCCTTAACATCTTCAAGGTTATTAACTACATATGCCTGTTTAACAATCTTGCCTGTCTCATTTGAGAGCTTATAATCCTCTGCTGAAATCTTAACGATTTCTGTTGATGTTGTGCCATCTTCGTTTGTTGTTGTCTTCTCATACCAGTAATAGTAGAGAGCATTATTTGCTGCGCCTTCAATGTTAATTGCGGCTGCTGCATAATCTTCAAAGAATGTTTCCTTAAAGATCTGGAATATCTTAATTGCGCCACCTTCATCTTCCTTAGCAACAAGATTTGAAATCAAGCTGTTAAGAATTGATGCAAGTTCGTCACCTGTTTCACCTGCAAGTCCTGTTACATCACTGAGAGTGTTGAACTGCTTGCCGAATACAGGTTCGAGCATCGGTGAAAGATATGTTGAAATAAGATCGTTAACGATAGGTCCAAGGACAGGTTCTGCAACATCGAGAAGTCCGAGAACAGGCTTCAAGATATTTTCAATAACTACCTGGATACCGTTAGATGCGATGAAGTATGAAAGAGCACCGAGAACTGTGAGAAGTGTCTGAACAGGATTCTCGCAAAGTTCATATACGAAGTCAACAATCGGGTCAACAATCGCTGTGAGTGTCTTAGACTGATTGTTCTTGTATTCTTCACCGCCTACAAGGTCAATACCGAGTGAGTCAAAGCCGAGACCGATGAAGAGCTGGAGAAGACCGTATTCATAACCGCCGTCACCTGCTTTAATGTCGATAACGCCCTGAACTGTGCCATCGCTTAACTCTGCCGGGAGAATTTCAAGGTCTGTTCCCTTAAGTAAGAGACCGAGAACCGCGTCAAGAGGAGCGATCATTTCTGTGATAGGAGCAATAAATGCGTCAACCTTTTCTCTTGTGGTTGTCTTAGCGTTAACGCCCCAATCTTCATTGAGGTTAAGTACATACTTCGTACCCTTTTCAAATGACTGAACAGGGTTGATGCCTTCGAGTGCAGTTTCTTCAAGAACTTCACCGTTGAGCTTGTAGTACTTACCTTCGCCGTCTTTGTAAACTGTTACTGTTACAGTCTTAGTTGCATCAGCAGGATCAACTGTTTCGTATGTCCATACTGTGTAATTCTTTTCAGTTTCAGTATCAGCATCTACTGTGTAGATAACTGCTGCCTTCTCAGGAGTTACACCAGCCGGAATTACGGCAGGATCACCGCCAACCTTTGCATAGAATGTTTCATCATTGCCTGCAACCTTATAAACTGTGTAATCCTTATTAACTGCTGTCATTGCAGGAACAGTTTCAAATGCGATTGCTTCTTCGCCTTCAGCTGTTGATGCATAGTAGCTATCGCCTAACTTGTAAACAGTTACTTCCTTACCTGTTGTTTCACCCTCAGCAGGAGCTGCTGTGTAAGTGTAAACACCGTAAGTAGCTGTTGTGTTGTTCTCGCGATCAACAACTATAAGGTTAGTTGTATACTTATATGTTTCGTAATTTACGAATCTGCCGCCAAGAGCTTCACCAACATTTGCCCATGTTACTCTTGCGGTAAGTTCAGTCGGAACTTCTGTGCCGGCTGCTTCTGCAGCTTCCTGTTCAGCTTCAAGCATATCTGCCTTAGCTGTTTCGATTGCTGCTGAAAGGAACTGATAGAACGCACCTTCTTCGCCGCTTGCTGCTTTGATTTCTGCAAGGAAGTCAACAGGAGCAAGGCTAACGCCTGCGGCCATTTCAACGATATCAACGAGACCGTCAATTGTTGAGCCGTTTTCTGCAAGCAAGCCGATAACTAAGCCGAGAAGCTCATTGAGCATTTCGTCTGTTACATACTGACCGAGAATGTGATCAACAAGATCTGTAAGTTTGATATTGTTATTTATTTCAAAGTCCTTAAGGATTGAAATGTTTTCAGTGTCAAGCATCTGAAGGATTGTCGGAATGATAGCTTCGATACCCTTATCGAGCTTGTTAAGAGACTTTCTGATCTTTCTCTTGCCGAAGAATGATGTATCAGCGAGAGTAGCATAGTCATAGTTAACTGCTGTGAATGAAAGGTATTCGATTGTATCAGAGCTAACTTCATAATGTAAGAAGAAGTTAACAAGAACTTGGAGAACAACATACTGATTTTCGCCTGTGATACCTTCGATGATACCTGCGATTGTCGGATCGTCCATTACACCCCATGCTTCGAGAAGTGGGAGAAGGATACCCTTATATGTTGTTGATGTTGTGCCATCTTCGTTTTCAACTACTTCCTTACCGCCGAAGAGAAGTTCACCGAAGATGTAAACAACTGTTGCTGCGAAGTCAACGTCAACGCCCTTAATAACTCTTGTTGCGTCATCATTGTCTTCGAAGTCCTTAACTTCAGCTTCACCCTTTGTGTAAGCCTCATACCATGTCTGATATGCTTCATGTGCATCTGACTTATCTTCATAAGTTGCGCCGAAGTATCTGAATGTTGTCACATCAGTTACAACAGAAGTCTTTTCGATGAGTGTTTTGAAGAGATTTTCCGGAAGAGGAATATCAACTTTTTCACCGTCAACTGTTGTGTTGTTTGCCAATGCGTAAATAATCTTTTCAAGATTTTCTGCTGTTAAGAACAAGCCGAGAATATCCTCAAGTGTTGAGATTGACTTAACTACGTCCATACCGAATGCTCTAATGAGGAGGTTATTCTCCGGATTTGTAGCATTTTCAAGGTCAGGAAGTAACAACGGCATAAGAATGTCGCCAACAACGTCAACACCAACAGCGTCCTTAAGACTGTTAAGGAGTGTTGTAGCAGGAGCAAGGATCTGTTCAACTGCCTGTCTTAATTCGCCTGTGTAAAGATAGAATGAAAGGTTCGGAAGGAGTTCAAGGATAACTGTGATCGGAGCCTCAAGTAAGTAGTTGAGCCAGCCGTCAGCCTTTCCGTCAGGTACTTCCACACCTGTTTCATTATTCCAATTGTCCTCATCGTCCCAAAGGTAACTAAGGAATTCATTGAGGATTGCTCTTGTGTTGCCGTCTGCACCAATGTCATAAAGTAATTCATACTTAGATGCGATAGCACCAATACCGAGCATTTCAAACAATGGAACAATACCACGGTCGTAACCGTCACCACCTGTGAGTGTGATACCGTCAAGGAGAACGAGGTCTTCCTCGAAGAAGATCATATTCATAAGTGAGCCAAGCGGAGTGAGAATGTCAACGAGAACATTGAATACACCGCCAACATCAGTGATGTTCCACTCTGTTTCGTAAAGTTTATCATAAGTTCTTGTCATTGTAACAACAGCGTTTGTTGTGTCAAGAGTTGTTTCAACAAATTCAACTGTTTCAACTGAACCTTCAACTGTCGGATCAGCAGGTGTTACTTTCTTTTCATAGAACTTACCGTCAGCTGTCTTATAAAGAGTTGTTGTTTCAGGTGTTTCTTCACCTGTTGCTTCTTCAGTTACTGTATAAACTGTTACTGTTGTTAACTCTTCATCTTCAGCATTAAGTTTAACATTTTCTGTTAATTCTGCATCTGCGCCGTATGCCTTTTCAACATCAGCCCATGTTTCATAAGCCTTAAGAACACCGTTTTCGTCAGTATATGTGAATATTCTGCCGAATGCGCTTTCAGCCATTGATTCACCGTCAACTATATCAGCAAATGCTGCCGGTGAAAGGTCGATACCTGCCTTTTCAACATATCCGATAATCGGAGAAATGCTGTCAGTACCGATAAGTTTGATAATCATTTCAACAAGGCCGTTGAGGAGATCGTCTGTAAGGAGACCTGATACAAGCTGATTAACAACACCTGTTACATCAGTTGCTGTGATCTCAACGTCGAGAGCGTTACCAAGGTTGTCACCAAGTAATGTGAGAACAACAGGAATTGCATCACCTATAAGTTCGTCAACCTTAACGATAAGCTGTTCAACTTCTTCTTTAGTCACGCCTGCCTCATCGTACTTATCTTCGATTTCCTTATCAGCTTCAAGCTTTGTCGGATCGAAGCGTACATTTGCATAGTCGAGTTCATACCAAGATAATAATTCAATAACGAGTTTTTCTAAGCCTTCAGGTGATGTGAAGATGTAGTTAAATACGTTTGGAAGAAGTTCTGCCAAATCAAATCCAGCCTCTTCATAAACTGCTGTAACTTCAACTTCTGCACCAACTGTTGTTGCTGTTGCAACATTGTCAGTGATTGTGAAGTAACCGTCAAGTTCCTTGCCGTCTTCGCCAAGAGCCTTATAAACTGTTACAACTGTTTCAACACCGTCAACTGTTGTTGTGTATGAATATTCGTTATATGTTGTTTCGCCAATAACGACTGTCTTCTGAACAGGTGCAACACCGTCCATGTCGATATTGAGCAAGCTAACAAGGAGATCCTTGATATCTTCTGTGAATACGATCCAGTTGAAGATATTGAGGAATACTGTTTCCTTATCTGCTGTGTAAACATCAGCTTCTCTGTGAGTGATTGTTGCAATCTTTTCGTTCTTAGCCTGCTGTGTTACGATATCCATTTCTGAACCTTCGAACCAAGCGCATGAGCCAAGCTTCTTAAAGATGTCCTCACCACCGAGGATTGTTGTAAGCTGAGTTCCGTTAACTGTAATTCTTCTGAGAATCTGCATCAAGATATCCTTGATTGATACGTCAGGAGCATTTTCCTTTCTTAACATATCAATGATATCCATGAGTGAGAGACCTGATGTCTCAGTTGTTGATGTATCAGCCGGAGTTTCTGCTGTTTCTAAGAGATCACCGTCAATAGCTATCGGTGTAACTATATCTGAAACATCAAGACTTGCAGTATCAACTGAACCTTCAGTAGTTTCAGTTTCTGTTGCGTTAATTGTATTAAGTGTTTCCTGAGCCATAGCAACCATTAAGAATGCCTGAGCACCCTCAGCGCCTGCTTCTTCCTTCTTAGGAATAAGCTCAATATTTGTTGTGATGATATTCTGTAAGAAGTTCTTAATGAGACCCATAAGATCAACTGCGAATATCTGATCGAGCTTTGTAAGAAGAGCTGTGATTGGCTTAAGGAGATTATCAATAATTGCGTCAAGACCGCCATTATCAATGAGATATGCAAGACCCGGAAGCATTGTTTCAATTGCAATGATCGGATTTGTTGCAAGTCCATCAACTACACCGTAGATGATGTCGAGAACTGTGTCAAGAAGAGCTCTGCCGTTTGTCTCATTTGCCTTTTCAACAAGTTCAGCAGGAGTCATTACTCTGTAAAGAGTTGCACCGTTCTCACCGGTAATAATATTACCCTGGCTATCTGTCTTATTAAGCTCAACTGTCTTGAATGTATCAAAACCGAAAGCAATCATAAGAGGATAGAAGATACCTTCGTAACCCTGGAAGCCCTTAAGTGAAATCTTGTCGAATACTGTGAGCTTGCCACCGATCATGATGAACTCAAGAATCGGCTTAAGGTTAGAGAGAAGTACCCAAAGGATATCTGAAAGGAGTTTCTTGTTAGCCTCGATTGAAGCCTCATCAACGCCTTCAACAAATCCCCAGCTATACTGTGCTGTTTCAGATGTTGTGTCAATTACGAACTTGTTGTGTACTGTTACAGTAACATTTTCGATAATTGCATCTTCTCCAATTTCAACTGTTGCGCTACGACGAGGATCACTTGTTGCATAGAAGTTGCTTGCGTCCTTAGAGTCAGCCTTAGTTGCAACCGGCTCATAGTAAATGTCACCGTTCTTCCAAACTTCAACAGGCTCTGTATAAATAACATTGCCGTCCTTGTCTGTCTCTGTCTTGCCGTCAGCACCGATCTTCTCGTACTTATAAGTAAGAACATCGAACTTAACAGTTACAACAGTTGTTGCATCTGAACCATCTTCGTTTTTCTTTTCGTCAACCTCGTTATAAGTTACATGCTTATTAACTTCAGCGTCACCAATGAATGCGTCTTTCTTTGTGATCTGGTTCCACTTTGTGCTGTCACCGATCATGTCTTCAAAGATCTTGAGAGCAGGTGAATTCTTCGGCAATGTTGCCTTTGCTGATGCAAGAACTGCCTGCGGAGTGAGATCCATGCCTGAGTCAGCAAGAATGTCGAGGATAACGCCGATCAAGTCAGACTCACCCTCTTCAGCTGAACCAAGAGCTGAAACGAGCATTTCAAAGATACTGCTGATTGACTTGTCATTATAAAGGTATGCTGAAAGCACCTTATTGATCAAGTTCTGAAGAGTAACTTCTTCGCCCTCAGCGAATGTAACGTCCTTAAGGAGTCCGTTTTCGCCAACGAGCATATCGCTGAGCATATCGAGAACATTATTGATAACTAAGTTAAGGTTATCAACTGCAAGAGCTGTCTGAACTCTTGAGATTTCTTTGTCAATGTCAGCCTTACCGTCTTCTGCTGATTCTTCAGCGAACGGATAGTGTGTTTCACCGATTGTTGCATCAACCTTGAATGAGATTGGTGTAACTGCATCAACTTCATAATCTGTGAAGATTGAAACGATAAGATCGATAAGTCCTTCCGGATTTTCGATAGCCATTGTGAGAATTTCATCAAGGAGAGGTGATAATTCATCGCCGTCTTTACCTGTGAATAATTCATCAGCTGTCTTGTTCTCATCATAAGTTAAATCGTAGCCGAGCATATTGCCGAGCATATCGATAATTGTTGTGTTGTCAGTAAGGAACTTAACAAGCCAGAGGAAGAACTCTGCCGGGCTTACGTCAACCTGACCCTTAGCATTGATATCAGTATAAGTGTCATTGTTGTTGTCGTTACCGATACCGGCAATACTTGCAAGAAGGTTCTTAACATGTGTTGAACGGTATGTGAGTTTTGCGTCTGTTGTTGCCTGTGTAATAGTCTCCACAGAAGCTGTTTCGTCATACTTCTTAAGTGCTTCGTCAATGTAAGCCTTTTCTTCATCTGCTGAATATGTGCTTACGAAGCTGTAAAGACCTGCCTTAACTGCTGCTTCTGTTTCAGTTGCTTCCTTGAGTGTGAACTCAATGCTACTGAGAAGCTTAAGGATTGAGTTAGTAAGGTTAAGTGCTACCGGGCTTTCTTCTGAAAGTGTGCCGTCTGCGTTAATACCTACATAACTTGAAAGTGCGTTCTGGAAGTTAGCCCAGTCGCCTGTTGCAATAGCATCAAGAGCACCTGCACCGAGTGTGTTAACACGGATGCTGATGATTTCCTGAATTCTGTTTGTAAGAGTTGTAATACCAAGGAGAAGGTTCTCAAGCAAGCTTGTGAGACCGTCACCGATGATAAAGTATGCAAGAGTTGGGATAGCAGTTGCAAGTGTTGAAACAGGATATGTTACAACAACCTGAACGAGAAGGAAGATTTCATCAATAACTTCTCTTAATGCCTTAGCCATATCATCTTCTGCATATTTTGCAAACTCTTCAGCTGTCATGAGATGTTCGTGGTTAACAACCTGACCGTTAGGAAGTGTGTTAACGAACTTATCTCTGTCTTCAGCCGGGATATCTGCAATTGCTTCTTCAAGACCGAATGCACGGAGGAGAGGAAGAACTACGTTTGCATAACCGTTAGCACCAACGATTGTGATGCCGTCAAGAATTGTGAGCTTTTCGCCCAAGAGCATGAAGCTGAAAATGTCTTGGAGAGGTTCAACCATTGTCCAAAGAACATCAACGAACTTCTGAACCTTAGCCTCAAATGTGTTATCAACCTTTGTGAAGCCCCAATCCCAACCTGCGTTAACAGTTTCAGGGATTGAAAGACCTAACTGCTTAAGGTATGCCTTGTCGTCATCTGTAATATTATTCGGGTTGATTACCTTATAAGCGTCCTTTGTTACAGGAGTGTAAACCTTCTCGCCTTCATCGTTAGTGGTTACATTCCAAACCTTATAAGTTACCTGTTTGTATGTTACAGTTTCAATTCTTTCGCCTGTTACCTTGTCATAAGATACATCAACTGTCTTTGTGTAAGCAGGAATTCTGATTACGTTCTGTGATGGGATCTCATCAAGTTCAACTGTCCAAACTTCGTTACCCTCAGTATCAACAGCCTTAACAGGTTCATTATTATCATTTTTAATTACATTGCCATCTTTATCAGTATCATATACAGGAGTGTTAACAACCTTGCCGCTAGCGTCCTTTGTATTGATATACTGAACCTGACCGTCAGCGTTGAACATAAGAACATCGTATGTTTCACCGCCAATGGTAATCTTCTGATGGTTAGCAGCTACCTGAGTCCAAGAGAGATCAGCGTCTTTACCGTTAATTGTTGCCTTAACAGTAACTGTGCCGTCATTGGCTACTGTTCTTGTGATCTCATCGTAACCGTATGAAAGGAATGAATAGAATTCTGATTCCGTGCCGTCAGCATCGAAGAGGTAACCCTCAACTGAAAGGTCAAATCCAAGTTCACTGAGGAGACCGAGAATTATGTCGCCTGTGTCACCGAGACCGCCTAAGAGTGATGTAACAGCTGAAAGCATTACTGTAACAATATCATCTGTGAGAATATTGTTAGTGAGTAATTCCTGAATAAATGTCCAAAGATCTGCATTTTCATCGAGAGTGATACCCTCAAGAATTGCTGCATCGATAACATTGTTATCAATAAGTGACTGGAGAACACTTGGAATTGCATTAGCGATTACATAGTCAAGGTTATCAACTGCTAAGTCAACCTTTTCCTGTGTGAAGTAATCCTTTGTGCTTTCCCAATCGTGACCGGTGTTCTTAACACCGTACTTCTTAATCCATTCGTCACTTGTGAGTTTGCCTGTCTCTGTTTCCTTATTTGCGCTTGAGTCTGACGGATTACCTGCAAGTTCATAGAAGTATGCATACGGATCATCAATCATATAGTCAGTAAGAAGTGAAATAAGGATAGATGTGATAAGGTCAACACGCTGACCCTTAACTGTGCCGTCAGCAAGTGTAACGATTTCACTGATACGGCCGATAATGCCGTTGATCATGTTTTCATAACGCTTATAGTCTTCTTCTTCAATTGTGTCAACGCTACCTGCTGTTGTTAATGAGTCAAGGAGAATTGAGCCGATTGAGTTAAGAACTTCTGTTGAAAGAAGTGATCTGAAGAGTGTGATAAGCATCATGCCCGGACTTGATTCAAAGTAAGTGAATGTGCTTGTTTCGTTGTCCGCTGTAAGATTGTTGTTTTTGAAAACAGGTCTTGCAGAAATCTTATCTGTCTTAGCGTAAGCTGAAGTTACAGCAAGAGATTCGAAGTTAAAGAGTTTAATGTTTGTGTCATAAACTGCCTTGAGCTTTGCATCTGCAGGAACAGTTGTTTCCTTTGCAACGTTGTTTTCGATTGTGTAATACTTACCTGTTTCTTCACCCTTATCATTAAGAGCAGCATAAACTGAAACCTTTGCGTCCTTGCTGTCTGTGTAAGAGTATTCAAGGTATGTTACACCGTTAATAACGAGTTTATTCTGTGCAGCAGCTGAGTTGAACATGCCTCCCAAGAGATTGTTGAGTGTGTTTTCAAGATCAAGGAAGCCGTCAATTAAGCTGTTGATGTCAAGAGCAATAAATCTTGAAAGGATCGGGTCAACATTTTCAAGAAGTTCAGTAACCGGCATAATAAGGTTCTTGATAGAAGTTGCGAGGTTACTTGTTCTTGACTGACCGATTGGGTTGCCGAATGCGTCATAGTCATATACCGGCTGACGTTCCCAAGAGTAATTGCCGTTTGAACCCTGAGTCCATACATATTCATATTCCGGATATACATAGAGGGCATAGAATACGTTAGGAAGGATTTCGAGGATTGTTGCGATCGGTTTTGCAAGGAAGCCGTTTTCACTGAGAAGAAGCTCACCGATCTTATTTAATGTTTCCTTAAGAGGAGATGCTTTATAAATTGTAAGTCTCTGAGATGCTGATGAACCTGTCTTAATATAGTGCTGGTCATATTCATCCTGAGAAACTACACCGTCACCATTCTTGTCGCCTTCTGTTAAACCTAAGTCTAACATTTCAAGGATAGGAGCGACAGCTCTTGAATAACCCTTGTTACCCTGGAGAGTAAGTGAGTCAAGAAGAGTGATGTCCTGACCTGAAAGGAGGAATGCAAGAATACCGTTAATCGGTGTGAGGAATGAGCAAAGAGTGCTAACAAGACTCTTATACTTATCAAGTGCTGTTGTAGCTGTATAATCGAACCATGAGAATCCTTCTTCTGCTGTCGGAGCATAGAGATCCTTAAGGCTCATTTTTTCAAGAACTTTAATATATGCTTTTGCTCTTTCTGCTACATTTGCGCTTGTTGAAACAACACCGCCATTAAATGCATCGGCATTGAGTTCCCAGAACTTAGCAACATTTTCGTTGTAAGCATAGTAAGACTCTGAGAAATCGCCTGACATGTGGTCACCTGAGTTGTCAAGGTCACCGAAAAGTGAACGGTAGAAACCTGCAACTGTAAGGTCGATGCCGAGGTTCTTGAGAGCCTCTAAGAGCTGATCGATAATACCGACAACTGTCTCCGGAACTGCTTCTTCAGGAGTAACGCCTGCCGGAACAGTTGTTGCTGTTGCCTTATTGTCAGCGATTGTGTACCAACCATCAAGTGGCTTGTTATCCTCGCCGAGTTTCTTATAAACACTTACGGTCTTACCATCTGTTCCAACATAGTCATACTGCTGGTAAGTTACATCATCGATTGTAACTGTAACAGAAGTCTGGCTGCTGAGAAGGTTTGAAACGAGACCGTCTTTGCCCTTTTCACCAAGGAGCAACTGCATAAGAGTGTCAAACAAATCTTTATTAAGAACTATCTTTGAGAAGATGTCTTCAATTGAGTCAACATCATCAAACATTGAGTCTGCAAACTCTTTTGAGAAGAGTGGAGTTCCGTTGATCTCAATGCCTGACAACAAGTTGCTGAGTGTTGGGCCTAAGAGATCGAGAACGACAGGAATGATACCTGTGATCATCTTATCGAGATTTTCAACTGCAAGGTCAGCCTGAGCAATGATTGATGCATCATTATCATTGAAGCCCTTATCAGTATATTTGCTTGAGTTAGCAACGATTGTGTCGTAAACTGTCTTATTGATTTCAGGATCAAGGTTAGCCTTGCCGAGATATTCTTTAAGATATGCATTTACATTGAAGCCCTTGGTTGATTCCCAAAGAGCAGCAATACCGTCTTTGCCTTCTTCTGCGACTGCATCTGACATATCATTCATCGGATCCTGATATGAGTCATATTTTACAAGGTAGTCATTAAGAAGGGAGATGATAACACCTGCAAGGTTATCACTGATACCGTTAAGAGCACCACCGAGTGTATCGATAATTGTCTCTTCGTTAGGATCGATAACATTGCCGCTTTCATCCTTCTTCTGAAGAAGAGGATTGATGAGAGGCTTAAGCTGATTGATAAATCCGTCATCAAGAAGCCATCTCAATGCTGTAAGAAGGAACGCACCCTTGTCAACATAAATATGATATGTTGTAAGTTTTGTTCCGTTTGTATCAAGTAATGTGCCGTCAATATTGTAATATGTGTAAGTTTCTTGTTTTGCTTCACCCTGTGCAATAAGTCTGTTAACAGGGATATCAAGACCGAACTTACCGTAAACATACTTGTCACCGTCTGCCGGTTTACCTGATAAATTCGTCTGGTTATACCACTGGAAGTAGTCAACATAAGTTTCAAGACCTACAAGTTGAGCAATAGTCTGAGACAGACCGCCTGCTCTGTAATACCAGCCGTTCCGTGAATACGGCCTATAATCCGGATTTGCTTCCGCACTTTCCTTGGAGCTTGTATTCCAGTTTGTGGTCTTAGTTGTACCTACTGCTGTCTTTGTATTTTTCTCATTATCATAGATGATTTCACCGTTTTCATCAACAGGAACATCTTTCCATGTTAAGAGATAAGCTGATTTGTCAGTCGGAACAGTCTTAGTTCTTTCAAGACCTAAGAGACCTGTCATGTATTCGCCTGCCGAGTTGGTTGTACCACCGGTGAGGAGACCTTCAAGACCGTTGTTAAAGGTAATACCCATCTTGTTAAGAATGAGATCGCCTAAAAGGTCAACAACCTTAAGGTTGTAAAGGTCGATTTCAACAACGATTTCCAATTTGATCTGGAAACCAACGCCTTCAAGCTTCGGATAAATCTGGTTATATTCAATAGCTGCAAGAAGGTTAGGAATAATCTGAATGATTGTGCCAACGAAATTCTGAGCAAAGTCATGAGTTAACCAGTAAAGAAGCGGATTTAATAATGCATCCCAGAAATACCAGTTAGCAGTAATTTCTTTCTGCATTTCTTCAGTACCGTTCTTATCCGCGCTAGCCATACCGTCAATACAGGAATTAGCGCCGCATTCTTCATATTTTGCCTGAAGAGCTGAAGCACTTACAACATACTTATTGATTCCTAACAAGTTAAATAACGGAAGAATCAATGTTTCGTATAATGGCTTATAACCTGCACTGTTTGTATTAACATGGGCAGCCAATGTGAGCATACCGGCTTTTGCGGGAAGTTCAATATCTTTACCGAAAAGAAGTGCGTAAAGTATATAAGTAAGACCTGATGATGAAGCAGTCAATGCACGAAGCATGCTGTTATAGTCATCAATATGCCAATAACCGTCTGTAAGAACGCTGCCATCAGCATTATATGTTGCTGCCCAATCGCTCTGATCAAATGTCTGCGGAGCTGTTGCTACAACATTTTTCTTTTCAGATGATGTAAAGCGTATTGCATTTGCATCGATTTCCGGCTGAGTCCATTTAGCAACTCGTGGGAATGTCTGATAAAGACTTAAAGCATTTAACTGTTTCTGAACATAAGTGTAATTATCCTTGAAGTAATTGTGTATTTCTGGATAATTGAATGCAGCACCGTTAGGATCTTTCCATGTGCCTTTAAGGAAGTTTACATAACGGTAAGTGTTGTAACCGTCACCACGACCGGTGCCGTCGGCTGCATCTTTGTCAACCCAAACATAAGGTGTAAGTGGCAAACCGGCTGCAATATATGAGAAGATAGATGAAGCAACACTGGTATTGCTTGTTGTCAAATATCCTCTGATTGTGTTTTCAACATTACCACCGTCTTCGAGAACGCCTGTCAAAACACCTTCAAGCATTGGATAAAGACTCATGAGTAAGTTTGGCAACTGACCGGAATAAAGGAACCTATAAACTAAGTTAATAACCATTTCCGGAACTGTTTCGATCTTCTGACCGGCAACACTTCTTGTTTCAACGCCTGTCTTAGGATCGATATAAGAAATACCGCCATAACTCCAAACACCAAGACCACCGCTTGTTTCATCGCCTGCCATAAGTGAGTCAAGGATAGTACCTAAATCTTCTGACAAGATCATATCGTCAAGAGCGTCAACTGCCTGACCTAATAAATCCTTAACTTCTGTGTCTGTCTTTGTTGTTGGGTTTCCGTTTGCGTCAATGAGAACTGCTGTCTCATTAACATAATCTGTAACAATTCTCCAGTCAAGGTTGTTGATACCTGTTAAATACTTATAGTTACCTGAACCTGTTGTGAAGAGCTGATTAAGAATTGCTTTATCTTTAGGAGTACCTGTTGCATCACGAAGAACCTTTACACCTTCGCTGTAAGCAACTGCAGGGTCATAAGCCTTTGTTTCGATCTCGTCCTGCTGTTCTGTAAGAGCGTTGATTGAACAATGAGCTTCATCTGTCGGATTGAACCATGCATAGTTATTCTGGAGCCATGTGATGGTTGCTTTTCCGTCATAAGAATATTCATAATAGCTTATAATTTCCTGATAGTTATAGAATGTGATGCCTCTTGTGTCTGCTGTGTTGCCGAGATCGTCACCAACCCAATACTTCTTGATGGTGTTGTATTGATCATAAGCACGCTGTGCAGCCCAATCGGTGATTGAGAATAAGTATGCCTCGTAATCTGCGAGAGCATCAGCTGATTCACCGAAAACGATGTTGAAGATTGCAACATCACTTGCATCATCACTTGTGCGAAGTGCATTTGCCTGAGCATAAAGAGCATAGAACTTATTGAAGTGTGCTTGAAGTGCCTTCAATGTCATGGGACGGATAAGGGTATTATCCATAAGGTTATCCATCTCAGTCTTTATCTGAGCATATGTACCTGCATTAGTGTCAATTGATACTGTATCTATCTTATTAGAAAGATCTTCAAGGAGTTTCTTTGTAACTCTGTTGTAGCCACTGCCGTCTTCGAAAGCTGAACCGTATGCATACTTTTCAGCCTCAGAGCCTGTTTCAACATGAGTGTATGGATTTGAGCTGTCGGCTTTCCAATAAATGAATGAGTTGTCTTCATCTGCAACATTCTTTTTAATGTTTGCATATAAAGCTGTTGCCTCAGCAATCCATGCTTCTGCCTTAAGTCTGTCTTCACTGTCTTCCTTAAGCCATTCCTCAATTGCAGCCTGATTTGACTTATCATAAGACGGAACTTCACGAGTAAGAAGTTCTGCCAATGAGTCAGCATAAGATGCTGCATATCTCATGGAAAGCATTTTTTCCATTGCAGTAAATCTTGACTGAATGTTATCCCACTCATCACCCATAAGGTCTTTTGCGGAAGTAGCATAACTGTCAGAATTGAGTGCAGCAATCTGTGTTGCAGCCTCTGTGTAAACTGCCTGCAATTCTGAAGCGTCCATAGTGCCTGTGCCTGCATCGTATGCACTCTTCATTGCATCATATTTTGCAAGAGCATCAAGGATCGGCTGTTTGTATGTATCAACAACTGCCTGGATCTTATCCTTGTTAATACCTGCATCAACCTTATTTTTTGCATCCTGGAATGAAACCTTACCTACTCTGTCATAGATATAGTGATTCCAAAGTTCTTCAGCAGTTGCGCCTGAACCGGGAGCAACTGTTTCAAAAGCATTGAAAGACACACCGAGAGTGCTGGTTTCATCTGCACTTGCAGAACCGTTTGCCCACTTTGTGTAAAGTCCAACAATATCGTTCATTGCGCCCTTAAGGGTTTCAACGATCTTCTTGTTAGCGTCATTGGACGGATCTTTACCGTCAAAGTTAGCATTGGTTGTGAAGCCACCAAGAGTATACTGACCTGCATCGCCACTTACAGTGAATGTAAGTTCGGTGCGGTAATATTCTCTGTTAGCGTCCATTTTTTCGATTGTATCCCATGCAAGGATATCATAACCGGAAGCAACTTTAAAGATAAACTTAGTACCTGCGTTGCTGTAAGAACCGGTTGTTTTGTCACCAAAGCAAAATGCCTCAAGAACCTGAGCATAGTCTACGTTTGAGTCATAGACAGTATACTCCTTGATCTTTTTAAGGACAGCATTGTATGTATCCGTTACAGTACCGACTTTAACGCCATCTGTACCCTTGAACACATAGTTTGCGTATGCCTTGGCAAGAGAGTACCAACCGCTTTCGTAGGTATCGGGTGAAACTGTGACGGAATTACTTCCGATGATAACATCGCCGTCATCAAGAGACTTCACCAAACCCGCGTAATGCGCATTGATAGTGTTTACGAGTGTCTCGCCATAGCTGGCAGCAGCAAGTGAACTGAAGCACACAGAAACACTTGTGATAACCATAGTGATAGCAAGAATCGTACTCAAAATCTTCTTTCCGAGTTTCATTGGTTTTCCTCCTTAAGATAGAAAGTATATATTTACAAATAGGATTCCCTATATAAATACCGCCTGTACCGCCCGTTTCCTATACTATTATATATATAGGGCGATTTTCGCCACTTTTTCCACGATCTTTCGTGGAGGTTCATCGGTGAAAAATGGGCAGAATACGCCGATAGAGACACCTATAACTGTGATTATTTTATCATTTTTACCTGATTTTTTCAATAGAAAACAGCCTGAGAATGCGATTTCTACATATTGCATATACCCCTATTGTCTTTTTTGCCAAAAACCGAACTTTTATGCACATTCAACAAAAAGGAGGGCAAAAAATTGGCGAGTTTAAACATAATATATCTTGTGTTTAGTGGTCACCTCACACCTAAATCTTGTGTTTTTAACATTTTTTAAACACTTGATTTAGGGCGTCTTTTATCTTTTTCAGAAAAATAATTCGACAAAATTCATCTTGTAAAATTGCACAAAAATCAATAAAAAGTAGGGTCTGAACCCCCTTTTTGAATTGTAAACTTTTTGTGAATTATCGAAAAAATTAACTTATTTTTCCTTTTTGGATAAATAAATGACTTTTCACTCTGTTTTTCATATTCACTCTTCACTTGGCACTCTTTCATCACCCTCAAAATACAGGCAGTTTTTTTCGATGAAAAACATAGCTATTTTGCTTTTTTGCAAAAATAAACGACCCGAATTAACAGGTCGTTTTTATGGTTTATATTCACTTTTTAACTTCATCAAAAGCGTCCTTGAGGATAGAAGTCTGCCCTCCAAATGACCTTACAGCACCGAAGATCATTTCTTCAGCTTTTCTTCCCTGTTTCGCCTTACTTCCCTGTACTGATCATTATAATACCAGTTGGAGATCTCGAACCGCCTTTTAAGAAGATTGCCGGGCATTGATATCTTATCTTCCGCATAGTTAACGCCCATTGCATCAAGGATTTCATTATTCTTATGGACTCTTTGCAGGAACTGAGGGAAGTCCTTTTTCCCCCTCTGAACCCAGCTGACCTCAGCAAGAGCCTGAACTCTCGGGAACAACTGCATATCCATTTTTTCCCTGTCAGCCACCCACTCTGTCCACAGAGCGCCTTCGATACCTAAAACGCTGTTCTCATCTTTCGGGTCAATCATGCCGTCCAATGCCTCAAAGTTATATGTATTTTTAAGAGGATACTGATTATAACCCATATCAAAATAGAAAGATTGGTGCTTGCTGATAATGATTTTACCGCCCTTTTGGATATGTTTCTTCACATTCTTATCCTTTTTGAGAGTCCAATACTGACCCAAAACCGAACTGTCCAGGTTATCCGCACCGAGAGCCTCATTCCAAACAACAAGATTTTTGCCCTTTTCTTTCAAATGCTGTGCAATGCGGTTATTGAAATAACCCTGCAAGCCCTCCACTGTTTCGATGCCGTTCTCTTTCATTCTCTGCTGACAGTGAGGACAGTTCTTCCACTCATCTTTCGGAGCTTCGTCACCGCCGATATGGAAATAAGGCGCAGGGAACAGCTGAACCAATTCGTCAATCACATCGAAAATAAACTCATATGTGCTTTCCTTACCTGCACAAGCGGATCTGTTCCAAGCCTTCATTTTCATTTTTTTGGGTATTGCTGCCCCGCAGAACCAATGAACTTCACAAGGTATTTCTCTGCAACCAAGATAGTTATATGACGCCATTGCCGCAGCAAAGTGAGCCGGCATATCAATTTCGGGGATCACCGTTATATTTCTGTCACCTGCATAAGCGACTATTTCACGGATATCCTCCTGTGTATAGTAACCCTCGTGGCTTTTGCCCTCCAAGTCAGTTCTGTGCCAACCTCTTGTGCTTGAGTCCTTGCGTTTTGAACCTACTTCGGTCAAAAGCGGATACTTTTTGATTTCAACCCTCCAGCCTTGATCGTCAGTCAAATGCCAATGCAGAACATTCAATTTATACATAGCCATAAGGTCGATCAAGCGCTTAATTTCAGCCTTGGTGAAGAAGTGACGGCTCACATCGAAGAGCAAACCTCTGTGTGCGTAACGGGGTTTATCCTTAATACTCACATAAGGAACCAAGACTTTACCGCCGCTTTTCTTTGCGAAGAACAAGATTTGTTTCAAGGTCTGAACACTGTAAAACGCACCCGAAAAACAAGATGCTTCAACGATAATTCCACTGTCATCGCAACAGATACTGTATTCTTCCTTTTCAAGCCCACTGTTTAACAAGAACTTTATCTGAGCCTCATCTTCACCGCATCTTTTCATCTCACTTCCAAAAAGTTCAGCAGACAAAAACTCAGCTGCCTTTTCAAAGATTTCGGGGACAAACATTCCGGAGTTTGGGTGGATTTCCACAAATCCCGGCTTTTCCTCAAGGCTAATCGGCTTTGGTATAATACTTAACATAATATATTCTCTCCTAAAGTTGATGTCTAATTATAGCATATTATTTGGGGAGTTGCAATGATGGGAGCGCCCGCGGGCGTGGGCGCGTTACGCCCGGCGGTATAGTCGGGCGGTCAGCCGGAGGCTGACGAGTAAACTTCCGGTTTGCAGGGTCTGCCTGCGGCAGACTCCGCCCACTATACCGCGGGCGGTTGTCGGCGTTCCGCCGACCTTGGGTTTTCGCGCCCACTATACCGCGGGCGCTCAAAAAAAACAAGCCGCCAAGGCGACTTGTTTTTCAATTCATTTAATTTGAATTACTGAGGGATTTTGTCGATCTGCTCGTTGATGAATGCGATAAGCATATCCCAAAGTCTTGTAAGAATTTCGATAATTGCGTCCATGATAGATCTCCTTTCAGATTTTCTTTGCTTTATGATAGCATTTTTTGTTGTCTTAAATGTTAATAGTTTTTTAATATTTGCTGTTTATTAAATATTTTTTATTACTGCGTTCAATTTTAGTTAACTGCTAAAAACAAACGATGAATTAGTTTTTCATAATTTGTTAACCCTTACTGCTCAGTCGGTTTTTTCATTGTGAGTCCGATCCTGTTTCGAGAAACATCAACACTTTTAACCCATACCGTAATAACATCGTTAACTGTCAGAACTTCGCTGGGATGCTTAATTCTTCTGTTGCTCATCTCGGAAATATGTACCAAACCGTCCTGATGAACGCCTATGTCAACAAATGCTCCGAAATCAATAACATTTCTGACAGTTCCTTTCATCTCCATGCCCGGCACTAAGTCTTCCATGCTCATAACATCAGCTCTCAGCATTGGAGGTGGAAGTTCATCTCGTGGATCTCTGCCCGGTTTCATAAGTTCTTTTATTATGTCCTCAAGAGTCGGCAAGCCAATGCCTAACTTTTCGCAAAGTGCTTCCTTACCCTTTTCTTCCACTTTTTCACCGAGATCGCCTATTGCTGAGTTCTTAACATCATTCAAACTGTAACCACATTCCTCAAGCAGTTCTTTTGCTGCTTTATAGCTTTCCGGGTGAACTCCCGTGTTGTCAAGAACATTCTTGCTTTCTGCCACTCTCATAAAGCCTGCGCACTGTTCAAAGGCTTTTGCACCCAGCTTCGGAACTTTTTTAATTTCACTTCTTGAAGAAAAAGCACCGTTTTCTTCTCTGTATTTTGCGATATTCTTGGCAACAGTTCCGTTAATACCGGAAACTCTGGCAAGAAGTGAGGGTGACGCTGTGTTAAGATCAACGCCAACACTGTTAACGCAATCCTCAACAACTCCGTCAAGAGCCGCACTAAGCTCTTTCTTCGGCATATCATGTTGATACTGACCGACACCGATAGACTTCGGATCGATTTTAACAAGTTCCGCAAGAGGGTCTTGCAATCTTCTTGCAATGGAAACTGCCGATCTTAATGAAACATCAAACTGTGGGAATTCCTCGGCTGCCAACTTTGACGCTGAATAAACCGATGCTCCCGCTTCACTGACAACCATATAAGCTACCTTTTGGTTTACGGTCTTAATAAGTTCAGCTGTAAATATCTCAGTTTCCTTTGATGCCGTTCCGTTTCCTATGGCAATTATCTCCACCCCGTAAGTCTCAATAAGATTTTTGATTTTCAGCTTTGCCTGCTCTTTTTGAGCCTGTGAGTGGGTGATATATATGACGCCTGTGTCGAGAACTCTGCCTGTCTCATCAACAACTGCCACCTTGCAGCCGGTTCTGTAACCGGGGTCAAGACCCAAAGCAACTTTACCCTTAACAGGAGGTTGCATAAGAAGAGGTCGAAGATTATCGGAAAAGCTCTTAATACCTGCTTTGGCTGCCTTTTCAGTGAGCATTGAGCGAATTTCTCTTTCAATTGAAGGATAAATAAGTCTGTTATAACTGTCATCACAAACATCGAGAATTACCTGAACACAAGGTGAATTGTCATTTTGCAATGCAACAGAATGCATTACATTCATCGCTTTGATCATGTCGAGGGTGACGCTGACTTTCAAAAAACCTTCTCTTTCCCCTCTGTCAATGGCAAGAACTCTGTAATCGGCAATACGGTTCACAGTATCTGTGAAATCATAATACATTTCATATACGCTCTTTTCGTCCGGGTCTGAGGCTTTAACCGTAATAACACCGCTGACAGTGAAAAGGTTACGAAGTCTGCGGCGAATATTAGCGTCATCGGAAAGATTTTCAGCAATTATATCCATAGCACCTTGGAGAGCATCTTCAGCAGTTAAAACTTCATTTTCTTCGCTGATAAATTCACCTGCCATTTCCAAAGGTGTAGGACAATCTGAAAACTGTTGAAAAATTTTGTCCGCAAGAGGTTCAAGTCCCTTGCTTCTTGCAACAGAGGCTCTTGTCTTTCTTTTCGGTTTATAAGGACGATAAATATCCTCAACCTCTGCAAGAGTTACTGCTTTTTGAAGACTTTCCATAATTTCATCTGTCATAAGTCCCAGATTTTCAATGGAAGAAACCACTTCTTCTTTTCTCTTTTCAAGACCTCTCAAATATTCAAGTCTGTCATTTATTTCACGAAGGAGCTGATCGTCCAATGTGCCGTGAGCCTCTTTTCTGTATCGGGCAATAAACGGAATTGTGTTTCCCTGATCAATAAGGTCAACCGTGTTTTCGATTTGCCATAACTGCAAGTGGAACTCCCCTGCCAACTGTTCGTTTATATTCATTAGATTTATCCTTTCTTTTTGATTTTATCCCAATAAGCCTTACTGCCTTGCTCGAATTTGTTATCTCCATATTCATAGTATTTTCTGTCTTTCAACTCATCGGGAAGATACTGCTGTTCAACATAATGATTTTCAAAATCGTGGGGATAAAGGTAAAACTGTCCCTTATTCGGGTTATCCTCACCGTCATAATGCATATTTTGAAGTCTGCGGGGTATCGGCCCTGCCTTGCCGTTTCTCACATCTTGAGCCGCCGCCTCATAAGCTATGTGGGCACTATTGGATTTGGGACTGTTGCAAACAAGAATAACCGCATCGGAAAGAGGTATGCTTGCCTCCGGTAATCCTACCATAAATGCAGCATCGACAGCCGCTTTCACAATGGGGATAATACTTGGATACGCTAAGCCTACATCTTCGCAAGCGCAAACCATAAGCCTTCTTGTGGCACTTGCCAGATCTCCCGCTTCAAGGAGTCTTGCCAGATAATGCAGTGCAGCATTCGGATCAGAACCTCTCATTGATTTTTGAAAAGCAGACAAAATGTCGTAATGATAGTCACCGTCTCTGTCATAGTGCAAACCTCCGCTTCGGGTGATTTCTTCGATGGTTTCTATCTTAACAATTCTTTTTCCGTCAATTTTTCTTGTGGATAATGTGGCAAGTTCAACTGTGTTAAGAGCCTTTCTCACATCTCCGTTAGCTGAACCGCCTATGTATTCACACACACCTTCCTCAACGGAAAACTCACTGTCATACCCATCGGCGATAATATCAAAAGCTCTTTTGCAAGCCTTTGCGATTTCTTCCTTTTCCACACTTCTGAATTCAAAAGCGGTGCTTCGTGACAAAATGGCACTATGGATATAAAAATAAGGGTTTTCAGTGGTAGATGCAATAAGAGTTATATCTCCGTTTTCAAGGTATTCAAGCAAAGTTTGTTGTTGCTTTTTCGTAAAATACTGTATTTCATCAAGATAAAGAAGTATTCCGTTAGGTGCTTGAAGTGTATGAAGTTGAGAAGTGATCTCCCTGATTTGAGCGGTTGTTGCTTGAGTTGCATTCAGTTTATACAGCTTTTTATTGGTCTTTCCGGCAATAATTTCCGCCAATGTTGTCTTGCCTGTTCCGGAAGGTCCATAGAAAATAAGATTGGTTATATTCCCATCTTCTATCATGTTTCTCAAGGGTTTGTTTTCTCCGAGAATATGTTTTTGACCCACTATATCATCGAGAACTTTAGGTCTTATTCTGTCTGCCAAAGGTGACGCCATTACTTATTCTCCTCATTTAATAAATTTATAAACTCATCAACGGTATGCACTATTTTTTCTGCTCCGGCGGAAAAAAGTTCTTCTTCCGTCCGAAATCCCCATGCAACACAAATACAATCGGTTTCAGCGTTTTTTGCAGTTATTATATCAACTTCGCTGTCACCCACATAAAAACAGTTTTCCTTTTTTCTTCCTAATTCAGACATACAAGCAAAAACATTTTCCGGATTTGGCTTTCTGTCCGTCTCTCCTCTGGCTCCTTTTGCGCAATCGATCATATTGGGAAAATAATCCTTGCAAAGTTCTTTCACTGCCTTATCAAGTTTATTTGAAACCACGCCGATTTTATATCCCTTTTCTCTCAGATATGGCAAAAGTTCGCCTATGCCCTCATAAGGAGCTGTTTTATTATACATATTTTTCAGGTAATGCTCTCTGAAAGTCGAAAACATAGCCTCGTAGTCTTCCTCATTCGTCCCTTTCGGCACGCTCCTTCTCATAAGCATACGCACTCCGTTGCCAACAAAAGAACGAACTTCATCATAAGTTCTTTTGGGACAACCCATTGACACCAAAGCATAATTTACGCTGTCGGCAAGATCTTCAAGAGTGTTAAGCAAAGTGCCGTCAAGGTCGAATATAATTGTATCTTTTATCATTTTAAACTATTCCTGACATGATTATTTGGGTGAGCAACATGGAAATTACATACATAACTCCATAGGAAACCAAAGCGAAAGCCATTGATGTTCCACCGCTTTTAACATACTCAACATATTTTTGCTGCTGAGGTTTTTCGGAATTTTCGGCAATTGGGGCGATCCGCTTTATATCAGCCACGGCTTTATTTTTGTAACTCTTATCAGCAATAAACCCGGCGATTATATGAAGTAAGATCAATAAAACAGAATAAATTATCATATTCGGAAGTAAATCCATAACTTTCTCGGATAATTCAACCAGTTCTTCATCATATTTTGCAAATTCCTCATCTGACATATCTTCCAGTTCATCTCTTGTCATCTGCAAGATTTCCACAAGCTCGGAATCATTTACAATATCCATATACTCAGCAAAGGTGGGATAAATGAAAGCTGAAAGCAAAACCGTAAGTGCCATGAAAACAGCACCTAATTTATGCAGTTTTCTGTAAAAGAACCAATATGGAGCAAAAATGAATGACGCCCAGTTAAAGCTCAGCTTTCCATTTTGTATACGGCAGAACTTTTCATAATATTTAACAGAATTTGTTCTTAAATATAAGACCAAGTCACGATTTTTAATGCCATCGATTTCCTCGCGCATAATATATCCGTTATAGTTAAACTCTTCACCGCCCGTCGCTTTAAACTTTTCTTCATCTAAAGCATTCGGAGAATAATAGTACTGAGTTTCCGGCCCTTCATCAAACCTTTCCGGTTCAAAAGGAGAACCATAAGAATAATTATTATTTCCGCTTTTCATTTCCGGATTTGAGTCTCCGTTTTCAGGGAAAATGCTTTTTCCGAAAAGTTCAAAAGGCTGACCGCAGTTTTCGCAAACGGTTGCATCTCCGTCATTTTCATAATTACAAAGAGGACAAACCTTTTTCTCATTATTTTTATTTTCTTCTTTTTTCGCCTCATAATTTACGGTTTCAGTTGGTTTTGCCGTATCCTCCTGATGTCTAGGCTTCCACTCATACCCATCACCGTGTAAGTGTTCGTTTACGCATTTATGCTCTGCGTTATAACATTCTCTGTGCTGAGGGGTTCCACATTCGGGGCATACAACAATATCGTCATCACTCTGAATAACCCTACCGCAACCTTGGCATATTTCGTTTATATATCGCATAATTTTTTCTCCTTCTTTATCATATTATAGTTACGCTATTTTATTTTACTCAAAAACTGAAACAAATTCAATATATTTTGATTAAAACACGGTTAAAATGAAAAATAATGGAAATTTCTGCTGTGGGTCAGCCTACGGCTGACAGCCCGACTATACCGCCGGGCTCGGCGATTTAAACAATCGCTAAAAGATTACGCGCCCACGACCGCGGGCGCTCACGCAACCGCCCGTTGCTTGCGAACTTAAAAGTTTTGTATTACAATGGCAGTGAGGTGATAATCAATGGATACAAAAAACATTATTCTGAAATTAAGAACACAAAAAGGAATGTCCCAAGAAGAACTTGCAGAAAAGGTTTTTGTGACCCGTCAAGCAGTTTCTCGCTGGGAAACGGGTGAAACCACGCCTAACACCGAAACATTAAAACTGTTATCAAGACTGTTTAACGTTTCAATCAATACTCTCCTCGGTTCGCCAAGACAGCTTATATGTCAATGTTGCGGTATGCCTCTTGAAGATTCCAGTATCAGCAAGGAGAAAGAAGGATTTTTCAATGAAGAATACTGCAAATGGTGTTACGCTGACGGTGAATATATGTATAGCGATATGGACGATTTAATTGATGTTTGCGTAAAAAACATGGTCAGCGAAGAATATTCCGAAGAAGAAGTAAGAACATATCTTAAAACAACTCTTCCAAATCTGAATTACTGGAAACGATATGAAACACTTGGCAAGAACGGTGAATTCGATAAATTCAAGGAAATTCTGATAAAAGAAATCAATGCCTTAAATATTGAAGGTATGCCCAAGCTCACCAAACTCAATGCGCTCGTTGGCAGTTATATCAATCTTGAATACAGACTTCCCAACGGAAGAACTGTGAAATATCTTGACGACAATGCAACATATTTAGGTAATCAACTCGAATGTGAATTTGGCGAAAACAGATGTTTCGGCATAGCCGCCAACATGGATTTTATCCTTATCTGTACCTATGAAGAAAACGGCGCCAATCCCGAACTTGTGATTTATAAGAAAAGATAGTAACCACGGTTTGATAATGAAATCAGTAAGGTGCAAAATGTCTTGTGCCCACAAATAACAAATTAGGCTTCACCTTGATGGTGAAGCCTTGATCATGTCATAATTCAATATATTCGGTTTATTTGTTTACCGTTTTTACCGATTCCTCTTCATTTATCCATGAAGCGAAATTCACGGCAAAGAGGAGTATCTGGATAAGAGCAAGTGGTATAACTTCCATCAAAGCGCTTTTGCCCACGGTTGCGAAAATAATAAGAAATGTTGCCAATATGAGGAAGGTGCAAAGTGTAAGCAAATCAAATTTCTTATGTTTACGGCGATTTATCATAAAAAACAGAGCTATGGAAGCCACAGCAAAAGCAATAAAGCAACCTGTTGCGATCCAATGAATCAGTCTTTTCAAATTCCAATCATCAATACCGTGGTTGAGCGTAAACGCCACGCCACACATACTGACAAGCTCCAAAACGCAAAGCACGTCGAGAAACTTATTTTTCAATCCGAACTTATTATACATATACTGCGTATTCAAAACAAGTCCTCCGGAGGTGAGAATACCCCAAATCCAGAAAAACAATTTTCTTTCCTCACACAAGAGGGACAGAGTTCCTGTTTCCGATGCCGGATTATTTCCCCACATAAAGGGCGAAATCCAACCGTAAATAAAGGCGCAGATCAAAATTGTTATACAGATGTTTTTGTTTAAAAGTTTAGTTTTCATGGGAGTTTCATTTCAGGAGCGCCCGCGGTCGTGGGCGCGTAATTTTGGGTCTGCCGGAGGCAGACGAAGCCCGGCGGTATAGTCGGGCGGTCAGCCGAAGGCTGACGAAAAAACCGGCTCATTATCTTGAAATCCCACTGAATAAAATAAAAATCCTATTCTCACAAGAGAATAGGATTTCTGGTGGGCGAAAGCCTTTTTAAAACCGAACTTGTATGTAGGTTATAGGGGATGGTTTCTACGCCATCCCTATAATTGAACACTATTTGCAGTTTATCATCATAAACCGCAATAGAGTTTACGAATGCATTTATGAGACATTTTCGTGCTGTAAGGGTATCAATGTTGAATTTTCTTAGTTCATAAAACCATTGGACAATTTCTTCTTTTGAAAGAAACGGTTTTTCTATTTCTTCCTTAGCAATCAGCAGTTCGACTTCTTCCTTTCTTTTCTCAAGGCTTGTGAGTCGTTCTTTTGTTGAGGTTGTGTAAATACCATCTTGAATTGCATTCAGAACATTATCAATACTTTTGTTTATATCACTCAACTGTTTTCGTAAAGCAGGCAGGGTGATATTTTCTTTTCTTTGCTGCTCTAAGGCAAGGTCGGCTATTTCATCAATGGTTTCATCATCCATAATGATTTTCATAATTTGCTGTAAAACCAAGGTTTCGAGAATGTCCTTTGTGTGTCCTTTTTTCTTGTTACAACCTCTTTTTCGCTTGGCACTGATACATCGATAATATCTGTATTTTGAACCGTTCTGACTTGTTCCTATTTCGCCTACTAAGGCAGAGCCACAGTTTCCACAAAAAAGCTTCGTTGCCAGAAGATAATCATCGGTAGCCTTGTGCCTTGCCGGAGCACGCTTGTTTTTCGCAATTGCCTTTTGCACATTGTTAAACAATTTTTCGGGAATGATTTGTGGTATTTCACCCTTGTTGACAACATTTCCATATCTGTACTCGCCAAGGTATTTACGATTTTTCAGCAGGTTGGTCATTGTAGTAATTGTCATTTCCGTTCCCCAAGTGTTACGCATGCCCCTTTCGTTCATAACCTTTACGAGTTTTTTTATTGACAGCCCTTCAAGATATTTTTTGTAACACTCAAGCACAAAGGGAGCTGTTTCTGGGTTTATTGCATACTTCCTGTTTTCGTCAATCGTATAACCGATTGTAAGAGTGCCACCATTATATTTGCTTTTCAATGCATTTTCGTGCATTCCACGAGCAACTTTTTCTGCAAGCTCTGCAGAATAATATTCAGCCATACTTTCAAGCAAAGATTCAAGCAGAATACCCTCAGCACCTTGTGAAATAGTTTCTGTTGCAGACATAACCTTAACATTATTTTTCTTGAGTACATTTTTATAATGAGCCGAGTCGTAACGATTTCGGGCAAAACGGTCAAGTTTCCATACAAGAATTGTGTCAAACAATTTTTGTGCACTGTCCTTAATCATCTTTTGAAATTGGGGTCTGTTGTCGGTCTTTGCTGATAAAGCTCTGTCAATATAAGTTTCAAGAATTTTCATTCCTTGTTTTTCGGCATAAGCTGTACATTCACGAATCTGACCTTCAATAGATTCCTCACGCTGACTATCACTCGAATATCGTGCGTAAATCACACATGTCATATACTTTTCCTCCTTTATGGGTAATTTTTATTACATTTCAATTATTATTGAAATGTGTTATTTCGTCAATTGTGTAGATTTCTGTTTTTCGTCCAAAGCGACATTGTTTCGTTTTTCTTCGTAATACTTCACAATGTCATCCCAAAGACTTCTTGCTATAAGCTCAAGAGTATCAAAAGGAATAGAGCATTCTGCTTTTATTTCATACAAGACTTCGCAAAACGCTTTTTTAATTTCTTTACAAAATTCAATTATTCTTCTTATACTTGTCACTCCTTACCTTACACCCCGTGAATAACCACGGTTTTTGTTTTGTGCTTTGTTCTTTTGCTGCTGTTCGATTTCAAGAATTTTGTCAATATCGTTTTCTATCTCAGGCTCTGATTTTTCAATTCGTTCACAGGTGTTAATGTCCTTGCGAAGAATTTTAAGCCTTTCGGAAAACAGGTGGATTGTATCTTTTATTTCTGCAATTTTCTTTTCATCACCCTTGCGAACAACAGTTTTTAATTTGTTGCGACAGATTCTTCTCGCTTCGGTTACCTCTGTCATTTCGTTTATACATTCCTGTTTATATGCTTGTAACTGTTCACCATTTTCAATATCGTTATGGCATAAAAGATTTTGTTGCTCAATCAAACGGTCAAGCTTTATGATTTCTTTTTGCAGATATTTTTCAATGTAGTAGTTTTCTTTAGGACGATTTTTTACCGTCTGAACTACTGTTACGAAATGAACATAAACTTCTCGATAGTTATATTCAAAGTCGGTCAGATAATCTTTCCACTCATCTTGTGGGGGTAAATCAATTCTGTAATGTTTCCAATCGACGTAAATTCTTTGGCTGATTCTTTCAAAAGAATATTCATCACCGAGGTCGCATAACCATATAGGTCTTTTGTATGACGGATGATTAACCGTTACATGAGGTTTGGTGAAATCAAATTTGTAACCGAGTTTTTGCATCTCATAAAGAAAACCTTTTTCACCACCTGTACGAAGAATACACTCATCAATATCTTTTTTGAGCGTTGTAAATTTGTTGTAATCACCGTCACGCTCTGCAATATACTGTGGATAGCATTGATGTTTTGACTGCTTCGGATTTTCAATAACAGACAAACCTTGCTCTTTGCAAAGACGGTCCGATACATTTCGCATTTTGTTTAGAAATGCTTTGTTATCATTAAACTTTTTACCGTCAACAAACGAAACGCTGTTCACAACAATATGACAATGAAGATTGTCGGTATTTTTATGAAGTGCAACGATCACTTCAAATCTATCACCGAATAATTCTTCGGCAAGTCTGCAACCGATTTCAAAAACCTGTTCATTGTTTCCCTCATTGTCATCAAAGGATTGGATAATATGGTATCCGACATTACCTGTATTTTTATTAAATCTGTCTTTCGTTTCTTGCATCTGTGCTTTCGCAAATTCGGGAGTACAGTTTATACCTCTTACAAAAACTACTTCTTCATTTTTTAATCCCTCATTTATATCTTTAATGGCAGTAGTTTTTGACGGATTCATCGCATAATCAATCAGTTTTGAAAGCCCTGTTTTCAATTTCTTAATTTTTGTTATCGCTATATTTTTCACCTCTTTGTATCAAAATTTTCAAGCAACTGCTTTTCGCAATTACGAAGTTCTGTAATCACATTTCTGATTTCTTTATCGGTTACAAAAGATTTTCCGTTTAATGCTCTTGCAATTTGATTAAGATTGTTACCTATACGCCTAAGTTCCGGAACAACGGAACGGATTTCTTTGGGTGGAAATTTAATACATTGGTACAAAATCAACGTTCTTATGAACTTTGAAACGCTTATGTTATATTCTTTTGTTTGGCTTAAAAGCATTTCGTTTTCCATATCATCAAGATAAAAAGCGTATCGGTGTTATCTTTTTCTCGGCAATTTTTTCACCTCTTTTCTGCCAGCGAGCGGATTTGTTGCAACAAATCCAATGCTCGCAAAGACAATACCACGGTTTTTATCGTTCCCACTGCCGTTGTTTTTGAAGAAATACGGCATACCTTGCAAGAGCCTTTTCCGTTATTTCTTCCATCTTTTTCGGTGGCATATCTTTCTTAAAATATTTTTTGAAAGTTTCGACCGGAATTTTTACATACTCTTTTTGATTACCTTTTTGCTCTGCCATAATTTCAAAGATAGTGTCAATAGTCAATTTCTTTTCATCACTTAACTTATGCATACGCTGTGCTTGAGAGAGTGACGGAGTACAGTCTTCGCTTTCAATGGTTTCAATCAATTTGCCTTGTTCATCTTCTGTTAAGTACGAAAGTTCGACTGCGGGTGTGAAAGATATTCTGCCTTCGTCCACCATATCAAGTAGTATAGGTTGCAGATTATTCAATCGAATATATCTTTGAATTTGCATACGGGAATCGGGCATTGTTTCTGCCAACTTTTCATCACTGCGAAACTTCGTCCCAAGTTGTGACGAAGTTAAGTCGGTTCTTGCACCTTGCTTTTTTAGTGCATCATGTTTCATTTTGTACGCTCGTGCTTTTTCACTCGGCAATATTTTTTCTCGGCTAAGGTTGCAATCAACAAAATTTATTACGGCTTCTTCTTTTGAAAAATCTTTCACATACACAGGAATGACATCAAGATTTAATTCCTTTGCAATCTGCCATCGTCTGTGACCGGAGATAATTTCAAAACCGTTATCCGACTTATTGACAATGAGTGGTGTGATAATTCCGAACTCCATAACGCTATCACGAAGCTCGTTATACTCATTTTCATCAACACTTTGAAACGGATTGTTTTCAAATGGATGAAGTGAATTGGGATTTAGATGTTCTATTTTTTCGTTTGACATTTTTTTAAGTCCTTTCTTTTGATTTTAGTTTCGATTACTTTTTGTTTTTTTGCTAAAGCATTGCTTCACCGTCCTTTTTTGATATGTACGGTTTTTGTGTTGGGTGTCGACTGTTGCATTTTTTGCAACAGTTTCTCATTACAATGAGCAGTTTCTATTTTTGATTTCACTTCATAAAAACATCGAATATGTATAAACTAATATTAGAAAAACTATTTACATTCGTGCTTTAATTTTGTATAATCTAAAGCACAGATGTAAACAAAATTACTTTAGGGAGGTGCTGTACAGTGGAAGAAATTATGTCACGCATAAAAGATGTTGCACTCCAAAACAACGGCTTTATAAAAACATCACAGATTGAAGAAATCGGTTTAAGCAGACCTATAATAAAAAAACTTGTTGATAGAGGTTTTCTTGAGCAAGTCAGAAAAGGACTGTATATTCTCGCAAATGAAATTTCAGATGAATATGCATTGGTACAAATCCGAAACAAGCACGCTGTTTTTTCTTATGGTACAGCATTGTATATGTTAGGTCTTTCGGACCGTACTCCTCACATTTATGACATTACAGTTCCTCAAGGTGTAAACATAAGTTTCTTAAAAAAGGGAAACGATAATCTAAGATGTCATTATGTTCAGCCCGAGATTTTTGAATTAGGTATAACCGAAGCAAAATCTCCGCAGGGTGCAACAGTGAAGGTTTATGACAGAGAAAGATGCATCTGTGATTTGATACGAGAAAAAAATCAGATTGATATCCAAGTGTACTCACAGGCTATCAAGGATTATTTCAAATCCAATCCAAATCACAGAAAACTGCTTAAATACGGAAAGGTTTTCGGTATTGAAGACCAAATAAGAACCTATATGGAGGTATTGTAATGAAAACACCGGAACAGTTAAAAGGCTCTATCAGAAGTATGGCTACAAAGAAAAATCTCAGGGCTCAGGAAGTTCTTCAGATGTTTTTGTTTGAAAGAATATTGGAGCGTCTAGCAAATTCCAAATATTGCAACAATTTCATTCTCAAAGGTGGACTCCTCATTTCATCTATGATTGGTATCAGTGAACGTACCACTATGGATATGGATACAACAGTCCGTGGAATTCAGATGGAAGAGGATGAAATTGTCAAAGCAGTTAGAGAGATTATTGCAATTGATATTTTCGACGGAATAGAGTTTGAATATGAAAGCATCGAACCCATCCGTGAAGAAGATGCTTACAATAATTTTCGCATACATCTTCGTGCTAAATACGGAAAAATTGACAGCCCGATGAAAATTGATATTACAACAGGTGATATTATTACTCCTGCTGCCGTACAATATGAATTTCCGATGCTCTTTGAGGAAAAGGCTATTCCCGTTCTTGCATATACACTTGAAACAATACTTGCTGAAAAATATGAAACGATTATTCGTCGAAATATCGGTACAACAAGAGCAAGGGACTATTACGATTTGCACACCTTGTACCATAGCCGAAAAGAAGAAATACACATTGATATTCTGAAAGAAGCTGTTTTACATACTGCAAAAAAGCGTAATTCAACCGATGATATTCGAGATTGGGAAGAAATCATAGATGATATCCGTAACGAGCCGCAGATGCATCGGTTATGGAACAATTATATTGCCGATAATAAGTACATTGGTGATTTGCAGTTTAATGAAGTTCTTGACACTGTAAATGAAATAGCTAAACTTTTGGATATATAACTATTAATAAATTGATTTATTATACAAACTGCTCTCACTTTGTGAGGGCAGTTGCTTTTTTCAAAGTCCCTCATAATGAAAATTAGTAAAAAAATAGTGAAATATTAGTGAAAATTTATTTTGTTATAAATTAGTCCTTTCAAATATATAGGGATTTACTTCGGCTCTTTAACCTTGCTGTTTCTAAAGAGCAGTTGTAAACACTTTGGCAACCTATTTACATTCGTGCTTTAAGTTTGC
>CAYPMB010000011.1:0-49619 GCA_964411915.1 uncultured Faecalibacterium sp.
GTATACAAAAGTCTATTTTCTAATTTTAAAATTATATTAACTGTTGTCTATGATCTTGTTTTTTCTTGTTTTTTGGAAGTAAATAAGGGCACCCGATATCCCCGAAGGCATACCGAGTGTTAATCTCAATATAATTGTTTTAAATTATCCAATAGTCAAACACATATTCTGCACTCTCGCCTGCTATTCTAAGAGATACAGTTCCCTTAACATCTTCCAAAACATAAGTTTGTGTGAGTTCATTAAGTTTGAAATCGTGAACTATCTCATCATTCACCAAAAGCACCAGACGGAAGTTTCCTTTTGTAACCTGAGCATGGTTAACAGTGATTTCCATTCGATTGGTAGCAATATTTTCAGTAAATATTTCGTCAACACCTGTGAATTTCTTTGAATGATACTCTTCCACGTTGGAAATCGAATCTATTGAAGAGCCTGCTCCGATTGCACCGATATCTCTGTTGATAATATTGGCATCGGTTATTGTTTGCAAAGTGTAAACCTCGTCACCGTTGGTATCTTAGATATGATCTACATCACTTCAAAAAAGCCAAATACCCGCAACTGCAACAAATAAAAAAAATCAACCTCTGCCGAAAATTTTACAGCAGAGGTTAAAGATTTATTATTTATCAATAGACTTCATCGTTGGGAAGAGCAAAACATCTCTGATTGCTTGACTGTTAGTGAGGAGCATAACAAGTCTGTCGATACCGATACCGATACCACCCATTGGAGGCATACCGTATTCCATAGCAGTGAGGAAGTCCTCATCGGTATGATTTGCTTCTTCGTTTCCGCTTGCAAAAAGTTCTTCCTGGAACTCAAATCTGCCTCTTTGATCAATCGGGTCATTGAGCTCTGAGTATGCGTTACCGAACTCTCTGCCTGTTATAAATATTTCAAATCTTTCAACGAAATCCGGCTTTTCCGGTATACGCTTTGTAAGAGGTGATATTTCAACAGGATAATCAATGATGAATGTTGGCTGAATTAAATTCTCTTCAACAAAAGTTTCGAAGAATGAGTTAAGAATATCGCCCTTCTTATGCATTGGATCAACTTCAATGCCTTTTTCCTTAGCGAGAGCCTTAGCCTCTTCAAATGTAAGCTGATCGAAGTCTACACCAGCATACTTCTTAACAGCATCGATCATAGAAAGTCTTGCAAAGGGCTTTGTAAGGTCGATTTCAACATCACCGTAAGTTACCACACCAGAACCACAAACTTTTTCAGCGCAATGTCTGATAAGACCTTCTGTAAGATCCATAATATCGTTATAATCAGCGTATGCCATGTATAATTCCATAAGTGTAAACTCTGGGTTATGCTTGGTATCAATTCCTTCGTTTCTAAATACTCTTCCGATTTCATAAACTCTTTCCATACCACCGGCAATGAGACGCTTAAGGTATAATTCAAGTGAAATTCTGAGTTTGAAATCTTCATCAAGAGCGTTGTGATGAGTCACAAAGGGTCTTGCAGCTGCACCGCCGGCATTTGAAACCAATATCGGTGTTTCAACTTCTACAAAGTTATAGCTGTCAAGATAATTTCTGATCTCTTTGATAATCTGTGAACGCTTGAAGAATGTATCCTTAACCTCAGGATTAACAATGAGGTCAAGATAACGCTGACGGTAGCGAGTGTCTGTGTCCTTTAAGCCGTGGAACTTTTCAGGAAGAGGAAGAAGTGACTTTGAAAGAAGTCTGATTGATTTTGCGTGAACAGAAATCTGACCTCTTCTTGTTCTGAAAACAAAGCCTTTAACTTCAACAATATCACCGATATCCCACTTTTTGAAATCAGCAAAATTTTCTTCGCCTAAATCATCAATTCTTACATACACCTGCATTTTTCCGGAACGATCGCTGACTTCAATGAAATTAGCCTTACCCATATCACGCCAAGCCATAATTCTACCGCAAATGGCAACATCGGTATTTTCCAGCTCTTCAAAACGAGCTTCGATTTCACTGTTAGTTATTGTCTGTTCAGCTTTTCTGATCTGGAATGGGTCCTTTCCGGCTTCCTGCATATTTTTCAACTTATCAAGTCTAATCTGTCTTAATTCATTTATGTCCTGAACTACTTCTTCCTGTTCGGGAGCAGTTAAATTCTTTTCTTCTGCCATTGGATTTCCCAACCTTTCTTTAATATTTTAACCCGGTTGTTAACATCAATTATTTAGAAATTTCCTTGATTTCGTACTTAATTACGCCAATAGGAGCTTCAACTTCAACGATGTCACCTGCTTTGTGTCCGAGAAGAGCCTTTGCAACAGGAGATTCATCACTTGTAAGATAATCGCTTTCCTTATCTTTTGAAGTACTTGTTGAGCTGATGATCTGGTATTTATATTCGTCACCGTATTCAACATCAACGATAGTAACCTTTGAACCGAGCTGAATTACATCAGTGCTTAAGCTTTCTTCGTCAATAAGTTTAACATTAAGCAAAATAGCTTCGATTTCACTGATACGAGCTTCAAGTTTACCCTGGTCGTTACGAGCTTCTTCGTATTCACTGTTTTCGGAAAGGTCACCGAAAGACAATGCTACCTGAATTTTCTCTTTTATTTCCTGACGACCTACGACTTTAAGATGTTCAAGTTCTTCCTCTAACTCTTTTTTGCCGGCGGCGGTCATTAAAATTTCCTGTGCCATAATATTTCATCCTTTCATGATAAAATTTCATAAACTATCAGTATATTATTATATAAAATATTAACTTAACTGTCAATAGTTATAAATCAAAGTTTTTCGATAAAAGTAAATCCTCAAAGGGATTTCTCGCTTTCATTTGGGAAATCCGCTTTGAGAATTTATCAACCGTTAGTTTTCGCTGTTACTGTCTTCCTCATTCTCAGCAGGAAGAATTACATTTTCAGCATTATCAGCTATTTGGTTTGTTTCAGGTGAATCAGAATCGAGCTTGGGAATATCTCTTCCCTCCATCAATGCCTTGAAATCTTCACCGTTAACTTTTTCGTTTTCAATAAGATACTTTGCAACAATGTGAAGTTTATCAATATTTGCATTAAGAATATCTTCACATCTGCTGTAAGCATTTTTAACAATGCTGTTGATTTCTTCATCGATATCAGCTGCAATCTTTTCAGAATAATTGCGCACATGACCGTAACTTCTGCCAAGGTAAACCTCATCATTCTGAGAACCGAAAGCAATAGGACCGAGTTTTTCACTCATACCGTACTGAGTAACCATTTTTCTTGAAATTTCGCTTGCTCTCTCAATATCGTTGGACGCACCTGTTGAAATATCACCGAGAATAAGTGCCTCAGCCACACGACCACCCAAGAGAACAACCAAATCGTCAAGCATTTCATTCTTACTGTGATAACTCTTATCCTCAGTAGGAATTGACATGGTATAACCCCCTGCCATGCCTCTTGGAATGATGGAAATTTCGTGAACATCGTCCTGAGATGCCAAGTTATATGTGGCAATGGCGTGACCTGCTTCATGGTATGCAGTGAGTTTTTTCTCTTTATCGTTAATTTTGTGGGAACGCTTTTCGGTGCCGACAACAACCTTAACTGTTGCCTCTTCGATTTCAGACATTGTAACAGCTTTTTTTCTTCTTCTTGCAGCAAGAAGAGCAGCTTCGTTGAGAAGATTTTCAAGTTCTGCACCTGTGAAACCTGCTGTTGATTTCGCAATAACTCCCAAGTCAACATCAGGAGCAAGCGGCTTACCCTTAGCATGAACTGCAAGAATTTCTTTTCTGCCTTTCATATCCGGATAACCAACTGTTATTTGTCTGTCAAATCTGCCCGGTCTGAGCAATGCCGGGTCAAGGATATCAGGTCTGTTTGTTGCTGCAATGACAATAACGCCCTCATTTACGCCAAAGCCGTCCATTTCGACAAGCAACTGGTTAAGAGTCTGTTCTCTTTCGTCATGTCCGCCACCCATACCTGAGCCACGGTGTCTGCCCACTGCGTCAATTTCATCAATGAACACAATAGATGGAGAATTTTTCTTTGCCTGTTGGAAAAGATCTCTTACTCGTGAAGCACCAACACCTACATACATTTCAACGAAGTCGGAACCGGAAATCGAGAAGAACGGCACATCTGCCTCTCCTGCAACGGCTCTTGCAAGTAAGGTTTTACCTGTTCCCGGAGGGCCGATAAGTAACACACCCTTGGGAATTCTTGCACCTAAAGCGTTGAAAGTTTCCGGACTTTTAAGGAAATCGACGATTTCACTCAATTCTTCTTTTTCTTCATCAGCACCGGCAACCATATCAAAGGTTGTTTTTCTTTTCTGATCCTTTGACATTTTCACTCTTGCCTTACCAAACATCATTGTCTGGCTGAGATCGTTTTGTGCTGACTGAGTTGTCTTCTTCATAATAAAGAAGAGAAGCAGACAAGTGATCAATGTCATGAGTGCCATAGGCATAATGCTTGACCACATAGAATAGGAAGAACCTGCTGTGTAATCGTATGAGATCTTGTTTTCAGTGTCCTTTCTATTGTGCTCAACTACTGAATCGTGTATATCTTCAACGAAGATAGAAACACTGGGCACTGTATACTTATAAATCGTATCATCGCCCTCTAACTTATATTTCAATGCACCTGAACTAAGATTCAAGTTATATGAAACAACCTTTTCTTCATCGAAAAGTTCAACGATTTCATAATACTTCAAATTCTTTGAAGTTGCAGTTGATGATGAAAGATATGAAATCGCAATAATCATTACAATGGGAATAATAAGATAAGGCAAAATCGCCTTCAGTTTGCTGTTTTTCAATTTTTTCTTCACTCCTGATTACTCATTATTTTCGTTTTTCTCATAAACATAGGGCTTCAAAATGCCGATAAATGGAAGATTACGGTATTTTTCGTCATAATCAAGACCGTAGCCGACAACAAATTCATCGGGTACTTCCGTACCTACATAATCCGGCACTATGTCAGCTTCTCTTCTTGCAGGTTTATCAAGCAAAGTGCAAATCTTAATGCTGTTAGGATTTCTCAGCTGCAAAACACTGCGTAAGTTATAAAGAGTTTTTCCGCTGTCTAAGATATCTTCAACCAAAATAAGATCATATCCTGAAAGATTTATGTCAAGATCTTTTTTGATTTTAACAATACCTGAAGACTGTGTACCTGAACCGTAACTTGAAACTGCCATAAAGTCTATGCGACATGGAATGGTAATGTTACGCATAAGATCTGCCATAAAAATAACAGAGCCTTTAAGGACACTGACAAGAAGTAAATTCTTATCTTTATAGTCTTCACTTATCTGTTTACCTAAGCGTTGGCATATTTTTGCCAAAGTCTCTTCATCATAGAGAACACTTTGAATATCGTTTAACATTTTGTACCTCCGATTATTTTTAAAACTCTTTTTGTGGATTGATCTGCTTTACATTGCTTATTATATCCTATGCCCCAAACCCATAGCACCTTTTCACTGTCAGCGATCACGGGAAGTTTGTTTCGTTCTTCCACGGGAATTTTCATTTCGGAAAAAAGTTTTTTCAGGGATTTGGTTATGTTTCTTGTCGGTAATGTTATTTTGTCGCCCTCTTGTCTGGATCGAATAACGATATCGCCAACAATTTTATCATAATCAATATAACATTCCAATACGCTATTAACTAAATTTTTATTAAAATTTATGTTATCCGGCTTTTCTTCTCTTATTTCTATTACACCTTTAGGAGTTATGTTTATCCCTATTTCGGCTTTTTGCTCCCAAGTTTCAGATTGGTGAATACTTTTTGACAAAGAAAGAATACCATTTCTCACTTCAATAAAGCAATCACTTCCCAGTTGCACTGCCCCCTCTTTTTCTAAAAGGGACAACACTAAAGAAATATGTTTATTTTCAGAAGATATGCCTGTGTTATCTTTTATGAACTTATAAATCAGTCTGCTCTTAACCGTCTTATCCAACTGTCTAAGTGCCTTCGTTTCAATTGTGCATTTATCACCGACAAGCTCTTCATACAGTTTTTTTACATTACTTTCTATATATGAATTATCGCTCTTAACAGATGTTTGACATCTTGCAAGAGCAGTCATATACATAGGGTTAATTCGTGAAAACATCGGCATGATTTCATTCCTGATGAAATTTCTGGAATAATCGCTTTCAAGATTTGTGCTATCTGTCACATAGGAAATCTGATTTTCTTCACAATAAAGTTCAATTTCCTGTCTTGTGCAATCAATGAGAGGTCTGATTATGTTATCTCGCTTTTCTGGAATACCGCACAAACCGGAAACAGTGCATCCCCTCAACATATTGAAAATCATGGTTTCGATGCTGTCTGAAAGAGTGTGGGCTGTTGCAATCAAACCGTCAGGGCATACCTGAGAAAAACATTCATATCGTATGCGCCGACCACATTCTTCCTCGCTCTCACCGGTTTCCTTGGCAATGGCGGGAATATTTTTCTTATATACAACCAACTTGATATTATGTTTTCGACAATAATCTTTGACAAAGTTTTCGTCTCTCTCAGCTTCGTCACCTCTAATGCCGTGATTTATGTGGACAGCTGTTATATCAATGGGAATTTCCTCTTTGATACGGCACAAAATACTCAATAATGACATTGAGTCCGCACCACCGGAAACACCCACAGCAACTTTGTCCCCGTCTTTAAGCATTGAATAATTCTTAACGGTGTTTCTGACTTTGTCTATCATCTGAATTTCTCCAAATTTCCAAACATAGTATAGTCCGGATTCCATGAAAGGTCAACATCAGCAGTAGTACCGTGTCTGTTTTTGGCAACTATGACCTGAGCGATATTAACACCACTCTTTTCTTCCTCTGACTCGTTGTCCTTATCTTTTTCTTCGTCTGTATAATATTCGTCACGATAAAGCATAAGAACTATATCTGCGTCCTGCTCAATTGAACCTGATTCACGAAGGTCAGCAAGCTGAGGTCTGTGAGACTTTCCTCTTGCCTCAGTTGAACGGGAAAGCTGCGCCAAAGTTATAACAGGTATTCCAAGATCCTTTGCCATAAGTTTCAGGCTTCTTGTGATTTCGGAAACTTCCTGAACACGACTTTCTATTCTTCCTGTTCCTTTCATAAGCTGAAGATAGTCGATTATAACAAGATCAACATCTTTGAGTCGTCTTATTCTCGCCTTCATTTCGGGAACTGTAATAAGTGATGTGTCATCAAGATAGAACTTACAGTTACTTAAAGAGGCAGTGGCAGCCGCAAGGCGCTTCCACTCTTCATCTTGAATTTCACCAGTTCTCATCTTATAACTTTCAACTCTTGCCTCCATGGAAAGAACTCTTTGAGCAAGCTGTTCTTTTGTCATTTCCAAAGAGAAGAAAAGAACTTTTTTCCCTGCCATTACAGCAGCGTTTCTTGCAATATTAAGAGCGAAACTTGTTTTACCCATGGCAGGACGAGCGCCAACAATAATCAAATCGGCTTTATTAAGACCGGTAGTAACTTTATCGAGATCTGTAAAACCGGTGGTAAAGCCCTTATACATATCCGCATCATCGGAACTGAGCTTTTTAAGTTTATCATAAACTTCGCCCACAATAACATCACTTAAAAGAGAAGGTCCGGTTGTGACTTTGCCCTGTCTGATGTTATAAATTTTCTGTTCTGCTGCATCAAGAAGTGTATCTGCGCTTTCGCTGTTGTTTGTGGAATCGTCAACGATTTCACGGCAAGTATTTATAAGAGTTCTTATATAATACTTTTCTCTTACGATTTTGGCATAACTTTCAATATTCTCCGTTGAGGGAACAACCTGAGAAAGTTGGAAAAGATAATTCTTTCCTCCTGCATCATCATAAACTTGATCTTTCTTCAAGGCCTCAAGAACTATGAGGGGGTCTATCTTGCCTCCTGCTGCGTCAATATTCTGCATGATGGAGAATATCGCCTTATGTTGAGGTAAGAAGAAATATTCACTTTTAACATAAATAACCGCTTGATTTATGCAAGTCGGCTCCATTAAGATCGAACCGAGGACTGCCTGTTCAGCCTCAAGGCTATAAGGCAAATTTACACTGTCAAAGCTGTTATAAGCCATCTCAGCGGACAAAATACCACTCCTTTACATTTTGCTGGGGGTAATAACTTAAAATATTATTCTCCAACCATAACATATATCTTTGCACTGATGCCTGTGTAAAGTTTTACTTCAGCTTCAAAAGTGCCGAAAGTTTTGATATCTTCCATATTGATCTTTCTCTTATCAACTGAAATGTTAAATTCAGCTTTCAACTTTTCCGCAACTTCCTTACTTGTGACAGAACCGAAAAGTTTTCCGTTCTGACCTGCTTTTGCAGTGAGTTTAATTGTCTTACCCTTAATTCTTTCTGCATTCTTCTGTGCAGCTGCAGTTTCTGTTGCAATTTTATATTTTTCGGCATTTTCCTTATTTTTAAATTCACTCATTGCCTGAGCGTTTGCTTCCACTGCAAGATTTTTCGGAAAAAGGAAGTTTCTTGCATATCCGTCAGACGCATTAACAAGCTGTCCTTTTTTGCCTAATCCTTTAACATCAGCTTTTAAAATAACTTTCATTTTAATTGCTCCTTTCATTTATGAAACAAATTTACATTTCATCAAAATAATTATCTATTTCTTCCTTAAGCATATAAATAATATCGTCAGCATTTCCGCCATCAACCTGTGCGGCAGCCATAGTCTGATGACCTCCGCCGCCAAACTTCTCCATTATCACCTGAACATTCATTTCACCAAATGATCTTGCGGAAATATTGATAACTCCGTTAATTTCAAACAGCACGAAAGACGCTTTGACACCGTCAATATTCAAAAGTTCATCTGCCGCTTGAGAGGTAATAAGTCTTATTTCATCAGACTCAATATTTGCAACGGAAATAGCACAGCCTTTATAATTTACGGCTGCATCAATAACCGTATTTCTGTATTTGAATAATTCCATATCGTTACTGAACAGCTTTTTAACTTCAACCGTGTCAGCAGCTCTGCTTCTCAGATAAGCTGCCGCCTCAAAGGTGCGAACACCGGTTTTGAGAATAAAGTTTTTAGTATCAAGGACAATTCCAGAAAGAAGTGCCTGAGCTGTCAAGGAATCTATTGCAGAAGAATCTCCGATATACTGAGCGAGTTCTGTTACCATTTCAGATGCGGAGGATGCATAAGATGCATGGAAGAACAAAACTGCATTTTCAATATGATTTACAGATTTTCTGTGATGATCAATTACTGCGATTCTTCCTGCCTTTTTCAAAAGTTCGGGACATTCAGTGAAATCCGGCTTATGGGTGTCCACAACAACCAAAAGTGTATTTTCGTTCACCATATATTTGGATTTATCAACGGAAACCAAATAGTTTTCATTGCCTGCATCTTCAAACTTTTTAATAAGCGGCCCTGCAAGAGCAGTTTGCTTGTCAATAACAATGCTCACAGGTTTCTTCAAGTATTTAACAATGCTTAAAACGCCTACTGCCGAACCGAAAGCATCAAGATCGGCATATCTGTGACCCATGATCATAACATTTTCACAGTTTTGGATAAGCTCTTTAAACGAAGTTGCCACAACTCGTGTTTTAACCTTGTTTGAGCGTTCAGGTCCGGCTGACACACCACCGAAGAATGTATATTCGGTTCCGTATTTAATTGCCACCTGATCCCCGCCTCGACCTTGCGCCATATCGATTGCGGCTTTTGCAGCTTCATTGGAGTCAACAAGATTTCCCTCTTTACCGATACCGATTGAAAGAGTTGCATTTATTTTCTTATCTGCATAACTTAAAGTTCTCACATATTCAAGAAGTTTAAACTTATCCTCTTTCATTGCCTGAAGATTCTTTTCTTCTGCAACAACAATAAACTTACCGGTAGAAAGTCGGCGGCATACACTGTTAAACTTATCCGCCCATTTAATTATGATCTCTTCAATCCTGCCGAAAATCGCACCACATTCCCCTTCTTTAAAGTTCTGTCGGATATCGTCAATGGTATCTACATTTATAAGGATTATGGAAGGGCGACTGTCATTATATTTTGTTAGTAATTCTCTGTTTTTTGTGTCATCGATCATATAAAGCATATAAATAAGTTTATCATTTTTGTCTTTATATTCACTGATATAAGAGATGAAACATCTTCCGTTTTTCGCCGTAATAACGCTGCCGTTTTCTTTAAAGCTATCCATTGAGTCAACACCTGTGATTTGCAAAACATCAAGGTTTTGGGACTTTCCATCTTCAAAAAAACTATCGGAAAACTTCTCATTGAACCAAAAAATCTTACCGTCTTCATCAAATGCAACACTGATGAAAGGTATTGAGTCAAGTGATGAGGTTGTCACATCGCCGATTTCCTTTGCCAAGGCTTTCACCTTTGAGACGACCTCAATATTCTCAACATAAGTGTGAAGTATATATCCAAAGCAAACAGCAACAAGTAAAACAAACTCCACTATCGCCGCCGGCTTATTATAAAACCATGTTACAACACAGAAAGCCAAGGTTATAGGCGTTGCAATAAATGCAAACATATACTTATGCCATATGCTTTTCATAACTTTACACCTCCATTATTATCGGTAAAATCATCGGACTTCTCTTTGTTTTTTCATACATAAGTTTTGAAACATCATCACGAATTCTGTTCTTGATGGTATTCCATTCTCTGATGTTTTTATATTGACATTTCATAAGAGACTCATAAGAAATTCGTTTTGCATCTTCGATAAGATCTTCGGACTCTCTTACATACACAAAGCCTCTTGAAACTACATCGGGACCGCTTAACAGTTCACCTGAAGCAGAATCAATAGTGGCAACGATTATAATAAGACCGTCGCTTGAAAGATGCTTTCTGTCTCTGATTACTATTGAACCCACATCTCCAACGCCTGTGCCGTCAACAAATACTCTGCCTGCCTGAACATTCTCAAGTCGTTTAACATGATCTTGAGCAAGCTCAAATACGCTGCCGTTTTCAACTATGAGTATATTTTTTCTGTTAATGCCCATGTGTTCTGCAAGTAAAGCATGTTTCTGCAAATGTTTATGCTCACCGTGAACAGGAATAAAATACTGCGGTTTCACAATACCAAGCATTATCTTAAGTTCTTCTTGGCAAGCGTGACCGGATACATGAACATCATACATTTTCTCATAAACAACTTCTGCACCAAGCATCATAAGTTCATTGATAACATTTCCCACCATCTTTTCATTGCCCGGAATCGGGTTAGCTGAAATGATAACATAATCGTTAGGTGTGATTGAAACTTTTCTGTGGTCTGAGAAAGCCATTCTTGTAAGGGCTGACATAGGTTCGCCCTGACTTCCGGTTGTGATAAGAACAATCTGTTCGGGTGTATACTTATTTATTTCATCTATACTAATCAAAATGTTTTCCGGAACTTTCAAATATCCAAGTTCGGTTCCGATTGTTACAACATTTTCAAGGCTTCTGCCGGAAAGAGCAACCTTTCTTCCTAAACTCTTTGCAACATCAATGATTTGCTGAACTCGGTGTATATTAGATGCAAAGGTTGCAACGATAATTCTTCTTTGACCCGCTTTTCTGAAAAGCAATCCGAAAGATTCCCCGACTTTTTTCTCGCTTTCAGTAAATCCCGGTCTTTCTGCATTTGTTGAATCGGAAAGAAGTGCAAGAACGCCCTCATTACCTAACTGAGCAAATCGTGCTATGTCAATCATACCACCGTCAATGGGGGTACAATCAATTTTAAAGTCGCCGGTCTGAATGATCACCCCTGCCGGAGATTTAATGGCAAGAGCGACAGCATCGGGTATAGAGTGGTTAACATGAATAAACTCAACCTTAAACTTGCCTAAGGTTATTTCGTCACCCGGCTCAACAGTCTTAAGAATTACATTACCGAGCATTTTATGCTCTTTGAGTTTTCCTTCAATAAGACCGATGGTAAGTCGTGTTCCGAAAACAGGAACATTGACGGTTTTAAGCAAATATGCAAGAGCGCCGATGTGATCTTCATGACCGTGGGTAATAACAACGCCTTTTATTTTTTCCACATTTTTTTCAAGATAAGTGAAATCGGGAATAACCAGATCAACACCCGGCATATCCTGATCGGGAAAAGCCAAACCGCAATCGACAATGAACATATCGTCACCATATTCATAAAGTGTTATGTTCTTGCCAACCTCGTTTATACCGCCCAAGAAAGCGATCTTGACCTTTTCGCAAGGCTTTGATTTTTGCTGTTTACTGCGTCCTTTTTTGCTCTTGTTTTTATAGTTTTGCGTTTTGGACTGTTTATTTTGAATCTGTTTTGTTTTAGAATTGGTTTTATTCTGATTTTTAGTTTGATTTACTTTGTCATTGTTTCGTTCTTTTTTATTCTGCTTCATCTTTTTTTCCGGTTTTACATTCTTTTTTGTTTTACTGATAACCGGCATATTTTCTGACATTTAATTCGCCTGCCTTTACTGTTAAATTCAATATTATGTATGAAAATAGATTAGAAAAATCTCATTCTTATGCATTATGTTATTTTACTATTTTTTCCACTTCATGTCAATATGTAAACCGGGTTTACTAAGCTATGCTTACGGAAAATATTATGAACTGTAATTTTAATTTGTAAACTTACTATCTTGTTTATAAAAGAATTTTATGATAAAATACATGAAAAAGAAGTTACTGAAATGAGGAAAGAAATGAAAACAGTATATATTTACACTGACGGTGCTTGTTCCGGCAATCCGGGTCCGGGAGGCTGGGGAACAATTTTACGCTATAAAGAAACGGAGAAAAGGCTTTCCGGAGGAGAGAAAGACACCACTAATAACAGAATGGAACTGACAGCGGTTATAATGGGTCTGAAAGCGTTAAAAGAAGAATGCAAGGTTATATTAACAACCGATTCCAAATATGTTGCAGACGGAATAACAAAAGGCTGGGCAAAATCCTGGAAAGCGAACGGTTGGAAGAAAAAGGACAAAAAACCTGCACTCAATCCTGAGTTATGGGACGAACTTTTGACATTGATAGACAAACATGAAGTTGAAATCAACTGGGTAAAAGGCCATGACGGTCATCCGGAAAATGAGATTTGCGATAAAATGGCAGTAGCGGAAAGCCAAAAATTCATGTAAACCGAAAATCTGTGCTGTAAGTCAGCCTTCGGCTGACAGCCCGACTATACCGCCGGGCTCCCACAGCAAACTCCATCAAATAATATTCTAAAAGGGTTTCATTGGACTTAACATCCGATGAAACCCTTTCTCAATATTCAATTTATTTGTTCGTCTGCCGAATTTAATTTTCGTAAAGATTTATTTTCGGTAAACTCCACTTAAATATGGTTGCGAGCATTCTCAAAAGGAAAGTGAGAATCATTGCAACAATAATAGACCAAACTTTTCCGCAGTCATTTACCATCATGAAGTAATATGTAGCCGAGCCTAAGACTGATGCCATTGCATATATATGCTTTCTGAAAATTAAAGGTACGCTCAAACTCATTATGTCACGGAAAATTCCACCGCCAACACCGGTTATTGTACCTAAAAAAATGCAAAATACCGCATTTTCCGCATATCCTTCCTCAAGCCCAAATCCTACGCCAAGCACCGAAAAAAGTCCTAATCCTATGGCATCGAATATATTATCAATATAGTTGATCAAATCCAGGTTAACACTGAACTTTTCTTTGGCGATATATGCCACAATGAAAACCGCAAGCGATGCCACAACACATATAATAAGATATACATAGCTATAAAATATTCTGGGCGGAAAATGTCCTAAGAGAACATCTCTTATTATTCCTCCCGCCGCAGCTGTTGTAATTCCCATGGCAATAACACCGAACACGTCCATCTGTCTTTGTATTCCCGTTATAGCGCCTGAAAGAGCAAAAGCAAAAGCACCGATAATTTCAATGATGAAAAGTATATTTTCTAACTCCATATATTTCCCCTGCCAATTGAATTTAGTCTTCTTTTTTTATCTTAAAAACCGTTCTTAAAATACCTTTAAGACACTTGGGACTTCGTACTACTACGACTTTCATAAACTTACCTCCCCACCAAATTTTTGTTTATTTGCAAACAATAACACTTAAAATTATAAGTGCCAAAGCCAAAACGAAAATCAAAAACTTTGTAGGGAAACACAGTGCAAAAAGTAAGCCTGATGCAAAAGCCGCAAACGCCGCACCGGCGCACTTACGCTTAGAACACATCTGTAACACTCCCTTTTTCGTTTCTGTTACATTATATGTTCAGAACAATAAATGTGATAATTTTATAATTGCCAGTGTTTTATATCTTTAATTTCATTATAAATTGAAACATAACTGTTATGTCTTGAAAGTGGTATGTCTCCGCAATTAACCCTTTCAATCACAGCACAACCCTTCTCGCATACATGAGAGCAGTCAACAAATTGACATTTGCCGATGCTGTCCTCAAATTCTCGGAAGTAGAACTGCAAGTCATCTTTCAAAATTATATCGTTGCTGATAAAATCAAGGGAGGAAAAACCGGGAGTATCAATAACATAGCCGCCAAACAGCGGAAACAGTTCCGCCTGTCGAGTGGTATGCCTGCCTCGTCCCAACTTATCACTGATTTCACCTGTTGCAAGAGATAATTGGGGTGAAAGTTTGTTTATCAATGTGGATTTTCCCACACCTGTATTACCCGTAAAAACTGTAACTTTATCTTTTAAAACTTCTTTGATACAGTCAACATTTTCTGTTTCCTTAGATACGGAAAAAACCTTAAATCCGGCTTTTGTATAACTTTCTGCCAATTCATCTGAACTTGCAAGATCGGATTTAGAAAAAACTATTACCGGCTCAATCTTCTTTTTCTCTGCAATGGCAATCAATTTATCCATAACCAAAGTGTTTGCCGTAGGCTGAACCACAGAGGAAACCAAAAGCATCTGATCAACATTTGCCACTTGAGGTCTGACAAGAAAGTTCTTCCTCTCTTTTATCTCATCTATGGTATTTTCGCCGTTTTCGCGAACAGTGATTTTAACATTGTCACCGGCCAAAGGAGAAACCTTGTTTTTTCTGAAAATTCCCTTTGCCTTACATTCATAAACTTTATCATCAGAGGCCTTTATATAATAAAAGCCTCCGATTCCTTTTAATATTACGCCATCAAATTCCACTTAACCAACTCCACTATTTAAGGTGTATCATTATCCCCTGCCGGCTCATTTTCATCGTCCGTTGGTTCATCCGGATCCGTTATTTCCGGATCAGCCACAGAAACCGGATCGGTTACAATCGTTACTGTTGTCCCCGTCGGTTCAGGCTTAGTTGTTGTGGTTGTCTCCGGCTTTTTAGTTGTTGTGGTGGTTGTCGGTTTGGTTGTTGTAGTAGTTGTTGTTGTGGGGTTAGTTGGTTTAGGCTTAGTTGTTGTGGTTGTGTCATCCTTTTTGGTTGTTGTTTCTTTTTCGCTGGTAGTCTCAACTTTATACTTATAAGTCTTTTCAGATGAAAGCACACTATTGCCTGATAAAACATCGTTTGTAAGGTCAACTTTAGCAGAATAAACCTTCTGATCATCAATATAAATTGTTATCTTACACTGTTTATCGGGACAACCGATTGAGAAAGTTTCATTTTCACCATTGAGCTTAAGCTTAACCTTTTCTTGCTCTTCACCGTCAACCTTAATAACAACAGTTCCCTTCTTACCGTCTGCATCCGGAAGTTTTAAGTCAACATCAACATGACCATGGTAACCGCTACTCATAATAACATAAATTTTTGTGCCCTTCGGTGCTTCCTGACCTGCCAAGTCATTGCCAATAATCTGACCCTTAGGGCGATCACTGTCTCTGTATGTTGAATTTGCAGTATCAAGAACAAGTCCTGCCTGAGAAAGAATTTTCTTTGCAGAATCGAGAGTTTCACCTCTGAGAACGGGAACTACCACTGTTTGCTTGTTGGCATTTGCCTCAGCTGCCACATAAATTGTTACTGTTGAACCTGAAGGGGCGCTGTCACCTTTCTTAGGAGAAGTCTTAACAACAGATCCGATTTCAGCATCGGACTCTGTGTCATATTCAATAGCTGTCAAGAAGCCGTTACTTCTGAGTGTGTTCTGAGCTGTTGCAAGGTCATAACCGTAAACATCGGGGATTTTAATTTTTACTCCACCGGAAGCAATTTGAAGAACGATCTTTTCACCCTTTTCAACCTTTGTTCCCGCATCAGGTTTCTGACCGATAACCATTCCATCATCTGCATCTGAATCTGTCACAAATTCTGTTTCGATATAATCAAGGAAGTCTGCATATTCTTTATTTGTGGCTATTTCTTCAGTGTAATTCTTATCAAGAAAATCCGGAACTGTCAGATTTTTCGATGAACCGGAAGCAAAAACAGCTATCATAATGATAACGAAAACCACCAATCCGCCAAGAACTCCGGCAAGAATACCAATAGTCTTCTTACGCTTAGCCTCTTCTGCATCCGCTACTGAAGGTGTGCTGTCACCTTCTTCTTCATTTTGATTATTCTGATCAAGTTTCTTCTTGATTTCTTCAGCAGGAATAAACTTTGTGGGCTGATCGTCAACAAAGAAATTATAATCAAACTTTATGTTAGGATTTCTACCGAACTCACCTAAATCGACAAGCATTTCCGCAGCTGACTGATAACGGTCAGCAGTGTTCTTCTGCATAGCTCTCATAACGATTTGTTCTAATCCGATAGGAATGTCCGGATTGATCTCTCTTGGGCTTTTCGGTTGCTGTTGAAGCTGCATAAGAGCAACCGAAACAGCATTTTCAGATTGGAAAGGAAGGCAACCTGTAAGCATTTCGTAAAGGACAACACCAACAGAATAAATATCCGATTTGGCATCTGTCAAACTGCCCTTTGCCTGTTCCGGACTTATATAGTGAACTGAACCTATGGCATCTTCTGTCATCGTTTTTGTCTCGTCTCTTGAGAACATGGCAATACCGAAGTCCGTTACCTTTATTGTTCCGTTTGAAATAAGCATAATGTTCTGAGGCTTAATATCTCTGTGAACTATGCCTTTATCGTGGGCATGCTGTAATGCTCTTAAAATCTGCATAACGAAATAAAGAGCCTCTCTTATTCTTATACAGCCCTGCTGTTGTATATATTCTTTTAATGTTATTCCCTCAACATATTCCATAACAATATACTGAAGTCTGTCACCGAAACTGACATCGAGAACCTTAACAATGTTAGGATGTGAAAGAACGGCAATTGCCTTTGACTCATTTTTAAAGCGTCTTCTGAATTCATCATTTGCCAAATATTCATCTTTCAATATTTTAACTGCAACTATTTTTTGATCGATATTGTCATATGCTTTATAAACAACAGCCATACCGCCAACACCGATTATTTCATGAATTTCATAACGACCGTCTAATCTTTTTCCGACATAATTGTCCATTTTTACGCCTCCTTAATAAGAAATTGCTGCCACGGAAATGTTATCTCCGCCACCATTTTCATTAGCTCTGTCAACAAGAACATCAGCTATGTTTTTCTTTTCGTTATTATTTATAATTTCGTATATCTCATCTGCATCAACAAAATTTGATAATCCGTCTGAGCAGAGCAAAAGCGTTTCGCCCTCATCGAGATAATCGGTTGTGAAATCAATTTCTATTCTCTCTTCAACACCTAACGCTCTTGTTATAACATTTTTACGGGGGTGATTTTTCAGCTCCTCAACGGAAATTTCTCCATTGTCATACATTTCCTGAACAAGAGAATGATCTTTAGTTAAAAGCCTTATACCTGACTTTGAAACAATATAGGCACGGCTATCTCCTGCGTGACCTATACATATTTGACCGTTGACCACCACTGCACAAATTACAGTTGTTCCCATTCCGTTGAGACTTCCGTCTGTTGACGCAACATCAAAAATGGAAACATTAGCTGTTGTAATAGCTGATAAAAGCATATTTTCAACAGAAGATAAAGGCATCGGTTCTCTGTAACACATATCGATCTTTTTGGCGATCATTTCGCAAGCCATTGAACTTGCAATATATCCGCCTTTAGCTCCGCCCATACCATCACAAACCATTGCACAAGCGGCATCGGAACTCAACTGCTTAACATAGACACTGTCTTCGTTATTACTTCGCTTTCGCCCGATATCGCTTTTTGAAACCAAAAGCATGATGTTTCACTCCCCCATTTATTTTTTCATTCTTCTTTTTTCTTGCGTCTTAACTGACCGCATGATGCGTTAATGTCAGACCCAAGAGTTCTTCTTACTGTTGTATTTATTCCATAGGACTCAAGAATTGAAATAAACCTTTTCATTCTATCGTCCTTACTTTTCTTAAATCCGGTTTCTTTGACTTCATTAACGGGAATAAGGTTAACATGAGCCAACATTCCCTTAAGCCGTTTTGCAAGTTCCTTTGCGCATTCATCGGAATCGTTAACACCGCTTATCATGGCATATTCAAAAGAAATTCTCCTGTTTGTGATTTTGGTGTAATCACGGCAGGCTTTCAAAAGCTCATCAATTCCCCACTTATTATTCACCGGCATTGTTCTCGATCTGATTTCATCATTGGGAGCATGAAGAGAAATCGACAAGGTTAACTGCAATTTTTTCTCCATCAATTTATAAATTCCGTCAACAACACCGCAAGTGGAAAGAGATATATTTCTCATGCTCATATTCTGACCGTTTTCGTCATTTATGATAGAGATAAAATCCATCACATTGTCGAAGTTATCCATAGGCTCACCAACGCCCATGAGGACAACATGAGATATCTTTATATTCAAATCTTTCTGTGCCGTATAAACTTGAGCCAGTATTTCTCCTGCTGTAAGATTTCTGACAAAACCGGCAATAGTCGATGCACAGAACTTACATCCCATCTTGCAACCGACCTGACTTGAAACGCAAATAGTATAGCCGTACTTATATTCCATAACAACGGATTCTATATATTCTCCGTCATTAAGTTCAAAAAGGTATTTAACTGTGTTATCATACACCGAAACTAACTTTTTTTCAATAGAACAAGTACAAAATTCATAATTATCTTTCAATATCTCACGAAGATTTTTTGAAACATTGGTCATTTCATCAACAGAGTTCACTTGCTGCTTATGAATCCATGAATAAATCTGTTTTGCTCTGAATTTCGGTTCACCTAATTTTATAATTTCTTCTTCTAACTGTTTCAGGTTCATTGACCTTAAATCTTTTTTCATATATCGTCCTCTATACGCTCAAAAACTGCGGCAAAAAATCCGTCACATCCGTTAAGATGAGGTGTAAAAGTGTAGTATTTCTCAGTCACCGAAGGAAGGTCCAAAGGTCTCAGACACTTAAACTCCGGGTGTTCGGATAAGAATAAATCGCATATCTTATCGTTTTCTTTTTTGTTTAAAGTACAGGTTGAATAAACAAGTCGTCCGCCTTTTTTAACATAGGAAGCACCATTGCATAAAATTTTATACTGAATATCCGGCAAGGACTTGAAGTCATCTAAAGGTTTATATTTAATTTCCGGTTTTCTTCTGATAACTCCCAATCCGGAACATGGGACATCACACAAAACTCTGTCGGCTTTCTCAATCTTGTCATAATGCTTTGTGGCATCGCAAACACAAGTTGACAGATTTTCAATTCCAAGTCTTTCAGCCGACTTATCAATAAGTTCGGTTCGGGAAGGATAAATATCAAAAGCCAATATATTTCCATCGTTTTCCATATACTGAGCCGCTGTAAAAGACTTTCCTCCGGGAGCAGAACATAAATCAAGTATTCTCTCTCCATTTTCCGGAGCTAAAAGCTTTACGCAAAACTGTGACGCTGTATCCTGAACATGGAAAAATCCGTTTTTAAATGAGGAAAGGCTTTCAATATCACAGCCAAGTTTTTGTACCACGAGAGCATTCTCAATGAAATTGCTCTTTTCCGCTTCAACGCCCTCTTCTTTCAACAAAGATATCAGTTCGTCCTCATTTATTTTCAATGTGTTAACCCTCAAAACAGTGTCCGGCTTTTCCAAACTTGCTTTTAAAAGTTCTTCGGTGTTTTCCTGTCCATAGGCTTTTTTCCACATACCTATAAGACTTTCCGGACAAGAATATTTTACGCTGAAATATAACTTTTCGTCTTTTTCATCAGGTAAAACAAGTCCGTTGGAGCAAATATTCCTCAATACGGCATTCACCAATCCGGAGGCGTAATCACTTTTATTTTCCTTTGCAAGTTTAACACTTTCGTTAACTGCTGCGGAGGCAGGAATTTTATCCATAAAAAGCAGTTGATATGTACCAAGCCTTAAGACAATTAAAATTGCTGTTTTCAACTTATTTATCGGCTTGGAAAGATATCTTTCTATTTGATAATCCAAAGTTATTTTTCTTTCGATACAACCGTAAACAAGGGCAGAAACAAAAGCCTTGTCCTTGGGCGAAAGAGACACATTTGCAAGTGTGGCATCAACTGCAAGATTAGAAAAAGCGCCTTCTTTTTCAATTTTCATCAATATTTCAAAAGCGTATTGTCTTGCACTTTTCATAGTCATTTCCTATCTTCTTCTGTTATTATTGTTGTTTACTCTCAAGAAAAGTCTTAAGAACTGTGCCAAAGCCACTATCAATGCGGCGACATAAGTCATGGCTGCGGCGGAAAGCATCTTTTTAACATGGGGCATTTCTTCAGATGAAAGCATATTTGTTCCGTCAATAACCTGCACTGCTCTTCTTGAAGCATTAAATTCAACAGGCAATGTCACAAACTGGAACACAACTATGAAGAAATAAAGAAGTAATCCCACCGAAACCAAAGGTTCAAAACTAAACAGCAAACCCAATATGGTGAGAAACACACCGGCTGATGATCCGAATTTTGTTATGGGTATAACCGCATTTCTCACCTTTATGGGAAAATACCCTTGAGCATACTGTAAAGCGTGTCCTGCCTCATGACAGGCGATACCGACTGCAGCAACGGTTCTTCCGTCATAAACTTCCGGAGAAAGTCTGATAACATTGGCTCTCGGATCATAATGATCGGAAAGTTTGCCTGATGTTTTCTCGATTTTCACATTATTTACTCCGTGTTGCATAAGCACATTATATGCAGCCTGTGCCCCGCTTATTCCACGGGTATTTCTCATTTGCGAATACTTGGCATAAGCTCTGTTGACAGCTGAATTTGCTATCATCGCAATTATAAATGCAGGTATGCAAAGTAAAATATAATATCTGTCAAGATAAAGAAACGGCATAAATTATCACCTATCCTAAAATTGTTCCCGAAGGAATTTTTCTTCCTCTCAAAAAGTCTTCGCTTTTCATTCTCTTTTTACCTTCAAGTTGGATTTCAATAAGTTCAACGCAACGGTTATCACCGCAACAAACAACGATTCTGTCATCAGCGGAAACAACACACCCTGATATATTATTACCCTTTTTTTCGCTTATAACAGCTTTGTGAATTTTTAATGTTTTTCCCTCAAGAATTGTGGTTGCTCCCGGCCATGAGTATAAGCCTCTGATTTTATTATGAACCTGATCTGCCGGTTGGCTCCAATCAACGGGACTCATTTGTTTTGACAGCATACCTACATAGGTTGCTTCTTCTTCATTTTGTTTTATAGGACGAAGTTCTCCTTTTTCAAGAGCCTCAAGAGTTTCACTTAATGTGTCAGCGCCTAAAACGGAAAGTCTTTCAAAAAGTTCCTCTGAGGTTTCGTTTTCTCCCACAGGTATGGTGTTGACGATCAACATATCTCCGGTATCAATACCTGTATCCATTTGCATTGAGGTTACGCCGGCTTCCTTATCTCCGTTGAGAACTGCCCACTGAATCGGAGATGCACCTCTATACTTAGGTAATATGGAACCGTGAATGTTAATGCAACCGTATTTTGGATAATTCAGGAAATCTTCCGGAAGTATCTTTCCATATGCGATTACAATAACAAGATCCGGATCTATCTCTCTGAGAATTTTCACGCCTTCACCGTTTCTGAGACTTGCCGGCTGAAAAACAGGAATATTATGTTCATTTGCTAAAACTTTAACCGGTGGCGGAGTAAGTGTTTGACTTCTGCCTTTCGGTTTATCCGGCTGACAAAACACACCCACAATTTCATGTTTGGAAGTGATAAGTCTTTCAAGGCACGGAACTGCAAAATCTGGAGTACCCATAAATGCGATTTTCATATTATCACTCTCCTTGTAACTCTTCCGGTGCAAGTCTGTCTGTGAAAACAAAACCATCTAAGTGATCGATTTCATGGCAAAAACATCTTGCTTTCAAGTCTTCGGCGCTGTAAAGACACCACTTGCCCTCTCTGTTCTGAGCTTTGACCTGAACCTTTGCCGGTCTAATTGTATTGCCGTATTCACCGGGAAGTGAGAGACAGCCTTCAGCCTCGATCTGTCTGCCTTCCTGAAGAGTGATAACCGGATTGATAAGTTCCAAATATCCGTCACCGCAATCCATTACAACCACTCTTTTAAGCACTCCAACCTGAACGGCAGCCAAGCCAACGCCGTCTGCTTTATACATTGTTTCTTTCATATCGTCAAGAAGAATGAAAAGTCTGTCATCAAACTTTGTTACTTCTCTGCTCTTTTTTCTTAAAATCGGATCTCCCAATTTAACTATGTTTCTGATCGCCATACTCTTACTCTCCTTATGCTAAACTTTCAGGGTTAATATCAATACTGACGCTCACATTTTTAAACTCTCTGTTTTTGGAAAATCTTATTAAAAGATCATCCATCATTAAACGGAAAGCTTTTGTGTTTCTGCATTTGACTATAATCCTGTATCTGTATTTATTATTTATTTTGGAAATTCTCGGTGACATCGGGCCTAAGACTATAACCTTAACATCTTTATAGACATCTTTCGTTGCCTCCTGTATTCCAAAAAGGAAACATCTTGATGAGGATAAAACCTCATATTCCTTCTCACCGCTGAAATTTATTGCGCAAATATCACAAAACGGCGGATAAACCATAAACTTGCGAATATATATCTCGTTATCATAAAATGCTTCGTAATCCTGTCTTTTAGCCATGTTTATAATGGAATTATCCGGATTTATGGTCTGTATAATTGCTCTGCCTTTTGTATCTCCTCGACCTGCTCTTCCCACAACCTGAGTCAGCAAATCGAAAGCTCTTTCGCTGCTCATAAAATCATCACCATTAAGCTCCTGATCGGCAAGGAGAACTCCAACAAGAGTTACTTTTGCAAAATCAAGACCTTTGGCAACCATTTGTGTTCCCAAAAGTATATCGTATTCACCCTTGGCAAAAGCACTCAGTTTATCCTCATGGGCATACCTTGACATGGTTGAATCGGTATCCATTCTGACAACTCTTGCCTCCGGCAGAAGTTCTTTTATTTCGTCTTCGATTTTTTGTGTGCCGCTACCGGAAAAGCGCACTGCCGGTTTATGACACTCGGGGCAGTTCTTATCCATTATCTCGGAATACCCGCAGTAGTGACACATAAGTCTGCCGTTATCCCTATGATATGATAATGACACACTGCATGATGGACAAACTCTGACATGGCCGCATTCGTCACAGGAAGCAAAAGTATTAAATCCTCGCCTGTTTATAAGCAAAATCGACTGATATCCTTCTTTCAAATTCTTTTCCAATTCTTCAAGAAGAGGACTGCTTATGGAGTATTTATTACCATTCTTCCTTTCCTGTCGCATATTGACAACTGTTACTTGTGGAAGGATGGCATTGCCGTATCTTTTAGTGAGTTTTTCAAGAGAATATCGGTTATTTTTAGCATAGGTGTAACTTTCCATGCTGGGAGTTGCCGATGCCAAAACCAACAAGGCTTTATTATAAGATGCTCTGAACTTAGCCACGTCTCTTGCATGAAATCTCGGTGACTGTTCGGATTTATAAGTGTGTTCCTGCTCCTCGTCCATAATTATAAGTCCCAAATTATCAAAGGGTGCAAAAACAGCTGAACGAGTGCCGACAGCAATGAGAGCATCACCGTTTTTCACTCTCTTCCACTCATCATATCTCTCTCCAACAGAAAGACCGCTGTGAAAAGCTGCAACATTATCTCCGTATCTTCCTTTAAACAGCGCAAGAAGACTCGGAGTCAGGGAGATTTCGGGAACCATTACTATAACCCCTTTTTTCTCCTTTATAACCGTGTCTATCAGCTTTATATAAACCGAAGTTTTTCCGCTTCCCGTAACACCGAAAAGCAAACTGCAACCGCCGCCGTTACGATATTTTTCAATCATATTGTCGTATGCGATTTGTTGTTCTTCTGTTAAATCAATTTTTCTGTCCGCATTTTCCGCTGTCATTCTGACTTCGGGTTTGCGGTATGTTTCAATATCGAAAATCTCCACTATTCCCCGTGAGTTCAGTGTTTTTATAACTGCTCCGGTAGTTCCGGTGAAATAGCAAACTTCCTTAACGCTTGCAGATCCAACATCTTTCAACAAGTTTATAATACTCTTCTGCTTCGGAGTAAACTTTCCTTCAAGTGTTTCATCATCAGCGCAAAGGCGAACCATTTTCTCAGTGGCATCTCCGACTTTTCTTATTGTATCATAATTTCTGACAAGGAAACCCTCACTAACCATTTTATCGAGAATTTTTGTTTTTTCGTCTAATTCAAAAATAGAGATCAAGTCGTCTCTGCTGACATATTCCCCTTTTTCTTCAAGAAAATCATATATTTTCCTTGAGATATCATCAAGAGTTCCCGTTTCATCTTGCTTACCTGTCAGAGAAATATACTTAGTTTGAATTTTCAGATTTATTCCTGTCGGCAACTGAACTTTTGCACTGTCATAATAAGTGGAGAAAGTTCTTTCCCTTAACCACTTTGCCAATAAAAGTGCCTCATTGTTAAGAAGCGGTGCCTTATCAAGCACCGCTATTATCTCTTTCAGCTTGCCTTCTTCCCGGACTTCATCAAGAGAAAAAACAACGCCTTGTCTTTCGTTTTTAGACGAACCGAACCTGATCATCACTCGACAACCGGGTTTCACCTCATCTTTAAGTCTTTCGGGCACAAGATAATTATACAGCATATCGAAACTGTATGCCGTATTTTCAACTGCAATCTGTGCAACAGTGTATTTCATCCCGTACCTCCAAAAAATTATCAGATATTTCTGATTTCTTCAGGTTCTACAATGTGAAGTTTGCCGGCAATCAATTCGTCAAGAGCGTATGTAACCGGCTTTTCTGTGCCGATTTTGTCAGCCATATCGCTATCTTCGGAAATTTCTCTTGCTCTTTTAGCAACAGCAATAACAAGTGAGTAACGGCTTGTCTTGTCCTTTAAAATTTCTCTGAAATTCGGGTTAATCATTCTTTATTACCTCTCTTACTAAATTTATCATATTATCTTTTTTAAACTGTTCGGCACTGTAATCCGAAATAGTCATATCATTATTCTTTTCAAGCTCATAACTGCAAATTGAAAGAACATTATCCACTGCAATGTTAAGTTCATCATTTATAACAATATAGTCATATTCTTCAGCTCTTTTAATCTCATCGTGAGCAATTTCCAATCTGCACTGAATTGCTTCCTCGTCTTCCGTGCCTCTTTTTCTCAATCTTTCTTCAAGAACAGCCATTGAAGGAGGCAACACGAAAACACTTCTTGCCTCAGGAAATCTCTCTCTGACCAATGCAGCTCCCTGAACCTCGATAATAAGAAAAACTATTTTACCCTCATTAAGCCAAGCCTTAACAGGGCCAACGGGTGTTCCGTAATAATTTTTACCGTATTTTGCGTATTCCAATAATCTGTTTTCCGCAATTCTTTTTTCAAAACTTTCTGTATCCACAAAGAAGTAATCAATTCCGTCTTTTTCTCCCGGTCTTGGTTTTCTTGTTGTCATTGATATGGAAAGTTTCGCATTATCCCCATATTTTTGAAGAACCTTAGCTATTACCGTATCCTTACCCGTTGCAGAAGCACCGGAAATAATAAAAAGTATTCCTTGTTTATTCATCATCATACTCCTCTGTGTCATCGTCATATTCGCTGTTGAGGCGGTTTGCAACGGTTTCAGATTGTAAGTAAGTCAAAATAACATGGTCATTATCGGTAATGAGAACAGCTCTTGTTCTTCTTCCGTGAGTTGCATCTATTAAAGTGCCTTTTTCTTTACAATCCTGTATTATTCTTTTAATCGGCGCCGATTCAGGACTTACAATAGCAAGGAGTTTGTTGGCATTAACCATGTTTCCGAAACCTATATTAACAAGCTTCATAATCTTACCTCCGAAACTGAGCCTTATTCTATATTCTGAACCTGCTCTCTGATTTTTTCAACTTCCGCTTTGATTGCAATAACTCTCTTTGCAATCTCCACGTCTTGAGCTTTTGACCCGATAGTATTTGCTTCACGGTTTATTTCCTGGACAAGGAAATCGGTCTTTCTGCCGATAGCTTCCTCACTTTGCATAAACTCACGAAGTTGATCGATATGACTGCGAAGTCTGACAGTTTCCTCTGCCACGGCAATCTTGTCCGCATATATTGCAGCTTCAGTTAAAATTCTTTGTTCATCAACATGAACGTCTCCCAAAACATCTCTCATTCTTGAAAGAAGTTTTTCGTTATATTCTTTAACTGTTTCAGGTGATCTTTCTTCAACAAAAGAAACACATTCAAGAATTGTATCACATCTTGAAAGTATATCCTCTTTCAGCTTTGCACCCTCAATCTTTCTCATTTCAATGAAAGCGGAAACAGCCTGTTCAAGAACCTGTTTAACATCATTCCAAATTCTGTCCTCATCAGCTTCAGCCTTATGAACTGAGAAAATATCTTGATATCTTGACAAAAGAGAAACGGAAATATCGTTTTTGAGCTCAAATCTGTCTGCAAGATTTTTAAGAGCTTCATAATAGCCGCTTGCAAGGGAATAATTAACTTCAACAATACTGTCCTCAACTTCAAGAGCTTCGATTTGAACATAGCATTCTATTTTGCCCCGAGCTACAACCGACTGAACATAGCTTTTGATCTTTTCTTCCAAAAATCCGTAAACTCTGGGAACTCTTGAAGAAAACTCAAAATATCTGTGGTTTACGCTTTTAATTTCAACGGTTATATTCATTCCGTCAACTATTTGCTGTTTTCTGCCGTAACCGGTCATACTTTTAATCATATTTTTTCCTCTTAAATCAATAGATTTTTTGTCTAACCGAAACCTCTCTCAACTGTGTTTCGGTTAGTTATCCATTATATTATATTTGATGTATTTTGTCAAATTTCATTTTCATAACACAAGCAATTGCCCATAAGCAATGTGGGTATATCGTTAACATAACTTTTGCCGTCAAAAATAAAGTTCATGGATTTTGCAACTTCATCACAATTTCTGTCCGAAAGTTTTCCCATATATGTGTTAACGCTTGTGCCGTAATTATAGCAGGCTTTCAACAATCCTTGAGCAATATACAGCTTGTCCTTAGGATATTCCAGCTTATAAACATCGCAAAAAAGCATATCCGTTTTTAAGTATGCCCTTGCAATGAGCCCATCGTTTTCATAAGCGTTAAAAATCACGCTGTCCGGATATTCTCCTAAGATTTTATTATCGGTTTCAGGTTTAAAACTTATCATTTCAATCACCTGTATTTCTTTCTGTTAATTGAAGTGTTTGACATCAGTTTATGAACTTCGTCATCTGTCAGTTCACGCCACTTTCCCTGAGGGAGCATACCGAGTTTAATTGTGCCTATGGCAGTTCTCTTAAGTCTTGCAACTTCAAGTCCGAGAGCTTCGCACATTTTTCTGATCTGTCTGTTTCTTCCTTCGTAAAGAATGATCTCAAGAACAACTCTGCCCTCTTCTCTTGTAAGTATGCGCACCTCCGCAGGAGCAGTCATTCTGCCGTCAATCATTATACCTGTTGTAAGAGCAGTGATCTGTTCGTCTGTTATGGAAGGTCTTACCGTAACTCTGTAAGTTTTCGGAACATGCTTTGTGGGGTGAGTCATTGCATTTGCAAATTCACCGTCATTTGTCATAAGCAACATACCTTCGGAGTCTCTGTCAAGTCTTCCCACCGGATATACTCTTGCTTTAACATCTTTAACAAGTTCGGCAACGCACTTTCTCCCCATTTCATCACTCATTGTTGTAATGAAGCCACGAGGCTTATGAAGGACAATATATGTGTATTGCTTGCTTTTTACGATTTTTTTACCGCTAACGGTAATATCATCTTTTTTCGGGTTAACTTTGTCGCCTATCATAGCAACTCTTCCGTTAACTCTTACCTTGCCCTGCTGAATGAGTTCTTCACTTTTTCTTCGTGAAGCAACTCCGCAATCTGCAAGATATTTTTGAAGTCTCATTGTGTTATCAGCCATTTTTAATCTCCTGACAGCTTTTTATAAATTTCATAAAAGAAGTTAAACAATTTATTTTTTCTTTTTTGTGTGTATTCCTTAATTTGGGTGCTTTCGTTTGCAATAAGCGGTATTTCTTTAACTAAAACTCCATCACGATAAAATTTGACAGAACCGACTTGATCTCCTTTGGTGACGGGAGCATAAAGAAATTTATCCGTGCAAATCTTAGTATATATGCGTGAATCCGATGAAGTAAAAATATTCGGTATATATTCCGCATGAGCAATAATTTCCGATTTATACCCACCGGTTACGGGAATAAGAGTATTGAAAGTATCGGAGGGTTGAGAAAATTGTCCTGTTGAAAAACAGTAATCATATATCTTTTTATGATCGTTCCAATCATCTCCTGCATTAAGTGTAACGCAAATCAGCCTATTTCCATCTCTCTCCACTGCTGTGACAAGACAACGACCGCTTTTCTTTGTAAAACCGGTTTTAACACCGCAAGCTCCCTCGTACATAGAAAGAAACTTGTTATGATTATAGTAAGTATATATAGCATGAGGAGAAATATACTCAACTTGACCTTTTGACAGGCTCACAATATCTCGAAAATCCGGATTTTTCATGGCGTAAGAAGTAAGAAGTGCCATGTCATAAGCTGTGGTATAGTGCTCCTCATCATCAAGCCCAGATGCAGTCACGAAGTTTGTTTCTTCCATTCCGATTTTCTTTGCCTTTTCATTCATCATTTCGGCAAAGTTTTCGGCAGAACCGGCTAAATATAAAGCTATGGCATTAGCTGAGTCGTTTCCGGATAAAAGCATCATACCTTTAATCAGGTTTTTCAACGTTATCCGATCACCGCTTTTAAGCCCCATAGATGTACCTTCAACGGCAACCATTTTACTGTTCACCTTAACCACATCTTCGGTTTTATCGCTTTCAAGAGCAATCACAGCTGTCATTATTTTAGTCGTGCTTGCCATTGAACGCTTTTTGTGAGCATCTTTTTCAAAAAAGATTTCACCGCTGTCGGCAGACATAACTATCGCCGATGCCGCCGACACTTCAATGCCTTCTGCCGGAATTTGAAATGCAAGAAAAATAAAAGAGAATATAACCGCAAAAACAAGGAATTTTTTAAGCAACAATGCAACCACCTGCCAATTTCAGCTTATGCAGATGGTTGCAAAATTATTATTAGTTATACATTTAGTCGCAAATTTATTCAAATACAGTGACATTTCAGCGAGAGTTTATTGATGCTAACACCCTCAAAACACACAGTATTCTGACACTTTGGACTAATTAAAGATCGCTTGCGCCTTCATCAACGGGAGCAGAGTTATCCTTCTTAACCTTATCCATAAGACCTGTTACCTTATCGAACATTTCAGGAACAAGGTTAACAACTCTTTCGGCAGCATTATCATAAGCTGTAATATGCTTAAGAGATACTTCACCCTTATTGATAACAAGGAAAGCTACGGGAGTGATTGTTACACCTGCTCCACCGCCACCACCGAATAATTCGGTGTTATTCTTTGACGGGAAATCTGATCCGCCGGAAGCAAATCCGTATGTAACCTTTGAAACAGGGATAATTGTCACATCAACACCTGCCTGAATCGGTTCACCGATAATTGTGCTTGTATCAACAAGATCTCTTATTTTTTCAATAGTTGAGGCTAAGATGCCTCCTGCTGACTGTTCTTTCATATTGTAATCTTCCTTTCTTGAAACCGTCAAGCTGTTTTTTCAGCGTCTGTCGGTTGATTGGTTTTTTGCTTTTTTGTATTTGTAAAAAATTTAATAACCACTTTAAATATCAGTTCAAACACCAAAATCAAAATCGCATTGATAAGTTTTCTCGGTGTCAGATACAGATTAGCGGAAAATTCACCGCTGTTATTATTTGCAAGAAAATCAGGTTCTACGCAAACATCGTATGTCTTGACTTTCATCGTTGAGCAAACAAGACCGCAAACAGGAAAAATCTTCTGACAAGTTTTACCGTATTCCATTGCAGTACGAGCCGCATCGCCTTTTCCCACGGTTACGGATATGTTGAAATTCTCAATGGTAAATGCTTTGAAAATTCTCTTAAACATTGAGTTAAGAGCTTTGCCTAAGTTACCGATTATTACCATCATTCCGTCATAGCCCTGAGCTTTTATCATTGATAAAATGGGATTTTCGCCTGTTGATTTAGTTTTTTCTTCTTTAGGAGTTTCCTCAGCGGGTTTCTCCTCTTTGGGAGCTTTTTCTTTCTTCGGCTTTTTCTCTTTTTCTTCAAGAGGAAGAATATTCAGCTTAACAAAAAGCCACTTAATTCTCAAATTAAGATATTCACTATATTCCAACTCAATATAAAGAGGGATAGAAAGCAGTATGACAAAGAAAGCGATAATGCCCAGAAAAATATATAATGCTGTCAATATTCACCCTCCTATTTTCACCTGATTATATGTTACATTAATTTTTAAATTTCGTCAACCTTTTGACAAAAAAAGTTACTCAGTTTTCTCTGTTTCTGCCTGTATAATTTCATTTTCGGCATTTCCAATGGCATCTTCCATGCTCAGTTGTTGTTCTGCTCCCGGCAATGGTGGAAGTTCCTCTAAAGATGAAACACAGAAACAACGCAAAAACTCCGGAGTTGTACCGTAAATCAAAGGTCTGCCCGGCAAATCGAGTCTTCCTTTTTCTTCAATAAGCGACTTCTGACACAAAGATGCCATAACACCTGAGCAGTCAACACCTCTTATTTGCTCCACAAATGACTTTGTCACCGGCTGGTTATAAGCAATAATGGCAAGAACTTCAAATGCAGCATTTGACAATGGAGCATTTTTCTTTATTTCAAGAATATTTCTCACTTCTTGAGCATATTGAGTTCTCGTACAAAGTTGATACTTATCCCCCAACCTCAGCAAACAAAGACCGCTTTCTCTCTCATCAAGAGTCGCGCTGAGATTTTCAAGCACTGAAACAATAGTTTCCTCATCAGTTTCAAGGGAATCAGCCAGCCTTGATAATTCAATCGGTTCTCCCGCCGCAAACAATATTGCTTCAAGAGCTCCCTGCATATTTTTTAAATCCACTTTTATTCTCCTTCAATGATCACATCTGAGATATCCGATGCAAGCAATTCCACAGTTGCGTTATCTTTATCACCGTCAACGGCTATTTTCTTGCTTTTAATCAATTCAAGCATAGCAAGAAACATGGCGACCATATCCGATCTTGTTTCCGCATCCTCATAAAAAGAAAGAAATCTGACCTTCATGTTTCCACTTAACTTTTTAAAAATAACGGAAATCTTTGATCCAACAGAAACGATCTTTTTTGCCACAATAGCTTTAAAAGCATCAATTGGCGGAGGGAGTTTTTTCTTTCCTCTGCCCACAGCGGCAAAATAAGCCTTAAACAGTTCTTCCGGCTCATGTATTCTTTTGTATGTATGATCCTGTTCAATCTCAGTGGGTTCTCGCCAATAAAAATCAAAACCGTTTGCCTGTTGTGCGAGTTTGCCTGCCATGATTTTGCAATCTCTGTATTCAAGAAGCTCACCTGTAAGCTCCTTTTTTAACTGTTCAGCTTCTTCATAAACCGGAAGAAGAGAAACGGTTTTTATATAAACCAGTCTTGCCGCCATTTCAAGGAACTCACTTGCAACATCCATATCTGCGTCCTGCATTTGACGAACATAAGATGTATATTGCTCCACAAGTTCCAAAATCGGGATATCGTTTATATTAAGTTTATGTTTGCTTATAAGATGCAAAAGAAGATCCATAGGGCCTTCAAACACATCAAGTTTATATGATATTTTTTCCATTATGTTGTCAACCTGATTTATATAAATAATCTGAAAGGATAAGAAGCAAGTTTAAACACAAGTCTGTAAAGAGCATTGCTTAAAACTGCTAAAGGGGTATCAAGAACACCGATAAGGATAAGAGCCATAAATCCTAAGGCAATATATCTTTCATATCTCATGATCTGATAATAATACTTATCCGGAATAAGTAATGTTACAAGTCTTGATCCGTCAAGAGGCGGAACAGGAATAAGGTTAAATACGGCAAGAGTAATATTGATACTTGCAGCCAAACTGAAAAACGAATATATGGCTGCCGTAACAGTTGTTTCCGGTACAAATACGCTGATAGCCACAGTTATAAAAGTAAATATAAATGCCATCAAGATATTTGAAATCGGACCTGCAAAAGCAGTAATTGCCATTGCGAGTTTCTTGTTTTGCATTTTAAAGTTTCGCATATTTATAGGCACGGGTTTTGCCCAACCTACACCTGCCAAAACCATAAGAAGAGCGCCATACCAGTCAATATGAGCTAAAGGAGAAATAGTCAATCTGCCCGAATACTTGGCAGTATTGTCCCCTAACTTATAAGCCACTAAAGCATGAGCATATTCATGAATGGGTAACACACAAAATATTACAAACACTCTAACAAAAAGATTTACAATAAGTGTTAATGATGAGCCACCACTGAATAAATCAAAAAGCATAACTAACTCCTTTTATAACGAACCGACAACAATTCTCTGTATATCGGAAAAATCATTTATTATTTCAGTTTTAACGCAATACGGAGCAAACATACGGCTTATTTCTTCAGCCTGTTCTTCTCCACACTCCACTGCCATATATCCTCCGGCATTTATATGCGGCAACCACTTCTCAGCCAAACATCGGTAAAAATCAAAACCGTCATTGCCGCCGTCAAGAGCCATTTTAGGTTCTTTTTGAACCTCCTGTTGAAGATGAGGTATATCGGAAGATTTAATATAAGGAGGATTTGAAAGAATAACATCAGGCTTTGGGAGCGAGGAAAAGGAACTGTATCCTTTAGTAATGTCTCCCTTAATAAGGCAAGTTTCTCTTGCAAGCCCAAGGTTATTTCTGTTAACATTCAGGTATTTCAGAGCCTCATCGCTCTTTTCCACCATAAAAACCCGTGCATCCGGTTTGATTTTTTTCAAGCTTAAACCGATACAGCCACTACCTGAACACAAATCAAAAACTACCGGATCTTTCTTGTTTCCGATTTTCTCAATGATATGTTCAACCAAGAGTTCGGTTTCCGGTCGCGGAATAAGAACTCCCTCACCGACTTTAAAAGTATAGCCCATAAACTCCCATTCACCGATGATATACTGTAATGGTCTGCCCGACAATCTTTCCTCAAGCATTTTATCCAGCGTTTTTATAAGTTCCGGATCATACTTCTTTTCGGGATTGATTAAAACTTGACTGTAACTTAATCCGAAGACAGTTTCAAAAATAACTTTTCCATCAAAAGAACCGTCCTCTATATTGCCTTCAACCAAACGATTGACAGCATATTTATAAACATCCAACAGTTGCATCAAATTGCATCATCCTCCGGATTATCGGTAATAACAGCCTTAAATGCAGCAATACCGACTTCAATCATGCTGTCATCAGGCTCTACTGTTGTAAGTCTCTGCATCCAAAGTCCTGGTGCAGATAAAATCTTAACCAGCTTATTATCATGTCTGCCGGCATATTTAATAAATTCATAACCCAATCCCATAACAAACGGAAGCATAAGGAGTTTAACCACCATCCACACTGCCGTTACATCTCTGAGTTGAGGGAAAAGAATTGAAACGATTGAAGAAAGGACTACGCTGAGTATTATCATAACAAACATAAAGCTTGTTCCGCAACGAGGGTGAAAACGGCTCTGCTTTCTTACATTTTCAACTGTAAGTTCAAGACCGGCCTCATAACAGAAAATCGTCTTATGTTCTGCACCGTGATACATAAATGTGCGTCTTATATCTTTCATTCTTGAAACCAAAACAAGGTAAATAATGAAAATGATAATTCTCATTAAGCCTTCAAGAGTAGCTCTCCAACTGCTTAAATCAAAACTTGCATGGTTTGTGATGAAGTTAACGCTTATTGTCGGAAGATAGAAAAACAGAGCAAAGGCAAGCAAAATGCCTAAAACAGAGGCAACGGCAGAAATAATTGTCATAGCTGTCTTACCCCAATGATCGTTTATCCATCTGTCGAGTTTAGACATATTTTCCTCATCTGCGTCCAAGTCCTCAAGACCTGACTTTTCAGCTGACTCCATAAGACATTTATATCCAAACAGCATACTTTCGATAAAGTTAACAAATCCTCTTATCAAAGGCCAGCCCAATGGTTTAAACTTATCCCTAACATGGCTGACATTTTTATATTCCAGATCAATAGTTCCGTCAGGAGTGCGAACTGCCATAGCAGCCCCCTTCGGTCCTTGCATCATTATGCCCTCAATAAGTGCCTGTCCTCCCACAGAGGTCTTATGGGTGGTGCAACAATCTTTCTTACTCATAATTAAGTTCCTCTTTATTTTAAATTACTGTATATAGGGTTTAACCACTATTTTATCAATGTATTTTACCATATACGGGATAAATAATCAAGCATTTGAAATTAAAATATATTAGATAAATAATTCCCTTTTCACTGTGAAATATCTATGGGCAAGTTTGCCGGTCAGCCTACGGCTGACTGCCCGACTATACCGCCGGGCACATCCCCTCAAACTCTCACAAAAAAAGAAAAGCATCAACCCTTTTAAGATTGATGCTAAAACTATTAGTCTTCGTTTTTCTTTGACTTTTCAGCCTTTTTTGCAGCCTTTGCTTCTTCAGCAGCCTTTCTTGCTGCTTCTCTTTCAGCAATTGCCTTCTGGTTAGCTGTATTGTTTGTCTGAACCGCCCACTTTGTGATGATCATCTTATTTCTGTCAGCGCCTGTCTCAATTACATAAGAGTCATCTTTAATTGAAAATACTTTACCGCAAATACCGCCGATTGTTGTGATTTCATCACCAACCTGAATATTGTCACGCATTTCCTGTTCTTCTTTTTGCTTTTTCTTCTGAGGTCTGATCATCATGAAATACATGAGAGCAAACATAACTGCAAGCATAATGATCATTGACCAACTGCTACCGCCGTTTGCATTTCCCTCAGCTGCAAGAAAATTATAAATCATTTTAATTACCTCCGCTTTTTAACTTTTTTTCATAGCCTGAATATTATACAAAAACTTCGATTATTATTCAACTACATTTTCACTTTTTGTGTAAACAAATTATTAATTTTTATATTCGTGTATCAAGCAAGTCCACATACTTTTCCTTGAATTCAGTGAAAGTGCCGTTATCAAGAGCCTCTCTGATTCTTTCAAGTAAAGTATTATAAAAGTGAAGATTATGCATAACAGCAAGTCGCAAACCAAGAACTTCCTTACTTTTAAGAAGATGCTTAACGTATGCTTTTGAGAAGTTACGACAAGTTGGGCAATCACATTCCTCATCAATAGGAGTTGTATCAAGGGCATACTTAGCATTATTGATATTGATAATGCCTTTCCAAGTAAAGAAGTGACCGTGTCTTGCATTTCGGCTCGGCATAACGCAATCGAACAAATCAACACCTCTGCTGACACCTTCGATAATATTTCCCGGAGTGCCGACACCCATAAGATATCTGGGTTTATCAGCGGGCATATAAGGTTCAACTGCGGAAATAATACGATACATATCTTCCTTCGGTTCACCAACGGCAAGTCCGCCAATGGCATACCCATCAAGATCGAGCTTTGCGATTTCCTTCATGTGAGCCACACGCAAATCGTCAAAAGTGCAACCCTGATTTATTCCGAAGAGCATTTGATTTTTGTTTATGGTATCCGGCAAAGAGTTAAGTCTGTCCATTTCCGCTTTACAGCGATGCAACCATCTGACAGTTCTCTCACAAGAGGCTTTTGAATACTCATACTTGGCAGGATTTTCCACGCATTCGTCAAACGCCATAGCAATAGTAGAGCCTAAATTAGACTGAATACGCATACTTTCTTCGGGACCCATAAAGATTTTATGTCCATCGATATGTGAAGAAAAATACACGCCTTCTTCCTTGATTTTTCTGAGTTTTGCCAGTGAGAAAACCTGAAATCCGCCACTATCTGTAAGTATAGGGCCATCCCAACGGGTAAATTCATGGAGACCGCCTAACTTTTTGACATTCTCGTCACCCGGTCGAAGGTGAAGATGATATGTGTTGCAAAGTTGCACCTGACAGTGAATATCTTTCAGATCCAAGGCAGATACGCCACCTTTTATAGCGCCGCAAGTTGCAACATTCATAAAAGCGGGAGTTTGAACTGTGCCGTGAACGGTAACAAACTCACCACGGCGGGCGTTCCCCTCTTTTTTGATAAGTTTATACATTGTTATCCTCCAAAAAATAATATGAAACGAGTATATTATAGTCGAAAGTGCGGTGAATTTCAATAGGAAAGTGAATAAACAAAAAGTTCCGAAGCTATAAATCAGTTTCGGAACTTTCTTTTTTAGTTTTCATCAGCGATAAGCATGCAATCCCCAAATGAGAAAAACCTATATTTCTCCTCAACGGCAATCTTGTATGCGTTCATGGTATTCTCGTATCCGCAAAAAGCGCTTACCAACATAATAAGGGTACTTTCCGGCAGATGGAAGTTAGTAAGTAAGACATCGATACACTTGAATTTGTAACCGGGATAAATGAATATGTCCGTCCAGCCCTCGTGCTCCTTTATCTCACCGGTAAACGTAGCAACAGACTCTAAAGTTCTGCAACAAGTCGTACCTACCGCAATAACCCTACCGCCGTTTTTCTTGGTTTCGTTTATCATATCGGCAGTTTCTTTCGGAAGCCAATAATGTTCCGAATGCATACGGTGATCTTCCACATTGTCAGCCTTAACCGGACGGAATGTACCTAAGCCGACATGAAGAGTGACATAACCTATCTTAACGCCCTTTTCCTTGAGCTTATCCATTATCTCCGGAGTGAAATGCAAACCGGCTGTGGGTGCAGCAGCAGAACCCAACTGTTTTGAATAAACAGTCTGATATCTTTCTTTGTCTTCCAGTTCCTCAGTAATATAGTGAGGCAAAGGCATCTGACCTATCTCATCTAAAACATTGAAGAAATTGCCCTCATAATAGAATTTTGCAAGGCGGTTGCCGTTTTCGAGAACTTCGAGCACTTCAGCTTTAAGAGAGCCGTCTCCGAAAGTAAATCTTGTGTTCTCTCTCGCTCTCTTACCGGGGCCGGCAATAACTTCCCACACATCGTCACCTTTATTGTTAAGCAACAGGAACTCAACCTTTGCTCCTGTTTCCTCCTTGATGCCGTAAATTCGTGCAGGAAGAACCCTTGTGTCGTTAAGTACAAGGCAGTCCCCTTCTTTAAAGCAGTCAACAATATCATAGAAATGCTTATGCTGAATTTGACCGCTTGTCTTTGAAAGAAGCATCATTCTTGAGTGATCACGGGGCTCGATCGGGTGTTGAGCAATAAGCTCTTGCGGTAAATCATAGAAAAAATCGGATTTTTTCATCAATAATCCTCCAAAAAACCGAAAAGTTAGCAAACTTTTCATTGACTTAAATTAAAACTTATAGTATTATAAAACATACGCGAAAAGTTATCAACACTTTTTAGCAATTTTTTAGACAAAAAATGTACCTCGCTCTTAAAAACAGAATATTATATATTGCGAGATACAAAGAAAGGTTGGTCATAATGAAGAAATTTAATGTCGGTGTAGTGGGAGCTACCGGTATGGTAGGCCAGAGATTTCTGACTATTCTTGAAAATCACCCCTGGTTCAACGTTACCGTTGTAGCAGCATCTGCACGTTCAGCAGGAAAAGCATACAAGGAGGCTGTCGGCACCAAGTGGGTAATGACCACTCCGATTCCTGAAAAAGTAGCAGACCTTATTGTTATGAATGCAACAGAAGATATCGAAGAAATCGCTTCAAAGGTTGATTTTGTTTTCTGTGCAGTTGATATGAAAAAAGACGAAATCAAGGCTCTCGAAGAGGCATACGCCAAAGCTGAATGTCCTGTTGTTTCAAACAACAGCGCACATAGAGGCACAGCCGATGTACCAATGGTAGTTCCTGAGCTTAACAATAATCACATTGAAGTTATTCCCATGCAGAGAAAGCGTCTTGGCACAAAGCGTGGATTTATTGCAGTTAAATCAAACTGCTCACTCCAAAGCTATGTTCCGGCTCTTTACCCACTCTCAAGTTTTGGTATAAAAGATGTTCTTGTTTGCACATATCAGGCAATCTCGGGTGCAGGTAAGACCTTTGAAACTTGGCCGGACATGGTGGACAATGTTATTCCTTTCATTGGCGGTGAAGAAGAAAAGTCAGAACAAGAGCCTCTTAAAATTTGGGGTAAAGTTGAGGGAGATCAGATCGTTTCCGCAACATCACCGAACTTTACAGCTCAGTGTATTCGTGTTCCGGTTTCAGACGGTCACATGGGTGCAGTATTTGTAAGATTTGAGAACAAGCCTTCAAAGGAAGAAATCCTTAATGTATGGAAGAATTTTGCAGGCAGACCGCAGGAACTCCAGTTGCCAAGCGCTCCAAAGCAGTTCTTACATTATTTTGAAGAGGATAACATGCCTCAGACTAAGCTCCACAGAAATCTTGAAAACGGCATGGCTGTTTCAATCGGCAGACTCAGAGAAGATACACAGTATGATTACAAATTTGTATGTCTTTCTCACAACACTCTCAGAGGTGCAGCCGGTGGCGCTGTTCTTCTTGCAGAACTTCTTTGCGCAGAAGGATATATGGACTAATATTGATAATTAAGCTCTCAGTTAAACTGAGGGCTTTTTTGTGGGTTGGGGGAAGGAAGAGCGCCCGCGGTATAGTGGGCGCAGTCTGCCGGAGGCAGACCCGAGAGACTGAAGGCTCAGTTCCGATCCCCTGATTTAGTTTCGTGTAACTTTTAGTTTTTAGCGAAAGCTCCGCTTTCGCAGCCCGACTATACCGCCGGGCCGGGTGGGCGTTCCGCCCACTTGGGATTACGCGCCCACTATACCGCGGGCGCTAAAAAGCCGCAAACTCCCGTTTGCGGCTTTCCTTATATCAGTTTTCTTACTCAACTTTCCACTGTGAAAAAGGTATGAGTTTCATCTTTGTTCCTTCTCCCGGAACATCTTTTGTTTCAATGATTTTAAATCTTACTTGACCAAGTATATACTCCTCTTGAATTAAACCGACTAAATCACTTCGACTGTCCGTGGAATTTTGTCTGTTGTCCCCCATCACAAACACATATCCTTCGGGGATCTCCATTGGATATTCAAAGCTACTGCTTCCGATAGTCAAATTGTTGATATAAGGCTCATCGAGAACCTTGCCGTCAACAGTAACTACTCCGTTCTTCAAATCAATGTCAATGGTCTGTCCACCTGTTGCAATAACTCTCTTAACTATTGGTTCGTGAAAATAGTTAGGCTGTGTAACAATAACCACATCACCGTATTCTATGTTATAATCAAATGCGGAAACCAAGAGCCATTGTCCATGCTGGAGTGTGGGCACCATAGATTCACCTGAAACTCCCACAAATCTGAAAAGAAAAGTAAAAATAATCGCTATTGTTATTAAAGCAGATGCCATAACCGAAGCGAAATCATAAATATTAAATACAACTTTTTTTCCAAAACTCAACTTCTCTTCTGCTTCTTCCTTATTTGGTTTACTCTCACCGTCAATCGGTTTTATTTCTGTATTGTCATTATTTACAGAGACATCAGTCTCCATAAAACTGTTTTTTTCATTTTCCATATATATCAACTCCGTAATTTTCATGCTACTGTAAGTTATTATAAAGCAAGTTAAATACCAATTTGTGAACAAATTATGATATAATAATATAATTTTGATAAATAGCAAAACAGAGCCGGAAATCCGACTCTGTCTGTTTTACATTTGCTTTAGGATTAGCCAAGCTTTTCCTTAACCTTAGCTGCTTTACCAACTCTATCACGAAGGTAGTAGAGCTTGCTTCTGCGAACCTTACCGTAACGGATGTGTTCAACCTTAGCAACGTTAGGTGAGTGAACAGGGAATACTCTTTCAATGCCAACACCGTATGATACACGGCGAACTGTGAATGTCTGAGAAATACCGCTGCCTTTGATTGCGATAACTGTGCCTTCAAAAACCTGGATTCTTTCTCTTTCGCCTTCACGGATCTTTACGTGAACCTTAACTGTTTCACCGACATTTACTGAAGGTACTTCTGTCTTGAGACTTGCGTCTGAGATTAACTTGAGTGCGTCCATTTTTTATCCTCCTGAAATTACACGTTCTTAACTCATACTGAGCCAGAGGACCGTTTGTTAAAATGTCTTGCCTTTCGGCCGGCATTAAAACCAAGTCGCAGTACGACTGATACAAATGCCTTAGTATATTATCATAAGTCAAGATAAAAAGCAAGTGTTTTTTGAAATTTTTTTATTTATCTGAATTCTTTCATGTCCTCAAGCAAAAGTCTGTTTCTGAGAATACTTACGGCAAGATGTTCACCGTAAAGTTCCATTATCTTATCAGAGAAAAGTGAGGGGTTGATATTGGTTGTGCTGCCGGCAGGCAAAATCAAATTAACTATTATGCTGTCCTCACCGGTTTTCACATAATAATGTTTGATATGCTCCTTAAGGTTGATCTGCTTCATAACCTTTTGTCTGCCCTTTTTGCCCAACTTTTCAACAATAAACTCATCAGCTGAAAGTGCATCATTTATAATTTTGAGAAGTTTATCTCTATCAGGAACCTCTTTAAATTCAAGATAAAAATCACCGTAAGTAATAAATTTAGGGTCATGTTTCGGCTTGGTAATTTTTTTAATGTTAATTCCCATCGGCATAACGCTCTTGATTTTAGAAAGAAGTTCCTCATCGGTCATATTCCCTTCAATGCGTAAATCCACGCTTTCGCATACACTTTCCATTCCCAGAGAAAGTGGCAAAGCAAACTGCATATAAGGATGGGGGTTAAAGCCTTCAGTGAACCAAAGAGGTATTTTTGCTCTGCGCATTGCCCTTGTAAAACAACGCATCAAATCAAGATGAGAAATATATTTTGTCTCACCGGTTTTATCAAACCATATTCTTATTGAGCGCATCGCATTTACCTCCGTTTAACTTATTACTTCCGCAACCTGCACACTTTATACGGCAATGAGGTGTGGTTTCACTTCTTCTTGCCTTTTCACTTTCGTCAATAAGAAACTGCTTTCTTATTCCGAAATCAAGATGATCCCAAGGAAGTATCTCATCATATTCACGCTTTCTGTTTGCGTAAAATGCAGGATCAATATTGCAATTTTCAAAAGCGTCCATCCATGTGTCAAACAGGAACTGATCGTCCCAGCCGTCAAATTTACAGCCGTTTTTCCATGCATATTCAATGACAGCGCTGAGTCGTCTGTCACCTCTGGCAAATACGCCCTCCAAGAAGCTGGTATCAACATGATGATAGCTGACACCGATCTTTTTGCTTGTCACACAAGAGAGAAGATGTTTCTGCTTTTCAACAAGCATTTCCATAGTATCCTGAGGATCCCACTGGAACGGCGTGAAAGGCTTGGGAACAAATGATGATACGCTTATATTCACATTCACGCCCTTGCCTTTAGTTCTGTTTTCACATCTATAATACTCATCGACAACCTTTTGAGCCAAAGCCGGTATACCGGCAACGTCATCTAAAGTTTCTGTTGGTAAACCTAACATGAAATAAAGTTTAACGGCAGTCCAGCCACCTTCAAACGACATTCTTGAAGTTCTGAGAACTTCCTCTTCAGTTACATTTTTATTGATAGCATCTCTCAACCTTTGAGTTCCCGCCTCAGGAGCAAAGGTTAAACCGCTTTTTCTCACTGTTTTCAACTTTTCGAGAAGCTCGTCCGAAAAATTATCAACACGAAGTGACGGCAATGCAACATTGATTTTTTCTTTATTTGTCCAAGGAAGCATCATATCAAGAAGTTCCGGCAAATGAGTATAGTCACTGGTACTCAATGAAGAAAGAGAAATTTCATCATAACCTGTCACATCGCAAAGAAGTTTTGATTGACAGTTTATGGTTTCAGGCTGTTTCTCTCTTATTGGTCTATATAAAAATCCTGCCTGACAAAAACGACAACCTCTTATGCAGCCTCTGAGGATCTCATGAACAACTCTGTCATGGACAACATCAACAAATGGCACAACAAAGGACTTGGGATAATAAACTTTATCAAGATCAGATATAATTCTCTTTGTTACTTTTTCCGGAGCGCCGTCTTTCGGTGTTACGGATTTAATTGTGCCGTCATCTTCTTTATATTCAATATCATACAGTGACGGAACATAAACTCCGGGGATTTTGCAAACTTTTCTTAAGAACTCTTCTTTGCTGTCCCCTGCCGCCTTACTTTCTTTAAGCACATCAAGAACTTCGTTATTCAGCTCTTCACCTTCGCCTAAAACAAACAAATCAAAGAACTCTGCCATAGGTTCCGGATTGCAGGCACAAGGACCACCGGCAAAAACTATGGGTGTAAGAGACTTTCTGTCCTTGGCTCTGACAGGCAAACCTGCCAAATCAAGCATATTCAATATATTTGTATAACTTAATTCATATTGCAAAGTAAATGCGATTATATCGAAGTCTTTTATCGGGTCTCCGCTTTCAAGTCCATAGAGAGGAATATTATTTTTTCTCATCTGCTCTTCCATATCCACCCAAGGAGCAAAAACACGCTCGCACCAGCAATCATCTCTCTCGTTGGCAATGGAATAGAGTATCTTAATACCAAGGTGAGACATTCCGATTTCATAGCTATCGGGGAAACAGAATGCATATCTTAAATCAACCTTATTTTTGTCCTTAATTACACTGTTGAGTTCTCCGCCTGTGTATCTTGCCGGTTTTTGGACAAGAGGCAGAATTTTTTCAACATCCTTATTTATCATATTAAACCTCCGAATTTATAGTTAGAATAGATGAACACTAATATAATACAACATTTTCAGCTTTTTTTCAATTCAATTATGTGATTTATTAAAAGAATAACCAAATATAATGTAACAATTATTAAGCTATAATTGGTTTTGGCATAAAAGGAGATAACTGCTCCGACTGCAATAAGACTTATAATCGTTGCAACTGACACTGCAAAGGAAATTTTATCAGCCATTTCCCGGGAAATATTTTTCAAAAGCAAACAATGAAATGCTCTCTCTCCGTCCAATGTTTCTATGGGCAACAGGTTAAACCCTCCCACAAGCATATTAACAAGAGCAACGTCCCTTAACACAGTGTTTCCGTAAAATCTGTAAAGAACAGCGAAAAGAACAGATAAAACTCCGTTAACGGCTATTCCCGCAAGGCTTAAGATTATTTCTCCTTCATAAGAAAATGAAGTTTCATCTGATTTTTCAAGGCATATTCCCGTTGCACTGAAAACTAAAGATTTGATTTTTCCCCCAAGAAAAATCATGGCGATGATATGACCGCTTTCATGGGAAAGTGCGGAAAACAAGGATATTAAAGCTATAGTACTGTCGTTAAGGAGCAAGATGAAAGTTACCAAAGCAAAAAAGCTTCCGCTTATACAGACACTACATTCCCCAATTTTAAACTTCAACATTAAACCTGAAATAATCTTTAACGGCTTCAATTTCAGCTGTTAGATTTCCCTCTCTCAGATAATCCAGACCCTCGGAAATTTTTCGGTTATTTTCATCAGACATTTTACTCAAAGCGAATATTCCGCTGAGGAAAATCATGCATAAAATCAACTGACACAGCGTAACTTTAAAGAAGTATTCCCTTTTATCTTTTTTCTCACCGAAATACCCCTCATATTCCCGTGGGTAGTCTCCATCATAATATTCCTCGTGATATTTCTCTTCGGCATACCTTTCAGATTGATACTTTTCTTCATTCTCCATTCATCATTCCCCTTTATAACAAAAACTTTAAATATTACACAATCTCTATGTAAAAAACTCACGATTTATGCCATTTTTATGTTGCTATTTATGAAGAAATATGCTAAAATTTCTTCAACACGAGTCTCTCGTAAATTTCAGTGAGGTGAAAAAACATGTCAAACTTTAAAACAAACGGATTCATGTATGCCCTCGCTCTCATGGTGGTAGCTTTCGTTATCATTCAGTCACTTTTCTTCATTGTTAAGTCATGGAAAAGAGCAAGAGAGTTAGGTGTCGAGTCCGACAAACTTAAGCAAACAGTTATTTCAAGTGCATTATTCTCTCTTGCACCTGCAATTTCAATCCTTGCAACTGTTCTTGCTCTTGCTTCTGCATTAGGTATCGTTTTGCCTTGGATCAGACTTTCGGTTATCGGCAACCTTGCTTATGAAACCGTTGCTGCCGAAAACGCTCTTGAAGTTCTCGGTTCTTCTCTTTCAAACGAAGTTACAGATCCGAATGCATTCTCCACAATCACTTGGACAATGACAATCGGTTCCTGTTTCCCTCTTCTTCTCTTACCTATCCTTTGCAAGAAAATTCATTCTGCTATGGGTAAGGCAACAAGCAAAAGTAAAAGTGCCGGTGTTCTCGGCGATATTCTCGGTGCAGCAGCATTTATCGGTATTATCGCAGCATTCATTGCAAGATGCATAGCCGGTGTACCAAGTGACGGACCGTCAGCAGGTGTTATGACTGTTACCGTTCTTGTTTCAGCAATGATATTCACAGTTGCTCTTGATATGCTTTGCAAGAAAAAAGATCTTAAAAAGCTGGAGCCGTTCGTATTACCGATCGCAATGTTCGGCGCTATGGGTATAGCAGTTCTTCTTGTTCAGTTAGTACCCGGTATCGAAACAATAACTTGGAGATAAGGAGGAACAAGAAATGAACAAGACATATAATGACAAAGTGCATACTTGGGGCAGAATTTGGACTATATCAGCTATTGCAGTTCTTTTTATGGTACCAATCGGCATTTCACTTTATTACAACGCATGGCCTGAACTTAACACTCTTTGGAAGGCGCTTATTTCTGTTATTCCGATTTATTGGGCAACAGCAATCATCGAAGTTATTACATACACTCCCCTCCTTGGTGCAGGCGGAACTTATCTTTCTTTCGTAACAGGTAATATTACCAACCTTAAACTTCCTTGTGCTTTAAGTGCTATGGACAGAGCAAATGTTAAATCCACAAGTGAGGAAGGCGAACTCATTTCAACAATAGCAATCGGTGCTTCATCAATCACAACAACACTTGTTATTGCAATCGGCGTTATTCTTTTCGCTCCCGTTCTCCCCTCTCTTACAGCTGACGATTCAATAATCAAGCCTGCTTTTGATTATGTTATACCTGCACTTTTCGGTGCTTTAGGTGCATCATATTTCTCAAAGCATTGGAAGATCTCAATTCTCCCAATCGTTGCCGGCGTTATAGTTTACATACTTTCACCGTCATTTGCAGTAGGAACTCTCCTTTTCGTGACAATCGTTGTTAGTATTGCAGGTGCATTGGCAATGTATAAATTAGGTTGGATCAAAGAATAATTAAATTAAGCGGAGCTGTAAAAACAGATTAGTTTTTACAGCTCCTTTTCATTGCAGACATAATTGAGTCTGCGCTTTTTATGGAGGTTTTATGGAAAAGACTAATGTTATGAGAATACTCGATCAAAAGAAAATTCCTCACAACTGTTATTCATACGAATGTGAAACTGCTATCAGCGGAACTGAAGTTGCCGATCTTTTGGGTCAAGATCCTAACAAAGTATTTAAAACTTTAGTCACTGTTGGCGCTTCAAAGAAAAACTATGTTTTTGTTATTCCAGTCAATATGAATTTAGACTTGAAGAAAGCAGCAAAATCCGTGGGTGAAAAGAAAATCGAAATGATAAAGTCAAAGGACTTACTTCCCTTGACCGGTTATATCCACGGCGGTTGTTCGCCGATAGGTATGAAAAAGTTTTTCACTACAACCGTTCACAAAACAGCAGCTGATTTTGAGTCGATTATATTCAGTGCCGGCAAAATCGGTTACCAGGTGGAATTAAGTGTTTCGGATTTGCAGAAGCTCATTAAGCTGAAACTTGATGATATTTGCGGGGAGTGAGGGGAAGGACAGCGCCCGGCGGTATAGTCGGGCGGTCAGCCGGAGGCTGACAAAAAAACTTGCCTCTTTCTCAGTTTTTCTCTTAAAAGATTATATACTAATCTGAAGTGGCTGTAAAAAACTTGCGTTTTTTACAGCCACTTAACTGCTTATTATTAGAATAAACCTGTAATTTTACCGCTGTCGTCAACATCTATTTTTTCGGCAGCAGGAACTTTCGGTAAGCCCGGCATTGTCATAATATCACCGGTCAGAACAACAACGAAACCGGCACCGGCTGAAACCTTAACATTCTTTATCGTTACAGTAAAGTCTTCCGGAGCACCTAACTTTGTCATATCATCGGAAAAACTATACTGTGTTTTCGCAATACATACAGGGCATTTATCAAAGCCTAAGTTTGTCAACTGTGCAATCTGCTTTTGAGCCGCCGGAAGAATACTTATATCCTTACCGCCATATACCTTTTGAACAATTGCTCTGATTTTGTCCTCAATGCTTAAATCAAGATCATAAGAGAAGGTAAAGTCTCCTTTTTCTTCTTCACAAAGACGAATAACCTCTTTTGCAAGTTCTTTTCCGCCTTCGCCACCCTTTGCCCAAACATCTGAAAGAACAACACCTACGCCAAGTTCTTTACACTTGTTAATAACAAGTTCGATTTCAGCATCTGTATCTGTGGGGAAACGATTAACCGCAACAACTGACGGAAGTTTATACACATTCTTAATATTTGATACATGTCTGAGAAGATTCGGAATACCTTTTTCCAATGCCTGAAGATTTTCGTTGCCAAGCTCTGTCTTTGCCATGCCACCATGCATTTTGAGTGCTCTCACTGTTGCAACGATAACAACTGCTGAAGGCTCAAGTCCTGCAAAACGGCACTTTATATCAAGGAACTTCTCTGCTCCCAAATCTGCGCCAAATCCGGCTTCTGTTATGGCATAGTCGCCCAACTTCATTGCCATCTTTGTAGCAATTACAGAGTTGCAACCATGGGCAATGTTTGCAAAAGGACCACCATGAACAAATGCGGGTGTGCCTTCAAGTGTCTGAACAAGGTTCGGCTTAATCGCATCTTTCAAAAGTGCGGTCAAAGCGCCAACTGCCTTTAAATCACCGGCTGTAACCGGTTTTTCGTCATAAGTATAAGCAACGATTATTTTTGAAAGGCGTTCCTTAAGGTCCGAAATTGAATTTGCAAGACAGAAAACTGCCATAATTTCACTTGCTACGGTAATATCATATCCGTCCTCACGGGGAACACCATTAACTCTTCCGCCTAAACCGTCTGTTACAAAACGAAGTTGGCGATCATTCATATCAACGCAACGCTTCCATGTTATGCGTCTTGGATCTATATTTAACTGATTACCTTGATATATATGGTTATCAAGCATTGCTGCAAGCAAGTTGTTGGCAGCACCGATTGCGTGGAAGTCTCCGGTGAAATGCAAGTTTATATCTTCCATTGGAACTACCTGAGCATAACCGCCACCTGCTGCACCGCCTTTTACACCGAATACAGGTCCTAATGATGGTTCACGCAATGCAACAACCACATTCTTATCCAGCTTTCTTAATCCGTCAGCAAGGCCGATAGTTGTTGTTGTCTTACCCTCACCTGCCGGTGTGGGAGTAATAGCAGTAACGAGAATAAGTTTTCCGTTTTTCTTGCTATCATCGTCTAAAAGGCTTAAATCAACTTTTGCCTTATAATTACCGTATTGTTCAAGAGCCTCCTGAGGAATTCCGGCTGTTTGAGCAATCTCAGTAATATGCTTCATTTTACATTCCTGTGCAATCTCAATGTCAGACTTATACATAACCATATACTCCTTTTAATAACATCATATTTTTGCCTTATTATTTTAACACATATATAAAATCAAGTCAACTAAAGGTCTCATTCATTGACAAAAACCTACAAGATTTATATAATGTAAATACTAAAAAACGGAGACGGTACAATATGAAAACAACTAAACTTTATTACACAGATGCATACTTAAAAGAATTTCAATCAGTTATAACTGACATTACCGAAAACAGCATAGTGCTTGAAAAAACCGCTTTTTTCCCTGAAGGCGGTGGCCAATCAAGTGATATTGGCACATTAGGTGAGTGCGAAATTTATGATGTTCAAGAAATAAATTCAGAAATCCACCATTTTTTTAAGGGTGCACATACCTACAAAAAAGGCGATATTATAACCGGTAAAATCAATTTTGAAAAGAGATTTTCCGATATGCAACAACACTCCGGAGAACATATTGTTTCCGGTTTGGCCCACAAAATGTTTGGCTGCGACAACGTGGGTTTTCATTTGGGGAGTGAAGTTGTAACTCTTGATTTGAACAGAGTTTTCACCTATGAAGAAATTATTGCTCTTGAAAAAGCATCAAACAATATTGTGACCTCAAACAAGAAAATCACCGGAACATTTCCGGATAAAGCCACACTAAGTACACTCGATTTCAGAAGTAAAAAAGAAATCAGCGAAGATTTAAGAATTGTCGAAATCCAAGACACGGATATATGCGCTTGCTGTGCACCTCATGTAAGTATGACCGGTGAAATCGGACTTATTAAAATAGTAGATTTCGAAAAGCACAGAGGCGGAACAAGGATCAGCATACTATGCGGACAGAGAGCTATGGAGGATTACCGAATTAAGCAAGAGCAAAACCGTAATATTTCCATTGCATTAAAGGTGAAAGAATATGAAACTTATGACGGGGTCAGAAAATTATTAAGCAGAAAAGCGGATCTTGATTTTGAAAACGGCAGTCTCAACCGAGAAATCGCAAACCTTCAAGCAGATGCCGTTAAGCCAAAAGATAAAATCATTGCTTTCACTGAACTTACCGGAAGCAATTTGACGATTTTTTCAAACAAGTTAAAAGAAAAAGCCTCCGTTTTTGCTGCTGTATTCAGCCAAACCGAGGAAGAAAAGTTTCAATATGTTATTTCAAGCAACAGCATTGATGTAAGAGATTTATGCAAAGAAATGAACTCAAAACTCAATGGCAAAGGCGGAGGAAAGCCTATGATGGTTCAAGGCACTCTTAACTCGAACAAGGAACAGATTATTGAGTTTTTTGGTGAGGAGTAAGGGTATGGAATGAGCGCCCGCGGTCGTGGGCGCGTAATCCAAGGTCGGCGGAACGCCGACAACCGCCCGCGGTATAGTGGGCGGACGAAAGCGGAGCTTTCGCTA
>CAYPMB010000012.1:0-46512 GCA_964411915.1 uncultured Faecalibacterium sp.
ATAGTATAACAAAAGATTATATATTGCCAAATTTAATTATAGCAGAAATTTATATAATTTGCAAGGGAATAAGAGAAAAAGAAAAAGTAAATGTAATAAGGTGATTTGAGGTAAAAACGCAAATAAACCGCAAAAACACGAAAAATACAGCAATCAAAGAGAAAATTACTGAATTTCAAAAAATGTTTCTGCGATTTATTTGAAAATTAAGAAAAGTAAAAAAAAGAAAGAGTAATAGAACATTTGTTCTATTTATATTATACGACACAAATTAAGATATGTCAATAAAAAAATGTCGAAATCGAGATTGTTAAAATATTAACTTTTTGTTAATAATGAAATATAAACCAACAATAATATATAAAAGTATGATACAATAAAACTAATTTGGCTTTTTAAAGAAGCACTTTAAGGAAGCCATAAAAATGTAAAAAAATATAATGATAAAGGAGCACTGAATTATGGTGAACACAATGCTTGCCGCAGCTGCAGAGCAAGGCCCATCAATATGGTTCGTTTGTGTTTTAGGTGTCGCAGTGGTATTTGTCGGACTTATTTGTATAATCGGCATAATATCAATAATGAACAAAATTTTTGCGTCAGCTAAAAAATCCGAACCTGAGAAAGAGGCAGTACCACAGGTTACACCGGTGGCGGCAACGGAACAAAAAATCGAGAACAGACAGGAAATTATTGCAGCGGTCTGTGCTGCTGTGGCAGAGGAAAACGGAACAGATATTTCCGCAATCCGTGTTATTTCATTTAAAAAAATATAAAAAAAGAGGTATAAAAAGATGAAAGCATATAAAGTAACAGTTAACGGAAACGTATATGAAATTGCACTTGAAATCATTGATAAGTCAGAAATGGGCAAGACTGCTCCTGCTCAGACAGCACCTGCAGCACCGGTTGCACCTGCAGCTCCTGTTTCAGCTCCCGCAGGCGAAGGCGCAAGCATTAAAGCTCCAATGCCGGGCACAATTCTTAAGGTAAACGTTTCAAACGGTTCAAGCGTTAAGAAGGGCGATGTTCTTATGATCCTTGAAGCAATGAAAATGGAAAATGAAATTATGTCTCCAACAGACGGAACAATAACTTCAGTATGCGTTCAGTCAGGCGCAACAGTTGATACAAATGAAGTTCTTTGCACCCTCGCTTAAATTGGAGGATAAAAATGGAAGCTTTAATGAATTTTTTACAGCAGACAGGCTTCTATCAGTTTTTCACAATGAATGACGGATGGAAAAACCTTATTATGATAGGCGTAGCCTGTGTTCTTGCATATCTTGCAATAGGCAAGAAGTTTGAACCACTTCTTCTTCTTCCAATTTCAATAGGTATGCTTTTGACAAACCTTCCAAGTGCAGAAGTATTTCACGAAGTACTTTTTGCCGGAGGACATATAAACTGGGAACTTTTCGGAGGCGCTCCCATCGATCAGAGTATGATAGACACTTTGATAGCAAACGGAGTAGATGCGGCAAGTCACAATATTACTTTCTTAACAGAGCATATCGGAGAAAGTATCTCAGTCGGTCTTATTGATATTTTATATTTAGGTGTTAAACTTGGTATTTATCCCTGTCTTATCTTTATCGGTGTTGGTGCAATGACAGACTTCGGTCCACTTCTTGCAAACCCGAAAAGCTTATTATTGGGAGCAGCTGCACAGATCGGTATTTTTGCCACATACGCAGGTGCAAGACTTATCGGTTTCACAAGTGCAGAAGCAAGTTCAATCGGTATTATCGGCGGTGCAGACGGCCCGACAGCAATATTTGTTACATCATTGCTCTCACCTGAGCTTTTAGGCCCTATTGCCGTTGCCGCATATTCATATATGGCACTTGTTCCGGTTATTCAGCCACCAATTATGAAGGCATTGACAACAAAGAAAGAGCGCAATATTGTTATGACATCACTTAAACCGGTGTCAAAAACACAGAAGATTGTGTTCCCAATCGTGGTAACAGCATTTGTTGCTCTCATCGTTCCAAGTGCAACTCCTCTTGTCGGTTCACTTATGTTCGGTAATCTTCTTAACGAATGTGGAGTATGCGACCGTCTTTCAAAGACAGCTCAGAACGAACTTATGAATATAGTTACAATCTTCCTCGGAATTTCAGTTGGTGCAACAGCAACAGCAGAAACATTCTTAAGTGTTAAGACTCTTATGATTATCGCTATGGGTATTGTAGCTTTCGGTGTTGCAACAGCAAGCGGTGTTCTTATAGCAAAACTTATGAATGTATTTTTACCGGAAGGAAAGAAGATCAATCCGCTTATCGGTTCAGCAGGTGTTTCAGCCGTTCCAATGGCAGCAAGAGTATCACAGAAGGTAGGTCAGGAAGAAAATCCGTCAAACTTCCTTCTTATGCATGCAATGGGACCAAATGTTGCGGGTGTTATCGGTTCTGCAATCGCAGCCGGTGTTTTGATAGCACTCTTCGGATAAGGAGAATATAAAATGAGTAAAAAAGTTTTTATTACAGATACAATTTTGCGTGATGCTCATCAGTCTCAGGCAGCAACCCGTATGAGAATTGAAGATATGCTTCCGGCTTGTGAAGCACTCAATGAAGTTGGCTATTGGTCACTTGAATGTTGGGGCGGTGCAACTTTCGATTCATGTCTTCGTTTCTTAGGTGAAGATCCATGGGAGAGACTTCGTGCCCTTAAAAAGGCAATGCCCGACACAAAACTTCAGATGCTCCTCAGAGGTCAGAACCTTTTAGGATATAAGCATTATGCAGATGATGTTGTTGAAATGTTTATCAAAAAGTCCATTGAAAACGGTATTGATGTTATCAGAATTTTCGATGCACTTAATGATGTAAGAAATATGGAAACAGCAATGAAAGCCACAAAGAAATATGGCGGACACTGTGAAGCTGCAATAAGCTACACAGAAAGCCCTGTTCATAACAAAGAATACTTTGTTAATCTTGCAGTTAAGTTAGAAGAAATGGGAGCAGATACAATTTGTATCAAAGATATGGCAAACCTTCTTCTTCCTTATGATGCATACGAACTTGTGAAAGCACTTAAAGAAAAGGTTAATGTTCCAATTCACTTGCATACCCACAACACAACAGGAACAGGTGAAATGACATATCTTATGGCTGTTCAGGCAGGTGTTGATATAATCGACACTGCACTTTCCCCTCTTGCAAACGGCACTTCACAGCCTTCAACAGAAGCAATGGTTGCCACATTAAAGGGAACAGAATATGACACAAATATTGATTTGAGCAAACTCAGTGATATTGCATCTCACTTCAGAAATGTTGCCGCAAAGCTGAAAGAGGAAGGTTCACTTGATCCAAAGGTTCTCAATGTTGATCCTAATACTCTTTTATATCAGGTACCGGGTGGAATGCTCTCTAACCTTATTTCACAGCTTAAGCAGGCAAAGGCAGAGGACAAGTATTACGAAGTACTTGAAGAAGTGCCGAGAGTTCGTAAGGATTTCGGCTATCCCCCACTTGTTACTCCCACAAGCCAGATCGTTGGCAGCCAGGCAGTATTAAATGTGCTTGCCGGTGAGCGTTACAAGATGGTAACAAAGGAGTCAAAGGGACTTCTCAGAGGCGAATACGGTAGACTTCCGGGTGAAGTTAATGAAGAGGTTCGCTCAAAGGTTCTTGGTGATGCAGAAATAATCACTTGCCGTCCGGCAGATAACATTGAACCTGAATTTGAAAAGTATAAGGCTGAAATAGGTGATCTTGCAAAGTGTGATGAAGATGTTCTTTCTTATGCACTCTTCCCACAGGTTGCAAAGAAATTCCTTGAAGAGCGCAATGCACCCAAAAAGGATGAAAATGCAGTTCGTGAACTTTTCGTTGAGGATTTATCAATATAAAATAATTAAATCTTAAATTGAATTCAATGATTAAGAGAGAGGACTTTCAACTCAGGTTGGAGGTTCTCTTTTTTTGTGGCGGAGGTCAGCGGAGTTTTAGGAAAAACCGAAAGAAGAAATTAAGAAAAGAAAAAACTTACCTCTATTTGCAGTTGTTGTAAAAATAAGACTTCACATTTTGCACTTATTGATATTTATTTTTTACTTTTCTTATGATATTATCTTATCAAGATAAAAAAGAGAAAAAATATTATAAGAGGAGGTAAATATGATGGAATTAGCAATAACGATTCTTGCGATTTATCTTTTTATAAAAGCATTGGGTTTGGTATTCAGAATTTCCTGGGGTACAGCGAAAATTATTGCCACATTATTGATGGCATTAGCCCTTCCGGCGTTTATCGTCTGCCTAATTTTTGCAGGAGGATTCTTTTTACTTATACCTGTTGCGGTTCTTGCAGGAGCAGTTGGATTATTAAAATCCGTTGTATAAAAAAATAAAATTCAGAAAGAGGTATTGGCAATGTATAAAATCAATAATTTTACTAACAACGATGATGTGAACATTCTCACAGAAAAAGGGCCGTTTACGGTAATCGAGTATAAGAGAGACTTAAGTGTTACACCGGCTACAGCTATGGAAGCATATTATTGCAATGAAATGAATGTGAGAAAAAGACAGGTAGTATGCGACCTTTCAAAATCAAAGGGTATCACCTGTCAGACAGGAGCGATGCAATGGACGGTGGGCGATGTGAATGCAACCACGGGAATTAAAGGAGTTGGTGATTTCTTTGGAAAAGCCGTAAGGGGCAAGGTCACAGGCGAAAGCGCAATAAAACCTGAATACACAGGAAACGGAACATTGGTTTTAGAGCCGACATATAAGCATATCATTCTTTTAGATGTGAGCGAATGGAACGGTTCGGTTGTTCTTGATGACGGTCTTTTCCTTGCTTGTGACTCATCACTTAAGCAGAAAGCAGTAATGCGTTCAAACATTTCTTCTGCAGCTTTCGGAAACGAAGGTCTTTTCAATCTCAGCCTTAACGGTGACGGTATATGCTGTCTTGAATCAAAATGCCCGGAAAATGAACTTATCGAGATCAATCTTGACAATGATGTTCTTAAAATAGACGGAAATATGGCAATTGCATGGAGTAATTCTCTTAACTTTACTGTTGAGCGTTCAGGTAAAACACTTGTTGGTTCAGCCGCATCAGGTGAAGGTTTGGTTAATGTTTACCGTGGCACAGGCAAGGTTCTTCTTGCACCGGTTACAAAACTTCCCATTGAGACATTATAAAGAGGCAAGTTCCACTGTCAGCCTCCGGCTGACAAAAGATTACGCGCCCACGACCGCGGGCGCTCAATCCACCCTCCTGGGTGGATTTTTTTGTTTCAACCCCGTGACAAAGCTATACTACAAGTGTAGTATATAAATACAGGTACTACACTTGTAGTATAAAAGAAAAGAGAGCTTGAAAAAGCAATAAGAAAACATGAAACTTTCAGAAAAAGAGTAGGCAGTACTTAATGTGCTGTGGCAAAATGAAAAAGCAGAACTTTCGGAAATAACAAATCAACTTTATTTTCAAACAAAATGGAGCAAAAACACGGTTTTAACCTATCTTACACGAATGCAATCAAAAGGCCTTGTGGGAATTGATAAAGAAGTCACACCTCACCTTTATTACGCTGTTCTTGACAAAGAAAGCTGTCAAAAGAAAGAGAGACAAAACTTTTTAAAGTATGTATACAGCGGAGCAACAGGAGATTTGATTGCTGCATTTTTAAAGGAAGAACCGATTTCTCAAGAGGAAAAAGAAAAACTGAAAAAAATTCTTGACGATATGGAGGTGTAAACAATGTTTGATATATGGGGTTTCTTGCTTCAAATTTTGAATGTTTCAACCGTTGCCACTTATCATGAGTTTAATTATTCACCTGAAATTGCATTTGTTGCATCAGCTGCTTCAGCAAAGTCTACACATTGTATAACATTTGGTGGTGCGATTGACGCGTATGCAAAGGCGGTTCAAGAGCAAAATCCATATTATCGCCTTATGTGCGCCACCGAAGAAGAACAAGAAAAAACTCATTAAAGAAATCAGAAAATATGCCGACGAAAAATTAACTTACTTATTGGAAAGCGGACTTAAAATTCCTTCAAACTATGCAGACAGTTATTGTGTTTATAACTTAAATCAGATAGAGGAAAACAAATACACCTGTTTAGTCACATTCCCACTTTCCGAGTCCCCTGACGGAGATGAAATTCTATTTGACGAAGATGACAACGAATATTATTTCTATGCTTATCAGCCGATATTTGTTCAAAAAGAATATGAAAGATGGGTTGTTATTCCAACCGGAGATTTCGTAAACTTTAAAACAATCCATAAAGAGGTTAGTTTGAAAAGTGATGAGATGCCCGGTGAAACTTATGTCGGCTCTTCAGATGAAATTGAATTTATCGTTAAAACTTACAATGTATACGTTCCTTTCAGACAAGAAAACATCACTAATATTTTTGATTTTTCAAATCCAAACAAAGAGCCGATTCCCGATCTGAAATTTGCGAACGCTAATTTCTATTATGATTATCTTGCAAAAATAATCGCACCGGAAGAAAAATTTGAAAATATGAAAACATTATCGTATGATTTCAGTTGGAACAAAGATGAAAAAGATGATGAATACAGCTACGCAAACAGCGATAACATTTACAGTGGAAAAACCGTATTCTCAGACGAAAAATCGGGAGAAACAATATTTCTCAGTGGTGGAGGTTCTATTGTTAATTCAAATAAAGTCTTTCCTCTTGCACCGAAATGCTATGTCACATATAACGTTAACGGTGAGGACAAACTAATGATTGAAATAGAAAGGCAGGAGGGAGAGAAAAAATGATGAGTTATCAATGCTTAAGCATTGAAGTCAAATCCGAAGCCGCCTAAAACGGCGTATTTTCGGTGATTTGCGGATTAAATCCAATCGCAAGGCGTCAGCCTTACTCTTGTCTTTGCACCGCAACTCATACAAAACTCCATCCGCTTTAGGTCGAAGAATTTGTTTTAAAATAAACGGATGCAAATGCAAGGCAAAAGCGGAACAAATCCTGACGGATTTGTGAGCATTTTAACGCAGCAGATGCGCTGCTTGTTCAAAACAAATCGATTTCGGATTCGTCTTCAATGCTTAAAAAACGCAATTTCAAAATTTGCTTGGGGATACTTCTTTCTATATTTCAACATAAACTTAGGCACTCTTAATATCTTGCCGGCATTCGTTGGTTATTTTCTGTTTTTGTCCGCAATTAAAGATTTGAAAATGGAAGAAAAATCAATGGCTCTTCTCAAACCGTTTGGAATAATATTGTTAATTTGAAAGGCGGTGTGCTGGAGTTTAGATCTGTTTTCACTTAGTTATAGTTTAGTTTTTATTACTTTGATAACCGGTATTATAGAAATTAATTTTCATTTCCAAGCCTTGACAAACATTGCAAGCATAGCAAAAAAATATCAAATTCAATGAAGTAATATTGACAAAAAGTTATTGAAACTCCGAACTGTTCAAACGGCAACTTTAACGATTCTCACTTGTGTCGGAACATTTAAAAATAACTTGGCGGAAATATTACAATATGTGTCAATAGTTTTACTTATTATCACCCTTGCGGTAAGCGTTTCGATTATGCTTGTCATGTTTTCTTTTAGGAAAAACATTGATGAAAGAAAGTTCAACACAGAACAAACCGAAATATAACAAATGAAATTTCAGATGCAGTAAACAGAGAAAAAGGAAAATAAGAAAAAACAGGTGGGGACTGACCTCACCTGTTTTTTATATATCTCGATCCATAATTAAAGGCTGTAAAAAACTTTCGTTTCTCACAGCCTTTATTCATATTCTAATTTCCACCATCATTAGTAATGAACAACACCGCAAGGACAGTGCTTTTCAACTTTGAAGAGTTTCCAGATGATTAACTTAATTGTGTTAAGTAAGTTCCAGATAGTACCTGTATTGTGACAGGTGCATGAACAATTAACAACTGAAGCAGGGCTTCCGCAATCATCACATTTTCCGTCATCATCTGCATCTGTGTGTGCATAAGTGTATTTGATGAATTCATATCCGCAAGTCTTGCAAACGCCAACTAATTCTTCACCGTTTGTCTGACACTTTACATATTCAACTCTAACACCTGCATTGGAATAATCATAATCATGACCTGTCGGAGTTGCTGTTTTCTGTGAGAATGAAACATTACATGCAACACACTTTTCTCTGATAACACCGTATTCTGTGCAAGTTGCTGTTGTAACATTATAAATCTTGTGACCTTCAGCCTTCTTGTGACCGTTCTGGATAAATCCGCAATCGCTACACTTACGGCTGATCGCTGCACCAACTGTGCAATATGGCTTGTATGCCCCGTCTTTTCTCATCTGTTCAAACTCTTCTGCTGTAACGGTAGGATTAGGATTAAGGACTGAATCCAATGCACCCCTTGTGTCCCCTAAAGCGAGAGTTGAAACACCTTCGTTGTTTTCAGTTTCCTCTGTGTTTTCGGAGCCGTCACCTGTTGAACCGCCTAAGCTACCTGTTATACCGTCAAGAATGTCACCAATGTTTGTTCCGCCTTCGTCATCTTTGTTGTAACCTGTGTCAACATCAGCCGGATCAACAATGTCGTCTTCTCCGCCTTCACCGGTGATACCTAAATACCAATCACCGTAATCGTGACCTGTTGATTTAAGTTCATCAGTGTAAATAATGCAGAAATCATCATATTCACCGCAATCGCAAGTGTATGTAATGTAACCGTCTTCATAGCAAGTCGGATTTGTAACAACGCCTGAATATGAGAAGTTGTGTTGTGCAGGAGCGTCAATAGCTTCGAAAGTATATCCACCCTCTTCTGCCATGTGGTTTACAAGAGAATACTTAACACCCTTAACAACAGTGTGCTTGTCCATTGAATCTGAAAGAATGATCTCACAGTGTGGATTTCTGATGATAAGTGTGGGTTCGTAAGTGCAAAGTCTGTTATGACCGGAGAAAGCACCGTTAAATGCAGCACCGATATATGTAACAGAATAAGGAATATCAATCTTTTCAAGAGAAGCGCAATCTGTGAATGTGCCTGTGAAGATTGAAGTAATGCTTTCGGGAATAACAACGCTTACAAGACTCTTGCATGAAGCGAATGCACCGTCACCGAGATAAGTGAGAGTATTTGGGAAAATCAAAGCGATGATTGAATTATATGTTCCGTCATCGTTGAGAATGTCAGATTTAACCGAAACGTTACCTGCAAGACTTTCACAACCGAAGAAAGCGTTTGAACCGATTCTTTCAATAGCCTTAGGCATGTGAATACCGGCAATGCTCTTGCAGTTGAAGAATGCGCTGTCCTCAATAGCTGTAATGTTGTCTGTAAGGTTGATACTTGTAAGAAAAGTACAGTTGTTGAAAGCTCTTGCACCGATAGTTGTAACTGTGTCGGGAAGAACTACTGACTCCATCTGTGATTTGTCGGCAAAAGCATCAACACCGATAATTCTAACTGTATAGGGTGATTCTTCTCCCAAATTTTCACTTATAACAACATTCTTCTCATCACCTAAGTATTTTTTGATTTCGAGAATGTAATCTGTTTCATTTGAAGTTTCGTCTGTAACAGTATATTTGTAATAAGCAAATTTTCCGTCAGCAGAGGTGAGAACATCACCTTTCTCTGTTCCTTCAGCGGCAAGAACGCTTGTGCCGGGAACAATTGCAAGCATCAAAGTGAATACAAGCAATAAAGCTAAAACTTTTTTCATTTTCATATTTGTTTTACCTCCTTAGAACTGAGATTATTTTTATCCGTTTATAATAATACCATTATTTTGTTTTTTTTTCAATACCTAAAGGAATTACTTTTTTAAAAATTTATAAGTAAATGCTTTATTTTTTATTGCAAACGGTTGATTTTATTTTAAAAATGTAATATAATATACTTCGCTGAAATTGCAGAGAGATATGTTATTTCGGTCATGCGGCGTGTGGGTCCTGTGCGACGGAACTACGTGAACCATGTCAGGCGGGGAACCGAGCAGCATTAAGCGATACGCCCGTGCGCCACAGTTCGCCTGCACGACGCATGACCGAGAGAATGTGTCTCTTTATTTTTTTGTAAAAGGAGTGAAAAGGAATGTATCAGGTGCTTTACAGAAAGTGGAGACCGAAAGTCTTTTCCGATGTTGTGGGACAGCCTCATATAACGGCAACACTTAAAAATGAAATCGAAAGCGGAAGACATTCTCACGCATACCTTTTCACAGGTTCACGAGGAACAGGTAAAACTTCTTGCGCAAAAATTCTCTCAAAGGCAGTTAACTGTCTCCACCCTGTTAACGGAGATCCTTGCAACGAATGTGAAATTTGCAAAAAAATCGATAACGGAACGATTATGGACGTTATCGAAATTGACGCTGCAAGTAACAACAGTGTTGAAAATATCCGTGACATCAGACAGGAAGTGAATTTCGCTCCCGCCTCTTGTAAATACAGGGTTTATATTATTGACGAGGTTCACATGCTTTCCGCAGGAGCTTTCAATGCTTTGCTGAAAACACTTGAAGAGCCTCCCCCACATGTTAAATTTATCCTTGCAACCACTGAGGTTCACAAAATCCCTGCCACCATTCTTTCCCGTTGTCAGAGATTTGATTTCAGAAGAATACCAAGTGAAGACATGATGAGCCGAATGGAATATATCGGTGAACAGGAAGGCTTTGTTCTTGAAAAGGAAGCAGGAATGCTTATTTCAAGAATTTCAGACGGAGGTATGCGAGATGCTCTCTCCCTTCTTGACCAGTGTGCAAACAGAAGTCACACCATCACCCCCCAACTTGTCAGCCAGGTTGCCGGTCTTACGAGTAAAGATTATCTTTTCAAATTGGCAGATGCGGTTTGCGATAAAGACTGCAAAAGTGCCATGGGTATATTGGACGAACTTCATAATTCATCTTGTGACATGGAAAGACTTTGCAGTGAATTGATAAATCATTACCGTTCACTTATGATAGTGAAAACCGTCAAAAACGCCAATGATCTTATTGTATGCACAAAAGAGGAATTTGAGCAAACAGTTGAACAGGCGGAAAAATATACACTTGAAAGCATATTGTTCTCTATTGATCTTCTTCAGGAAACATTGGGAGACATGAAAAAAGGTGTCAATAAACGAATTGAAATGGAAGTTGCCGTCATTAAATTGGCAACACCTTCCTTAAGCGGAGAAACTCAGGCTTTGGTGAAAAGAATTTCCGATCTTGAAAAAGCAATTCAGTCCGGAGTAACTGTGACGAGACAGGAAAAAACCGAGAAAACCGAAAAGGTCAATCCTGATCCTCCCCAAAAGACCAAGGCGGAAACACCTGTTGCCGCAAGTGAACCCAAGGAGGAAAAAAAGAAAGAACAGATTTCCGAAACTGTGCAAGAACAGCCTGCATACCGGGAAGAAACGGCAGCACCCAAAAGGGAAACACCGCCGGCATACGAACGAGAAAACAAGGGCGAGCCGGAACCTCAAGAAACGGGAGATTTGCCTTTTGCACGGTGGCCGGAAGTTATTAAGGAAATCAGAAAGACAAATATGCCCTTATGGGGAGTTCTTGATAATTCTTCAGCCTATATTCACGGAGAGTTTATCCTTGTTGACTGTCAGTATCCCACCTTTGGTGAGATGATAAGACAGGGATCAAATGCGTCAGATGTGAAAAAAGCAATTTACGCTGTCACAGGTCAGAAATACAGGCTTGGAATTTTTAAAAACAAAGAGGATAAAACAAAAGTAAAAAAAGATCCCCTTGACGATTTGCTTAACAAAATGCGTCAATCGGAGATTAAAGTTGAAATAAACGAATAATACTAAATTATACCAAAAGGAGATAAAAACAATGAAAGCAAGAATACCGGGTGGCAATCAGAGCCGTGGAGATATGCTCAAGAAAATTCAGCAGATGCAGGAGGATATGCAGAACGCTCAGGCAGAAGTTGAAGCAACAGAGTTCACAGCAAGTTCAGGCGGTGGAGCAGTTGAGGCAATAGTAACAGGTGCTCACGAAGTTAAGGCTATTAACATTAAGCCGGAAGTAGTAGATCCGGAAGATGTTGAAATGCTCAGTGACCTTATTGTTGCAGCAGTTAACGAAGCAATGAAGAGAGCAGAAGACGCTATGACTCAGAAGATGGAATCTGCTCAGGGTGGTCTTGCCGGACTTAATATCCCGGGTCTTTTCTGATATGGCAGGATATAATGTAGCTGCCCTTGCAAAATTGGTTGAGCAGTTTGAAAGGATGCCCAGCATCGGACACAAAAGCGCTCAGAGAATGGCGTTTTATGTTTTGAATATGAAAGATGAAGATGCCAGAACCTTAGCCGACTCAATAATTGAAGCAAGAGAAAAGATACACCGTTGTGAAAAATGCTGCAATATGACGGAAAATCAAATTTGCTCAATTTGTGCAAGCAATGACAGGGATCACAGTGTGATTTGTGTTGTTGAAGATCCGAGAGATGTTATGGCATTTGAACGCACTCATGAATATAACGGTCTTTATCATGTTCTCAATGGGGTTATTTCCCCCATGAACGGAATAGGGCCGGAAGATATAACCTTTAAGGAGCTTCTTGCAAGACTTGGAGACGGCACCGTAAAGGAAATAATAATGGCGACCAATCCCACAGTTGAGGGTGAGGCAACGGCTATGCTGATTTCCCGATACATTAAGCCAATGGGTATAAATGTTACCCGATTAGCTTATGGTGTGCCTGTTGGTGCAGATCTTGAGTATGCAGACGAAGTGACCCTTGCAAAGGCACTTGAGGGCAGACAGAATATATAAAGTTTTACAAGAAAGGCTGTGAGCAGTGTGGAAAAAAACGAAGAAAGAAAAATCGTGGCACAAAACAAAAAAGCTGCTCACGACTATTTTGTACTTGAAAGATATGAGGCAGGCATTGAACTTTTCGGAACGGAAGTAAAGAGCATAAGAAAAGGGAAAGTGAACCTGAAAGACTCATGGTGCAATATTGAAGGCGGAGAAATTTTCGCCAACGGTATGCACATCAGTCCCTACGAACAGGGAAATATTTTCAACAGAGATCCTATGCGACCGAAAAGATTACTTATGCATAAAAGGGAGATTATGAGGCTTTTCGGCAGAGTTAAACAAGACGGATTGACTCTCATTCCCTTAAGTGTATATTTTCTCAACGGCAGAGCGAAACTGGAAGTGGGTCTGTGCAAAGGTAAGAAGAATTACGACAAGCGTGAGGACATTGCCAAAAAAGATGCGAAGAGGGACATTGAAAGAAGTTTTAAGGAAAGATATTAAAACTTTTCGGAAGAACTCAACCGCATACCGAATTAAAAGGTCATTAAAAATATAATATATATGGGGATGAAAGGATTTCGACGGGGATCTTGAATTCCGATAAGCGAGTAGTGGGGCGGTATCCACTTAAAAAGCCGCAAACTTAAAAATAAACGACAAAACAACAGTTTTAAAGGCTGCCTAATTGCAGCCCGTTTCTACCGGGAATACTGCGGCTCGGATAGAAGCGTCGATTAGCAGTGAACGTGAGCAAGGGCTTTCCTCGTCCCCTGCCATGCAATAGAGGATACCGAAGCATAAAGCCTGTCTTTCGGCGCTGTGTGTGGGGAATCTTAAAAGAAAGACTACACTCGTAGAAAGTCGGGTGGATGGATTTTCGGACGCGGTTTCGATTACCGCCATCTCCACCAAAGACAAACCCGAACACTAACCGGAGAGGTAAGTGTTCGGGTTAAAATTTTTATGGGGAAATGGTATTTTTAGTTTAATCGTAATAAAAATCCCCAATATTACAAGAACGGATGTCGCAATCGTTTGTTTCCGGATCATACCATATTATTGCATCATATTTGCCTGAACAAGGGTCGCCATACTTATCTCTAATAGTTATTTTACCACTAACCTTATATTTATTTTCACCGTCTTTGCTAATATAACATGTAATTGATTGAGAAGTGACGCCGTATGTCATATAAACTTTTAAATCGAGGTAGGTTCTAACATGAGTTCGAATCTTGTCTTCAACGGATTCAGTGTTTCCGCTATTGTTACTACACGCGCATAATGAAAAGCATAATACTATTGATAAAATAATTGAAAGTGATTTTTTCATAACATTTTACTCCTTTTTTTGTGATATTTGTTTGCTTTCTTCTTGCTTTCTTTCCTCCTCAACACAGTGAGGACAAGCAGGATTTCCATTGTCTAAGTATTCGACATATTCATCATTGAATTTTTCACCGCAGACCGGACATTCCATTTTTGCCATAAGCAACCCTCCTAAATAAAAAAGTGTGTGCAACTCAAAGTTGCACACACTGAAAATGCAGACTTTGATTTGCTACCACACTAAATCGTTGCTCATCACACAAGAAATGCGAAAAACAGAAGTCTGCATTTTTACCTAAATAAAAATGCCACTTCTTGCATAATGAGCGCATATTAAGATTTAGTGTGGTATCCACATTGTATCATAAAAATTTTTATTTGTAAAGATTTATATAGCATGAAAGAAAACTAAATAATATATAATAAGACTATCAGCAAGTTATTAGCCATATCATGGAAACAATTCGTTTTCCACACATAAAAAACACCCCCCTTGCAAAGGAATTTACCAATGCAAAGGGGAGCGCCCGCGGTCGTGGGCGCGTAATCCTTTGTCTGCCGAAGGCAGACTTCGCCCGGCGGTATAGTCGGGCGGTCAGCCAACGGCTGACAGAGGAAACTTGCCGCCATTCCAAAGCACCTTTTTTCACCGAAAATGTGTATTTTACCAATTTTATGAATTATATGGATTTTATAACAGCAATGTGATATCATAAGGAAAAGGGGGAAGTTGAAATGAAAACAAATGAATATTTAAAGTTAATAGATGAAGTGAACAACAATGGAAAATATAAGGCGGATTGGATTTCCCTTGCCGGACACGAAGTTCCAAAATGGTATATGAGAGATAAAATCGGAGTTTTTATTCATTGGGGTATATATTCGGTTCCTGCTTTCGGCAATGAGTGGTATTCAAGGAATATGTATGATAAAAAAGTCAGAGAGTTTGAACACCACAGAAAAACTTACGGAGATCAAAAAACATTCGGATATAAGGACTTTATTCCCATGTTTAAAGGGGAAAAGTTTGATGCAAAACAATGGGTTTCACTTTTCAAAAAAGCAGGAATTAAATATGTGATGCCCGTTGCAGAACACCATGACGGATTTTCTATGTATAACACAGAGTATAACCGTTGGAACAGCGTGAAGATGGGGCCTTGCCGTGATGTGGTGGGAGAGATAAAAGAAGAATGTGAAAATCAGGGATTGACATTTTGTGCATCATCTCACAGAGCAGAACATTATTTCTTCATGAATCCGGGCAGACTTTATGACAGCGATATAAATGATGAGGGGTATGCGGATTTTTACGGGCCGGCAGTTTATGCTCCTGAATTTGACCCGTCTGTTATCGGTAAGACAACGGAGGATACATACGCAAAAGGTGCAAGCAAAGAGTGGCTTGAAGACTGGCTGGTTCGCACTTGTGAATTGATAGATAAGTATCAACCGTCTGTTTTGTATTTCGACTGGTGGATACATAATCACACTTTTAAGCCTTATCTTAAAAAATTGGCAGCTTATTATTATAACCGTGCATCGGAATGGGGAAAAGAAGTAACCATTAACTATAAACATGAGGCTTTTCCTCCCGGGGTTGCAACTTTTGATGTGGAAAGAGGTGCTCTCACAGGTATTTCTCCCCTTTATTGGCAGACAGACACAGCAATCGGTAAACATTCTTGGGGTTACACAGCAAACAATGAATATAAAACCCCAAGGCAGATAATATGTGACCTGGTGGATATTGTGTCAAAAAACGGAAATCTGTTGATAAACATAGGGCCAAAGGCTGACGGCACAATAACAGATGAAGAAACGAAAGTTCTCATGACAATGGGAGATTGGCTGAGGATAAACGGTGAAGGTATTTACGGTACAACCTATTGGAAAGTTTTCGGTGAGGGCAAAGTTAATGCAAAAGAAGGTTTCTTTAAAGACGGAAAAGAAAAAGCCTTTACTTCTAAAGATTTTCGTTTTACATATAAAAATGGATATCTTTATGTTTTCCAAATGCGACCGTCAAAAACAATAAAAATCAAAACTTTAAAGAAGCACTCGACCCACGATTATCTTATAGAAAATATTTGTCTTTTGGGTAGTGAAGAAAAAGTTGATTTCGACAGAAACGAAAATTGCTTGGAAATTCACTTGAAAGATAAACCTAAAGGCGATTTACCAATTTGTTTTAAAATAGAAATCGGTTAATAAAAATCAAAAAATTTATTTTTTGAAAATCTTGTAACTTTTTATGGATTTTTTTCGTTTTAATATATAGAGGAAGAAAAAACCTCTGACTAAAAATAAAAAATGTACACAGTACAAAATTAAAAGGAGAAAAAAGACATGAAAAGAAATTTAACAAGAATACTTTCCGCAGCACTTTCACTGATCATGATAATGTCAGTGTTTATGCTTCCTGCCAATGCAGCCAAAGTTGATGATTGCAAAGGCCAACATGTGGACAATACCGGTGATTATATGTGCGATAATTGCGGAATATTTGTCGGCAAAGTAACAGGCTTAAAGAGATCTAATGTTTTTGCCACAAAAGCAACACTTGTATGGGACGAGTTGTTTTTCTTCGATGGCACTGTAAAGTAAAGAGTATACAGATACAACTAAAAGACAAAGAGCTGGGATAAGATTAAGACAACAAGGAACGCTTATTATAACATTACAGGTCTTAAAAAGAATACCACTTATAAATACAGGGTAGATGCATACTACACAGACGATGGAAAAGTATATGCCGGCAGTCCAAGTAAGACACTTACCGTAAAAACAAGTGACACAAGAATAAATAAGAAGTCAGCAAGAGTGACAACAGCCACAAGCACAAAACTTTTTGTTGACGGCACAACCCAGAAAGTTACATGGTCAAGGAGTGACAAAAAAGTAGCTAGTACAATGTAACAACAGAGCGATTTTCTTTCATTCAATCGTTTTCTATGACTAAACCAAGCATTCACGGGATAAATTTTCTTGAGGTGGTACGATTTTGTACCACCTCATCTTTTTTTGTCTTATGAAACCGTGAGTTTGCCTGTCAACCTTCGGTTGACTCGCCCCACTATACCGCGGGGCGGTCCTATTTGCAAAACACATGATTCCCAATAGTCTTAATTACCGGCCTTGACAGTATCCACTTGTTAGATGTCTTCTTCGGATTATAGTAATATAAAGCTCCCCCTGTGGGATCCCAACCGTTAATTGCGTCTTGAGCCGCCTTTTTTGCAGAGGAAACCACTGCTTTGTTCCAGTTTGAGTCCCTGACCGCATCAAAAGCCCCCTGTTGGTATACCACACCGGAAATTGTGTCGGGGAAAGATGAACTTGCCACTCGGTTTAGCACCACCGCACCAACGGCAACTTGTCCGGTATAACTTTCCCCTCTTGCCTCAGCGGAAATTATCTTTGCAAGAAGATTGATGTCAGAAGAACTGTAACCGGAGGAGGAATTGTTAAGACCTAAGTAGAGAAGGGTTTTCGACCCGGCAATCCCATCTTGGGTTAGTCCGCAGCTTTTTTGAAAAGCCTTGACCGCATTCCTTGTGCCGACTCCGTAAATTCCGTCAACCGAACCTGTGTAATAACCTAAGGATTTCAGCTTTTTCTGTATGGCTCTCACCTCATCTCCCCTTGAGCCTAACTTTGATAAGACCTGAACGCCTTCATCTTGAGTCTGGTTATATTTTGTCCCCATAAATATGAGAAAAATACTCATAATAAGTGCGACGGTCAAACTGATTGACCTGATGATTTTTTTAGCTTTCATTTCCACAATTATTCCCTCATATCTTTCTTATTGTTATGAAACTAATGTTAGTATGGTGAAAGAAAGAGAAAAAATACAGCTTAAACCAAAAATTACGGATTGCCTGCCGAAACAGACAACCCGTCAGTTTTAATTTATATAACTTACGCCTCCATGAGGTTTTTCTCCTCACAGCAGAAATCGGTTTCAATCACCTTTTCGCAGTTTTCCGGAGAATAGATCCACCTGTCAATATGCCCCTCTCTGACAAAATATTCAAGTTCGTTTTTGGGATATTCCGCATCAAAGGAGTCCACAATAATGAGCTTGATTTTCATTCTTTCCGGAATGAGAGACTTAATGTAAACACTGGCGTGCTGCCCCGGTTTCACATCAGGCACATATTCGGCAAGACCGGCAAGATTTGGCTTTAATTCAATGAATATACCATATTTTTCAACAGAGCGAACAATACCCGGCACGGTTTCACCGGGAGAAAAACTTTCCGCATTCTGTTCCCAAGTGCCAAGAAGTTCTTTGAAACTGAGAGTAATACGGTTCTCCTCGTCCTTTTGCTTGACCACTGCCTTAATCTCGTCACCGGGAGCAAAACGCACCGATGGGTGAGGTATGCGGGAGACGGAAATACTGTCAATGGGCATAAGAGCGCTGATTCCGGCTCCAATGTCGGCAAACACACCGAAAGACTCCATATGAGTCACAGTGGCATCAATAATGTCACCGGGAATGAGGGTGGAAATATATTCTGCAATGCAGGACTGTTGAACCTGCTTTCTTGATAACATGGCAACGGTACGCCCCGAGGCATCTTCTTGAAATCCGGTGATGATGAAGCAGACAGGCTTGTTAACCCTTGAAATCATGGCAATGTCTCTGACCGAGCCTTCCGCAATGCCAACTGCTCCCTCCTCACGGGGGATAATTCCTTTCATAACTCCTAAGTCAACATGGAGATTATGATCTTTGTCACACATAATTGCCCTTGCCTCAAGAATTTTCTTGTTATAGTATGCGTCTTTCAGTCCTGCTTTTGATTGAAAAACTGCAAGATTTTCCCCTTTGTTAATGAGGCAACCCTCCGGCATATACTTTTTCATATTTTAACCCTTTCCGCCGCTGCACCCGACTTTACTGTTTTACTTCCTTATTTGTGCAGGATACTTTAATTTATATGCAGAAAATCTTTTTTTAATGCGTCATATACTTTGCTTTTGAATAATAAAAGGTTTTACACATTAAAAGCATTGCATTTTCCTGTTTAACTGTGATATACTATTATATTAAAATGCCTAATTATACTAAAAATGTTTCAGGAGGTTGTGTTATGGATGTCAGAGTTAATGATGTTCTTCTTATGAAAAAATCTCATCCTTGCGGAAGCAACGAGTTTCTTGTTCTGCGTTCAGGCATGGACTTTAAACTTAAGTGTTGCGGTTGCGGTCATGAAATAATGATCCCCCGAAACAAGGCTGAAAAAAATATCAGAAAAATCAGTCGCAAAGATGAAGATTAGCGGTCAATAATTATTCCAAAAAGATTTTTGACTTGTTATTTTTCATTTATGCGAAAGGATATTTGTTATGTTAGAAAAACTTAAAACCGTTGAAGAACGATTTGAAAATGTTAATAAGATGCTTTTTGATCCCGATGTTGTTTCCAATATGGAGAAATATACTGCTCTTATGAAAGAGCTTAAGACCCTCACTCCCGTTGTGGAAAAATACAGAGAGTATGTAACCGTTGACAGAAACACAAATGAGGCTCGCCGAATGATGGAAGAATCCGGCATTGATAAAGAACTTCGGGAAATGGCTCTTGAAGAATACGAAGAAGGAAAAATTCAAAGGGAACGCTGTTATGAGGAATTGAAAATTCTTCTTCTTCCGAAAGATGAAAATGATGACAAAAATGTTATTATCGAAATCAGAGGAGGAGCAGGCGGTGAAGAAGCCTCTCTTTTTGCAGGCTCTCTTTTCAGAATGTATTCCATGTATGCAGAGGCAAGAGGCTGGAAAACAGAAATTCTTTCCTCAAACCCTACAGAGTTGGGAGGCTTTAAAGAAGTCAGCTTTATGATATCCGGTGAAGGAGCTTATTCGAGATTTAAGTTTGAAAGCGGTGTTCACCGTGTTCAGCGAGTGCCGGAGACGGAATCGGGAGGAAGAATACACACTTCAACCGTTACCGTGGCGGTTCTTCCGGAGGCTCAGGAAGTTGATGTTGAAATAAATCCCGCAGATTTGCAAATTGACACCTTCCGTTCAAGCGGTGCAGGTGGTCAGCATATTAACAAAACCGAGTCCGCTATCAGAATTACTCATTTACCCACAGGCACTGTGGTTGAATGTCAGGACGAAAGAAGTCAGCATAAAAACAAAGACAAGGCTATGCGTATTCTTCGTTCAAAGATTTTAGAGGGTGAAAGAGAAAAACAGCAAAGCTCAATTGCCGGTGAAAGAAAAGCTCAGGTGGGAACAGGTGACAGAAGTGAAAGAATAAGAACCTATAACTTCCCGCAAGGCAGAGTCAGTGACCATAGAATAGGCTTGACCCTTTATAAAATCGAAAGCATAATGAACGGCGATATTGATGAAATAATCGATGCACTTATTACGGCTGACACAGCGGAAAAGCTAAAGAGGAACGATGTATGATAGACACAAAGATATTTTCAACCAATGATGAAGATATAGAAAAGGCTGCCGAAATAATAAGAAATGGCGGTCTTGTGGGATTTCCGACAGAAACCGTTTACGGTTTAGGCGGTAACGCTCTTGACGGAAAGGCAGCGGAAAAAATCTTCAAAGCCAAGGGTCGTCCTAATGATAACCCATTGATTGTACATATTTTCGGACTTTGCCAATGGAAAGAGCTTGTAAAAGAAATCCCCGAAAAAGCAATGGCGCTTGCGGAGAAATATTGGCCCGGACCTTTGACCATAATATTGGAGAAAAAGGATTGTGTACCTGATGAAACAAGCGGTGGACTTAACACAGTGGCAGTTCGTATGCCTAAGGATGAAATTGCAAGAAAGTTGATTGAAAAGGCAGGTGTTCCCATTGCTGCCCCATCAGCCAACACTTCCGGTATGCCAAGTCCCACAAAGTCCAAATATGTAATAGAAGATATGATGGGAAAAATTGACGGCATAATTGACGGTGGTGACTGTGCCGTAGGGGTGGAGTCAACCGTCATCACCCTTTGCACCGAAAAGCCCAGACTTCTTCGCCCCGGTGGAATTACCGTTTCAATGCTTGAAGAAGTTTTAGGCGAAATAGAAGTCGATCCGGCAGTTTACGATAAGCTGGAGGATACCCAAAAGGCATCTTCTCCGGGAATGAAGTATAAGCACTATGCGCCAAAAGCGAAAGTCACTCTTTTAAAGGGAGATTTTCCAAAGTTTGTCCGCTATGTTGAGGAAAACTCAGACGAAAAAACAGTTGCACTTTGTTTTGAAGGAGAAGAAACAAAACTTAAAATCAAAAGTGTAACTTATGGCAAGGAAAATGACCCCGGCTCTCAAGCACAAAGAATATTTACCGCTTTAAGAGAGGTTGATGAAATGGGAGCAACAAAAGTGTTCGCCCGATATCCTCAAAGAGACGAGTTGGGTCTTGCGGTTTATAATCGTCTCATAAGGGCGGCAGGTTTCGAGGTGATACAGTTGTGATTATCGGACTTACGGGACAGACGGGAAGCGGAAAAAGCACTGTTTCCTCAATTTTAAAAAACAAAGGTTTTTATATTTGCGATTGCGATAAAGTTTCAAGAGAAGTAATGGCTGACGGTTCATCTCTGCTTTTTCTCCTGACCAACGCTTTCGGTGATGAGATATGTGAGGAAAATCATCTTAATCGCCGATTGCTTGCGGATATCGCTTTCAAAGATGAGAAGTCAACCCAACTTCTTAACAGCATAACCCACCCGGCAATACTGAAAAGGTGCAGGGAAAATATAAATAACGCTTTTCTTAACGGTTATAAGTATGCCGTCCTTGATGCCCCCACTTTGTTTGAAAGCGGAGCAGATAAAATGTGCGACTTTATAGTTTCCGTATGCGCCCCGGAAAAAGTGCGACTTCAGAGAATACTCTTAAGAGATAAAATAAGTTTGGATCAAGCGAAAGTTCGTATGGACGCTCAAAAGAGTGAAGAGTTTTATATTGAAAAATCAGATTTTCTCATAAAAAATTATCCTCCCCATGAGCTGAACTCTCAGGTTGATGAACTTGTTGAAAAAATAAGCAGTTTTGCTGACTGAATTTCAGAAGTTGGGGCGAAGCACGAACAGTGAACCGGGATCAAGGTGAGATCACACGGTTATCCTCGCCCCATGTAAATGATTATATCCATTTGAAACAGAATAATTTGTCAAATAAAGAAATCAATATAAATTTAAAAGGAGACAAGAACAATGAGCGAAAAATCACAGGCAAAATCACTTAAGGAAAAGCTCTTCCTTAAAAAGGAGCATTGCTCAAACATAATGACAGAGGAAGAAGTAAAGGCTTGCGACAGCTTTTGCGAGGGATATAAAGAGTTTCTTGCAAAATCCAAACTGGAAAGAGATGCAGTTGAAACTGCCGTTGCAGAGGCTGAAAAGAGAGGTTTTGTTCCTTTTGATAAAAAAGGCAACTACAAACCCGGTGACAGAGTTTATCTCAACAACAGAGGCAAAGCAATCATTCTTTGCGTTTTTGGAACAGAAAGCGTTGAAAAGGGTGTTAAAATTGCTGCAGCCCATGTTGACTCACCGAGACTTGACTTGAAGCCAAATCCTCTTTATGAAAGTGACGAAGTTGCTTTATTTAAGACTCACTATTACGGAGGCATTAAAAAATATCAGTGGACAGCAATTCCTTTGGCTCTTCACGGAGTTGTTATCTTAGGTGACGGAACAAAGGTTAATGTTTGCATCGGTGAAGACAAGGGTGATCCCCAGTTTGTTATTACCGACTTATTGCCTCACCTTGCAGCAGATCAAGTTAAAGAACCTCTTGCAACTGCAATAAAGGGTGAAGAACTTAACATTTTAGTTGGCAGCCGTCCTTTCAAAGATGACAGCGAAAGCGAACTTGTTAAGTTGAATATCTTGAATATTCTTAACGAGAAATACGGAATAACAGAAAAAGACTTCCAGACAGCTGAACTTTCATTAGTTCCGGCTTATGAAGTTCGTGATATCGGTCTTGACAGAAGCATGATCGGTGCTTATGGCCATGATGATAAGGTATGCGCATATCCTGAAATGCAGGCTATCTTTGATGCAGGCACTCCCAAGTATACTTCACTTTGCATTTTTGCAGACAAAGAAGAAGTGGGTTCAGACGGAAACACAGGCATGAATTCTGCTTTCCTCAGATATTTTGTTTCAGACTTGGCAAGACTTGAGGGTCTTGAGGGAAGAGATGTTCTTTCAAAGTCAGAGTGTCTTTCAGCAGATGTTAACGCAGCTTTCGACCCAACATTCCCAAGCGTAACCGAGAAAAACAATGTGGCATATCTCAATCACGGTGCAGTTATCACAAAATACACAGGCTCAAGAGGAAAGTACGGCACATCAGATGCAAGCGCTGAATTTGTGGGCAAGGTCAGAAGAATACTTGAAAGAAACAATGTTGCATGGCAGACAGGTGAACTTGGTAAGGTTGACCAGGGCGGCGGCGGAACAGTTGCTGTTTATATTGCAAATCTTGATGTTGATGTTGTGGATTTAGGTGTTCCCGTTCTCTCAATGCACGCACCTTTTGAAGTAGTTTCAAAGTTTGATGTCTATATGACATATAAGGCTTGTCTTGCATTCTTCACAGATGAGGAATAAAAGATGAAAACTGATTTTAATATTACGGGAATGACCTGTTCTGCCTGTTCGGTAAGAGTGCAAAAAAGTGTGGAAAAGTTGGAGGGCATCAATTCTTGCTCTGTTAATCTGCTGAAAAATTCCATGACAGTTGATGCAGATGAGAATGTTTTGTCCGCAGATGATATAATAAAAGCCGTAACCGATGCAGGTTACGGTGCGACAGTAAAAACTTCCGGTTCGGCAATGAATAAGGGAGAGAGAAAAGGCAGAAGTTCAAACGAAAAGACAAATGATGAATATAAGCAGATGAAAAAAAGACTTATCGTTTCCTTTGTTTTTGCAATTCCCCTGTTTTATCTCTCCATGGGTCATATGATGAATTGGCCCTTGCCCGAAATTTTCTTGGGGAAGGAAAACGCACTTATTTTCACTTTCACTCAGTTCCTTTTGGTAATTCCCATAATATTTGTTAACTTTAAGTATTATCGAATAGGCTATAAAATGCTGTGGAAACGGTCTCCCAACATGGATTCCCTTATTGCCTTAGGTTCAAGTGCCGCTTTGGTTTACGGTATTTATGCCATTTACAAAATCGGTTACGGCTTAGGTCACGGAGATATGGCAACGGTGGAAACATTTATGCATGATGTATATTTTGAATCAGCAGGTGTCATTCTCACCCTTATCACCTTAGGCAAATTTTTTGAAGCAAGAGCTAAGGGAAAAACCTCCGATGCTATCAGTAAACTTATTGATTTAGCACCTTCCACAGCCACCCTTTTGGTTGACGGAGTGGAAAAAGAAGTTCCTGTTGAAGAAGTTAAAGCCGGAGATATCCTTGCGGTTAAAAGCGGAGGAAAAGTGCCGGTTGACGGAGTTATCATTCAGGGAACGGGCCATATTGATGAGTCGGCTATAACAGGAGAGAGCATACCGGCAGAAAAATCGGAAAACGATACGGTTATCGGTGCAACAATAAACAAGTCCGGATACTTTGTTATGAGAGCCACAAGAGTCGGTGACGACACCACTCTTTCACAGATCGTTAAGTTGGTTGATGAAGCCACAAGTTCAAAAGCGCCTATTGCAAGACTTGCGGATAAAGTCAGCGGCATTTTTGTTCCGACAGTTATTACCATTGCCATTGTTGCAACTTTGGTGTGGCTGTTTTTGGGGAAAGGATTTGAGTTTGCTCTTTCCATCGGTATTTCCGTTTTGGTTATTTCCTGTCCCTGCGCTTTAGGTTTGGCGACCCCGACTGCCATAATGGTGGGAACTGGCAAGGGTGCAGAAAACGGCATACTCATAAAAGAAGCGGAAAGTTTGGAAACAGCCCATAAGATACAGACGATAATTTTCGATAAAACAGGAACCATAACAAAAGGTACTCCTGTGGTGACGGACATTTATCCGGCTCAAGGTATAAGCCAAAGTCAACTTCTGACCTTAGGCGGTTCGGCAGAGAAACTTTCCGAACACCCCTTAGCTGACGCTATTGTTAAGAAATCCGAAGAAATGGGCATACAACTTAAAGATGCAGAGGATTTTTCAGCTGAACCGGGCAGAGGCATTAAGGTGAGCATAGATGGTGGGACTGTTTATGCCGGCAACGAAAAGATGATGAGGGAAAAGGGCATATCAGACCAAAGCCTGTTTTCCTTCGGAGAAAATCTTGCCTCTCAAGGGAAAACTCCCCTGTATTTTGCAAAAGGTAACAAGGCCATGGGTCTTATTGCTGTGGCTGATGTTATCAAGGAAACAAGTCCGCGAGCCATAGAAGAGTTTAAGAAAATGGGCATTGAAACCGTTATGCTTACCGGTGACAACGAAAAGACGGCAGAGGCCATTAGACAACAGACTCACACAGACAAAGTTTATGCACAGGCATTGCCTCAGGATAAGGAAAGAATAATCCGTCAGTATCAGGAGGAAGGCAAGGTGGTTGCCATGGTTGGTGACGGCATAAACGATGCTCCGGCGTTAACAAGAGCTGATGTGGGTATTGCTATCGGTGCGGGAACGGATATTGCCATTGATTCAGCCGATATCGTCTTAATGAAAAGCGACCTTATGGACGCAGTGACAGCTGTGAAACTCAGCAAGGCGGTTATAAGAAATATAAAGCAAAATCTTTTCTGGGCATTTTTCTATAACGCCATTGGTATTCCTGTGGCGGCAGGTGTGTTCTTTGTGCCTTTTGCTCTCAAGTTAAATCCCATGATAGGTGCGCTCGCCATGAGTTTCAGTTCGGTCTTTGTTGTGTCCAACGCTCTCAGGCTTAGACTTTTCAAAGCAAACAAAAAAACCGAGATCAAAGAGATCCCGGAAGAAAATATAATTACTGACGAAAGGAAAGGAAAAATGATGACTAAGAATATAGTGATAGAAGGCATGATGTGCGGTCACTGCACAAGCCATGTTCAGAAGGCTCTCTCAGCTATGGAGGGTGCAACAGATGTTACAGTTGATCTTGCAACCAAGACAGCGACTCTCACTGTTGACGGCATCACAGATGAAGAACTCATCAAGGTTATCACAGATGAGGGTTACAAGGTAATCGAGATCAGCAACAAGTGAGGTTAAAAGGGTAATTTCACAAAAAAGTCCTAATTTGTTTGGCAGAAAAATAATTTTCAGTGCGTCTTTAAAGACGCACTTTTTGATTGGCAAAATAAAAGAACCACCTGCTTGAGGTGGTTCTGATTTTTTTTGTTTAAGCCATCTCAGGTGCTACTGAATCCGGGAAGAAAACAACTAAGATATATTGGAGAAGACGGTTGATGTTCTCGAAAAGTTCTGAGAAGAACTCAAGAAGTGAATAATATCCATCATCAATTTCTTCGTCATTACCTACATCGCCATCAATGATGCCGGAAATAATGCCGTCATTTGTTGCGTCTTCTTCAGCGTAAGCTACAACGCTTGCCATGGAGAAAAGCATTGTTATTGCTAAGATGATTGCTAATACTTTTTTCATATAATTTGCCTCCTTAAAAATTTCGTTCAGGTAAAAAACCTAATCTTACAATGCAATTATAAAACAAACGGTAAATTTTGTCAACACTATATGATGCACTTTAATAATTTTGAAAGAACAGTTAAACTTTAATCTTCCTTAAAGATTTCTTTAAGTATCCTGTCTTCTTCCGATTCTTTATCCTCTTGATCGATAGGTTCTTCTTCCGGGTCTGAGTCATCTTCTTCGATTAAAAGTTCCTCATCTGTATAGAAAACTTTTTCATCTGAGGAAAGGTTTTCGGTTTCTTCCAAAACTTCTTCCGTTTGGTATGCCAGAGCCTTGTCTCGTTTTGCTTCGGCTCTCTGCGCTAAATATTCAGCTCTCAAACGCTCCTTATTCTTGCCGAAAAGACCCACTCTGCGGAAAGCCTCGAAGAACATGGCGAAAAGCGCACCTGCTGAACCGACAATAAGATCGATCATTGTGTCTAAAGCTCCGTCAGCGGCATAAGGGAGAGCGTGTTGAAGATCATATCCGTAAAGTCTATCCATGGTGAACTCATAAAACTCCCAGCCGACAAGCATTGAAACGCCTATTGCCATTCCGAAAAGAGCCTGAACGGAGGGCTTGATCTTATGTCTATCACCCTGCATCATTTCGCAAAGAACAAAACCGAAAGAGCAGGCAAGGAAGCCGGCGTAGAAATGCTCAGGCAAGTCGATTTTGTCAAAGTCTGTGAAATTGTTTAAAGTTGATCCTACCACACAGCCGAAGCAGGCGAAAATGTTAAGCTCTGTTTGGAGATAGGCGGGCATTTTTGTGATAAAAGAGCGACCACCGAAAAGTTGAAACATATCCCAAAGGTGTGTGAATATAATGGCGAAAGTTGCCTGAACGAACATGGTGGTATAACCGTATGCCAGACCCCAAACACCCCATACAAATAATAATAAGCGACAAATCCACCAAGTTAAAAGGGTAGGTTTACCGAGTTTTGGTATTGTGTTTAATTTTTTCATCTTTCTATCCTTCCGAATTTCTTAGAGTATATTATATGATGGATTAAAAACAGAAAAAAGTCAATAGAAATAGTATAAAAATTTGAAGACAAAATTAAAATTTTATTAGTTTTTCTCTTGATATATCCCGATTTATGTATTATAATGTAAGTGTATAAATATGTAAACAATACAGGAGGATATATTATGGATTGGTTCAATGAGTGGTTATCGGATATGCATCCGATGACAAAAAGAGCAATAGTTTTCGTATTGGCAGCCGTTCTTGTTTTCACAGTTGGTCTCGGTTGCGGTTCTGTAACAAATGTTAATGCTAATGTTGACGGTGATGTACCGGGTGCAAACAATGCTATTAATACAACAGCTCCTCAGACAACAGCTCCGCAAACAACAGCACCTCAGACAACAGCTCCTGCTGAAGAAAAGACAGATGCTCCCGCAGATGACAAAACAGACGCTCCGGCAGAAGACAAGACAGATGCACCTGCAGAAGATAAAGCAGACGCACCTGCAAGCACAGACGGTGCACCTGAAACAACAGAAGAAATCCTTGCTTATTTCAACACAGCGGCAGATAAAGTTAAGACAGACGCTTCAAAGGTAACAAGAAATTATGAAGATCTTCGTCATGATGAAGAGCATCTTCAGGTTCCTTCAGCCCTTCAGTCAATCGGCAGCGGTCTTATCAGCACATTCCTTAAGAAGAACGATACACCTATCGAATGGACCGGTGCAGACATTACTGCAAACTATCCTGTTCCGGGTGAATCATGGTCAAGTAAGGCAACAGCAGCAGACGTTTCATCAGCAACTTGCGAAGATGACGGTACATATTACAATATCGAAATCAAGTTCAACGAATGCACAGATCCTCAGCCGGGTTCAGCAGTAGGTTCAACATTCTCAGTTATTAAGGCTGAAGATGTTTATAACGCAGCTTCAGTTGTTGAAAACTTCTCAGCAAAGTATTATGATTGTGTAGTTAAGGCTAAGGTTGACAAGGCAACAGGCCACATTGTTTGGGCTAACTACACCACACCGATCATTCTTAATGTTACAGCAAAGGTTGTTTTAACACTTGATGCACAGGTTGGTATGACATTCGAATACGATTACAGCATTGATTACTAATTCAATTAAATAAGACGAACTACCCGAAGGACTTTTCGGGTAGTTTTTTTATGTTCAAGTGGGGGTTTGGGGAAACAGAAAGCCCGGAAAGGCGAAAAATCAAGCTGGTTTGTGCAGGAGGGCGGAGCCGGAGGCGAAGGTTTGTGCCTGCGGCACAAACGAGCACGGCCGCAGGCCGTGCTCCCCCCAATGCCTTCGGCATTGGGGCTTCGCCCTCCACCCGAAAACTTCCTATTTTTCGCCCTGATTTTATGCCCGATTTTTAAGTTAATTTTTTCTTATAGATTGATTTTAATGCTATAAGATGGTATAATATACACTACGGAAGTTTGGCTTAATATGAGTTTCTGAAAGAATTATTGAGAAAAGTTTTAGGCAGGTGAAGCAATGAATATTTTACACATGAAGTATGCTGTTGAGGTCGCAAAAGCCGGCTCACTTAATAAAGCCTCTGAAAACTTGTTTGTCGCTTTACCTAATATCAGCCGTTCAATAAAAGAGCTTGAAGCTGACTTGGGTATTACTATCTTTGACCGTTCAGCTAAAGGTGTAACTTTGACAGCTGACGGAGAAGAATTTATCGGTTATGCCAAAAGCATACTCAATCAAATTGGTTATGTGGAAGCCTTGTATAAAGACGGAATGGCTAAGAAACAAAAGTTTTCCATTTCCGTTCCGAGAGCTTGCTATATATCGGAAGCCTTTGCCGAGTTTTCCAAGTCGCTGACAGGCGATGTGGCAGAAATTTTTTATAAGGAAACCAATTCCAAAAAAACAATCGACAATATATTAAACCACGATTATAAGCTGGGCATAATCCGTTACGGTGAAGTTTATGATAAATTCTTCAAAACAATGCTTGAAGAAAAAGGCCTCGCTTACGAAATGGTAACAGAGTTTACTTATCAGCTTATTATGAGTGCCGATAGTCCCTTGGCGAATAAAGAGGAAATAACTTTTGACGATTTAAGGGATTTGATAGAAATTGCTCACGCCGATCCTTATGTTCCCTCCCTTCCCGTCTCAACGGTTATTAAGGAGGAGCTGTCGGGAAATATCGAAAGACGCATATTCGTTTTTGAAAGAGCAAGCCAGTTTGATTTGCTTTCAAAAAATCCGAGAACGATTATGTGGGTGTCTCCCGTTCCGAAGGAATTGCTGGAAAAGTATAATCTTGTTCAGAGAACCTGCGTTGATAATAAGAAAATATACAAAGATTTGCTTATATATAAAGAGGGTTATAAGCTTTCACCTCTTGATAAAGATTTCATAACAGCTTTGTGCAATTCCAAAAGGAAACATATACAAAAATAATCGATTTCATGCATGAATTTTGATATATTATCATCTTTGATAATATGGGTTAAACATTTTAATAATTCACATAGTGTCTGAAGTCTGTTAAAATATTAACGAACTCCAAAACAGGGGACTCAGTCCGCCTTGAGGAGATATTAAACAGTTAATTTTTTAATTTACGGAGGATACAAAATGGAAACTAAGTACGAAATCGTTGACAGTGTTGAACAGTTGGAAAAAGCTATTGCTCGCACAAGAGAAGCTCAGAAAATCTTCGCTACCTTTACTCAGGAACAGGTAGATAAGATTTTCCTTGCAGCAGCATCTGCAGCAAACAAAGCAAGAATACCGCTTGCAAAAATGGCTGTTGAAGAAACAGGCATGGGCGTTGTTGAAGATAAAGTTATTAAAAATAACTATGCTGCTGAATATATTTATAACGCATATAAAAATACAAAGACTTGCGGTGTTATTGAGGAAGACAAGGCTTACGGTATTAAGAAAATCGCAGAGCCTATCGGTCTTGTTGCCGCAGTTATCCCCACAACAAACCCCACATCAACTGCTATCTTCAAGTGCCTTATCGCACTTAAGACTCGCAACGCAATTATCATCTCTCCGCATCCAAGAGCAAAGGCAAGCACTATTGCAGCAGCAAAGATAGTTTTGGAAGCAGCTGTGGCAGCCGGTGCTCCGGAAGGCATCATCGATTGGATCGACATTCCTTCCCTTGAGATGACAAACATGATTATGAAAGAAGCTGACATTATCCTTGCAACAGGTGGCCCGGGCATGGTTAAAGCTGCTTATTCAAGCGGTAAGCCTGCTTTAGGTGTTGGTGCCGGTAACACACCTGCAATCATTGATGACAGTGCAGATATTCTTCTTGCAGTTAACTCAATTATTCATTCAAAAACCTTCGATAACGGCATGATCTGTGCATCAGAACAGTCAGTTATCGTAATGGAAAGCATATATGATGCGGTTAAGGAAGAGTTTGCAACAAGAGGTTGCTATTTCCTTAATCCAAACGAAACAGAAAAGGTAAGAAAGACAATCATCATCAACGGCGGTCTTAATGCAAAAATCGTTGGTCAGAAAGCTGCAACAATTGCCGAGCTTGCAGGAGTTAAGGTTCCGGAAGGAACAAAGATCCTTATCGGTGAAGTTGAAAGCGTTGACATTTCAGAAGAATTTGCTCACGAAAAGCTCTCCCCTGTTCTTGCTATGTATAAGGCAAAGGACTTCCAGGACGCTCTTGCAAAGGCTGAACAGCTTGTTGCAGACGGTGGCTACGGTCACACATCAAGCATCTATCTCAATGATGTAACTGAGAGAGCAAAGTTAGACGAGTTCGCCGGTCGTATGAAAACTTGCCGTATTCTTGTTAATACTCCGTCATCACAGGGCGGTATCGGTGACCTTTATAACTTCAAACTCGCTCCGTCACTCACATTAGGTTGCGGTTCATGGGGCGGCAACTCCGTTTCGGAAAATGTTGGTGTTAAGCACCTTATCAATATTAAAACAGTTGCAGAAAGAAGAGAAAATATGCTTTGGTTCCGTGCTCCCGAAAAGATTTATATTAAAAAAGGCTGCCTTCCTGTTGCTCTTGATGAGCTTAAGAATGTTATGGGCAAGAAGAGAGCCTTCGTTGTAACAGATAAATTCCTTTATGAAAACGGCTATACAAAGCCAATTACAGATAAACTTGACGAAATGGGCATAGTTCACACAACATTCTCAAATGTTGCTCCCGACCCAACTCTTGCATCAGCAAAAGAAGGTGCTGCTCAGATGGCAACATTTAAGCCTGACACCATCATCGCTCTCGGTGGCGGTTCAGCAATGGACGCTGCAAAGATCATGTGGGTTCTCTATGAGCATCCGGAAGCAGATTTCATGGATATGGCTATGCGTTTCATTGATATCAGAAAGCGTGTTTATACATTCCCGAAGATGGGCGAAAAGGCTTACTTTATCGCTGTTCCCACATCAGCAGGTACAGGTTCTGAGGTTACACCGTTCGCTGTTATCACAGATGAAAAGACAGGTGTTAAATATCCTCTTGCCGACTATGAACTTCTCCCCAACATGGCAATTATCGACACAGACTTCCACATGTCTGCTCCTAAGGGACTTACAGCTGCATCAGGTATTGACGCTGTAACTCATGCTCTTGAGGCTTATGCCGCAATGCTTGCAACAGATTACACAGACGGCCTTGCGCTTAAATCTCTTAAGACAGTATTCACATATCTTCCAAGAGCATACGAAAACGGTCAGACAGATGTTGAAGCAAGAGAAAAGATGGCTAATGCAGCAACAATGGCAGGTATGGCATTTGCAAATGCATTCTTAGGCGTTTGCCACTCAATGGCTCATAAGTTGGGCGCTTTCCATCACCTTCCTCACGGTGTTGCAAATGCACTTATGATTGAAGAGGTTCTTCGTTTCAACGCTGCTGAAACTCCTGTAAAGATGGGCACATTCTCACAGTATGACCACCCACACACCCTTGCTCGTTATGCTGAAGTTGCAGATTACTTGGGCGTTAAGGGTAACACAGACGAAGAAAAACTTGAAGGCCTTATTGAGAAGATCAACGATCTTAAGGCTCAGGTTGGTATCAAGGAAACAATCAAGGATTACGGCATTGACGAAAAAGTATTCCTTGAAACTCTTGATGAAATGACAGAGCAGGCATTCGATGACCAGTGCACAGGCGCTAACCCAAGATATCCTCTCATGAGCGAAATTAAGCAGATGTATCTTAACGCATATTACGGCAACAAGCATTTTGAAGAACCGAATATGCCGACAGCAGATCATATTTCAGGAGAAGTTGCTCCGGATAAAGTTAAAACAGCATACCGCAAAGGCAAAAAGGCTTAATGCGGAAAGGAGAATAAAATATGAAACTTGACAGAGTAATTGCAGTAAGAAACAATAAGACGATTTATCGTGACGGTGACACCTGCGTTAAGGTGTTCGGTGCCGATTATTCAAAAGCTGATGTTCTTAACGAAGCTCTCAATCAGGCAAGAATTGAAGAAACAGGTCTTAATATTCCAAGAGTCCGTGAAGTAACAATGGTTGACGGCAAATGGGCAATCGTTTCCGATTATATTAAGGGCAAGACTCTTGCAGAGCTTATGGCTGAGGACAGCGAAAACAAGGATAAGTATATTGAAATGCTTGTTGACTTACAACTTCAAGTTCAGTCAAAGACCTGCCCACTCCTTAACAAGCTTAAGGATAAGATGAACAGAAAGATTTGCATGACAGAGCTTGATGCAACAACAAGATATGATCTTCACACCCGCCTTGAGGGTATGCCGAAGCACAATAAGGTTTGCCACGGCGACTTCAACCCCTCCAATGTTGTTATCACAGAAGACGGCACAGCTTATATAATCGACTGGGCTCATGCAACTCAGGGTAACGCTTCAGCCGATGCCGCAAGAACTTATCTTATCTTCTGGCTTAACGGTGATATTGAAGGTGCTAAAAAATATCTCGATTTATTCTGCAAAAAGAGCGACACAGCAATGCAGTATGTTCAGTCATGGATGCCTATCGTTGCAGCATCACAGTCAGTGAAGGGCAATGAGAAAGAGCGTGAGTTCTTGCTTTCATGGGTAAATGTTGTAGATTATCAATAAGCGAAGGAGGACTAAGAGATGAAAATTACTGTTTGTATCGGCAGCTCTTGCCACATTAAGGGTTCACGACAGGTTGTTGAGGAATTACAATATCTTATTGCAGAAAATAAAATCGGTGATAAGGTTGAATTGGGCGGTACATTCTGCATGGGCAAATGTCAGCAGGGCGTATGCGTTACGGTTGATGACAACTTCTTCTCAGTAACTCCGGAAACAGTTAAAGACTTCTTTGACAAAGAAGTGTTAGCTAAGATATAATATAAGGTATAATATTATGATAATACAGATTTGTGTAGGCAGTTCGTGTCACATTAAGGGTGCACCTGAAATTATCGAACTGTTGACTAAAGCTGTTGATGAATATCATTTAGAAGACGAGATCACACTTGCCGGTAGCTTTTGCACCGGCAAGTGTAACCGCATTGGTGTGACAATTCAAGTCGATGATGATGTTTACACAGGAATAACAAAAGAAAACTTTAAGGAGTTTTTTCAGGAAAATGTCCTGAAAAAATTAGAACAGGAAAGGAATTAACAGGATATGTCAAACTGTCTGACTCTGAAAAAATCTAACTGTAAAAACTGTTATAAGTGTATTCGTTACTGTCCCGTTAAGGCAATTCGTTTTTCCGGAAACCAGGCTCATATTATCGGAAACGAGTGTATATTATGCGGGCAGTGTTTTGTTGTCTGTCCTCAGGAAGCAAAACAGATTGTTGATGAAACCGAAAAAGTGAAGGTTCTCATTCAGAGTGGTGACCCTGTTATTGTCAGCCTTGCCCCCTCTTTTATTGCAAATTATGACGGGGTGGGCATAAACTCCATGAGAGAAGCTCTTAAGAAATTGGGCTTTACCGATGTTGAAGAAACAGCCATCGGTGCAACCATAGTTAAAAATGAATATGAAAGAATGTTAGAGGAAGAGGACAGAGATATTGTCATCACTTCATGCTGTCATTCCGTTAACCTTCTTGTTCAAAAATATTTCCCCGCCGCTTTGGAATATCTTGCTGATGTGGTATCCCCTATGCAGGCTCACTGCATTGATATAAAGAAAAGATATCCCAATGCAAGAACAGTCTTTATCGGGCCTTGCGTTGCCAAGAAAGACGAGGCGGAGCATTACGAAGGAATCGTTGATGCTGTTCTGACTTATGAAGAACTTACAAAATGGTTTAAAGAAGAGAATATAACTTTAAAGCAGGAACTTGATGATACAAAAGAAAGCCGAGCAAGATTTTTCCCAACAACGGGAGGAGTTTTGAAAACCATGAGACGCAGAGAAGACGGTTATACATATATGGCTATTGACGGTGTGGAAAACTGCATTTCTGCTCTTAAGGATATTGAAAGCGGCAAAATTCACAAATGCTTTATTGAAATGTCAGCCTGTGCAGGAAGCTGTATCGGTGGACCTGTTATGGAAAAATATCATCGTTCATCACCTGTATCGGATTATATGGCAGTGTCCGATTATGCAGGAACAGAGGATTTCCCTGTATCAAAACCGAAATATGTGGAAATGAAAAAGACCTTTGAATATATTGAGCATAAACTGCCACAACCATCAAATATAGAAATTGAAAATGTATTGCGTCAGATGGGCAAGTTTAAGCCTTCTGATGAGCATAACTGTGGCTCTTGCGGATACAACACTTGCCGTGAAAAGGCTATTGCTATCTGTCAGGGCAAGGCGGAGATTTCCATGTGCTTACCTTTCCTTAAGGAAAAAGCGGAAAGTTTCTCCGACACGATTGTTAAGAATACGCCTAACGGTCTTATTGTTCTTAACGAAAATCTTGAAGTTCAGCAAATCAATGAGGCTGCAAGAAAGATAATGAATATCCGTTCAGCCTCAGATGTTCTCGGAGATCAGGTTATTCGCATACTTGACCCCACCGTGTTTATGAATGTAAAGCGGACGGGAGAAAGTGTTCGTGACCAGCGAGTTTATCTTGCGGAATATAAGCGTTATGTTGAACAGACAGTGGTTTATGACAGAGACACTCATCTGCTTGTGGGAATTATGCGTGATGTTACCCATGAGGAGTATGAGCGTGAGAGAAAAGAAAATATCAGTCGTCAGACAGTGGAAGTTGCCGATAAGGTGGTTGAGAAACAGATGAGAATTGTTCAGGAAATCGCCTCACTTCTCGGAGAAACGGCAGCCGAAACCAAAATAGCACTTTCAAAACTTAAGGAGTCAATTGCTGATGAATGATTTATGTGCAGACATCGGATATAAAAGTATAAACCATTACGGTGAAGAGCTGTGCGGTGATCATGTGGATATCGTTGAACAAAGCGAAAACTCCACTGTTATCGTTCTTGCCGATGGTTTGGGCAGCGGTGTTAAGGCAAGTATTCTTTCAACTCTCACATCGAAAATCATATCCACAATGATGGCGGAGGGGCTTCCCATTGAGGAATGTGTTTCCACCATTGCCGCAACTTTGCCTGTATGCTCTGTCAGAGGAGTTGCCTATTCGACTTTTACAATTATCCATATAATAAACAACGAAACCGCAGAGATCATTCAGTATGATAATCCTCATGTCATTCTCCTCAGAGACGGAAACAATTATGATTATCTGAAAACTGAAATGAACATTGGCGGAAAGAAAATATATAATTCAGTTATTAAATTGCAGGAAAACGATATCTTTGTTGCAATGAGTGACGGCTGTCCTCATGCCGGTATCGGTTTATCATATAACTTCGGTTGGAAGCGAGAAGATATAATAAACTTTATTGAAACTATCGCCCCTGCCGGATATACAGCAAAAACTCTTTCGACCATGCTGGTTGACGAGTGTAATAAACTTTACGGTAATAAACCGGGAGACGATGCAACCGCTTGCGTTGTTAAAATTCGTAAGAGAGAACCCATGAATATGCTGTTTGGGCCTCCATCAAACAGAGATGATGCGGACAGAATGATGTCTTTATTCTTCTCAAAAGAAGGCAAGCATATTATCTGTGGCGGAACAACATCATCGATCGCTGCAAAATATTTGGGCAAACCTCTCAAGGCATCTCTCAGTTTTGAGCGTTCAGACATTCCTCCCATTGCGGAAATAGAGGGCGTTGATCTTGTGACGGAAGGTGTTATTACAGTTAACCGCGTTCTTGAGTATGCGAAAGACTATTTAGGAGAAAACGAATATTACGAGCATTGGAGCTTTAAACGGGACGGTGCTTCCCTTATTTCAAGATTACTTTTTGAGGAAGCAACGGATATTAACTTCTATGTGGGCAGAGCAATTAACCCTGCTCATCAAAATCCGGACTTACCGATTAACTTCAACATTAAAATGAATTTGGTTGAAGAGCTTTCACAATGCCTTAAGAAAATGGGAAAACGGATAAAGGTGAGTTATTTTTAAGGAGGTTTAAAACACAATGAAAATGCGTAAATTTGACACAAAAATCCAATATTTGAAATACAAGGTACTTCGTGAGGTTGCCAGCCAGACATGGAATGACACACTTCTTGAAAACATACTCAAAATTCCGGAGATGATAGTGCCGGGTAAAACTTCCACAATGCGTTGCTGTGTTTATAAGGAAAGAGCAATTCTTGCCGAGAGAGTAAAAATGGCAATGGGTGGAGATAAGGAAAATCCAAACGTTATCGAAGTTATCGATATTGCCTGTGATGAATGTCCGGCTGCAGGCTATGAAGTAACAGATTCTTGCAGAGGCTGTCTTGCTCACAGATGCGAAGATGTATGCAAAAGAGGAGCAATTTCCTTTGACCATAATCATGTAGCTCACATTGATAAAAGCAAGTGCGTTGAATGTGGTCAGTGTGCAAAAGTTTGTCCATTCTCAGCAATCGTTAACCGTAAGCGTCCATGTCAGAATGCTTGCAAGGTGAAGGCAATTTCAATTAACGATGATAACGCTGCATCAATCAATAACGAAAAGTGTATTCAGTGCGGTGCTTGTGTATATCAGTGTCCGTTCGGTGCAATAACAGATAAGTCATTTATCCTCAATGTTATTGATATGATCAAAAAGAGCGAAAACAATGAGAAATATAAGGTGTATGCCTTGGTTGCTCCTTCTATTTCCAGTCAGTTCACATATGCAAAATTAGGTCAGGTAATTTCAGGTATTAAGGAATTAGGTTTCCACACAGTTATTGAAGCTGCTTTAGGCGCAGATATGGTTGCTCAGGCAGAGTCAAAGGAATTGGCTGAAAAGGGATTCCTTACAAGTTCCTGCTGTCCTGCATTTGTGGCATACATTAAATCAGCATTCCCAAGTATGCTCCAGTATGTATCTCACAATCTGTCACCTATGGCAACGCTTGCAAAGTATATCAAAGAAACATCGGGAGAAACAGCTAAGATTGTCTTTATCGGCCCTTGCACTGCAAAGAAAGCAGAGGCACAGCTTGACTCCGTTAAGCCTTATGTGGACGCAGTTCTCACTTTTGAGGAGCTTCAGGCATTATTCGACAGCCGTGGAATTGAGATCACACAGCTTGAAGAGAGCGCTCTTGACAATGCATCATATTTCGGAAGAATTTTCGCTCGTTCAGGCGGTCTTTCAGATGCAGTTGCTCAAGGCTTAAAAGAGCATAATATAACAGACTTCGAGTTGAAGGCATTGGCTTGTGACGGCATTGAGGCTTGCAGAACCGCATTGCTCAAGAAAAGCAAAAATGTTCTTGATGCCAACTTCATTGAAGGCATGGCTTGCATAGGCGGCTGTATAGGTGGTGCAGGTTGCTTGACTCATGGTGAAAAGAACAAAGCCGAAGTTGACAAATACGGCAAAGAGGCACTTGAAAAAACCATCGGTGATGCAGTGGCTCAGCTTAAATAAAACTTAATATGAAATAAAGCGGAAACAGGATTTTGCAAAAGCAAGTCGGTTTCCGCTTTTTGCATTTAAAGGCACAGACAAGGAGCTTTTTATTTTTAAAATAGCATTTTCAGCAAAACGAACAAAATACAACCACTTCACTCCTTTAAATTAAGGGTTGTTTTTGTGTATATTACTAAAATTATATAAAATTGACAAAAAATCTTGAAATCTTCTCATAAATATGGTAACATCATAAACAAGCTGCACAATAATAATTGAAATTGACAGCAGAGAAAATTGAAAACGATCCAAAGGGTTGTTAAGGAGGCTATTTTGATGAAAGCATATGATATTAAGGATATCAGAAACGTAGTAATTGCCGGCCACGGCGGTAAAGGTAAGACAACACTTGCAGAAGCAATGCTTTATGTTGCAGGTGCAAATGATAGATTAGGACGCGTAACCGAAGGTAACACAGTTACAGATTTCGATGCAGAAGAAAGAAAGCGTCATTTCTCTGTTTCAACTGCAGTTGCTCCCCTTGAGTGGAACGATGTTAAAATCAACCTTCTTGACACTCCGGGTAAATTCGACTTTGCAGGTGGTATGAGTGAAGGCATGAGAGCTGCCGAGACAGTTCTTATCGTAACTTCAGCCGGCAGCGGATATGATGTAGGTGCTGAAAAGGCTTTCTCACTTGCTCATAAATACGGCTTATCAATATTCTTCGCAGTAACAAAATGTGACGCAGATAACAGAGATTTCTATAAGACATTCAGTGCTTTACAGGAGGAAATCGGAAACAAGGTTTGCCCTGTTGTTGTTCCATATATGGTTGACGGCAAGATCGCCGCATACTGTAACCTTTGTAACGGCAAGGCATTCAAATATGAGAATAATGAAAAGGTTTATGTTGACTTCCCACAGGACGACAAGATCGAGGAAATGAAAGGCTTACTTGCAGAATCTGTTGCAACAGTTGATGAAGAGCTTATGGAAAAGTTCTTTGAAGGTGAGCCTTTGACAAAGGAAGAAATTATCCGTGGTCTCACAGAGGGCGTTGAACAGGGTGAAATTTATCCGGTTTATGCTTGTTCAGGTTATAACGCTGAGGCTATCGGTCTTATACTTGACGCTCTTGTATATTCAGCTCAGAGCCCGGCAGCCGGTGCAGGTGAAAAGGTTGTCAGAAACGGAAACGAAGAGAGACTTCCTTTCGATCCTAACGGCCCTCTTGCAGCAGTTTGCTTTAAGACGGTTGCAGACCCATTTGTTGGCAAAATGTCTTACATAAAGGTTCTTTCCGGCAAAATCACATCTGACACTCCTGCTTATATTGAGCGCACAGGCAAGACAGAAAGAATGGGTAAAATCGTTTCTATCAGAGGCGGTAAGACAGAGGAAATTAAAGAGATTGCCGCCGGTGATATCGGTGTTATCACAAAGTTGGAAGGCGTTAAGACAGGTGACACTATTTGTTCTGCCAACGATGTTATTAAAATGGGCAGCGTTAAGTTCCCAAGCCCATGTCTTTCAATGGCAGTTGTTGTAAATAAGAAAGGCGAAGAAGAGAAAGTTGCTTCCGGTCTTTTGAGACTTATGGAGGAAGATCCTTCCATTACATTTGAAACAAATCAGGAAACAAGAGAACAGATTTTGTCAGGTTTAGGCGAACAGCATCTTGACATTATCGTTTCCAAATTAAAGGCTAAGTTCGGCGTTGAGATCACTCTCAAGACACCGAGAGTTGCTTACAGAGAGGCAATCAGAAAGACAGTTTCCGTTCAGGGCAGACACAAGAAACAGTCCGGTGGTCACGGTCAGTTCGGTGATGTTTGGATCAGATTTGAACCGGCAGATTGTGAAGACCTTATCTTTGAGACAGAGGTTGTTGGCGGTGCTGTTCCTAAGAACTTCTTCCCGGCAGTTGAAAAGGGACTTCGTGAATGTATACAAAAGGGTGTTATGGCAGGATATCCTATGGTTGGACTTAAGGCTGTTCTTTATGACGGTTCATACCATCCGGTTGACTCATCTGAAATGGCATTTAAGACAGCTGCATCTCTTGCATTTAAGGCAGCAATACCACAGGCTAATCCGTCAATTCTTGAACCTATCGGCACACTCAAGGCTTATATGCCTAATGACAACTTGGGTGACATAATGGGCGACATCACAAAGCGCAGAGGTTCTGTTCTCGGCATGGGTCCGGCAGAAGAACCGAAGATGCAGGAACTTGTTGCAGAAGTTCCAATGGCAGAAATGGGAGATTTCGCTATTGTACTTCGTTCAATAACAGCGGGCAGAGGCAGTTTCACTCTTGAGTTTGCTCGTTATCAGGACGCACCTGCACAGGTTGCTCAGAAGGTTATCGAAGAAGCAAAGGCCGACATGGCTGACTAAAATAAAAAAGGGGGCGAGATTTCGCTCCCTTTAATAATGGAAAGAGAAAGATATGATTAACAGAGAAGATTATTATAGCAGGTTATATAACAAGGCAAGGAGAATTATTGGAGATCACACACCTTTGAAAGCGGATTGCGGGCAACTTTGCAATGGGGCTTGCTGTCAAGGCGACAATGAAACGGGAATGATACTTTTTCCACACGAAAAGACAAAATTCAGCATAAAAGCCGGAGACGGTTACGACTTGGCGATATGTGATGGGAAATGTCAGCGAAGTGAACGGCCACTGAGCTGTATGATATTCCCCTTTTTCCCCGTTATTGACAAAGAAGGAAACATAGAAGTAAAACCTGATTTAAGAGGAAAGGCTATTTGTCCCATGCTTTCTTACACGGATCAAATCCGATTTGACAGGGTATTTCTTCGCCGTGTTGCACGAGTGGGAAGAATTTTATCACGAGACCGGGAATGTCGAGCATTGATGGTGAAGATAAGCGAAGAGATCCGATTAGCTGAAAGCTGGTACGGAGGATAACAGTTGGTTTTTTCAGGAGGGCAGCACCCCGTGGCTCAGGTTTGTGCGAAGCACAAACCGCCACGGCTTCGCCGTGGAACACCTTGCTGCGCAAGGTGCTGAGCCACGGGGCGCTGCCCTCTTCCCCAAAACCTCAAATGAAAGATAAAACTAAAAGGTTCACCGGGAAAACCACCCGATGAACCTATTGTTTTATGTGCCGGTAATTTTTACAATCAAAAATCAGTCTTGTAAAAGACTTAAAAGTGTCTGCTTAAATGAATATTTTTCGCAAAGCTCGTTGGAAACTTCAAGAAGGGATAAGTTTTCCTTTCTTGTCTTTTTTGCCCTGAGCATTATGTTTTTCGGGGAATGTTCAAAATCAATAAACTCAATAACATCAACTTCATATCCCATAGCCTCAAGAGCGTTGGCTCTGATGCTGTCAGTAAGTAAAGCAGAAACTCTTTCTTTTATAATGCCGTATTTCAGTAAAATATCCATGTCTCCACCCTTTTTAATTTGGCTGTTTATTTCGTGTTGACAGCAGGGAACGGAGAAAATATGCTTAACATTTTTACTTATGGCATAGTTAAGAGCATAGTCCGTTGCAGTGTCACAGGCGTGGAGAGTAACGATCATGTCAATTTTTTCATCATAAAGATTATCTTTGGTCACATCGCTGACAACAAATTTCAAATTGTCATATCCGTATTTTTCGGCAATGGAGTTGCAGTTTTCCACCACATCTTTTTTAAGATCATATCCGATTATCTTAGTGTTCATTCCCTTTTTTACGGAAAAGTAATAATAGAGAATAAAAGTGAGATAAGACTTTCCGCAGCCGAAGTCAAGAATTGTAATATCCTTTTTGTCAATTTTGGAAAATTCGTCATCAACAAGCTCAATGAAACGGTTTATCTGCTTATATTTGTCATATTTTGATTTGATTATCTTAAAGTCTTTTGAGAAAACCCCCAACTCCACAAGAGCAGGTATGTTTTCACCCTCTTTTAAAATATAATTCTTTTCTCTGTTGTGAGACAAAGGAACTTTCTTTGTGACAGAGTTTTCGGTGACTTTGCGACTGTAATTCTTCCCCTTTGCATGATAGTGAAGAGTCTCACTTTCCGTTGTGACAAGGGCTTGCTTGAATTTCATATCTCCGTTTTCTTCAAACCAGGGGATAAATTCTTCTTTTTTCAGATTAAGATGAAATACCTTTTTATCTTTAAATCTTTCAAGTTGAAAACGCAAAACCCCTTTTATAAGAATAGGCTTAATGCTGATTTTTGAATATTCACAGTTCTCTGACGGTTGAGAAAGAACGATTTTGATAATGTTGTCCAGTCTTTCGTTTAAATCAGTTGTTAAGTTGCTCATCAGGTTACCTCATGTTTTGCCTTATCCAAATAAATTTTTTAAGTTAAGGCTTGCCGCATATAACTCGTTTTTGCTGTAAGAGTTATTTTCGTCTTTAAGTACAAGTTTAATAGCATCTTTCACGGAACAATCTTCTTTGATTAATGTGTCCACAAGCATAGCCTCCGGAGAGAAAATATGCTCAACCTTGTTGAATATGTAATCTTTGTCAATTTCCACGATGAGAGCAAACTCTCCTTTTTCGTAATTACCCTTGGTGATAAGTTGCTGTTTGACCTCCTCAGGTGTACCTCTGAAAGTCATTTCGTGGAGTTTAGTTAAATCGTTACAAAGGCATAATCTGCATTGAGCTTGACTTTCGATGAAAAATTCAACAGTGCTCATGATTCTTTTCGGAGATTCATAAAAAGCAAAAGTTCTTGTTCCTGCTCCTTTGCGCATTTGTTCAAGAAGTTTTTTTCTTTCGGAGTTCTCTCTTGGGAAAAATCCGTAAAACAGGAAAGTGCTCAAATCAAAACCGGAAATTGAAAGTGCGGTAACAGCGGCACAAGCGCCCGGAATACCCACAACACGAATACCCGCCTCAATTGCACCTTTAATGAGTTCGTTGCCGGGATCGGAAATGCAAGGTGTGCCCGCATCGGTGATTACGGCAACACTTTTGCCAGAAAGCATTTCATTGATAAAGTATTTAGTTTTGCCGTATTCGTTGAATTTATGGTTTGACACCAACTTATTTTTGATTTCCAGCTTGTTCATAAGGATCATGGATCTTCTTGTGTCCTCAGCTGCAATTATATCAACATTGGTTAAGACCTCAATGCCTCGTGGTGACATATCCCTTGAATTTCCAATGGGAGTTGCAACAATATATAAAGTACCGATAGTATTATTTTCGTTCATGGCTTTTACCTTTCGTTGTAATTTCATAATTATTATATAATACATCAGAAGAAAAGGCAAATAAAAAAATAAACTATCCTAATGTTTTTATTACGGATACAACAAATATTTAACATATATGTGTTACAATGACCTAAAAATATATTCATATTCAAGAAAAGGAGGAGCGTGAAGCAACACGCAAATGAGTTATGTTTAAAATATTAGTTCTTGAAGATGATGCTCAACTTAACAGAGCAATATGCACCTTTCTCAGACAGCAGGGTTATGTTGTGGCAGGCTGTCTTAATGCAGACGAAGCATACGACACAATGTATGTTAACATTTTCGACCTTATTATATCGGATATCATGATGCCGAATGTTGACGGCTTTGAGTTTGTCAGAAATATCAGAAAGCAAAACGAAGAAGTGCCTATTATATTTATTACCGCAAGAGAAGATATAACAGCGAAACAGCTTGGTTTCAGATTAGGTGTAGATGATTATATGGTAAAACCCATTGATTTTGAAGAGCTTGCTTTGCGTATTGGAGCGCTTTTCAGAAGAGCAAAAATATCTTCAAGCAAAAAGATAGAAGTTGGAAATCTCATTCTTGATGCAGAGGAGCATAGCGCATACATAGACGGAGAACAGATTTATCTTTCTGTCAGAGAGTTCAACCTTATTTATAAACTTCTGTCTTATCCGAAAAAGCCTTTCACCCGTTCACAGCTTATGGATGAATTTTGGGACAGCGATTCCTCATCAAGTCCGAGAACGGTAGATGTATATATGGCAAAGTTGAGAGAAAAATTTGCAAATTGCAATGGCTTTGAAATAGTTACGGTTCACGGATTAGGTTATAAAGCTGTCATGAAGGAAGGAACAGATGAATAAAAAATCAAAACATCCGAAAATGGTGGCAAGCCTTTTTTCCTTTAAACGATTTGTTGGGATTTTTGTTTTATTGGCGTTTGTTGTGACTTGCTGTTTTATGCTGTTCCTCAGCGGTTTTGAATTACCGGAAGAATTTGTCAGAGCAAAAGCAAAGACAACATTTTATAACATTCTTCTCATAAGTTTGATATTTACGGTGATGGACGTTGTCAGACGAAAAATCACAATGGAAACACCGGTTAAGAAGATCCTTGATGCCACGCAGAAGTTAAGTGAGGGAGATTTTTCGGTAAGAATTGAAACTCGAAAGTTTGTCAGACCGATAAATGAACTTGATATAATTATCAAGAATTTCAACTGGTTAGCTCAAGAGTTATCAGGAACGGAAACCTTAAAGACGAGCTTTATCGCCGATGTTTCCCATGAACTTAAGACTCCCCTTTCGGTTATAAGTAATTACACTCAACTTTTGAGCAGTCCTAATCTCACCGAAGAAGAGAGACAGGAATATGTGCAGGTTTTATCTTCTGCAACAGCAAAATTATCCGATCTTGTGACCAACATTTTGAAATTGAATAAACTTACCAATCAGGAAATAATACCTGATTCAAAGATAATCAATCTCAGTGAACAACTTTGTCAGTGTCTGTTTGCCTTTGAAGATGAAATCGAGAAGAAGGAACTTCAGGTTGAGACAAGCATTGATGAACAGGTATATTTGATTTCAGATCCTCAAATATTGGAGATAGTTTGGAATAATTTAATATCCAACGCAATCAAGTTTAACAAGCATGGCGGAAAGCTTGGATTGAAACTGAAAACCGAAAATAAAAAAGTGCTTATTACCGTTTATGACACCGGTTGCGGTATTAGCAGTGAAACGGGAAAGCATATTTTTGATAAGTTTTATCAAGGGGACACATCTCACTCTTCTCAAGGCAACGGTTTAGGTCTTGCACTTGTCAAGAGAATAGTCGATATTGTCGGCGGTGAGATTTTGGTTGAAAGTGAAGTCGGAAAAGGTTCGGCATTCACCATAGTTCTTAACAGAGACTCATAATATATAGTTTCTGAGAATTCTAAAGTTTGATATTTTACACACAAGGGAATAAAGAGGAGTTTTAGAGCAATATGAGTAAAAAAGATCCGTTTATATTTTCATATTCATCAAAGCAGCAAGATGAAATTAAATATATAAAAGAAAAGTATACAAGCGACAGCGAAGGCGGGATAAACAAGATAAGAGAGCTTGACCGAATGGTTGACAGAAAATCAACTTTTGCCGCTATTCTCTTGGGAATAGCATCTATATTTATTTTCGGCGGAGGTATGAGTGCATTTTTCACAAGAGAAGAAATGTTTTTCAAAGTATTTGGCATTGTATTAGGTTTTTGCGGAATAGTCCTAGGATTAAGCACACATTTCCTTTATCCTCTTATACATAAGAAATACAGCGAGAAATACGGACCGGAAATAGTAAAACTTTGTGAAAAATTGCTTGAAAATCAACCTAAGTGAGATTTTATCTTTAAGCAGCAAATTTGATCGTAAAGGTGAGTTTTTCCGAAAGCTCCGCTTTCGTCCGCCCACTATACCGCGGGCGGTTGTCAGCCTCCGGCTGACTTAAAATTACGCGCCCACGACCGCGGGCGCTTACCACATAATCTCCCATATCTGTCATGGCAGATAATCCCCTTGTAGCAAACTTGTTTTGTTATTGAGGGGATTAGTTTTGTCCGCAATAAGACATAATAAACAAAAATATCAGCCGACAACAAATTAAATTATTGAACATAAACCACAAAAATCGACTAAGTTAATAATTTGTTAACGATTTATATTTTATTTATTTTCAGTTAATAAAT
>CAYPMB010000013.1:0-43205 GCA_964411915.1 uncultured Faecalibacterium sp.
GTGTCTTTGTCTTGCCGTTATATGTGTAACTTGTGGTTGAAAGCTTAACTGAGCTGATCTTTGCGATTGTTGACTTGGACTTAACTTTACCGCAAACTGTACAACTTGTTACCTTTGAGCCTGACTTGGAAGTTGTAGCCTTGGTGATGACTGTTTTATAAGTGTGTGCAACTTTGTCTATCTTCTCTGTTTTGAGAACTGCCTTACATACAGTACACTTATATGTTTTTGTGCCGATCTGGGTGCAGGTTGCTTTTGTGGTAACTGTGCCCTTATCGGAAGTGTGTGCCTTCTTTGCAACAATTTTCTGTGCCACTATGGTTTCACCGCACACTGAACAATGTGAACCTTCTGTCAATCCTGTTGATGTGCAAGTCGGCGCAACGGATCTGTCTGTCACTTTGGTATGTCCCGTAGCAGAGATGGTTTCAGTATATATATCACCGCAGGAGCAGGAATAAGTTTTAATGCCTTCTTCTGTGCAAGTTGCAGATTTGGTTATCTCTGATGTGTAGTAATGTTCATGGGCTAAAACGCTCTTTACATCTACTACTTTAAATCCCCATTCTGTACCTGAATCATCGGAATCAAGCTGTATTCGGAATGTATCTCCCGGAATTATAACAGTTTTTCCCGAAAGTTCTTCACCGGTATAGGTTCCTACTTTATTGTTATCCTTGTCGTAAATGTATAAGTAGTCGAAACCGTCTTCCATTTTCGTATTCAAGTCAAATGTTACACTTATACATTCAGCTCCATCAATAGTATACTGCCAAAAATCAGTACAATTAACAGCATAATTATGAGTACTTTCCAATTCGGATATGGTTGTTGCAATAACTCCGTTATTACTTACTATAATTTTACAAGTATCATATTTGTTACTACCGTCTTTTGCGTCAACGCGTATTATTGCTTCACCCTTTTTATGAGCAGTAACAAGACCGTTTTGATCCACAGAAGCTATATCACTTGCCGAAGAACTCCATTCAACTGTTTTGTTATCTGCATTGTTTGGATAAATACTTAAATGCAACTGATATGTATCATAAGCTTGCATTGTTACATTACTCTTATCAATATTAACACTTGTAACAGGCTGAACAACCGTTACTTTACAACTTGCGCTTACATTACCAACAGTAAGTTTTATAGTCGCATCGCCGATTGATTTAGCCGTAATAGTGCCATCGGCAGAAATTGTTGCAACATTAGTATTACTGGACTTCCATGAAACCTCATCGGTAAAGTTTGTAGGAGTGACAGTCATAACAAGTTTCGTTGACTGACCTCTGTTAAGTTTAACGGTTTCCTTATCAAGAGTAACGGCGGTAGCATTAACTTGTTTATCAACAAAAGTTGCTCCTATTTCTTTAGCATAGGTTTCAGCGTAGGTACCTGCAACACCGTTGATTGTAAGTTTTGCAGGATAGCTGAATGCATTTGATGCAATAGAGGTTGTTGCTCGAGGAATTGTAATTGTTGTAAAACTGACGCTCTCTTTAAATGCACTATCACCAATTGAAGAAGTTCTATACGGCAAGGACACATTTTTCAATGCATCACAGTGTTCAAAAAATCTCTTGGGAAGTGATGTCATTCCGTTACCGAGAGTTACATTTGTTAATGCATCACAATCATAGAAAACACCCTCACCGTATGAAGTTACACTATCGGGAATACTGATTTCAACCAAACCATCACAGTTTTCAAAAGCGTAAGAGTCAATCTTAGTAAGATTATCATTTAAGATAACCTCTTTCAAAGAAGTACAATTTTTAAAAGCACGATTATGTATTGTAGTTACCGTTGAAGGTAGTTCTATTTTTTCAAGAGATGTGCAACCCTCAAACATGTATTCGCCGATATTTTCCCTTCTATTTGGAAGTGTTACCGATTTCAGTGAAGTGCAGCTTCTGAACACTTCATTTCCCATTAACGTAACACTATTTGGAATATCAAGTGTTTCAATAGAGGTTTCTTTAAATGCCTCAGCAGCAATTTCTTCAATTTCGGCACTTAAAACAATCTTCTTCAGATTTTTGCATCTTAAAAATGCCTGATAATCAATTTTAGTAACCGTATCGGGGATAATAATTTCTTCTAAGCCTTCATTATTTGCAAACAATCCTTGAGGTATCAGTGTGACACCGTCTTCAAATGTCACTGTTTTTAAATTATCACATCTAAAGAAAGGACCGAAACAATAAGTGCCTATATATTCGTAATAATGCGCATTAGTTGTTGTTTTTAAACTCTTTGGTATTTCAATTGATGTGAGGCTTTCACAGCAAGCAAATGCATACGCTCCCATTGTTTCAAGAGATTTGGACAAATTTACCGATTTAAGATTTTTACAATTAGCAAAAGCTCCATCAGAAATTTCAGTCACACTGTCGGGAATATCAATTTCCGTGATTGCTGTATTTCTAAATGCTTGGGACTTAATCTTCTCCAAATTCTTTAGAAGTTTTACCGATTTAAGATTTTTACATTCGTCAAACGCTTTATATTCAATACTCGTAACCGTATCGGGGATAATAATTTCTTCTAAGCCTTCATTATTTGCAAACAATCCTTGAGGTATCAGTGTGACACCGTCTTCAAATGTCACTGTTTTTAAATTATCACATCTAAAGAAAGGACCGAAACAATAAGTGCCTATATATTCGTAATAATGCGCATTAGTTGTTGTTTTTAAACTCTTTGGTATTTCAATTGATGTGAGGCTTTCACAGCAAGCAAATGCATACGCTCCCATTGTTTCAAGAGATTTGGACAAATTTACCGATTTAAGATTTTTACAATTAGCAAAAGCTCCATCAGAAATTTCAGTCACACTGTCGGGAATATCAATTTCCGTGATTGCTGTATTTCTAAATGCTTGGGACTTAATTTTTGCCAAATTCTTTGGAAGTTTTACCGATTTAAGATTTTTACAATTAGCAAAAGCTCTATTACCTATGCCCACTACCTTATATCCATCGATTGTATCCGGTATACTAACAACTGTTGCATTGCCTTTATAGGAGGTGATAGTTGCATTATCATCGTCATCGAGACTATACCCAAATATCTGTATTGGTTCACCAATTGCATTAAAGCCGTATGAGTTGTTGCCATTACTCCAACCGCCACCATAAACAGAATCAAACTTTGTGTAATAGTTGCTATGTGAACCTATGCCGCCCCTTGTACATTTTGTTACAAGCTTATTATCTTCGTAATGTTTAACAATTTTAGCCGGACTCGTTGTTGAGTTCCATACCGGTTCTTGATAGTTACTACTAAAGCTGAAAATACCGGCCTTTAGGCTAAATGATGCACCATAATTAGCATAAACATAGGCTGCAAACTCAACACATTGTTTTGGTAAATCGCTTCTATACGTTTTAATGCTAAGTGATGCCTTTCCGCCTGCCTCTGCATACAAATAAGCTTTAACGAAAGGCAGCTGAGTAACGCCAAATTTAACGATAACACCCGCACTGCTACTTATGGTTGCTTCGAAGAAGAAAGTACGACTGCTGAAATTCTTAATTGTTCTGAAATTATCTTTGGGATTATATGATGCGCCAACTTTGCAACTGCTCTTTACAACCGTTGATACAGAACCGGACAAGTCAAACTTCAAATATACATCTAATCCTCCAACACCGGGAATTCCTAAGTTAAATATAAGAACTTCTTTTTCACTGTTTGCCAAAGCATCAACATCCAATGAAGTGCTAACTTCAACATCGGATTCAAATGATACTTGAGCTGTTCTTTTTCCTATGTTATAAGCATACTGAATTATGGGATTGTTTAATACAACAGAATAAGACAATGAACTTCCAAGGACTCCAAGGTCAATACTGCCTTTAGCAGAAATATTTGCAAGTTTTTTCTTTTTGTTACTATTGCCGAAAGCAAAAAGACTAACCTTCTCTTCTTCGTAATTCAGATTAATATCAACACCTTCCGCCGGTGTGATAACTACATCTTCCAAGTCGGCTTCACCCTGGGCATCAGCCTCAAGAATATAATCTCCATTTGTATCATCAATATAAGTAGCTGAAATTACAGTAGCGTTATTCTGTAAAGAAACCGTTTTTGCTCTATAAATATTCGGTATTCCGCTCTTATAAACTGCAAAGATATCACCGGTTGTTATTTCAACAGGAGAATCGTAGATAGTAATTAAGTTATCCACAATCTCGATCTCTGTGCCGTCTTCAACTTCAACAACATCTGATGAAAATGTAAAACTACTATCATAATCAACATCAATTTCCGAATCATTAAGCACAGCTTTTGCATCGTCGAGCATAGTCTTGACTTCTTTGTCGGTAACGCTGTTTTCAGGACAAAACTCACCATCTACAAGTTTTAACCAGTCACGATTTACAGCAACCTGTGCATCTGATGGATACTCACAGTATGTGGAATCCGTAAAGCTGTATATATCATTATTTTCCAACTGATAACCGAGACAGAAATTGAGTGTATGAGCAGCAAACGAACGCGTTAACAAACCATCCGGGTTTACTTCACCGCCCGCTTCAACGTCAATAACACCAAAGTTAACATTAAGTAACACATCATAATAATACTTATGTGTATCATCAAGGTCACTAAAGTAGTTATCGGGATAAATATCATCTTCAACTGTCATTTCAAAAACAAGTGCAAGATTGTGAAGCCATTCGGCCCTTGTGATTCTGTCACCCGTTTCAAGAACAAGTTTTTGCGAATCATCAATCGCAAATGCTTTCCAATCAAACCCGGCAAAGCCGTTTAGCGGTACTGCTGAAAAGACCATGATTACCGTCATTAAGACAGCGAATACGCGTTTCAAAAAGTGATTTTTTCGTTCCATTGTTTTTCCTCCGTTTTTTTATATCTCCATGATTTAATTATCACATTTTCATATAATAATCAATACTTGTACAATCTAAAAACAACAATTTCTATAATTGTTTAATTCACAAATTAAATTTCACTGTGAAACTTAATTTGTGAATTAACTTGTTTGTGATAGAAATACAGGGAATTATGCATTTCTATTGCAAGTTTTTCTGTTTTGTGTTATAATTTTCGATAATATTAATTTGAGGGGTGTTTTATTATGTCCAATTATAAAATAGAAACTAAGTGTATTCAGTCAGGTTACACGCCTGCAAACGGTGAACCGAGAGTTCTTCCGATTTATCAGAGTACAACATACAAATACGATAGCTCAAACCACTTAGGTGATTTGTTTGATCTTAAAGCACCCGGGCATATGTATACAAGAATTTCAAACCCGACAGTTGAGTGCGTTGAAAAGAAAATCGCTGACCTCGAAGGCGGTACAGGTGCAGTTCTCTGCTCTTCAGGACAGGCTGCTAATTTGCTTGCCATACTCAATATCACAAGTGCAGGTCAGAACATTATCAGTATGTCATCAATTTACGGTGGCACTATAAATCTCTTTGCTGTAACTCTTAAAAAGATCGGCGTTGAAGTAAGATTTGTAACACCGGAAATGAGCGATGAAGAAATCAGCGGTCTTATTGACGAAAACACAAGACTTTTCTTTGGCGAAACAATCGCAAATCCGGCTCTCGTTGTTTTTGATATTGAAAGATACGCAAATCTTGCTCATTCTCATAATATTCCTCTTGTTGTCGATAACACATTTGCAACACCTATTCTTTGCCATCCTTTCGAGTATGGCGCAGATATCGTTGTTCATTCAACAACAAAATATATGGATGGTCACGCACAGGTTGTCGGCGGCGTTGTTGTTGACGGTGGTAAGTTTGACTGGACAAACGGAAAGTATCCTGAACTTACTGAAGCTGATGAAAGTTATCACGGAGTTAAATATACTCAGGACTTTGGTGTTGAGAATGCTTACTTCACCAAACTTCGTGTGCAGTTAATACGTGATTTCGGTGTTCCACTCTCACCGCTTTGCTCATACCTTCTTAACATAGGTCTTGAAACACTCCCATTACGCATGGAGCGTCACTGCTCAAATGCAATGGCCGTTGCAGAGTATCTTCAGAATAACGAATTGGTTTCGTGGGTAAATTATCCATTACTTGAGAATAACAGCCAGTATGATCTTGCGAAGAAGTATCTTCCAAAGGGCGCTTGCGGTGTTGTTTCCTTTGGTGTTAAAGGTGGCAGAGAAGCAGCCGTTAAGTTCATGGACAGCCTTAAACTGGCAGCAATAGTGGTTCATGTTGCTGATGCAAGAACCTCAGTTCTTCACCCAGCCAGCACAACACACAGACAGCTTACAGATGACCAGCTCGTTGACGCAGGCATCACTCCGGATCTTGTTCGTTTATCAGTAGGCATTGAAAATATTGAAGATATCATTGCTGATATTCAGCAGGCTCTTGAAGCAAGCCAAAACTAATAATTACAAAAAGGAGACGGTATAATGCCGATAAAAATATCAGATAAACTTCCTGCAACCCAAACATTGCTCGATGAGAATATCTTTGTGATGACGGAAACCAGAGCTATTACTCAGGATATCCGCCCCCTTAAGATACTTATGCTTAATCTGATGCCACAAAAGATCGAAACAGAAACACAGATTGCACGACTTATCGGCAACACTCCTTTGCAGGTTGAATTAGAATTACTCCAGACAGCAACTCACAAATCGAAACATACCTCAGCGGAACACATGTTGGCTTTTTACAAAACCTTTGATGAGGTAAAAAACAACAAGTATGACGGCATGATAATCACAGGAGCACCTGTTGAAAAAATGGAGTTTGAGGAAGTCGAATATTGGGACGAGCTTTGTCAAATAATGGAATGGAGTAAGACTCATGTGACAAGCACTTTTCACATTTGTTGGAGTGCGCAAGCAGCTTTATATTATCACTTCGGGATAAAAAAATATCCCCTTGATAAAAAGCTGTTCGGTGTTTTCGAGCATACTCTTGATCGCAAACACGCAATTCTTTTCAGAGGCTTTGACGATACTTTTCTTGTTCCTCACTCAAGGCATACGACTTGCAAGAGAGAAGACATTGAGGCCATACCTGAGCTAAAGATCATCGCAAGCAGTCAAGAGGCAGGTGTTTTCGTCTGTGCAACAGAAAAAGGCAAGCAAATTTTTGTTACAGGTCACACTGAATATGATGCAGACACATTGAAGAAAGAGTATTTCAGAGATAAAAACTTGGGACTTCCCATTGATATTCCGAAAAACTATTTTCCCGATGATGATGACACCAAAGAACCAATTGTTACTTGGCGCAGTTGTGCAAACCTTCTTTATTCAAACTGGCTCAACTATTTTGTTTATCAATCAACACCTTATAAGATTGAAGAAATCGAATAAAGCAAACCAAAAAGGGGTTTCTTTGGACGAAAAGTCCGAAGAAACCCTTAGATATTTTAACCGGAAGTTTGTGGGTGGAGGGTAGCCCCGGGGGCGAAGCCCCAATGCGTACCGCATTGGGGTGCCACGGCGGAGCCGTGACGTTTGTGCCTCCGGCACAAACCTTCGCCCCCGGGGCTACCCTCCTGCACAAAACTTATCGGCTGTAAAAAACTCATGTTTTTTACAGCCGATTTTAGCGTTTATGTCTTGTTTGGAACAATATTACGCACTATCAGTAGGTATAATAAACACCTATATATCACACTTCTCTTCTTTTTGCGTCAGATAGAAGTTTACTTTTCATTTCTTTCTGACTTAGTATGTTTGCTTGTTTAACCAATAGATATTGATGTGGTTGACGGTTCAGCCGGCTTGTTTGCTACCTTCTCATTTCCGTAATAATATATATCCCCCATAAGATATATATCCACTGTTCCATTGATTGAAGCCGGAGATGTTTCTTCTATTTTTCCGTCATATACAACGCACACATGAAGACCATCATATAAATTAGGTGTCTGACTGTCTTTCAAAGAATTGAGAGATACCCAAATTTCGCCTGATGACTTGCTCTCATTTGATCCGTTAACCGGTTTAACAAGAACTCTGTTTCCTTCCTTTTTCAAAACAGTCGCATCAAATCTCCAATAGGTGTGATTATCATTAGATAATATATCTCCCGTTTTTCCATCAAGTTTTATTGTTTCAATGATTTTTCCCGTGTCATATTCCTCTGTTGTGTAAAGAACAATGTTGCGATCTGATAAATATGAAGTTCTTTTGATATATCTTACGCCATTATCTAATATTTCCGTTGTTCCGATTACATGTGTATCATAGGAAAGTTTATGCTCGTAAATTTTGTTACTCGCATCTACTGATATACCTAAATCGCTTAAAGTTATTGACGGTATGTCACTGTAAGTGCAAATCTTTGCACTTCTTCCGATTTTTTCAAGATAATTATTGGCATAAACTGATAATTGCTTCCATAAATCAGCATTTTCACTCTTATTTGTGGAAAGCGCTATATCAACATATTTTTCAGGAAACATTTTTTCAACAGATCTTCTTAATCCGTCACCATCTTCAGCAGTCTTAATGGATTTAAATTCGTATCCGTTTTCATTTTTTCTGAACTTTATTACTGCCAAATCTTCACTGAAACCAACTTCGCAAAAACAACCGTTTTTAAAACCAAAACTTGCAAAGTTAATTTTGGCGTATGCGGTTGCCGTCTTATCATTCTCCTCAACTGCATAAACTATATGGCCTTCTGCCGGACATTCACCAAGCCAATTTAATTCTTCTTTTTGGTCAAGTATCATCTGTGAAATCGCTTTATCAAGTTCCGGATTTGATGAAACCAATTCTGTTTTCGGATTTGTCATAAATCCGGTGCATACCACTGCACATACTATCACAGCAATAATTACGATCCAAAATGCAGGCTTTTTGTAATTTAATACATTTTTCACCCTTTCTTTAACGCTTACCTCTCCGAATGCAAGAGGACAAGCTGCAATCATCTTTTGCGAAACACTGCAATTTATTAAAGCATTTGAATATGGCTTTTTTACTTGTGTTCCCATAGTCTTAAGCACCTTTTCGTCACAGGCAATCTCAATATCTTTGCAGAGCAGTATATAAGCCACCCATAAAACAGGATTGAACCAATAAACTGCCAAAAGCAAAAATCCTAAAGGTTTCCACCAATGATCATGTCTTTGCAGATGTGCATTTTCGTGAGCTATAACATAATCAGCGTCTGAAAAATCCATGCCTGAAGGAAGATATATTTTCGGTCGGATAACTCCAAACATGAATGGAGTTTCAACTCGATCACATATCATAATGTTGTCCCTTAGCGAAACAGCCTCTCTTACTTGACGGTGGATTTTAAGATAGCTTATTAAAACATATACCAACATGGCAATCACACCGATGATCCAAACAAATGACGCCACATAGTTCACTACTTGCAACGGATTAACGCTTGCACCAACTGTGGGAGTAAAATTTTGCGTAAGGACAGGATTTACAACATTGTTTATTACTTCAACGCCACTGTCAATGGCAGGTTTTTGAGAATAAACAATATCTTCGGGTATAGGTTTTGTGCTGGGAATAAGGCTGAAAGCACTTTCAAATGATATGGGAAAAATCAAACGAATTCCCACCAAAGACCACATGGCAACAGATATCGCCTTGGGAGCTTTTTTAAAAATAAGCCTGAAAACCATAACTGCAATGGCTATCCAGCTCGCTGTTATACTCATATTCAGCAACTTTAAAAATATGCTTTCCATAATCATTTCTCCTCATAATCTGCAACTATCTGTCTCAGTTGAGCCACCTCTTCCGGGTTTAAGCTTTTTCTTGCTGTGAAAGCAGTCAAGAAAGCCGGAAGTGAACCGTTGAAAGTTTCTTTAACGAATCGTTCGCTCTGAACTGAATAAAAATCCTGTTTAGATATAACTGAAGTTACAGTACCTTTATTGTTCTGAAAAATACCTTTTTCGCAAACTCTTTTCAAAACAGTATAAGTTGTGGATTTTTTCCAGTTGAGAATTTTCTCGCTTCTCTTTGAAAGTTCTGTGGAAGAAATCGGTTCATTCTCCCAGATAATATCAGCGAAGCGAGATTCAACTGCACCCATTTGATAATCGTTCATATTGCACCTCCAAGTCTACATTCAGTCGACCATCTACATTCTACAACATGTAAACCAATTTATCAATAGCTTTTATAAAACTTTTTTGAAATAAATTCAATTATAGTTTTAATTTTTCAGCCCTTGCGTTGCCTTTATCTTGTATACAAAAAGCAATTCATAGACTTTTGTTGATTTTTTCCATTGTAAATGCTATAATTCTTCTCATAGCAAATTAGATGAAAGAGAAGGTTAAGCGTTTTGAAAAAACTGTTAAAATATCTTCGAGGATATGAAAAAGAGTGCATTTTAGGGCCTCTGTTTAAGTTGCTGGAGGCGACTTTCGAACTGTTCATTCCCCTTGTTGTTGCCAGAATTGTTGACACAGGTATAGCCGGTGGAGACGGAAAATATATTACTAAAATGTGTATACTTATGGTAACCTTGGGAATTGTGGGACTTGTCAGTGCGGTTATGGCCCAATATTTTTCCGCCAAAGCCGCTGTTGGTTTTTCCACTCGTCTAAGACACGCAGTGATGGAAAGAATTTTATCCCTTTCTCACAGCCAGATAGACACTTTGGGAAGTTCAACAATGATCACCCGCATGACTTCGGATATCAACCAAGTGCAAAATGGCTTGAATTTAACACTCAGACTTCTTCTGAGATCCCCTTTTGTGGTTTTCGGAGCAATGGTAATGGCTTTTACTATTGATTTTCACTCAGCCTTGGTTTTCGCCGGTGTAATACCAATACTTTCCATTATTGTTTTTGGTATTATGCTTATTACAATGCCAATGTTCAAAGGTGTTCAATCATCTTTGGATAAAGTCGCATCGACCACAAGACAAAACCTTACAGGTGTGCGTGTGTTGAGAGCATTCTGCAAAGAGGAGTCTGAAATTGTCTCCTTTGAAACAGAAACAGCAAATCTCACTGACCGTCAATTAAAGACAGGCAGGATTTCAAACCTTATGAATCCCCTCACCTATGTTATTATAAATTTAGCTGTCGTTGTGCTTGTTAATGTTGGTGCTGTAAAAGTTGAAAGCGGTATTCTCACCCAAGGTTTGGTTATCGCTCTTTATAACTATATGTCACAGATTTTGGTGGAACTTATAAAAATGGCAACTTTTATTATCAGCATCACAAAAGCTGTGGCTTGCGGAAAAAGAATTCAGTCTGTTATTGATATGGAAACCGATCAGACAAACGGTGACAAAAGCGGTGCAGAACTTCAGGGCAAAGTTGAATTTGACAATGTAACAGCAAAATATGAAGGTGCAGCTGAGGCATCTCTTGAAAACATTAGATTCACAGCACTTCCGGGACAAACCATCGGTATTATTGGCGGTACAGGTTCAGGTAAATCCACCCTTGTTAACTTGATCCCTCGTTTTTACGATACTGCAACAGGCACAATAAAACTTGACGGAGTTAATGTCAGAGAGTATGATTGTGAATCACTTCGCAAAAATATAGGCATAGTGCCTCAAAAGAGTGTTTTGTTTAAAGGTACTATTCGTGAAAATTTGCGCTGGGGCAAAGAAAATGCAACAGATGCTGAACTTTGGACAGCTTTGGAGACGGCTCAAGCAAAAGATGTTGTTGAAAATAAAGAAGGGCAACTTGATGCGATTGTGGAACAAGGAGGAGTTAACTTCTCCGGAGGTCAGCGTCAAAGATTGACTATTGCAAGAGCCTTAGTCCGTAATCCAAAAATCTTGATATTAGACGACAGTGCCTCTGCCCTTGACTATGCAACCGATGCAAATCTTCGTAAATCCATAAGAGAAATGAAAAATCCACCTACAACATTTATTGTATCTCAGAGAGCGTCAGCAGTTCGCTATGCAGATATGATTTTAGTTTTAGATGACGGTCAACTTGTAGGAAAAGGCACACATGATGAACTCTTGGTTAGTTGTCCGGTTTACAGTGAAATCTTCTATTCTCAGTTTCAAAAGGAGGTGAAGAACCGTGACTAAGCAACTTGCTGTATTAAAAAAAGTTCTTATTAGACTTAAGCGTTATTGGACAAGTTTGGCACTATCCCTCATATTAGCATTGCTCTATGTTGTCATGACCCTTTATATACCCATACTTGTTGGTAATGCCATTGATAATATAATTGATGTGGGCAAGGTCGACTTCACCGCCATGGGCGGATATCTGCGTTCGGTGGTTATTTGCGCTGTTATTGCCGGTCTTTCTCAATGGGTAATGAGCGAACTCAACAATCTAATGACATACCGTGTGACTCGTGACATTAGAAATGAAGCTTTCCGTCACATACAGGTTCTTCCCGTTTCTTATCTTGATAAACACCCTCAAGGAGACATTGTCAGCCGAGTTATTGCTGATGTTGACACCTTTGCAGACGGTCTTTTAATGGGCTTTACTCAGCTTTTCACAGGAATAATGACAATTTTAGGCACACTGTTCTTTATGGTGAGAATACATTGGGGTATTGCTCTTGTTGTTGTTTGCATAACTCCCCTGTCATTGCTGGTTGCCAATTTTATTGCCAAAAGAACATTTTCCATGTTTCAACTTCAAAGTGTAACCCGTGGAGAACAGACAGGACTTATCGATGAAATTATCGGTTCAGTTAAGGTGGTCAGAGCTTTCGGTCACGAAAAGGCATCTATGGAACAGTTTGACGAAATCAACGGCAGACTTCAAAAAGCATCACTGAGAGCGATTTTCTTTTCTTCGCTTGTTAATCCCTGCACACGATTTGTCAATTCATTGGTATACGCCGGAGTTGGTTTAAGCGGTGCATTAGTAGCTATTTCCGGTGGATTATCTGTGGGCAGTTTGACAATCTTTCTGAACTATGCAAACCAGTATACCAAACCTTTTAATGAAATTTCAGGAGTAATAACGGAACTTCAAAATGCACTTGCTTGCGCCGACAGAGTTTTTCAGCTTATTGAAGCACCTGCAAGATCACCTGAACCGAAAAATCCAAAAACTCCCGAAAAAACAAAGGGAGCTGTTGATATTGAAAATCTTGAATTTTCTTATGATCCCAACAAACCTCTTATTTCCGATTTCAACCTTCATGTAACACCGGGGCAAAGGGTTGCCATTGTGGGTCCAACCGGTTGCGGTAAAACAACTTTCATAAATCTTCTTATGAGATTTTATGATCCGAACAGCGGTGAAATATATCTTGACGGGGTTAACACTCTCGATATGGAAAGATCCACCCTCAGACGAAGTGTTGGCATGGTGCTTCAAGACACTTGGCTCAGATCGGGAACAATAAGGGAGAATATCGCCATGGGCAAGCCTGACGCCACTGACGAAGAAATTATATCAGCCGCCAAACAGGCTCACGCACATAGTTTCATCAAACGTTTGCCTGACGGTTATGATACAGTTATCGGTGAATCTAACGGTGAACTTTCACAGGGACAAAAACAGCTGTTATGTATTGCCAGAGTCATGCTTTGCCTTCCGCCAATGCTGTTTTTAGACGAGGCCACCTCATCTATTGATACACGAACGGAAATCAAAATTCAAAAAGCATTTGACACGATGATGAACGGCAGAACCTCATTTATTGTGGCTCACAGATTGTCAACAATACAAGAAGCAGACTTAATTCTTGTTATGAAAGACGGTCATATTGTGGAACAGGGCAAACATGACGAACTGATTGCCAAAGGTGGATTTTATGCTAATCTTTACCAAAGTCAGTTTGCTCATTAAGTGAAAACAATCTCAATGAAAAGTGAAACAGCATAAAATTTCAACATTTGTTGGGTATGCCAAAACATATAATAGTAACTGCTCTCACATTTGTGGGAGCAGTTAGTCTATATTAAACGCCAAGGAAATAAATGTATCCGTTAAAAAAACTTTCATTTAGTCGCAAATTATCTTTTATTGACAAATCCGACTTGTTGGTATATAATGAGGTTGTTACATGACTGACGGAATACGTGGGACACCACAGGGGAATGTAACTAATCATATAGCCGACCGTCTGGGCAATTAGTTTTATTTTTTTAAGAATAAAGCTGATTTGCCCTTTTTTTATGCAAATCGGCTGATACGGAGGAAAATTATGGATCACAAAAATTGGAACGGATTTAATAAAGGCGTATGGCAAGATGAAATCAATGTAAGAGATTTCATTCAAACCAATTACAAAGAATATAACGGCACATCAGACTTCCTTAAAGGTGCAACTGTGCGTACCCAAAATCTTATGAAAAAAGTTCAGGCACTTTTCGCTCTTGAAAGACAGTTCGGTGGAGTTCTTGATATCGATACTGCAACCGTATCCTCATTAACAAGCTATTCGCCCGGATATATTGATAAGGACAACGAAATAATTGTTGGTTTGCAAACAAACAGACCACTTAAGCGTGGTGTTAATCCTTTCGGTGGAATGAGAATGGCGAAGCAGGCTTGCGAAGCCTACGGATACAAACTCAGCAGAAAGGTTGAAGAAGAATTCAGATTCAGAACAACACACAATGACGGTGTTTTCCGTGCTTACACAGATGAAATGAGAAAAGCAAGAAAATGCCATGTAATAACAGGTTTACCCGATGCATACGGCAGAGGAAGAATTATCGGTGACTATCGAAGAGTTGCTCTTTACGGTGTTGACAAACTTATCGAAGAAAAGAAAAAAGATAAAGCAAAACTTGCTGAAGAACCCTTTGACACTGACAGAATAAGACTTGATGAAGAACTTTATCAGCAGATTGCTTTCTTGGGTTACATGAAAGAAATGGCTGAAATGTACGGCTTCGATATCAGTCAGCCTGCAAAAGACACCAGAGAGGCAATTCAGTGGACCTATTTCGCTTACCTCGGTTCAATAAAAGAACAAAACGGTGCAGCTATGTCTTTAGGCAGAGTTAGTACATTTTTTGATATTTATATTGAGCGTGATCTTGCCAACGGCACTCTCACAGAAGAAACTGCACAGGAACTCATGGACGACTTTGTCATAAAACTTCGTATGGCAAGACACTTGAGAACACCTGAATATAATGAACTTTTCGGTGGCGACCCAATGTGGATCACAGAGGCTGTCGGAGGCATGGGAGAGGACGGCAGAACTCTTGTTACCAAAAACAGCTACCGTATGCTTAACACTCTCTACACCCTCGGTTCTTCACCTGAACCTAATCTTACTGTTTTATGGTCAACTTCACTTCCGGAAAACTTCAAAAAATTCTGCACAAAGGTTTCCGTTGATACCGACTCTATTCAATATGAAAATGATGATGTAATGCGCCCAATTTACGGTGATGATTACGCCATTGCTTGCTGTGTTTCAGCAATGAAAATCGGTAAGCAGATGCAGTTCTTCGGTGCAAGATGCAACCTTGCAAAATTACTTCTTATTGCTATTAACGGTGGATACGACACAACAAGCAGTATGCACATTGGTCCTCAGATGGAAGTTATGGATACAGACAAGTTGGACTATGATGAAGTAATGAAGCGTTACGATATTTACATTGATTGGCTCAGCCGTTTGTATGTAAATACAATGAACATTATTCATTATATGCATGACAAATATGCATACGAGAAGACACAGATGGCACTTCATGATACTGAGGTTGAGCGCTTTATGGCATTCGGTGTTGCAGGTCTTTCAGTTGTAGCCGACTCATTGAGTGCAATCAAATTTGCAAATGTTAAGCCTATAAAGGACGAAAACGGATATATTGTTGACTTTAAGACAACCGGTGAATTCCCGACTTACGGTAATGACGATGACCGTGTTGACCTTATTGCCAAGGATCTTACTCACAAAGTAATCACAGAACTCAGAAAGACAAAGACATATAGAAAAGCCATCCACACACTCTCTGTTCTTACAATCACATCAAATGTTATGTATGGCAAGAACACAGGTGCAACACCTGACGGCAGAAAGGCTTATGCTCCATTTGCTCCAGGTGCAAACCCAATGCATAACAGAGAGAAAAACGGTGCTCTCGCCTCTCTTAACTCAGTTGCTAAAATCAGTTATGATGACTGCCGTGACGGTATTTCAAACACATTCTCAATCACACCCGAAGCTCTTGGAAGAACCGATGAAGAGAGAGTTGATAACCTTGTTTCAATACTTGACGGTTATTTCTCCAAGAAGGCTCATCACATAAATGTAAATGTTATGAATCGTGAAACACTTATGAAAGCCTATGAAGATCCGGAGGCTTATCCAAATCTTACAATTCGTGTTTCAGGTTATGCTGTAAACTTCAACAAGCTCTCAAGAGAACAGCAAAGAGAAGTTATCAGCCGCACATTCCACGAAGTAATATGAGTAGCGGTTTAATTCATTCAATACAGACTCTCGGTACACTTGACGGACCGGGAGTCCGCTTTGTAGTATTCTTACAAGGCTGCAATCTTAGGTGTGGTTGTTGTCACAATCCGGACACATGGGATATGAGTACAGGTGAAGAACATTCTGCTGAAAGCATAATGGAAAAAGCAATAAGATTTCGTGAATATTTCGGCAAAGACGGAGGCATAACCGTTTCAGGCGGTGAACCTTTGTTGCAATCTGATTTTGTTTATGAATTATTCAAGAGTTGCCATGACAATGGGATCAACACCTGTCTTGACACTTCAGGAAGCATCATGAACGAAAAAGTTGAAAAACTGCTGACGGTAACAGACAGAGTTTTATTGGATATAAAATATACCAACGATGAAGATTATAAAACTTACGTTGGTTGTTCCATTAACAAACCCTTGGCATTTTTGGAATACTTAGACACTCATCGCATTCCCGTAACATTAAGACAAGTAATTATTCCAACTCTTAATGACACCAAAGAAAGCATAATCAATCTAAAAAGCATAGCCGATAGCAACAACTGCATTGACAAAATCGAGTTACTGCCTTTCAGAAAGATTTGTCAGGTAAAATATGATGACATGAAAATCAAATTTCCTTTTGAGAATATTCCTGAACCGACTCGTGAAAAAATGATTGAGTTAAATAGCTTAATAAACAGCGAAAAATAATCGGTTTCTTATGCTCTTTCCGGACAGCGATTATAGGAAAACCGAAAACACAAAATCAGTAATATTAAAACCGTATAAGACAGCAGGGTGTAACCAACTTTTCCGAAGGTTACACCCTGCTGATGTTTTTAAATGATGAGGTTGTAAAAAAACAAGCAGTAAAAACTTTCGTTTTCACTGCTTGTTCTATGGTCGAGGCGACAGGACTTGAACCTGCGGCATCTTGGTCCCAAACCAAGCACTCTACCAAACTGAGTTACGCCTCGACTTTTATTGCTGTCAATCTCGCAACAGCTCATTGATTATACTACAACTTATCCCATTTGTCAACTGTTTTCTTTCATAAATTGCAATTTTATTTTTAAAATTCAGTAATCAAGGCAAATTCCAAAAAAGAAGAGATCAAGCGATTGCCTAACCTCTTCTCTTTCGTTTTATAATTCAGTCTCAATAATGTACAGAACCGCAACCGCATACCTTGTTAGTTCCGAAAATCTTATAGAAGAAACAAAGTATCTTCCAAATGAATTTCTTGAAACCGTTGGTAGAATGACAGTCGCATGAGCATGAGGGCTTTGATAATTCTTCTGAACAATTATCGCACTTACCGTCGGAATTTTCGTCCTTATGGCCTGTTGCCGGTATAGTATTTTGTGCTTTTGTTACAGTATAGCAGTTTGAGCATATTTCGCCCTCTGTCAAACCTGCCGCTGTGCAAGTGGGAGCATATCCCTTAAGAGGCACTGTATTATGCTTAGTCATGGGAATTTTTTCTGTTTCCAAAGTATCTCCGCATACTGTACACTCTTTGTGTTTTGTGCCCTCGTTCTTGCAAGTCGAATCCGTGTCTGTTATCCAACCACTTGGAGTGTGCGGTACTTTATCGATTTTTCCTGTTTCCAAAGTATCTCCGCATACTGCACACTCTTTGTGTTTTGTGCCCTCGTTCTTACAAGTTGAATCTGTGTCTGTTATCCAGCCGCTTGGAGTGTGATCAAATCCTACAACCCTATCAGGAACAATGCTTTCGTTTATTGTATCATTCAAGACAGTTCCCAATATTCTTTTGCTTTTACCAATCTGTAAGTTAGGTAAAACTAAATCTGTACTTAAATCCGAATGAAGCATTGTGATCACCACTCCGTTATCGAGTGTAACCACTATATTGCTTGAATTTTTAACTACTGTTGCACTTTCAGCATCAGCCACACCGATGGCTGAAAAATCAGAACTGTTTACAGTTAAGTTACCTTTTTCCACATATACTCTTGACTTTAAACAAGGTGAATTTTCCACCACATTAGAGTTTAAAGTCAGCTTTGGATTATTATGATTGATAAGGGCATAAATATCGCTACCATTAAGTGAACTGCTGTTCTTTGCAAATGTGGAATTTGATATAGAAACAGGTCTTGTTGCCCCTTCAGTTGTATAGTAAACTCCACCGCCGTTTTTAGTTGCTTCGTTTGAGGTTAATTCGGCATTTTCAACAGTAGAAAGTCCGTTAAGCCACAATGCTCCTCCGTTTTCTGCTTTATTGCTTTTGAAGATATTCTTCACTTTTATTCTGATAATACCTCCGTTGGTGTTGCATATAGCGCCACCGTTTTCAGCCTCATTATTTTCAAATGTGGAATTTGTTAAGTCTAAGGTTGCAACCGAGTAAACTGCGCCACCGTTTTGAGTTCCCTTATTTTTGTTAAACACTGTATTGTCAATGGTAATTCTTCCAGCCGGCACTGTTGCCGCAACAGCTCCACCGTTTAATGCAATGTTATTTTTAAAGGTACAACCGGTTATATTTATTTTTGACGAATTTGCCAATACTCCGCCACCGTTTGATGTGCTGACGGCATTTTGAATTGTCACCGAATTCAAATTCAAGGTTGCAGACTTGCCCACATTTATAACAGGCATATTCTGAGATATATAATTTCCGTCAAGAGTAAGTCTGCCATCACCGTTTATGGTAAGAGTGCAGTTTTCATTCACAGTAAACAAGCTACCTACACTGCCTCTGTAATGAGTGAGGCTAAGTCCTTCTTTAATTTCAATGGTAATATCCTTATCTATAACTACACCTGTCTCAGTTAAGTCAGAAACTAAGGTAATTGTATCGCCGCTCTGAGCCTCTGCAACAGCCTGACTTATTGACTTATATTCCACATCACCGTTTTGGCAAACCACAGCACCGTTTGAAGGAATTGCCGGCTCGCTAATGGCACTTGAAGTCAAATCTCTATTGAAGGCTTTAACCCAATATTTAGGAACATATCCATCAGCATATTCGGTTGTGTCAAGAAAAACTCCGTTTTTGCTGAAACCGATTACCTCTGCACTGTCTATATCCTGACCTTCATATATTTCGTAACCCAAGAGAGTATTGCTGTCTTCAATAGGAGGCATAACAACGCTATATCCTGTTGAAAGTTTTTCTATGCCTCTTATATATGTTTGCTCATTCTCACCGAAGGCCTTTCCAAGACCCTCAACACCATTTTCAGACTCTACCACAAGATTATATTGCTTTTCGTCAAGATACCAAAAACGGGGCTGTATTGTATTGTTTATCCTTCCTTGAGTTGCTGCATTTTCCATAAGAGTTTTATATGCGTCAGATGCTGACTGACGGATAAACTGATTACTGCCAAGCACCTTAAAGCCGTAACGCTCATAATAGTAACCAAGATCCACGCCCAAAATCAAAGAGGAATAGTAAACCTGTTTTTCATCTCTGTCTTTAAGCTGTTTTATCAACTCAAGCTCTTCTTCACTGCACTCTTTTTCATAATATCTATACATATTGCTAAGTTTAGCCCAATAACCGGGGGTATAACTTTCAAGGTGCCACCAAATGCAATAGTTATACATATTCGATTCAAGATAACTGCTCTGAGTGTAGTCTTTTCTGTCAGATGAAAGATTTGCCACATCTGCATTGAAATCACCTCTTGTGCCGTCACCGCCACCAAGAGCTGTTTCGTTATACTTTGACAGCATATTGTTTGTAAGTTCAAACTTTGCTCTGTCGGAATACATATCAAGTGTATGTCCGATTTCATGAGTAAGACCCCAACCTCTGCCTATTCCTGTTGAATAAAGAACAGTGTTTTGCCATGAGTCATTTAAAAGACCGACTCTTTCGGAGGTGGCATAAGCCAAAACGCCTGTTGACTGACAAGCTCTGAAGTTTATACTCAAATATTCATTTTTGACATCATAGTATTTATCCGACTTATCAAAGGTTATACCCTCAAACTTCATAAGCCTTTCCATGTATGCATCATAGTTTTCAAGATTTTCCTGAACCTTAAGAGAATTTGAATTTGCATTTGTAATATATGATGCCTCTGCAAGACTTGCCTTAACTGTCATAAGGCAATGATCTGATTGAAGTTCTATAAGATCAAGAGGATATTCACCGGGAACAAATCCGTCTTTGCAATATTCCTCAAGCTCTTTAAGGAACTTCTCAGCTGCCGCCAACTTTTCTTCATGACTGCTTTCCTCCGGCAACATTCTGTAAACCGGGAAAGAATATGCACCCTCAATATAAACTTTAACTTCGCCCTGTTCCTGTGAAGTATATGGGTTTGATATGTAAATCGGGCCACCTCCTGCAACAGCAGGATTATCGTGAGTTCCAGCACCAAAATCGGGGACAGTTATCAGATTAAGACCTTTTTTAAGTTTATAATCTCGTTTCCAAGTGTTGGCAGTGCCGTAATGCTGAGTGATATTAAGAGTCGGCAAACAGATTTCATCTTCATCGGCATCAACATATATTCTCAAGACATCACCTGTTCTGCCGTAAAATCCCGTTGTCTGTCTGTCGATACCAAACCAGTTAAGTCTGAGAGTGTTCTGAGCATAACTGCGAAGTCCACCGTATTGATTTATCTTTGTGATTTCACTATTTGAAGGTACGGTAGAAAACTCATTTTTGGCGCTATACTTAAGTTCACCTGAAACTATCTTTTTGGCTCTTTCAATGATTGATTTATAATATAACTTATAATTCACGTTACCTTTAAGGCTTTCATCAAGAGCCTCAATAGCTTCCATGGAATTATATTTTTCATTAAGTGTAAACTGATTGTAATCACTGAAAAGGCTGTCTGTTGCTACAGTTTCTTCTGTCTCCGGCTGCAAGAAGACAATTTCTCTTGCTGAGGCTTCATATCTGTGGTTTTTGGGACATTCTACCCATTCAAGCTGTATTTTATTACATTCATAGGTTTTTCCAAAATCAAAAATTACAGTGTCGGAAGTAGCAGAACTTTTTATTATAAGTTCCTCCTCATAATCTTCTGTTTCGTTAACGAACTTCAATTTAAGAGTTATGGGATAACCTCTTCCGTAATAACTGTCTGCACTGTATAAAAGTCTGTCAATGCTGACTTTTCCCTTAAATGTAACATCAATGGTATTGGTGAAACCGTCCACCTGTTCACTTTGAGAACGCCAAAGGCTGTTCCAGTTTCTGTCAAAAGCATTGGAAAAGGCATTTGAACCTAAAGCCCCACCATTGTTTTCGGCTGTTAAATAAGAATTGTCTATTGAATACATCAAAAGATATTTTTCACTAAGTCTGTCATCATTTGATGGAATAACACTGACAGATGCCTCCTTAGAAGAGGCACTTAACAAATTGTTTCTTTCAACAATTACTGCTTCTTCGTGTTCTTCGTTCAATTCAAAACTTTCTTCGTCAGAAACATACGAGAAAATGTTGGCCTGACTAAATCGGCTTTCATTCTTGAGTTCTTCTTCGGCGAAGACTTCAAGGGGCGGTATTGTGACAAGCATTAACACACTCATCACAACTGAGATAATTTTTTTCATAAAAACGCTCCTTTTAATATGATTTCAGCAAAGACAAAACACAGCACACATTAAAAATAAACGAACTTTATTTTTGCGTATGCCCTACCCTGTTTTCCGCTATACAATACTTATAATTTACTTACGTTGTATAAGTAAATTATAAGGGTAATCGACTTCCAATGTCAATAGTTTCGCAAATAATAATGAAAATCATTTTCATTTATTCTTCCGATCCAAACCTTAATCTATATTCGCTCTCGATAACCTGATACATTTCTTCTGGAGTTTCTTTGCATCCTCCGTTTAACCATTTGATGATCACCGCATTCAAACCGCTTTTAAAAAACTCCACATGATAATCTGCACAGTCGTCATCGAAATTCTTTTCATTTTTCGCAGATTGGTTCATCAATATTGACTTACTTCTATTGCCAATAAGTTTAAAATAGGTTTTATATGACAGCTGATTTTCATATATGTGATAAAACATTTTTATGCCGTCATTTTTTCTTCCACCCTTTTGCAATAAGTCCCCATCTTTAAAAAGATTGACAAATTCATTTTCAATCTTTTCACACACCTTATCCGCCAAATCGTATACATCAAGATAGTTGGCATAAAAGGTGCTCCTGTTAAGGTTTGTTATTTCACAAATTTTCGAAACAGTGATCTTGTTAAGATCGTTATCTTGAATAAGCTGAACGAAGGCTTCTTCAATCTTTAAAGTTGATTTTCTCTGTTTGTTGCTTTTATTCACGGAACTTCCCTCCTGCATAAAAATTAAAACCGACAGTTTTAGAATAATTGATGATTGTTACTTTTGTCAATAGATATTATAATATATACAAGTTAAAAAATTGTTTTAACAAAGCAAAAACGGAGGTATAAAATGAAAAAAAGTAATTTTGTGGCATTATTGCTGGGAACTGTAAGCGGAATTTTGTTTTCCATAGGAATGTGTATGACTTTATTGCGTGAATGGAACGCATTTAAACCCGGACTTATTCTCGGAATTGCAGGTTTGATACTTGCTGTTATCACCGTAATTGTATGGCGAAAAATGGAAAAGAAACCGAAAATAAAGGTTAATGGCAAAACTGTTGGCACTATCATTTTTGGTGTGTTGGGCGCATTGGTTTTCGGTGCGGGAATGTGTCTTGTTATGGTGTGGAACATAATGACAGCCGGTATCATCGTTGGTATTGCCGGTATAGTTATGCTTTTATGCCTTATTCCAATTTGCAAAGGATTGAAGTAATTTGTCAAAAATAATTGATAAACTCAAAACTGCCAAAGCAGAAAGTCAAATTGTCAATGACTCAGTTTACAGAACTTTTCTTTTTGCCGTCATTTCTTTGGCTATAAACCTATTATACGCCCTATGGAACTTATTTCTCGGTTTTTACGGCAAATCATATTGGTTCATCACCGCCGGCGCATACTACACACTGTTGAGCGTTATGCGTTTTGCTATTGTTCTCTTCAACAAGAAGAACAACGAGGGTGACAAATCGGAAATATTCACAGTAAGGTTTTCCGGACTAATGCTGACAGCTTTAAGCATTGTTCTTGCCGGCACTGTTTATATGAGCGTAACTTTCGATGTGGCGAAAAAATTAAACGATATAGTTATGATTTCCATTGCCACATTCACTTTTGCAAAAATCACAATGTCCGTGATAAATGTGTTTAAAAGTCATAAACATGGGTCGCCCCTGCTGATTTCTCTGAGAAATATCAGCCTTTGTGATGCAGGAGTTTCCCTCCTTTCCATGCAAAGATCCATGCTGGCAACCTTTGACGGCATGACAGAATTAAACATAAAGATAATGAACGGTGTTGTTGGAACGGTGGTATACATATTCGTGTGCATTTTGGGAATATCAATGGTATTTTGGAAAAAGGACAAACAACATTAAAGAAAATACGAAAAGAGCTGTAACAAACTTATCGTTTTTACAGCTCTTTTACACATTTTTATGGTTTAATTATATTCTCATTTCTGTTCATCAAGGCTGAGAGAATAGCTGTCTATAAAGTCTTTCATGAAAGACTCAACTTCTTCCATCTCCATTTTCTTTATAGAATCTAAAGTTGACTTCTTCGCCTCTTTAAATTCAGTATTTCCTGCCTTTTCTTCTTCAATGCACTTTATCAATGCTGAGATTTTATCCGCAGCCTTGACTATCTTCCAAAGATACTCATCATCTTCTTTTTTGAAAAATGCATCTTCATAACATTCTCTTAAATCTTCCGGAAGCATTGAAATAAGTTTTTGACAGGCACTGTCCTCCACAGCTTGAAACTCTTTTCTAAGCTCTTCACTATGATATTTTACGGGAGTCGGCATATCTCCGGTAATAATCTCCGGCATATCGTGATAAAGACCCAAAAAAGCTGCTCTTTCCGCATTGAGATTTCCTCCGAAACGAACATTTTTTATGGTGGCGATACAGTGAGCGATAGCACCAACATCACAACTATGCTGACTTAAATTTTCACTTTGGGTGTTTCTCATAAGCGCCCAACGGTTAATATATTTCATTCTTGAATAGAGTGCAAAAAAATGGTAACTCATCTCATACCTCACAATTATATAATCTTTTTTATGTCTTGTTTCAGCTATAAAGGTTATTATAAATTTATAAAACTTTACTGTCAAGGCAAAATAGATAAAACAATGTAAAAAAGTGCCAAAAACCCTTAATTTTACTGCACAAATTTCCACGTTTTATGCCAATTAAGGATTAGAAAACTCTTGAATTTAAGGATTTAATATGATAAAATTAAGTAATTTTAGAATATGGCGGGTTGGATTTTTCTATTATATAGTAAAATCATTTATCCGGAGGAATCAATATGAAACCGATATTCAGTGGCGTAGCAACAGCTTTAATTACACCTTTTTGTCAAAACGGTGTGGATTATGAAAGTTTCGGAAAGCTTATTGATTGGCAAATTGACTCAGGAATTAACGCTTTAGTCGTTTGTGGAACCACGGGAGAAAGCGCCACTCTCACAAAAGACGAACACAAAGAAGTATTGAAATTTGCACTAAAACAAATTGATGGAAGAGTTCCAGCCATAGCAGGAACAGGATCAAACAGCACTGCAAAAGCCATAGAGATGACAAAGTATGCTTCTGTTTTGGGATATGATGCAGCCCTTGTGGTAACACCATATTATAACAAATGCACTCAGAAGGGACTTATAAAAAACTATTATGCTATTGCCGATGCCGGGAACATTCCTTTAATAGTTTATAATGTTCCGTCACGAACGGGTGTTAACATAAAACCGGAAACTTATTTGGCTTTATCTCAACACCCTATGATACAAGGTATCAAGGAAGCCGGAGGCAACATCTCAGCTATTGCCGAGACTATGTCCCTTGTGGGAGACAGACTGAACCTGTACTCAGGAAACGATGACCAAACTATTCCGATTTTATCTTTGGGAGGAAAAGGTGTTATTTCTGTTCTTTCGGGGATTTTGCCCAAAGAAACCGTAAAAATGACTGACCTTTGGTTTCAAGGCAAAACGAAAGAAAGCCTTGAGATCCAGCTAAAATATATTCCTCTTATCAGCGCTCTTTTCAGCCAGGTGAACCCCATACCAATTAAGACAGCGTCTTACAAAATGGGACTTTGTCAAAACAGGCTGAGACTCCCCTTAACTGAAATGGAAAATGATGAGGCGGAAAAACTTTTCGCTTTAATGAAAAAATTTGATTTGTACTAACGGGAAGAACCATATTGTGTTCAGCTCCCATAAACTTTAATGCAAAGGATGAGGACGATGAAAATTATACTTAACGGCTCAAACGGTCGAATGGGAAAAGAAGTTATTAAATGCACCGAAAAAAATTACAGAGGTGCTGAACTTGCAGCAGGAGCCGATCTTTTCGGTGACGGTGAATATAAACATATTTCGGATATAAAAACCAAAGGTGACTGCATAATTGATTTCACAAGCCACCTTGCAACAAAAGAGGTTTGCGATTACGCTGTTGAGACAAAAACTCCGGTGGTGTTATCTGCCACAGGTCACACAGAGGAAGAAGTTGAAATAATTAAGGAAGCAGCAAAGAGTGTTCCTGTTTTCTTCTCATCAAACATGTCCGTAGGCGTTGCTCTTTTAGTTGAACTTGCCAAAACTACTGCAAAGGCTATGCCTGATGCAGATATTGAAATAGTTGAAATACATCATAACAGAAAGAAAGATGCTCCCAGCGGAACTGCCCTCACTCTTGCCAATGCCATCAAAGAGGTTCGCAACGATGCACAATTCGTTTACGGCAGAAGTGGAACAGCTCCGAGAAATACCAACGATATTGGCATACACGCTGTGAGAATGGGTAACATAGTAGGTACTCATGAAGTAATTGTCGGCACCGACACACAGACCATCACTCTTAAGCACGAGGCACATGACAGAGCCCTCTTTGCCGAAGGTGCGATTTGCGCAGCTGAATTTCTCATTAAGCAGGAACCGGGACTTTACTCCATGCAGGATATGCTGAAATTTTGATTTGACTTTAAAATAAAGGTGGTAATATTATGAAAATCGGTATTTACGGATACGGAAATTTAGGCAAAGGCGTGGAAAATGCTATTAAGCAAAATCCGGACATGGAACTTGTAGCAGTTTTCACAAGAAGAAATCCTGAGACCATCACCCTCAAAACCGAAGGTGTTAAGGTGTGCTCAATTTATGATATTCTTCAATACAAAAACAAAATCGATGTTATGATCATCTGTGGCGGAAGTGCAACAGATTTGCCTGAAATGACACCTGATCTTGCAAAGGACTTTAATGTGCTTGACAGCTTTGACAATCACGCTAACATTCCTTGGCATTTTTCAAAAGTTGATGCTGTTGCAAAGAAATACGGAAACACTGCGCTTATTTCAGCCGGTTGGGATCCGGGCATGTTCTCAATCAACAGACTTTATGCCTCATGCATACTGCCAAACGGCAAAGATTACACATTTTGGGGCAAGGGCGTAAGCCAGGGACACTCCGATGCAATTAGAAGAATTCACGGCGTTAAAGACGCAAGACAATATACTATTCCGAAGCAAGAAGCACTTGATTCAGTAAGAAGCGGAAGCAATCCGGAACTCACAGCAAGAGAAAAGCATTTAAGAGAATGTTTTGTTGTTGCGGAAGAAGGCGCTGACCTTGACATGATAAGAGATACTATTGTTAATATGCCCAACTATTTTGAGCCTTACGACACAATAGTTAACTTCATTTCAGAAGAAGAAATGGCAAGAGATCACAGTGAATTGCCTCATGGCGGTTTCGTTATCAGAACCGGTAACACAACCGATGAGCACAAGCATATAATAGAATACAGTCTTAAGTTGGATTCCAATCCAGAATTTACAGCTAATGTGCTTGTCGCTTATGCAAGAGCTTTATACAAAATGAATATGAGAGGAGATATCGGTTGCAAGACTGTTTTCGATGTTGCACCGGCTGATCTTTCTCCCCTTTCAGCAGAAGAAATCAGAGAAAAATTATTATAATCAGGAGTCATACTATGGTAAAAGTTTTAAAATTCGGCGGAAGTTCACTTGCAGATGCCAATCAGTTCAAAAAGGTTGCCGCCATTATTAAGAGCGAAAGCGAGAGACGTTATGTTGTCGCCTCTGCCCCGGGCAAAAGATTCAGCGATGACACCAAAATTACGGATATGCTTTACTCTTGTTTCAAGCTTGCAAATGAAAAGAAAAACATTGACGAGGCTTTCAGCAAAATCGAGGATAGATACAACAATATCATTGCTGATTTAGGACTTGAGTTTTCTCTTCAAGAGGAGTTTGACAAAATCAAGATGGCAATCGTTCACCATGCCGGTGAGGACTATGTAGCAAGCCGTGGCGAATATCTCAACTCTATGATTTTAGCCGCATATTTAGGTTATGATTTCATAGATGCCGAAAGTGTAATCTTTTTCTTTGCAAACGGCACTTTCGATGCAGAGACAACAAACAAGGTTATGGCAGAAACTCTCGCTCAGCATGAAAGAGCAGTTATCCCCGGATTTTACGGTGTTATGCCAAACGGCACTATCAAGACATTTTCAAGAGGCGGTTCAGACATTACCGGTTCAATAGTCGCAAGAGCTGTTAAGGCTGACATTTATGAGAACTGGACAGATGTTTCCGGTATGCTCATGGCTGACCCCAGACTTATAAAAGATCCGAAAACCATTGATGTAATAACATATCAAGAACTTCGTGAGTTAGCATACATGGGAGCAACAGTTCTTCATGAAGATGCAATTTTCCCTGTTCGTGTTTCAAACATACCAATTAACATAAGAAACACAAACGATCCTGAGGCTAAGGGTACTCTCATTGTTCCACAGGTTGAAGATGACTCAAACGATACAGTTATTACAGGTATTGCAGGAAAGAAAGGCTTTTCAACAATTACTCTTGAAAAGGATCAGATGAAGAAAGGAACATTTCTTGCAGAGGTTCTTCGCAGTCTTATGCACAGAGATATTTTCGTTGAACATATTCCAACTGGAATTGACACAGCATCTCTTGTTGTTTCATCAGCATCACTTAAAGGAAAAGAAGAAGATCTCCTCGCTTCCTTTAACAGACGAGTTACTCCCGACAATGTGACAATCACCGAAGGCATCGCCCTTATTGCTGTTGTTGGCAGAGGCATGGTTAAATCACAGGGTACAGCCGGCAAGGTATTCAAGGCTATTGGTGAAGCTGGAGTTAACATTAAGATGATCGACCAGGGTTCAAGTGAGCTTAACATTATTGTTGGCGTTGACGAGAAAGATTATCTCACAGCTCTCCAAGCTATTTATTCAGCTTTTATGGATTAAATTAAATTTAGATGAAAATGGTTCAACCGGAGAAATTCTCCTGTTGAACCATTTTTTTGAAACAGCAAATATTGGTGTGCAAGGTTTGGGTTCGTGCGAGGGGCGGTTCCGGGGCGAAGCCCCAATGCCGAAGGCATTGGGTGAGCGCAGCCGCGCTCGTTTGTGCCGCAGGCACAAACCTTCGCCCCGGAACCGCCCTCCACCCGAAAACTATATGTTTCAAGACACGACTTTAAGTCTCCTGTTTTCTCCGTCACAAAGACGAATTTCCGGAATAATTTTGTTTTCACCTAAATTCTTATATCGAACCGTAATTTCCTCATCCGTACATATCACATCAAAATCAATCAGTGTGCATTGTCCGCTCATATATGCAAAAGTTTCTCCGTCATCGTTAAAATATTGACTTGAAAATTCTCCTTTTTTTACAGGATATACCGTAAACACAATGTGTTCCTGTTTTTCAAAACCGTATTCTCCTTCATCGGTGGGAATTACACAACCACTTCTCACAAAATAAGGCATTTCATCGTAAGCACTTATTTCAAGTTTTACAGTTTCACCACCACTGTAAAGATGACCGTCAAAGTACCAATCAGCGCCCTTTGGCAGATAGGCATTTATTATATTTTGACCTTCATCAAAAACAAAATAAACAAGAATATCTCTACCAACAAGCATGGAATCTGTGTTTTCGTAAAGATTTTCGTCATCAAAATATAAAAATGCAGGAGAGTTCATTGGCTCTTCATTTTCAATGCTGTTGTATGCACAGGTATAAAGATAGGGTGTAAGCCTTTTCCTTTGTGCAAACAGTTTTCTCACCGAGTCGATACAATCGGGATAACTCCAAGGCATGGTAGCTGAACCGTCACTGTTCCATGAATGAATAGTCAGACGAGGCTCGAAAATTCCATGCTGAATCCAACGAAGAAGAAGTTCTCTTGATGGCATACCCCCGCTGAAACCACCTAAATCATGACCGTAAAAATAAAGAGACGAAAGTGACAGCGTAAGCCCTATATTATGACAATATCTTAAATCGGAAAATTCAGTCCTGTTATCGCCTGACCATGTTTGTGCAAAACGGCGAATGCCCGCACCACCACTACGACTCGAAAGGAAAGGACGCTTTTCAGGTCTGAGGGATTTTTGAGCTTGATAAGATGAACCCACCATAAGATAGGTTAAGGTCGGTCTTATTCGGCTAGCTTTAACAGAATTGAAAAAGCCATGAGCCATAGCATCTGTATCTTTTATATCAAATTCATTGTTATCGTTCCAAGTTGCACTTATACCGTAATCAAGCAGAGAGGTCTTGACTTTATCTCTCCAAAAATCAAAGGCTTCTTCATTTGTGAAGTCGAGATAACTTCCGAAACCGTCCCAAAACCCAGTTATGAATGGGGTTCCGTCAGGGTTTTTCACAAAAAGTCCTCGTTCGGCAATTTGATTATAAAGGGGATGATCCACAAGAAAAGCCGGCTTTATATTTGGTATCAATTCAATACCATTTCTTGAAAACTCGTCTATAAAGCCTTTTACATCAGGGAACTTTTCATTGTTCCAATTAAAAACATATCGTCTGTTTCCAATAGAAGTATAACCTGAAGAAAGGTAAAAACCACCACAGGAAAGATCATATTTTTTCAGCATTTCAATAAACTGACTCATCTTTTCCTGAGAATGCTCTGCATCAGTATATGCCATGGTGCTTGCGCAATAATCAAAACTCCATTTCGGAGGTAATGTCTGTTTTCCGCAAAGAGATGCAAACTGTTTTAAAACAGAGAGCTTAGAACCGAAAAACACATAATAAACAAGGGCATCATCTTCCGTTCTGAAATATTTATAATGTTCATAATAATTATTGATTTCTTTTCCCAAATCTATATAAGAAGTGTCTGTTGTGTCATAATAAATTCCGTATGTGCCAACGGAATTTTCGCATATATAAAAAGGAATATGTTTATATAAGGGATCGCTTTCTTTCGCATCATACCCCATACAGTCGCAAGTTTCAAATCGGAAGGATCTTCCTGATTTATCAATATTACCGCCCTTGTCACCAAGTCCAAATATCTTTTCTCCGTCTTCGCGGGAAACATAGTGAAAACTACCGTTTCCAAATTCTTTTTCAAAATTATATGCAAGAGGGGCTCTGTCTGCGAAAAGGAGTTTTCCGTCTTTATAATATCTTATGATGAAATTTTTACGCTCGATTTCAACTGTAATATTTCCAAGCAAAAATCTATCTTTTGAGTTTTCTGTCTCTTTCAATACAGAAACGCCCTTAAATCCAACAGTACTCAATCTCTTTCTGCCTTTTATTGAAAAAGGTGCATTATCGGGACATATCGAAAAAGTCGGCAACAATTCTTCTTCATTTTTGTAAATTGCAACTCGCAAGCAATTATCATCAACGAAATCTACACGGGCATAGTTTTCGTCACATTTATATATCACAAAACTTTCTTCGGTTTTGCTTATTTCAAACTCATGTTTAAACTTGCTCATATATTGTCAATAGTTCCTTTCTTTAAAATTCAGCTGTATATTCCGAAAAATGCATCATATTTTCTATACCGCTTTTCCATGTCGGAATCGCATCACAATTCGGATCGCCGTTTTTAGCAAAAGCGCAAATGCTTTGAGATAATTGATAAGATATTTTTTCATCAACTTTTTCAAATGGTCGCCAGCTGAAATCAAGTGTCGAAAATGCGTAAAGCAAATCACAGCAATGCCATGCACCCTTATCGTCACCGGGTAATAGTCTATCGAAACGGTATACATAGCATTTATTTTTATGGTGTTTCTTTGAATAATTGCTCCATTTTTTGATAATTGTGTTCAGCACCGAAGGCATCATATCCGTTGCTGTTGAACTTATTATACAAGGTATATCCAATATATCTTCTTTGCTGAACTGTCCCTTTTTAAGTATCACACCATCATATACGGGCATTGTATATACAATACTCAATTTTGACTCTTTGCAGGCTTTATCCCATGCACGGTAAAGTTTTTCTTCATGGAGAGTCCGCAATTCTTCAGCCGATTGAACTCCTGCATTTTTCATTACTTTTTTCCAAAATGAGACAGTTTTATCCGGAGTTAGCGGTCTTAACAAAAGTCTTTGAAGTCCTGCACCGCTTATCATAATAGCTCCTGAAATCATATCACGAACAAGTGGGTTGGACAGATGTATATCAACACTCATAGCACCTGCGCTTTGACCCATAAGAACGATATTTTCACTGTCACCACCGAAGGCTTCTATATTGTTTTTCACCCATTTAATTGCAGCTGTTTGGTCGAAAAGTCCGAAGTTACCAACTGCACCGCCCTGTGACAATTCGGGCAGTGAACAAAATCCGAATGCACCTAAACGGTAATTTATTGTAACCGTTATGATGCCGTTTTGAGCGAAGTTTTCCCCACTGATATGCCCTTCATTGGCACTTCCACCTGTAAAACTTCCTCCGTGGATATAAATTATAATCGGACATTTATCGGCTTTTTTCGGAGTATATATATTGAGAAAAAGGCAATCTTCTCCATAAGTGAATTCAATCCCCCTTCTGAACTCTTTATGATAAAAAGCATTGACCGTTGCGTCATCGTCAAAAGCACGATGCTGACAGGCACAATTGCCATACTGCAACGCACTATAAACACCGTCCCAAGAAGTGACTTCTTGTGGATATTCAAATCTTTCTGCAGTAGCATAGCGAATACCACGAAACTCATAACAATTTTCACTGTTTAATCCCTTAATTTGACCGCAAGGTGTTTGAAGTTGTATATATTTCATGTTAAAGTCCTTTCCAAATGATATAATGAAGCATCTAACCTGAAGTAATAGTATCACAATAAAATTTTTTCGTCAACAATAGTGGAGCGAGATATTTTCGGTCGAGTGGTGAAGTTTTGAGCTTAAGCTGTGGGTTTGTGCAAGCAGCCGGGCCGGAGGCGAAGCACCTTGCCTGCGGCAAGGTGCGGCAAGGCGTAGCCTTGCCGGTTTGCGTGTTCCACGCAAACCTTCGCCTCCGGCCCGGCTGCACCAACCAACTGGAAAGTACAAACCGCCAAAAATTCACACCGTGGGCTCGATGCCCACGGTGTGAATTCAAATACTCAAAGTTTACTCAAATGTCTCATAGTCATAATATCCGTTGGTTTTTTCCGAATATTCTGTCACTTCTTTGTCTGTCAACATAAAACTATCCAGAGGATAATCTTTATAGTGAGGACAAGCATCTAAATGATACCACTTCCCGTTATATTTAACTAAATTCCAATAATGCGAAGTCTGGCTGTTTATTCGCTGAGCGCCTTTGTTGTCCACTCCTATCATTGTGAGAAGTTTTCGTGCGATTGAATAATATGTGAAACTGTCTCCGCCTTTTGTGGTAATTCCACGATATGCCTCTTGCTCCCAATCACTCTTATCCGAAGTGCCTGTGTATTCTATATTTTCCCTGATGTAATCATAAATAACACGCATTTTTTCTTTGTTTCCCATGTCATCGTTGATTAACTCGCTGTATAACTTTTCAAATGCCGTGTCAATGACAGCTTGGCTCACAGTTGGCTCAGATTTTTCTTTCAGAGTGAAATATACAGTTTTTGTCCGTGAATTTCCTGCATTGTCTGTGGCCTTAAATATTATGGGGTACCGACCGGGTTTCGTCTTGTCGAAATCTCCCGTATCAACAGTGATTTCAACTTCGTCATCATTGTTGTCCTCAGCAGTGACATATTGGGTGAATTTAATGTTATCGCCTATATATACGGTTCTGTTATCAGCCTTTATCGTAGGTGCAATGGTGTCTTTATTCACATAAAGAGTCGCCTTGTATTCAGTTGTGTTGTTGCCCTCATCTTGGAGAACAAGAGTCACAGTTTGAGCCCCCACCTTTTTATAATCCGGATCTTTCTTGTAAGAAACAGTAACTTGTGTTTCATCAAAAATGGTTCTGACAAAATCCGAAGCAGGTATCTCCTTGCCTTGATAAGTTTCTTTGTTAATTATATATGCTTTTGGAGCAACAGTGTCTTTCACCTTTAAGGTGACTGTGTAAACCGCATCATTGACTAAGATTTTAAGGCTTGTTTTACCGACTTGATCTAATTTTATTTCTTCTTCATCTGTAAGTATTTTGTCATTTTCACCAACCTCTGCATCATCAATTAAAAAGTCAGCAACAGATATACTCTCTGTGCCTGCCTCAACTGTTAAAGATGAATTGATACTTTCAGGGAATACTGTAAGCCTTGTAGTATATTCCTTTTCGTTTTCCCCTGCATCAGTTATTACGACAGTGATGGGCGAGTCACCAAGCTGAGTGAAATTAACTTCGCCCTTGAAACCGACTGTTACTTTTGTCTCATCTGTGACACTTTTCACAAATGCGTCCGGTGTTGCGAGGGTGTCTCCCACCTTCATTGTGACAGATTTGACCTTACCTTTCGGTGGTACAGTATCCACCACATTTAGCCTTACATTATAGATCAAAAGTCCGTTTCTAACTCTCAGTTTGTATACTCCCGGAGTATGCATATCCGCCTCTTCGCACATGAAAAACTCCGGATGGATATTTTCGCTGTTTTCAAAGAATTCCGAAGCATTAACCGCCTCACTTCCTGCCTCAACAGTGATCTCTTTAATTATACCAACATTCATGAATGTGGCAATAAGTATTGTGGCAATAATTACTGTTAAAAGAGAAATGATTAATATTGTGGCCTTTTTTATTTTTCTGTTTCGCCTGTATCTTCTTCTTTTTTGTCGGCTGTCAGCTGATAAAGCGTTGCTTTGCTTTTCCAGACCATAATTACTTTTATTTTCTTTTTTCATTATTTAACCTTCTTTTCTTAGATAAATGAAAACCTTTTATAATTCACGATTTATATTTTATCATTTTAACTTATATGGTGTCAATGATTTTATAAACTAAATAGAAATGCACCGTTTCAGGAAAGGTAAAGAGGTCGGCGTTTTGCCGACCTCTTCCGAAATTTTCGATTATAAGCAACCGCAACCGCAGTTTCTTGAATCGTTCTGCTGACAACCGCAGTTACCGAAGATACTGCCATCATTGTTGCATAAGAGAATGAGAACAAGAAGAATGATTATCCATGTGCAGCAATTGCCGCCGAATAAACCGTTACACATTTGGCTTCCTCCTTTCTTTCGCTTTCATAAACATACTATGTGTTTTGACAGAAAACGGTGAAAAGAAAAAGAATAAAATTTGTTTGAGAAACATAAACTATATGTGAAACAAAATCATAAAAAGGGTTTGATGTGTATGAAAATTTATTCCTTTGACGGAAAAAAGAAAAATATTGATAATTTTGATTTGTTTTCCTCTCCCCTGTTTTTAGGTCAGAAATTTGATGCAGGAGAAAAAGAAGAGGAAAATATAATAAATGATGAAAATGAATTAACAGATGAAAAAATCGATTGAAAATTCTATTACCTTGGTGTATAATTAGGGATAAAGTATCCAAATATTATATAGCTTTTCAGACTGATTTTTTAAGAAACACATATTCGGTCGAAGTCAAAATAAAGATACTTTATCCTATGTAAAAAAACAGAAAGGAATGAAAAAAATGCTGTGTGAAAATTGTGGAAAAAGAGAAGCTACCACTCATATTAAACAAGTGGAAAATGGCAAGGCAAATCAATATCATTTTTGCAATGAATGTGCCCGTAATTTAGGCTATAACGATATTTTCGGTGAGTTCAGCCTTAACTTGAGTGAACTTTTTTCCAGTTTCTTCGGAGATAACAATTTGCAGCTTGCGGATAAAGAAGACAGATGTGAAAAGTGCGGTTGCTCTTTTAACGATATAGTTAAGACGGGAAGAGTGGGATGTGCCGATTGTTACAGAAAATTTTATGATAAACTTTTGCCCTCTATTCAGCGCATACACGGCAAGGCAAATCATTTAGGCAAAACTCCAATTAACACTGAGAGAAAAAAGCGTCCCTCTAAAGAAGAAATTATCGAAAAACTCAATCTCGATATGCAGAGGGCTGTTGAACAGCAAGATTTTGAAGAGGCCGCTGTTCTCAGGGATAGGATCAGACAGTTAAAGGAGGAAAAATGAGATGTCCAAGTGGTATCAAAAAGTCGGCAATGAAAACGATGTCGTTCTTAATACTTGCATAAGGCTTGTGAGAAATCTTGATGAATTTCCTTTTCCCGCAAGACTTGGAAAAAACGAGAGAGAACAGGTCAATAATATAATCAGAGATATAATTCTCGGAGAAAATGAGTTTTCCTTAAGCTATATAGAAACGAACAGTCTTTCCGGTTCTCAGCTCATCTCTCTTGCAGAAAGATATCTTATAAGCCCTGAGTTTGCATCAGAAAGCGAAGGAAGAGGTTTATTGCTTTCAGAAGATGAATCAATAAGCATTATGCTGTGTGAAGAAGATCATATCCGTTTACAGACAATTTCTTCAGGTCTTGATTTTGATAATACCTATGATGTAATAAGTAGTCTCGACAGCTTGATTGACAGTAACGCCGAATATGCCTTTGATGAGAAAATCGGTTATTTGACTCAAAGCCCTTCAAACTTGGGAACAGGTATGCGAGCATCGGTAATGCTCCATTTGCCTGCTTTGTCAATAACAGGGAATATGTCAAGGCTGGCATCAACTGTATCAAAGTTAGGGTTAACACTGAAAAGTTATTATACTAACGGTGCAACTCCAATAGCCAACATTTATCAATTAAGCAATCAAGTAACTCTGGGTATCAGCGAAAAGGCTGCTTTGAAAAACTTAAGTGCCATCGCAATGCAACTTGTTTCACAAGAAAGACAGTCCCGTGAACATGTGGTTAAAGATGACCGATATATTGATAAAATCTGGCGCTCTTACGGTATTCTCAAAACAGCTTACATGATGAATTGCAGAGAGTTTATGGAATTGGTTTCCATGGTGAGACTTGGAGGTGCTTGCGGAATTCTTGATGTTGATTTGCAATGCATTGACGAGTTGATGATAGATATGCAACCTGCGACACTCAATGCTTTCAACGGCAGAGAACTTTCCGGAAATGAAAGAGACACAATAAGGGCAAAGATGATAAAAGAAAAAATTTGTAATTAACTTTAAGGATAAATAAAGCAATCGAATTTGTATCAAAGGATACATTCGATTGCTTTTATTTTTGCAATAAAAGATAGCTCGAGGTGTTTTATGTATAAGTTTACGGGGTTTACAGAAAAAGCCAACAAGGCATTAAACAGCGCGATTGAAACTGCCGAAAATATGGGACACACTTATGTTGGAAGTGAGCATTTGCTCCTTGGCATACTAAGAGAAGACAGCAATGTGGCTTCCTCAATATTGGCGTCTAAAAGAATCAACTATATTCGTGTGGACGATGTTGTCAGAAAAACAGTAGGGGTTGGAGTTCCCACTGTCTTAACGCCTGACGATTTCACACCGAGATGCAAGCATATTATCGAATCATCTTTGGCATACGCAAAGGACGATTCCCTGTCATATACGGGAACAGATTATCTTCTGCTTGCATTGACAAAGGAAAGTAACTGCTGCGGAAACTATATTCTCAATGAACTTGGGGTAACTCAAGGTGATTTGGCATCAGAAATTGTGAACAGCAAAACCAAGGGGATATATCAGTCCAAGGTACAACGAAAAAATTCTCAAAAAACGGCAACACCGACCCTCGATCAGTTCGGTCACGATTTAACAGCTTTAGCGGCTGAGGGAAAAATCGATCCGGTTATAGGTCGAGAAAAGGAAATCGAAAGAGTAATCCAAATTCTGTCAAGAAGAACAAAAAACAACCCTTGTCTTATCGGTGAACCGGGTGTTGGCAAAACAGCCATAGCCGAGGGACTTGCAGTAAAAATAAGCAAAGGCGATGCTCCCGATACGCTGAAAAGCAAAAAGATTATATGCCTTGATCTTACAGGCATGGTTGCCGGAACGAAATACAGAGGAGATTTTGAAGAAAGAATAAAAACAGCTTTAAACGAGGTTGTGAAAGACGGAAATATTATTCTTTTCATCGATGAACTTCATTCTCTTATCGGTGCAGGTTCTGCCGAAGGTGCAGTTGATGCGGCAAATATACTCAAACCATCTTTGGCTCGAAGTGAAATACAGGTAATCGGTGCAACAACAATTGACGAATACAGACGGCATATTGAAAAGGACTCAGCTTTGGAAAGACGATTTCAACCGGTCAAGATTGAAGAACCCAGTGAGTCTGATACAATTCGCATTATCAAAGGAATAAAAGATAAATATGAATCACATCACAAGGTCAAAATCACCAACGAATCAATCGAAGTGGCAGTGAAAATGTCTGTGAGATACATTCCCGACAGATTTCTGCCCGATAAGGCAATAGACATTATTGACGAAGCATGCGCTAAAGTTCGGTTAATGTCATATATCCCTCCTGACGATATACGTGAACTGGAAGAAAAACTGGAAGAGATAAACGAGGAAAAATCCGACTGCATCAATATGCAGGATTACGAAAAAGCAGCTGCGCTTCGAGACAAAGAGAAAAAACTGATGGCTTTACTCAATGAGAAAAAAGGAGAATGGAAAGAGAAACTTTCAGATTATCAAGGCGAGATAACTCCAACTAATGTAGCTCAAGTTGTATCATTTTGGACAGGAATACCTGTAGTTGAGCTGACGAAGGAGGAAAGCCAAAGACTTCTTCATCTGGAAGAAAAATTGCATGAGAGAATAATCGGTCAAGATAAAGCAGTTGAGGCAGTATCGAAAGCCATAAGACGAGGAAGAAGCGGTTTAAAAGACCCAAAAAGACCTTTAGGAACTTTTCTTTTCTTAGGGCCAACAGGTGTAGGAAAAACCGAACTTTGCAAAGCCTTAGGTCAGGCGGTTTTCGGTGATGAAAATGCGGTTATTCGATTTGACATGAGCGAATATATGGAAAAGCATAACACATCTAAACTTATCGGCTCACCTCCCGGATATGTGGGATATGACAACGGAGGTCAGCTGACGGAAAAGGTTAGACGAAAACCTTACAGCGTTGTGCTTTTTGATGAAATAGAAAAGGCTCATCACGATGTATACAATATGTTTTTGCAAATTCTCGATGACGGTATTCTTACCGATTCCCAAGGCAGACGAGTTGATTTCAGAAACACGGTTATTATCATGACATCAAATGTGGGCGCAGGAATAATTGCAGGTACAAGCGGAGTTGTCGGTTTTTCCGGTGGAGACAAATCCGAATTGGGAGATAAGAGAATACAAGATGCGGTCATGGGAGAATTAAAGCATATTTTTTCTCCTGAATTTTTGAACCGCATTGATGAAACCATAGTTTTCCGCAAATTGAGCAGACCCGAAATAAAAGAAATCACTGAAAGGCATCTTAAAAAGTTAACCGAAAGAATGGATACCATGCAAATCAAGATGGTGTTTGACGAGAGCGTTGCGGAGGCTGTCAGCAGAAAAAGTTATGATGAAACTTACGGTGCAAGACCCATTAGGCGTACAATTCAATCGATGGTTGAAGACAAGTTATCTCAATATATTTTGCAGGGAACAATAGAAAAAGGAAAAAGCTATATTTGCTCTTTCTGCAAAGGAGATTTAAACATCAAAGCTGATAAATCTGCAGTGTTACACACCTGATTCAATACCCTAAGCATTGAAAAAATATAAATTTCGGGTATTACATTTTTTCTGAAAATATGATATAATTTATATACCACGTGCTGTCTGTCACATGCCTGTTGACAGACAGGTTTTTGTTTTTATGGGGGATGAGCGCCCGCGGTCGTGGGCGCGTAATTCCAAAGTGGTCGGGACGACCACCGCCGCCCGGCGGTATAGTCGGGCGGGTCAGCCGAAGGCTGACGGAAAACTTCCTGCCAAAATATACTTACTTTTATCCCAAAACACTTATTATTATGATTGTAGCCAAAGGAGAGTGACGCAATATTTAACAAGGGTGAAGCAATAATTTACGGAACACAAGGCGTTTGCGAAATTTCAGGTATTAAGGTAATGAATTTTGGCAAAGAAAAAAGAGAATATTATGTTCTCAAACCTGTATATGACGAAAATCCAACCATTTATGCCCCAACTGATAACGAAACCGTAACTCAAAAAATGCGCAGAGTTCTGACAAAAGATGAAATTGACAGTTTGATCGAATCATTGGAAAACAACGATACAAAATGGAGCAATAATGATATTGAAAGAAAAGAGTTTTGCGCATCGGTTATCGAAAAAGGCGACAGAAAAAAAGTTAATGCATCTGGTTGAAATGCTTTATTTGAGACAAAAAGAGCTTAAAACTCGGAAAAAGCATTTTCATCTGGCTGATGAAAAATATCTTAAAGAGGCTGAAAAAATCATAAGCGACGAATTGGCTTTTGTTATCGGAATTGATAAGGAAGAAGTTTCTTCTTATATTATAGAAAGAATAAATAAATAAGTAAATAAACCCACATTTTTCGGATATCATATATTTGAGGTGAAAAGTGTGGGTAAACTTAAACTTATTGCAAAATCTTATTTGCTTGGGGATACCTTTGCGGTTTTATCGGTATTTGTTATCGCTTTAACGGCAATAGTGTTTTCAGGCGATTTTTCTTTTATAATTACTTCTCTTTTGGAATTAGCGTTCTCAAACTTTCGTTCATTATCAGGAGAAAAGGAGCAAATACTCAAAATCATTCTTTCGCTTGTGGGAATAGTTCTCTTCATCATCATTACCCCACCCTTAAAGTTGGGTGTTGAGAGATGGTTTTTCTTTCGAGCTGCAGGAGAAAAGACAACCGTTAAAGATGTGTTTCGCTTTTTTGGAATTTCTTTATTTCTTCGAGGTCAAATGGGTTTTTGGTATGCCACGATCATAAAGTCTGCCGTATTTATATTTTTTCAGTTCCCATCCTTATGTGTTTTAGGTGTGCTGTATTCATCGGCATTTGTTGGTGAGGCTTCTTTTGCAATATCGCTTAGTTTATTTATTGCCGGCGTTATTTTATCCCTCATCGGTTTGTCATTTTATTTTATCTATTCGGCAAATTGGTTTATGTATTACTATATAATTGTTGCAAATGAGACAATTAAGTTGAGGAAAGCATACAAATACAGTGAAGGTCTTATGAAAAAATCTCATGTTAGAGTCTGCGCTTTTAAGCTAAGTTTCGTCCCATGGTGGCTCCTTTGTATTTTCATTTTTCCGGCTTTCTATGTTTGGGGATATTATAAACAATCAATGGCGGTTCTCGCATACAGAAACGAATATTTGAAGTAAGGTTACAAATTTAAAATAGTTTGTAAAATGCTCAAAATACAGTTGACGAGGCTATATTTTTTTGTTAAAATCTTACTATGAATTTTCTCCGATTTTTGGAGAATTATAGAAAGGTTTTGATAAAATATGGGAAAAACATCTCTCGCAAATCCGAATAAGCTCAGTCCGAGAATTTGGTTCAATCTCTGTCTTTTTGGGTTTATCGGTCAGGTTGCATGGAATCTTGAAAATATGTATTTCAACACATTCCTTTACAACACCGTTTATGAAGGTGGAACGGTAACGGCAGGTTTGCCTTCAATGAAAGCTATCAACCTTATGGTCGCTTGCAGTGCTGCCACAGCTGTTCTTACCACATTTATAATGGGTAACCTAAGTGATAAAGTGAACAAAAGAAAGATTTTCATTTCTTTAGGTTACATAATTTGGGGTATCACAGTTTTATCTTTCGGTTTCATTACTAAAGATAACATAGCCTCACTTTTCGGACTCGATCCCACAAATGTCGGTGCTGTTGTCACAGCAACATCAGTAACCGTTATAGCAATGGACTGCATTATGACCTTCATGGGTTCAACAAGTAATGACTCAGCATTTAATGCATGGGTAACCGATGTTACAACAACGAAGAACAGAGCAACTGTTGAGAGCGTTCTCTCTCTTCTTCCCATAGCTGCTATGGGTGCAGTTATTGTTTTCGCCGGATTTATTGAAGTTATAACTTACCAGACTTTCTTTGTCGTCCTTGGCATTATAGTAATTCTTGCAGGTATTATCGGCTTATTTACTCTTACCGATTCCCGAAACGGTGAAAAGAAAGATGATAACTATTTCCAAAATCTTATTTATGGTTTCAGACCTTCAGTTATCAAGGAAAACAGCAAATTATACATAAGCCTTGCAGCAGTTTGCATCTATTCTGTGGCTGTACAGGTTTGGTTCCCGTATATCTTAATTTATCTTGAGCACAGTCTTGGTTTAAACATCGACAATTTAATGGAATATATAACTACACCTGTACTTATCGCCGCTCCATTTGTCCTTATTGCCATCGTTGGCTTTATAATAATTATGGGCAAGGTAATCGATAAACATGGTAAGGATAAACTTATTTTTGTTGCTGCAACCCTTTTCTGTATCGGTCTTGTGGCTGCATTCTTCGCTCACAAGCTTTCCACATTCTTTATTGCGGCTATTCCTCTCTTTGCCGGTTACGGCTTGATTGGTATTATGCTCAATGCTACTGTTCGTGACTACACTCCGGAAGACAAAACCGGATTATTCCAAGGTGTAAGAATGATTTTCAGTGTTCTTATTCCAATGGTTGTCGGCCCATATATCGGTGATCTCACCTGTTCTCTTTCAAAATCAGGACAGTATATTGATGAAACAGGAAATCTCGCCTATGCCCCATGTGCTGAAATGTTCTTAGCGGCAGCTGTTGTTGCAGTATTCATCTTTATCCCTCTTGCTATTTTAAAGAAAAAAGGTTTTGTTGTTGAAGAAAAATAAAACTATCAATACTAATAAAAACCAGTCATCTTTTGCTACGGGTTGATAAGGCAGTATAGTAACTTATTACATCTGTGGCATTGCAAAGGGAAGAATTTAGGCTTTGACTTAGAAGGTCAGAGCCATTTTCTTTTGCAACAAAATCCGCACATTCGTCTTTTGATACGACTTGATTTATAATTAACACATCAAAATCAAGGAGGTTCATTATGACAACATTATTTGAACAACAAGGTGTACAGTACGAATTGCAGGGTGATTATCGGTTGCCTTGCGTTACATTACCAAACGAAAACGATTATGAAATCGGTGTATGGGGTGAGCGACACAGACGGTATCTAAAAGAGCATCACAAGGTTAGATATTACAATTTGCTGACTGCCGGAACTCTTGATAATCATCTGGCAAATATTGAAAGCCAAGCAGAAAAACTGTTTGAGCAGACGGTAAAATCACTTGCCGAGAAAGAGAATGTTACGGAAAAATTGAAAGCAACTTTGCCTATGGAATGGGTACGGAATATGAATAATATCCGTAACCGAGCAACTGAAATTGTGAATACGGAAGTGATTTTTGTATGAGTAAATACTATTTTTATCTTACCGATGATGAAAGAAGTTTGATAATCGAGAGCCTTA
>CAYPMB010000014.1:0-39592 GCA_964411915.1 uncultured Faecalibacterium sp.
ATCACAGGTCGTGGTACAGTTGCTACAGGTAGAGTTGAAAGAGGCCAGTTAAAGCTTTCAGAAGAAGTTGAAATCGTTGGTCTTACAGAAGAAAAGAGAAAGACTGTTGTTACAGGTATCGAAATGTTCCACAAGCTCCTCGATTACGCAGAGGCTGGTGACAACATTGGTGCTCTTCTTCGTGGTATCCAGAGAACAGACATCGAAAGAGGTCAGGTACTTGCAAAACCGGGATCAATCCACCCACACACAAAGTTCCGTGGTCAGGTTTACGTTTTAACAAAGGATGAAGGCGGCCGTCACACACCGTTCTTCGATAACTACAGACCTCAGTTCTACTTCCGTACAACAGACGTTACAGGTATCATTAAGCTTCCGGAAGGAACAGAAATGTGCATGCCTGGTGATAACGTTGAAATGGACGTTGAACTTATCACACCGATCGCTATCGAAGAAGGTCTTCGTTTCGCTATCCGTGAAGGTGGTCGTACAGTTGGTTCAGGCGTTGTTATCGCTATCAACGAATAATCAATAACAACATTAAGGGCTTCTCATTTGAGAAGCTCTTTTTTCGAAAAGAAATAGGGAGGTAAAAAATAATGAAGTTAGTTTATGATGTGAAAGATAAGCCGAAGTTTGGTCAGCTTATAGTATTTGCTTTTCAGCAGTTATTGGCAATTATGGCAGCAACACTCGTAGTACCGGTTATTATAAACGGAAACATTGCCTCAGCAATTGAAGCCGGCACAATAACATGGGAAGCTACAACACAGATGAGCCCTGCAGCAGCACTTTTTGGTGCAGGTATTGGCACATTAGTATATCTCATGTTCACAAAGATGAGAAGTCCGGTTTTCCTCGGTTCATCATTTGCGTTCATCGGTTCAATGACAGCTGCATTTGCCGGTGCAACCTCAATGGCAGCAGGCTATATGGGAATTATTATCGGCGCTGTGATGGCAGGTTTGATTTATGTTGTAATTGCAATTCTTATTAAAATAGTTGGTGTTGATTGGTTAAATAAGATAATGCCGGCTGTGGTTATTGGCCCAACAGTTGCAATAATCGGTCTTTCACTTGCAGGAAACGCAGTCAGTGACCTGCAGACAGCACCGGCTGGCGGTCATAAGTTAATTGCTGTATTTTGCGGTATCGTAACCCTTATAGTAACAATGGTATGCTCAACTTACGGCAAGAAGAACCTGAAACTCATACCTTTCATAATCGGTATTCTTGCAGGTTATGCCGTTGCAGCAATATTTACATTTATTGGTGTAAAAGCTAACATTCCCGCACTTATGGTAATTGACTTCTCATCAATTACTGCATTATGGGACGGTGGCGTTGGCTTACATACATTTTTCCAACTTCCCGATTTCACTTTTGTAACTGCTTTCAAGGGCGTTAAAGAAATCGATGGCGCATACTTAGGAACACTTGCAGCAGCATATATTCCTGTTGCTTTAGTTGTTTTCGCAGAGCATGTTGCCGATCACAAGAACATTTCATCAATCATTGAAAAAGATCTTCTTGAAGATCCGGGTCTTGCAAACACTCTTTTAGGCGATGGCATTGGCTCAATGGCAGGCGCATTCTTCGGTGGCTGTCCAAACACAACTTACGGTGAGTCTGTGGCTTGCGTTGCAATCACAGGTAACGCATCTGTTACAACAATCTTAACAACAGCAGTTCTCGCTATTGTAATTTCATTCCTTTCGCCGTTCGTTGCTTTTGTTAACTCAATTCCCAGCTGTGTAATGGGTGGTGTATGCATTGCTCTTTACGGCTTTATCGCAGTAAGTGGATTAAAGATGATCCAGAAAGTTGACCTCGAGGACAACAAGAATTTGTTTGTAGTTTCAGCAATACTTATTGCAGGTATCGGTGGTCTTACACTCACATTCGGTGCAATTACAATTACATCTATTGCAACAGCACTTATTTTAGGTATTATAGTTAATGTAGTTTTATCAAAGGGTAAGGTTGAAGAGGGCTAAGGTCTTCGCGCCCGCGGTCGTGGGCGCGAAGACCCAAGGTCGGCGGAACGCCGACAACCGCCCGCGGTATAGTGGGCGGAGTCAGCCGCAGGCTGACAGGTAGACTTCCTGATAGGCAAAAATTAAATAAAAATACCAAAAACTCAGATCACATAAAACAGTATAATACTAGGGGTTCTTATGGGAAATATGCCCGTAAGAACCCCTAGTATATTTTTCAACAATAAATATCGAAAATTAAAAATTTACTCTGCATTTCTTTTTAATATCTGTCAAATACTTGCACAAACTACTACAAAGGAGTGGGTTTTATGCTTAAATTTGCCCTGTTTGATGCAAGAGAATATGATCGTGAGGGATTTGAACGATGTTGTCAAAAATACGGTGTTAATATCAAATTTTTTGAAACAAAACTGAATATCGACACTGTTGCTCTCTCAAAAGGATATGACGGTGTTATAGTGTTTGTCAATGATTGCGTAAATAAGGTAGTTATAGATAAGTTGGTTGAATATAAAATAAAAATTCTTGCGTTAAGATGCGCCGGCTTTAACAATGTGGATCTGCCGGCTGCCAAAGATAGACTAACTGTTGTCAGAGTTCCGGCTTATTCACCCCAAGCTATTGCAGAACACACAATGGCATTACTTCTGTCATCTGTCAGAAAAATCCATAAAGCATATATCAGAACGCGAAACTTTAATTTCAGTATCAACGAGTTTACCGGCTTTGAGCTTAAAGACAAAACCATAGGAATTATAGGCACAGGTCGAATCGGGAAAGCCTTTATAGATATATGTAAGGGTTTCGGTATGCGTATATGTTGTTACGATCCATTTCCGGATAGTTGTTGTGATTACAATTATGTTTCTCTAAATGAAATTTATGAAAAGAGTGATATTATTTCTCTGCACTGTCCATTGACTAAAGAAAACCGACATCTTATAAGCGCTGAAACAATAGAGAAAATGAAAAAAGGTGTTATTATTATAAACACCTCAAGGGGACAACTTATTGACACACAGGCGCTGATTCAGGGGATAAGACGAGAGAAAATTGGGGGAGCGTGCCTTGATGTTTATGAAGAAGAATCGGATATCTTTTTTGAAGATCATTCATCTGTTATCATTCGTGACGACACATTGTTAAGGCTTATATCTATGCCGAATGTAATCGTAACATCACATCAAGCGTTTTTGACAAGAGAGGCTCTGGACAGTATCGCTGAAACAACTGTGAGCAACCTTGTTAACTTTTTCCGTGGAAATATTATAAATGAGGTGAAGTTCACAGGATAAATATGCTTAAAACTTATCGACTGTTTGAAACGAAAACGGACAAAAAATAGCGATTTGCTAAAAATATCGGCACAAAAGTATAATAAGTTTCAAAAAGTTTTTTGTTAAAATTCTTGACAAACCGAAAATCTGCTCCTATAATGGAATTGTAAGCGAACATTTGTTCGTGCGGCTGCAATTCAATTAAAAGGAGTGAAAAAATGTTTACATCAATCAAAATTGCGCATTATGACAAAGTCTTAAATCAGGACAATGTAAGGTTGGATGAAGCGTGTACAGCATTTTTTAATTGGAAAGATGCTGTTGCTGAGAACGCCGAGGAATATGATAAAAGAATAAGGAAGTTAAAATTATTGAAAATAATGAAGTCGATTATGGAAAATGAGTTGAATGAAACTCAAAGAGAAATAGTCAGACTTCATTATTTGGAATTTAAGAGTGGTGAAGAAATTGCCGGTATTTATGGGATCAACCGTTCCACAGTAAGCCGTATGATTGCAAAGATTGAAAACATATTCAAAGAAAACATGAAATATGTTTTTGAATATTCTGAAATGAATATTGCTAACGATGCTCCACCGATAGACATTTCACAGGCCATAGCCTATATTACAGAGCAATCAGCTAAAACGGATTTGATCGGAACACGATTGAAAAATCTTCGCCGTTCAAAATTGTTATCATTAGAGCAAACCGCGTTAGCAGTCGGTCTTACAACTGAGAGGCTGAATGTAATTGAAAAAAGCGGTAAACTGAGTGTTCAGGAACTGATGAAACTTATATTTTTCTTTTCAGTTAATGCTGACCAAATTATTTTTGGCGTGTAGGAGGGTGAAATATGAGTTCTTTATGTGATCTGATGAATACATATCAATCCTGCATCGACAGGCAGAAGCAAGTTATCTCAATAAATCGAGTTAAGTTGAATTCCGCAATCGAAAATGGAAACTTTGAAGAAATGAGACGATTAAGGAGATTGCTGAATACTCTTTATGATGAGAAAACTGAGCTTGAATATCTTTATAATTGTTTGTCAAACTATGTAAATTGACAGGAAACCGAAAAGCAGAAACCTAAGCACCGATTTTAGGTTTCTGCTTATTTTTGTTTGGGAGTTTTTATAAGATAAATGCAGTTTAGCAAAACAGCAGGTTTGCCTGTCAGCCTACGGCTGACCGCCCGACTATACCGCCGGGCTGAAAACGATTGTTCCAATCGCTAAAGGATTACGCGCCCACGACCGCGGGCGCTCCTTCCGCTGAACAAAGAATATGGATAAACAAAACACTTCCGCCCATGAGGTGAAAGGAAGTGTTGAATGTAACGGTTATCGAAACTTCAAAAGATTCAGAAATCGTATTTTACATATATTTTCATATCAAAGATTACAGCAAAAGCAAGCAGTTGCTTAAACTCAACTGCTTGCTTGAAAAATTCCATTTTGTGGATTTTACCCCAACTATTGACAAAGAGCCAAAAAACAAAGCACTTCCGAAGAAGTGCTTTGTTTTTGGAGCTGCTAACCGGATTTGAACCGGTGACCTCTTCCTTACCAAGGAAGTGCTCTACCGCCTGAGCCATAGCAGCAATAATATAAAATTCATGCTTGATTATTATACATATTTATGGTTGAATTGTCAAGGGTAAAATATGCCGTAATAAAAAAATGTGATAAGTTCAGGCTTGTGTGGAAAAAGTTTTTCTTTGATGGCTTGACATTTATGGAAAATACTGTATAATAAGTAAAGGTTAGCGGCGGCTAACCATATTTTTGCAAAGGGTGTTAGCGTACGCTAACTACTTTTTTGAACGTAGAGTTAGCAAACGCTAACTAAATTGGAGGTCTAACATGAAAAGAATTATATCTGTTTTAATGACAATAACCCTGATTGCTTTATCTTTTTCTTTTTCTGCTTTCGGTGCAGATTTAACTGACGGTACATACCAAGTTCCCGTAACCTTAATGCATAAAGAAGATGAAAAGGAGTCCTTCGGAGCAAGATATATAGCTTCCGTGGCTCTTCTTAAAGTGAAAGCTGGGAAAAAGACGATTATTATTTTTCTCACAACAGATATGAATGGAATAGAGTTTTCTTATTATACCAACGGAATTATTAACGGAGAGGTTGCTCAAGCAACTCCCGTTTCAAATATAACTGTTGGCGGCAATACTTATGAAAAAGGCTTTGAACTTCCGATTGTGGCTGACGGAGATATCGGACTTAAATTCAGTGTTCCGGTTATGCCCATGTCACCGTCTGCACGATTGAGAATTGATTATGATAATGCAGTTTTGGTTTTCGAAAAGGAATCGGCAGAGGAAACAACTCAACCTGTAATCGAAGAAACGATTACTCAGATTTCAGCAGAATCAACAACTGAAAAAGAAGAAACAACAAAAACTGAAACTACAACTATGACCATAACAGAAACAACCTCCTCAGTGACCGAAACACTCACAACAACACCTGCAACGGTTTCGCAAATTTCGGAAAATTCTAATGAAAAGAATACATCTATTGTACCTTATATTGTTTTGTTCGTTATGGGAACAGTGGCACTTGTTTTTCTTGTAAATAAAGAGTTGGACGCATAAAGATTCAACTATCAAATCCGATTTTTTAGGAGACTAATCATAATGATAGATAAAAGACTAATATCAGTATTAAGTGAAAGCAAAAAATATGTGGCAGGTAATGTGGTTTTTCAGTGGATATCTCTTGTGTCCAATATTTTGTTAATGGGAAGTATTACTAAACTTTTAAGCTGTGTTTTTGAAAACAGCGTAACAAAGAAAAACCTTTTGATTACTCTTGCTGTGACAGTTGTTGCCTTGATTCTCAGGTTTATCTGTTCGATAATGTGCAGCCGTATGAGCTATCTTTCGTCTAAGCGGGTGAAACTTAAACTGCGTAAGATGATTTATTCAAAACTTTTGAGGCTTGGTTCAAGTTATAACGAAAAAGTTAAAACCTCAGAGGTAATCCAAGTTGCGGTCGAAGGAGTCGATCAGCTTGAAACGTATTTCGGTGCATATCTTCCTCAGTTTTTTTATGCAATGCTCGCACCGATCACACTTTTTGCAGTGATGAGTTGCATAAGCTTTTGGTGTGCCATTGTGTTGGTGGTATGCGTGCCCCTTATACCTGTAACTATAATTGGGGTTCAACGCTGGGCAAAAAAACTTTTGTCAAAATATTGGGGACAGTATACGGCAATGGGTGACACATTCCTTGAAAATTTGCAGGGACTTACAACTTTGAAAATTTACAGCGCTGATGAAATGAAAAACGAACAGATGAATGAGCAGGCAGAAAAGTTCAGAAAAATCACAATGAAAGTTTTGACAATGCAACTTAACTCCATTACGATTATGGATTTGATTGCTTATTTAGGCGCTGCGTTGGGAATTATTATATCTGTGACTCAGTTCAGAAGTGGAAGTATTTCTCTATGGGGCTGTTTACTTATAATCCTCCTTTCGGCTGATTTCTTTATACCTATGCGACAGCTTGGTTCTTTCTTTCACATTGCGATGAACGGCATGGCAGCAAGCGACAAGATATTCAATCTTATTAACATAGAAGATGAAACTTCGCCAAAAGGAGAGGCTGAACTGAAAGATAAGTCCATAAATGTGGATAACCTTTCATTTGCTTATACATCGGAAAGGGAAGTGTTGCATAATGTGTCCATGAGTTTCCCCGAAAACACCTTTATAGCCATAGTCGGTGAAAGCGGATGTGGAAAATCCACAATAGCATCAATCCTTATGGGCAGAAACAAGAATTATTCGGGAACAGTTAAACTTGGCTCTTGCAGACTTAACGAAATATCAGAAGATAGTTTAATTGAAAATATAACCTATATAGGTCACAACAGCTATCTCTTTAAAGGAAGCGTGAAAGATAATCTTCTTATGGGGGATCCTCTTGCAAGTGATGAGGATTTATGGAATGTTTTGGAAAAAGTCAAACTTGCCGACTTTATGAGAAGTCAAGAGGGACTTGGTACACAAATCAAAGAAAAAGGCAGCAACTTTTCAGGCGGTCAGTGTCAAAGACTTGCTCTTGCAAGAGCAATCCTTCATGATTCACCAATATATATTTTCGATGAGGCAACTTCAAATATTGATGTCGAAAGCGAAAATGATATTATGGAGTTTATACATGGATTGACAAAAAACAAAACGGTAATTCTTATTTCTCACCGTCTTGCAAATGTTGAGAAAGCGGATAAGATATATGTTCTTGAAAATGGCAAAGTGGCAGAAAGCGGAACTCACGAGGAACTGATTGGGAAGAAATCTTTCTATTATGCCTCATGGACGGCGCAACAGGAACTTGAAAATTATACCGGTAAGGAGTTATTGGCATGAAAAGAAACGGATTTGAAATTATGACAAGACTTATCGGTCTTGTGAAACCTCTTGCCGGATATATGGTGTTTGCCATTATAATGGGCGTTATCGGTCACTTGTGTGCAAGTTTTATAACAGTTTTCGGTGCTGTTGCAGTGGTTAAAGCTCTTGATTTTTCTGTGAATATCTCGTTTGGCGCTATAACCGTTTGTCTTTTGCTTTTTGCATTATTCAGAGGTATTTTGAGGTATGGAGAGCAGTCTTGCAATCACTTTATTGCCTTTAAACTTTTGGCACTTATCAGAGATAAAGTTTTTGTTGCATTGAGAAAACTCTGCCCTGCAAAACTTGAGGGTCGAGATAAAGGCGATTTGATTTCCGTTATAACTTCGGATATAGAATTGCTTGAAGTTTTTTATGCTCATACAATTTCACCGATAGCTATTGCCGTTTTATTTACCTTTTCTATTTGCGGGTTTCTTTTTAAATACAGCCCCATATTTTCACTTGTTGCCTTATTGGCTCATGTTACTGTTGGTGTGGTTGTTCCACTGATTATTTCAAAAATAAGCGGAGATGACGGTCAAAAATTTAGAGACAAATCGGGAAATATAAGTTCATATATCCTTGATTCTTTACGAGGCCTCAATGAAATAATACAGTATAATGCCGGAGATAAGCGACTTGATAAGATGACAAAACTCACTGAGGATATATCCAAGGACGAGGAGCGAATGAAGAAAACCGCAGGGAAAAATACAGGAATAACCAATACCGTTATCCTCATCTATGATTTGGCGATGCTGTTTGTTGCAGTTTATCTTCATGAAAAGGGCATTGTTGACTTTAAGGCTGTATTGATATCGGTAGTAACACTCATCAGTTCGTTTGGGCCTGCCGTTGCACTGGCAAACCTGGGAAGTACCCTTCAAAACACTTTTGCAGCCGGAAACAGAGTTCTTGATATTCTTGATGAAGAACCGATAACTCGAGATGTTACGGGAAAATACAATATAGAATTTAAGAGTGTAAAAGTCGATAACGTTGATTTTGCTTACGGAGACGAGCAAATTCTTTCGGGAATTTCCATGGATATGGAAAAGGATAAAATTATCGGAATTAGCGGCAAAAGCGGTAGCGGTAAATCAACATTGTTAAAACTGCTTATGCGTTTTTGGGTCGTTCAGCATGGAACTGTCAGTGTTTCGGATAAAAACATTAACGATATAAATACCGACAACTTAAGAGAAATAGAAAGTTTTGTGACTCAGGAAACCCACATTTTCAGGGACACCATAAAGAATAATATAAAAATCGCAAAGTCCGATGCAACTGACGAAGAAATAGTCGAGGCTTGCAAAAAGGCGTCGCTTCATGACTTTATCGAAAAATTGCCAATGGGATATGATACAGATGTGGGAGAACTTGGAGATACGCTCTCCGGGGGAGAAAGGCAGAGAATCGGACTTGCAAGAGCGTTTTTGCATGATGCTCCATTTATGCTTCTTGACGAGCCTACAAGTAATTTGGATTCATTGAATGAGGCGGTTATATTAAAGGCGCTTAAAGAGGCGTCGGCGGATAAAACGGTGTTGCTTGTTTCTCACAGACAGTCGACAATGAGAATTGCCGACAATGTTTATTCGGTTGAATCCGGGAGGGTGAGCTGATGGATAAAGTTCAATCCAAAAGAGAAAAGGAAAAAATCGTTGTCGGAGAAATGATTAAACTGTATTGCAATAAACAGCACGGAACGAAGGGAGAACTTTGTCAAGAGTGTAAAGCACTTAAAGAATATGCCGAGCTCAGAAGTGACAAGTGCCCATTTATGGAGACCAAGACTTTTTGTTCCAACTGCAAGGTACATTGCTATAAAGCTGATATGCGTGAAAAGATACGCAATGTGATGAGATTTTCAGGGCCGAGAATGGTAATGTATCACCCTGTTATGGCTGTCAATCATCTCATTCAATCAAATAAAGAAAAAAGAAAGCTGGGAAAAGAAAATGAAACTTAAGAAAGTATTTTTTGTTATATTAGGCTGTATCGGTGTCGGATTAGGAGCTTTAGGTGCAGTGCTGCCTATGTTACCGGCTTTTCCGTTTTTACTTCTTGCAACATATAGTTTTGCAAAAAGCTCAGACAGACTTCACACGTGGTTTATCAACACAAAGCTTTACAAAAATAATCTTGAAAGTTATGTTAAGGGTCAGGGCATGACATGGAAAACGAAAATAAGAATTATGATAACAGTAACGTTACTTATGGTCTTTAGTTTTGCCATGATGATAAGAAAAGACCTTTACATACCTTGTGCGATTTTAGGCGGTGTATGGTTGTTCCACATTATTTATTTCTGTTTCTGCGTTAAGAGCATAAAAGGAAATGAATGTAATACGGACACCGTATCTTAAAATGATTATTCCCCCCCTTGATATGTGGTATTAGTCGAAAAAATCCACCCTCTCTGCTTTGAAACGGAGAGGGTGGATTTTATTTGTTTTTTATAAAAGAACGATATGGCGCAAAATAGAGGTCAATCCTATTATTATAAGATAGCCGACAGCGAAGCATAAACCAACAACAGCTCCGAGCTAACTTTCGCTTGTGGGATTTAACAAGTTGCTTTTGCGTGATATTAAGTTCGGTTCGTTAATTATACTGTTCGCAATGTTGGTGATCGACCTATGAATCATAAAGCGGGGTGAAAACCGTGAGCTTTTGCAAAAGCTCCGCTGACCATTGCCCACTATGTCACAGGAGTTTCTTCATTCCACCCCAAAAACTTCCGCCACTTCACTGATATCGGTAAAGTGAACAGGAGTTATACCTAAGTCCGGCAGAGGTTTAAGATTGTTTATATTGTCATCGATCATATAGACTTTTTCATGTTTTTCATCAAACAGAGAAAGACAGTATTTATATATTTCCGGATCCGGCTTTGCCATTTTAACAACGGAAGAAATAACAGTGTTATCAAATAGTTTCATAAGGTCATATTCTTCAAACAGTTTTTCGACAAGACCGGAGGGCGCATTTGAAAGTAAGGCTATATGAGAAGTTTCCTTCAGTTTTTTAATAAGTTCAACGGTTGAGGTTTTTAAAACAAAAAGAGAATCCCACTCCTCAATAACTTTTTCTCTGTCACCTTTAACAGCCAATGCAAGATTGTCCATAAGTTGATCATAGGATATTTTGCCTAAATCAGCAGGAAGAAAAATCTCATCTTTAATTTTTTCCGCTTCCTCATATCCTAAGTATTTTCTCAAAAATATAGGTGCAACATCATCAAATATAACGCCGAAACAGTCGAAAATAACCAGTTGCTTTTTCATTTATATTACCTCCCGATAGTATGCTGTTTTGTTTGAGGTTATTGTAACATAAAACAAATAAAATGTAAAACAATGGAAATTTAAGGGGAAAAACAAAAAATAAAAAACTTTTAAGAAAAAGCGTATAAATAATTATTTTTGCAAAAACTATTGACAAAGTTTAGCAATCATAGTATATTATTAGTGTAGTTTAGCACTCTAACCGATGGATTGCTAAAACCTACAAAAAGGGGTGATGAAGTGGAACTTAGCGAAAGAAAAAAACAAATACTTGCAACTATCGTTGAACAGTATGTTAAGACAGGTGAGCCTTTAGGTTCAAAGGTTCTTATGGAGTTTCTTCCGTTTTCTGTTTCATCGGCAACCATAAGAAATGAAATGTCGGATCTATCATCTTTGGGATATCTTGACCAACCGCATACTTCCGCAGGTCGAGTGCCGACAGAAAAAGGTTACAGGTATTATGTTGATAACCTTATGGGTGAGGCTGAAATTGACGAAGATGAGAAAATGCAAATTCGCCGTATAATCGGAAACAATATCGGTGATCCGGAAAAGCTCCTTGAAAAAGCAGGAGAGATTTTGGCTGAACTCACAAATTGCACAACAGTTGCCACAACGCCAACAGATGCGGGAGCGACAGTAAAACGAATTGAGATAGTTCCCATCGGAAACAGAATAGCTATGATAGTCCTCATGACCTCAACGGGAATTATCAAAAACAGTGTTTGCAAAACCGATGCCGAGATAACGGGACAGATGATAGACTCCTTCAACAAAATTGTTGATGAGTGGTTTATTTCAAAACCGGTGGCAGATATAGGAATGGTAATGATCCAAACCTTGGTTGCATCACTTGAAGAAAATGCATTCGCCATGTCGCCTTTGTTAGTTTCTCTTGCGGATTTGGCAAATCAGGCGGTGCAGGCGGAAGTTAGACTTAAAGGAAGGCAAAACTTGCTTAACCATAGGGAGTATAATTCCAATGCATACGAAATGCTTGACTTTTTAACCGATGACGATAAACTTGAAAGAGTGATGTCATCGAATAAAAACGGTCTGCAAGTTGTTATCGGTTCTGAAAATATGTATCGTCAGCTTGAAAATTCAACTATGATTATTTCAAGATATAGAATACAGGGACATGACGGTGGTGCGATCGGTATTATAGGCCCGACACGAATAGACTACGCAAGGCTTATTCCAAGAATAAAATATGTAACAGATCTTGTCGGCATGTTGCTGACTGATACTTTAGAAAGTGAAGAGGAGATGAAGTAATGGCGAAGAAGGAAAAGAAAAATCCTGAAACAGAAGAAGAAATTTTAGAAGACACTGCCCAAGAGGTGGAAACAGAAACCAACGAAGAAGATGATGAAAAAGTAAAATTACAAAAAGAGTTGGACGCAACAAAAGAGGCACATATCAGAACGCTTGCCGAATATGATAATTTCAGAAAGCGTTCTATTAAAGAAAAAGAAGCCATCGCAGGGGACAGCAAGGCGCTGACAGTTAAGGAACTTCTGCCTGTTCTTGATAATTTCGAAAGAGCAGCCATGAATTCCGACACAGACCTTGAGTCTTACAGAAAAGGTGTTGAAATGACATTCAGCAGCTTTATGGACGTTCTTAAGAAAATGGGAGTTGAGCAGTTCGGTGAGCCCGGCGAACAGTTTGATCCAAACATTCATAATGCAGTAATGCATTGCGATGATGAAAACCTTGAAGAAAATGTTATAACCGATGTTTTCTCAAAGGGTTACAAAATGGGCGACAGAGTTTTAAGACACGCAATGGTAAAAGTTGCAAACTAAATTAAGTAAATTACATTATTGGAGGAAAATACAATGTCAAAGATTATCGGTATCGACTTAGGTACAACAAACTCATGTGTATCAGTTATTGAAGCAGGTGAACCAGTAGTTATTGCTAACGCAGAAGGTGCAAGAACAACCCCATCAGTTGTTGCTTTCTCAAAGACAGGCGAAAGAATGGTAGGTCAGGTTGCAAAGCGTCAGGCTATTACAAACCCGGACAGAACTATTGCATCAATCAAGAGACAGATGGGCACAGATTATAAAGTAAACATTGACGGTAAGAGCTTTACACCGCAGGAAATTTCAGCTATGATTCTTCAGAAGTTGAAAGCTGATGCAGAGGCATACCTTGGAGAAAAGGTATCTGAAGCTGTTATTACAGTTCCTGCATATTTCACAGATGCACAGCGTCAGGCAACAAAGGACGCAGGTAAGATCGCAGGTCTTGAAGTTAAGAGAATTATCAACGAGCCGACAGCAGCTGCTCTTGCATACGGCATTGACAAGGAGAATGACCAGAAGGTTATGGTTTATGACCTTGGTGGCGGTACATTTGATGTTTCAATCATCGAAATGGGTGATGGTGTTCAGGAAGTTCTTGCAACTGCCGGTAACAACCGTTTAGGCGGTGACGACTTCGACCAGAGAGTTATGGATTGGATCGTTAATCAGTTTAAGAGCGAGCAGGGAATTGACCTTCGCTCAGACAAAATGGCAATGCAGAGAGTTAAGGAAGCTGCTGAAAAGGCAAAGATTGAACTTTCAGGTGTTACAACTTCAACAATCTCACTTCCGTTCATTACAGCAGATGCAACAGGTCCTAAGCACCTTGAAACAACTCTCACAAGAGCAAAATTCAACGAACTTACAGCAGACCTTGTTGAAGCTACAATGGGTCCTGTTCGTCAGGCAATTTCAGACTCAGGTCTTAAAACAAGCGAAATAGATAAGGTTCTTATGGTTGGCGGTTCATCAAGAATTCCGGCTGTTAACGATGCAATTAAGAACTATCTTGGTAAAGAACCGTTCAAGGGCATCAATCCTGATGAATGTGTTGCAATCGGTGCATCACTTCAGGGTGGTGTTCTCGGCGGAGATGTTAAGGGTCTCCTTCTTCTTGATGTTACTCCACTTTCACTTGGTATCGAAACCATGGGTGGTGTAAGCACAAAGATCATCGAAAGAAACACAACTATTCCGACAAAGAAGAGCCAGATCTTCTCAACAGCAGCAGATAATCAGACCTCAGTTGAAATCAATGTTCTTCAGGGCGAAAGAGAATTTGCAAGAGATAATAAGTCATTAGGTATGTTCCACCTTGACGGTATTCTCCCGGCTCGCCGTGGTACTCCGCAGATCGAAGTTACATTTGATATTGATGCTAACGGTATCGTTCATGTTTCAGCTAAGGATTTAGGCACAGGCAAGGAACAGGCAATATCAATCACAGCATCAAGCAATATGTCAAAGGAAGATATCGATAAGGCAGTTAAAGATGCTGAACAGTTTGCAGAGGCTGATAAGAAGCGCAGAGAAGATGTTGATACAAGAAACGCAGCCGATCAGATGGTATATCAGTGTGAAAAGATTTTATCCGAAGAAGGCGACAAGTTCGATGCAGCAGATAAGGCAGACCTTGAAGCAAAGACAGAGAGCTTAAAGAACGCTCTTAAGGGCGAGGATATGAATCTTATCAAGAATGAGCAGGAAGCATTACAGGCTAAATTCTATGAGATTTCAGAAAAGCTTTATAAGGCAGCACAGGCTCAGAACCCTCAGGGTGATCCTAACTTTAACGGTGGTTTTGATCCGAATGCAGGAGCAGGTTATGATCCAAATGCAGGCGGAGCAAATTACACAGATGCAAACTTCACAGATGCAGAATAATTGATTATATTATATCAAGGGCAGGTTAACCTGCCCTTGATATTCGAACTTGTTTGAATTTTATATGATAGATATAATGAGTACCTTATAAAATTCAAATCAGCTCGAAAATTTATATGAGAGGAAAATAAACATGGCAGATAAAAGAGATTATTACGAGGTGCTTGGTGTCAGCAAGACAGCAAGTGACGATGAAATAAAAAAGGCATACAGAAAAGTTGCGAAGAAATACCATCCGGATCTTAACCCGGGGGACAAAGCGGCTGAAGAAAAGTTCAAGGAAGCCAACGAGGCTTATGAAGTTCTTTCCGATGCTCAGAAGAAAGCCCGTTATGACCAGTTCGGTCACGCAGGTGTTGATCCTAACAGCGGTTTCGGTGGAGGCGGCGGCTTTGGCGGCGGCTTCGGTGGAGATATGGACTTTGATTTAGGCGATATCTTAGGCAGTATGTTTGGCGGCTTTGGCGGCGGTTTCGGTGGCGGAAGAAGAGCTAACCCGAATGCACCGAGACGAGGAAGCGACATACAGACGAGAGTTACTATTTCTTTCGAGGAAGCAGCAAAAGGTTGCAAGAGAAAAGTGGATGTTGCTAAAATTGTGACTTGTGACAGCTGTAATGGTTCAGGTGCAGCAGCGGGAACACACGCTGAAACCTGTAAAAACTGCAACGGCACAGGTCAAGTAACAGTTCAGCAACGAACAGCTTTCGGCATGATGAGCACTGTAAAGACTTGTCCAACCTGTAACGGTAAGGGCAAAACAATACCGAATCCGTGTCAAAAATGCCACGGTACCGGTTTCGTAAAGAAGAGCGAAACAGTTGAAATTAACATACCTGCAGGCATCAATGACGGACAGTCAATGCAGATTTCCGGAGGAGGAAATAAGGGTGCAAACGGTGGACCTAGCGGTGATCTTATTGTTGGTGTAAGCGTTAGACCTCACCCATTCTTCTCAAGAGACGGATATGATGTGTGGCTCGATCAGACCGTAACATTTGCACAGGCAGCCTTGGGAGATACACTTTATATTCCGACTCTTGACGGAAAGGTTAAGTTTGAATTGCCTGCCGGTACACAACCGGGAGAAGTATTCAGACTTCGTTCAAGAGGCATTCAGAAACTTAATCAGAAGTCGAAAGGCGATCAGTTTGTTAAGATAGTTGTTGATGTTCCGAGAAATCTTAATGCAAGTCAGAAAGATATGCTTAAAAAATTCAACGATTCGTTAACGGATAAGCCGAAGAATAATGTTAATGACGGAACGGCAACAGACGACAAGAAAAACTTTTTCGACAGAGTGAAAGATATATTTGATTGATAGTGTTATCTATTGGGAAGTTCCTCGGTCAGCCTTCGGCTGACAGCCCGACTATACCGCCGGGCTGAACTGGGCGTTCCGCCCACTTAAAGGATTCCGCGCCCACGACCGCGGGCGCTCCTCACAGCAAAAAAGCACACCGCAAGTTAATTCTAACTTACGGTGTGCTGATTGTTTTTTGAGGGCATAATAGAAAAATGCCCCATAAAAGTTTAAAAACGCTTGATTTGCATCAAACGTCTTTAAAAGGAGAAAATATGAAGAAAACATTCAAAAATGTGAGGAAATCTAATCTATGTCAAGGAGTTTCCTCCGTTGACAGTTATTAGTTTACAATAATATTTTAGAAAAATCAAGGCTTTTTCGACAAGTTTTTCAACTTTGGTTCATTGTTTAATTTGCACAAGGAATAAGATTAAGATTTGTGCAAATTGACGAATTATCGAAAAAACACCCCATAAAAGTTTAAAAACGCTTGATTTGCATCAAACGTCTTTAAAAGGAGAAAATATGAAGAAAACATTCAAAAATGTGAGGAAATCTAATCTATGTCAAGGAGTTTCCTCCGTTGACAGTTATTAGTTTACAATAATATTTTAGAAAAATCAAGGCTTTTTCGACAAGTTTTTTAACTTTGGTTCGTTGTTGAGTTTGCACAAGAAACAAATTGAAATTTTGTGCAAATTAACGGAAAATTAGGGAGATTGCGGAACTTTGACTTTTATTAACAATTAGAAAACACCCAGGTTACATTTGTGTTGTTAAATATATTAAATAAACAGGAAAAAGGTGTTTAGATGCTTTTAAATAAGATCAAGGACAAGTTAACCGATAAAAAGGTAATAATATATATACTTACACTCATATTATCATTTGTGATTCTTTTTGTCTTTTCAAAGTGGGCGTATAAAGATATTGTCCGTTTTGATATTGACAGCACCGCTGAAACCTATGTGGCAAAAGTGGAACGAATTGGAGAGAGAAAAATTCTTGACGGTTCATACGATGAGTCAGGAGAACAGCATGATGATATTTATATTTATTTCACAGCCAAGATAACTAAGGGTGAATTAAAAGGAAAATACGTTGATGCCGTTCAGATAATCGAGGGAGCAAACTTAGTTGCGCCAACTGATGTTGAAGTTGGAAGAAAGATAATTCTCATGGAAAATGTGAGTTATGAAAATGCGGAAAGCGACTATGTTTTATTCGAGTTTGTCAGAACCGATGCATTGATGATCCTTCTCGGACTTTTCTGCGTTTTGCTTGTGGTTTTCGGAAGAATGAAAGGGTTTAATACGATCGTATCCATGATCTTAACTGTCCTTTCGGTTTTCGCTGTTTTTGTGCCAAGCGTTCTTTCGGGAAAGAATATATATTTGTGGGCAATAATGTGCTGTGTCTATATCACAATTATGACATTGCTTATAGTCCAGGGAGTGAACAAAAAGAGTTTTGCTGCCGGTTTTGGATGTGTTAGCGGTGTGTGTTTAGCAGGCGGACTTTTTAAAATAACAGATCATGTGATCAAGCTGACCGGTAATACCACAGCTGACCTTGTTGAACTTAAGGCTCTTGATACACCTAAAACAATAGACTTAAAAGCGATAATTTTTGCAGCCATAATTATCGGTGCCGTTGGTGCGATAATGGACGTTGCCATGTCTGTTGCCTCATCACTTTATGAAATCAGAGAAAACAGCCCGGAAATCAGTTTTTCCAAATTATTCGGCTCCGGACTTACCATAGGCAGAGATATGATGGGTACAATGGCGAATACGCTGGTTTTGGCATATATAGGCAGTTCTTTGGCAACGGTGGTTATGCTTTTTGCTTATGAGCAGGCCCTCATAGAAACTCTTAACAGAGAGATGATAGTAGTTGATATACTTCAGGCTTTGGTTGGATCTTTGGGTATACTTCTCACAATACCATTGACCTCACTTATCAGTTCTGCTCTTTATACGAACTATAAATTTGGCGGAATTAAGAGAGCGAAGAATGTGAAAGAAGAAAAGTCTGCGAAACCTGTAACGCAAGATGAAATTGATTTTGATAACAGTCTTTTTTAAGGGAGGATAAAAAGTGAAAAAAAGAAACTCAAATTATAAAATAAATACCTCTCTTGAATTTAAGACGAACAAGGAGGAAAAGGGCCACAGAAACTTCACCTTCGGTCTTATATTCGGTGTGGGCATTGTTATGCTTGCCTGTGTGTGCCTTTTGCTCCTTCTCAGAGAATACGATTATGATATCGATAACCTTATAGGAAGAACACCGGAAACAACTGAAAGCTCTGAGACCACAGCTCCCACTGTTGAATTAACAGGTTCGGAAAACTTCCTGCTCATATGTTCCGATGATGGGTCTGATTATATTAACCACGGAGCAATCGTTAATGTAAATCTTGAGAATATGAAAATGAAAATATATACTCTTGATGCGCATGACAGCGTTTCGGCTAACGGTTACAACGGTACATTATCCAAACATTTAGCTCACGGGGGAATGGTTCAGCTTAAAAGTGCGGTTGAGGAATTGACCGGAGTTAAGATCGGAAGATATATCAGAGCAACGGATTCAAGCTTTAAGGGGCTTATAAAAATATTCGGTGGAGTTCCATGCACAGTCGGAGAAAAGATAAGTTATTCCGTTGACGGTGTTGGATATATAATCGAAAAAGGAAAACAGACACTTACTCCTGATATAAGTTACAAATATATGTATTATCTTTCTCAGGCAAATGAAAACAAGCCGGAGATTATGAGTGAGTTTTTGGTGGATATGCTTTCAACATTTTTGACTCAGGAAAACTTTAATAAAGCGGATAAACTTTATAAGAGTCTTGTGAATATATTGGATACGGATATATCTGCTTTTGACTTCTCAAACAGCAAGTCGAAACTCGGCAATTTCATCATTGAAACAGAAGGAATTAAGGCTGAAATAGTTGAGAATACAGAAGGATTTAGTCGACAAAACGACTAAATCGACTATAAAACAGCATATTGCACAATAAAATGCACAAAAACTTGTGCGAAATTACTAACGAATTGTCGAAACGTCCAAAGTTAAAAAACATGGCGAAAAAGCCTTGATTTTTGGGTTCAGATATAGTAAACTATGTATTGTCAACGGAGGGAAACCTCCTTGACATATATTAGATTTCCTCACATTTTTGAATGTTTTCTTCATATTTTCTCCTTTTAAAAGCGTTTGATGTATGTCAAACGTTTTTAAACTTTTATGGGGCATTTTTAAAAGAAATAAGGCAAAACATACCGGTGGTTTAAACGGAATGTTTTGCCTTTTGTTTTTTAGGAAATTGAGGGGAGAATTGAAGTCTGTGCTGTCGTCAGCCTTTGGCTGACCGCCCGACTATACCGCCGGGCGCTTTAACCCCACCCTCACTTTAAACTGAGTATTTCTTCAATAGGACCTCTGTAAGGATCACCGCATGGAATTTTTTTGCCTGTGTAATCCTTAAGGAAGGGAAGGTATTGCTTAACCTTGAGATTATTGTTGCCCTGGAATTTGGAAATGACCTCCACAAGTGCCTCTTTCTTGTCCATATTCTTAGCGGCTACATAGTTTACAAGCTCGATTTCAATTTCTTCATTGCTCTTAGCCTTGTAAATATCTACGGAAACAAAGTTTTTGCTCTTGCTGTTGAGAGTCAGTTCCTTGTCGCCTTTTCTGACAATGATTTTTTCACAGGATTCAACATCTTTGAACATAAGGTTGTAGTTTCGTTTTTCGGGGATAACGCTTAAGTCACCCGATGCAGCCTTAATTGTGAATTTAAGAGAAGAACCGCTTTCCAAAACCTTCATTTCGGTGATAGCAAACTTGTTTTGAAGATAGTCATTTGTTTCACCGTCATCTTCGTAAAGATTGAAAGTGTTGTTGCCTCTGTAAATGAGGATCTCCATATCCTGAGGATTTTTCCAATCGTTTGTGTATCCGTTTACGCTGAGAGGGATGATAGCGCCTTCTTTTGCAAGAACAGGTATGCTGTCAAGTCCTCGGTACATGGTGTATTCCTTGCCACCTTCGTAAATTCTGCCGTTATAAATATCTGTATATCTTCCGGCAGGAAGCCAAACCTTTGCTTTTGCCATGTTTATTTTCGGATCAATTTTTTCTGTGATAGGAGCAACGATCAACTCAGAACCGAAGCGGTATTCGTTTGGATGTTCGTATGCCTGTTTATCTTCGCTGTTAACATAATATAAAGGTTCGCAAATAGCTATGCCATCGTTGTGAGTTCTGTAATTCATTGAATAGATATAAGGCAACATTTTGTGTCGCATACGAAGGCACTGGGTTGCAAGAGTGTTAACTTCGTCTTTGAACTTCCAAGGCTCTTTGCCCATAAATTCATTATGAGTTGAATGTAAACGCATAATTGGGCTATATTGACCGAACTGAACCCAACGAAGATATAATTCGTCATTCTTACTTCCAAAGAGGTGACCGCCTATATCGTGACTCCACCAAGTGTAACCTACATTTGCCGCATTTGCGGTGAAATAAGGCTGGAAGTTGAGACAAGGCCAATTTATGGTTGTGTCACCTGAAAAGCCTAATGGGTAGCGATGAGAGCCGATTTGAGCATATCTTGAAAGAATGAGAGGACGGTTGTTATCTCTGCCTGAGTAAAGATAGTGATAGTGGTTAAGAGCCCAGAGAGGATCAAGATTTTTGATTTTGGAGTTCTTGCCCTGCTGCCAATCTATCCACCAGAAGTCTACCCCTTCTTCTTCATATTTCTTGTGGAGAACCTCAAAATATGCCTCCATAAACTTCTTGTCTGCTATGTCGAAAGGAAAATGTTTCTTTTCAGCCGGGTTAATGTTCATCTTTTCGGCAAACTCTTTATACATGGTTTCAAAAGGACGAACACCCTGAGCCGGATGAAGGTTGAGAGTTACCTTGAAGTTTTGCTCATGAAGCCAGTTGAGAAATCCTTTATAATCAGGGAAAAGATCTGTGTTCCAGCTGTAACCGGTCCAGCCTTCGATTTCCCAAAGACTGCGAATAATATTTCCGTTTTGGAATTTGTATTGATATTTTCCGTCATCGCCGAATCTCTTAAGATCCACCCAATGCCAGTCCATATCCACAGTTGCAACTGTAATGGGAATTTTATTGTCAATGAACTTTGTCATAAGATCAACATATTCTTGCTGAGTGTATGCTTTGTATCTTGACCACCAGTTACTTAAGCAATATCTTGGAACCAAGGGAACTTTACCGCAGAGTGAATAAAGACCGTTGATGCAGTCTCTGTAATCGTGTCCGAAGGCAAAATAATATTCATCTTTAAGAGTTGGTTTTCTCTCGTAAATCTGACCGTCTTTTCCAAGAATGTGAGATTTTGAATCATCGAAAACGGTGACGCCTTCTCTTGAAATAAGTCCATCATCTAATTTGATCGCGCCTCTTGACATATCAAGGGTACGGGAAGTTCCTTTAAGGTTTCCTTGCTTATAGTCAGTTACTGTTTTTCCGTTTTCAAGAGTAACAGAAAGCATTTTATGAGATCTGAGATCATATTCAAAAGCGGCTCTTTTTGTGATGATTTTTATTACTTTACCTTTTTCTATTACTTTGTATTCCGGGTTCTCGAAGTCTCTATACCAAACGCTTTGAGTCGGTTCATCGGTGAAATGAGACTTACTGTCAACTTCAACTCTGAGTATTCTGTCGCTGAGTACACTTATTCTTACTTTACCTTTTAATATAATATTTTCTTCTTTAGTGGCACTTGCTTGGTTTAAAGCAAAGTGTTCCTTATAAAAGTCAACATACATTTTAATATTCTCCTTTCGATTTATACATGGTATGATTATACAACATTGTGAAAAAATTTTCAATATAAAAGGGGCATATTGTGAAATCTGTCATATATTTTAATAAAACTATGGAATTTTGAATATGTATGTGCTATAATGTGAAACTGTGGAATTACAAAATTCTGCAAAAATATTAAGAAAATATTATCGCGCAGGTGAAGTTTCTGCGCCGGAGGCTACTATGAATATAGTTATTGTTGGTTGCGGTAAAGTAGGTTCAACCGTTGCCGAGCAACTTTTTAATGAGGGTCATGATATTTGCGTTGTTGATTGTGATGACGATGCAGTTGAAAGAATTACTCAAACTCTTGATGTTAGAGGAGTTGTCGGTAATGGTGCAATTTACAATGTGCAGCTTGAGGCAGGAGTTGAAGAGGCTGACCTGTTTATTGCCGTAACACCAAATGATGAACTTAATTTGTTATGCTGTCTTATTGCTCAAAAATCAACTCGTTGCGATACGATCGCAAGAGTAAGAGATCCAGAGTATCTTTCCGAAAGAACTTTTCTTAAAGAGAGATTAGGTCTTTCAACAATAATAAATCCCGAATATGAAGCGGCAGCAGAAATTAACCGTCTGTTCCGCATACCATCAGCCATTGAAGTTGACACTTTCGCTTCAGGCAAAATTGAACTTTTGAAGATGAAAATTCCTTTCGGTTCACCTCTTTCCGGAAAGCCGATTTATGAGGCAATGGGAAAGAGCAGCGGAAAAATTCTTATCTGTGCCGTTGAAAGAAACGGAGATGTGGTTATCCCGTCAGGTAATTTCGTGTTGAGAGACGGCGATGAAATATCTTTTGTTTCTTCCCATAAAGAGACTGAGCCTTTCTTTAAGAAAGCCGGAATTGATATTGGCAAGCTGAAAAAGATCTTTATTGTGGGCGGCGGAAAAATTGCCTATTATCTTGCAACAATGCTTGCAGAATATAACTTTAAAATAACAATAGTTGAAAAAGATAAAAAGCGTTGCGAATTTTTATCTGCTACTCTTCCTTCATCTGTTGTTGTTATAAACGGTGACGGAACTGATCAGCAACTTCTTTTTGAAGAAGGTCTTGATAACGCTGACGGATTTGTTTCACTTACGGATTTTGACGAGGAAAACATTATGCTTTCACTCTTTGTGAAAGATTCCTCAAAAGCCAAGGTTGTGACAAAAATTAATAAACTTAACTTTGGCAATGTTATTGATAAATTGGATATCGGATCAACTATTTATCCGAAATATATAACAGCCGAAATGATCATGAGCTATGTCAGAGCCTTGGAAAATTCTCAGGGAAGTAATGTGCAAAAACTTTATAAGATTGTTGACAATAAAGTTGAGGCTCTTGAATTTTATGCAAGAACAGAATCAGATGTAACAGGCATACCGTTAAGCGATTTGGAACTTAAAGATAACTTGCTGGTTTGCTGTATTAACAGAAACGGCAAAATGATTATTCCAAACGGTCTTACAACCATAGAGGTGGGAGACACGGTTATTGTTGTTACAACTCAGACAGGTCTCAACGACCTCAGTGACATTCTTAAATAAAGAGGGACAGCCATGAATTATTCTATATTAGTTTATATTTTGGGCTGGGTGCTCAACATTGAGGCGGCGGCTATGCTGTTCCCTTGTATCGTTGCTTTGATTTACGGAGAGACAAGAATGCTTTTCAGCTTCCTTGTAACGGCAGCGGTGGCTTTTGTTGTGGGCTTTATTATGCACAGAAAAAAGCCGAAAAATGTTAAATTTTACGCAAAAGAAGGCTTTGCGGCAGTTGCTTTGAGCTGGATCGTAATGAGCCTTGTGGGGGCAATTCCCTTTGTTCTCGGAGGAGATATTCCCTCATATATATCAGCTCTTTTTGAAACAGTTTCGGGTTTCACAACAACAGGTTCAAGTAATATTGTGGACATTGATGCCTTAACAAAAACCTCGAACTTTTGGCGAAGTGAAACTCACTGGATAGGCGGTATGGGTGTGCTTGTGTTCCTGCTTATAATTATTCCTTTGGCAGGAGGACACAACATTCAGCTTATGAGAGCCGAAAGCCCGGGGCCAACAGTTGATAAGTTCAGACCGAAACTCAGACAAATGGCGGCATCACTTTACATAATGTATTTTGTTATGACAGTTGTGGAAGTCGTCATGCTCCTCTTAGGAGGTATGCCCTTGTTTGATGCGATATGCTTGTCTTTCGGTACTGCGGGTACAGGTGGTTTTTCTGTTTCAAATGCAGGTATAGCAGGATACAACAGCGCATACATAGAAATGGTAATCGCTGTGTTTATGGTTCTTTTTGGAGTCAACTTCGGTTTATATTACCTTGCGCTGACTAAAAGATTTAAAGAGGCAGTTAAAAATGAAGAACTGAGAACATATCTTATAGTTATAGGCAGTGCAGTAGTTATGATATCTTTAAATATTTATCATATATACGGAAGTGTAGGCACTACATTGAAAAATGCATTTTTCACCGTTTCCTCTATAATTTCATCTACGGGTTACAGTACGGTGGACTTTAATTTATGGCCGGAATTTTCAAAGATAGTTCTTGTTTTATTGATGTTCTTCGGAGCTTGTGCGGGAAGCACAGGCGGTGGCATGAAAATATCAAGAATTATGATACTTGCCAAGAGTGCAGTGACTGAAATTTCCCATATAGTTCACCCAAAAAGTGTTAACACAGTAAAGATTGACGGTAAGAAAGTTTCGGGAGAAACAGTTAAAAATGTCAGAGCATATTTCATTCTCGAAATGATAATACTTGCCGTTTCAATGATGATAGTGGCTATTGATAATTTTGATTTTGAAGTCACTACCACATCGGTTATAACTTGTATGCATAACATAGGCCCTGGTTTAGGTGCGGTTGGTCCAATGGGTAATTTTGCCGGATTTTCACCTTTGTCCAAATTGGTTCTTATCTTTGATATGCTTGCAGGTCGATTGGAAATAATGCCGTTGCTTATATTCTTTAGCCCGAAGATTTGGAGGAGAAAATAATCTCGACTAAAATAAGCCACAGCATATTTATAAAAAATATTTATGAAGGAGCAACAAAAATGTTAGGAGTTTATGTTTCATGCGCATTAGGTTTAGTGTTTATGCTTATGTTCTTGGTTAAGTATAACAAGAAAAGATCCGTTATGGGCGTCTTTAACAAAATGACAGTTTCACTGTTCTTCATTATGACAGCCTTTTTCGGATTACTTCGTGTTATGTCAACCACAGCTGAGCTCTCTGTCTTAAAGTATGGCTTATGCCTTATTATCGGCTTGTTCTTCGGAACTTTAGGTGATATCTATCTTGACCAAAAGTGGGTATATGCCGATGACAGTGAAAAATACCTTTATGCAGGTTTCGCAGTGTTCGGAATCGGTCACTTTTTCTATATCGGTGCGATGATCATGAAGGCAGGTCTCACTGTGACTCATATGCTTATTGCCGCAGGACTTGCAGTTGTAATCGCTGTTATCAACCTTATAATGGAGAAGATCACCGCTTTGAATTTCGGTAAATTCAGACCCGTGGTAACTCTTTACAGCTTTGTTGTTGGACTTACCATGACAACGGCTCTTGTTGCACTTGTTGTAACTTATCTTTCATTGGGTATGTCAGCTGTTTTGCCGTGGCTTATATTCACTGTTGCCGGAGCACTTTTCCTTGTTTCCGATATCATTCTTTCAAGTCAGTATTTCGGAACAAAGAACACACCGGTGAACTTTGTGTTGAACCATGTTACATATTTTGTAGCACAGTATCTTATCGCTTTAACAATAATTTTTGCATAATTAAATAAAACTCAAAGCCATAGCGGAGAAGGGGATCTGCTATGGCCGGTTTTTTTTGGAGCGCCCGGCGGTATAGTCGGGCGGTCAGCCGGAGGCTGACGAAAAAACCAACCGACAGAAGAAATTATTTGCGTAACGATTTGTTAAAAAATTCACAATCAGAACGCAATTTTTAACAAAAAACCAGGAAAAATCGAAGGGTTTTTTCAACAAAAGAACAAAAATGTTACCCCAACCAGTGGATTTTTCTATTTGGTTCTGTTATAATGTAGCTTATGGAGAAATGCTTTATATGAATTTTGAAGCAAACTTTCAGACTAATACTATTTTTACGGGGAGGAAAATTTATGCTTAAAAAAATCAGCAAAGTCCCTTTTACGGACACGCCTGAGCAGCATGAAGAACTTATGGCTATTATTGCCGAATGTAAAGACGACAAGAGTATGCTTATGCATGTAATGCAAGAGGCACAACGAATTTACGGATATCTTCCGTTTGAAGTTCAGCTTGACATTGCCACAGGCATGGACGTACCGCTTGAAAAGGTCTATGGAGTCGCAACATTTTACGCTCAGTTTTCACTGTCACCAAAGGGCAAGTATAACATATCAGTTTGTCTCGGTACTGCTTGTTATGTTAAGGGCGCCCAGGAAATCCTTGACGAGATTTGTGCTCAACTTGGTATCGATCCGGAAGAATGCACAGATGATGGTAAGTATTCTGTGACAGCTTGTCGCTGTATAGGTGCTTGCGGTTTGGCTCCGGTTATGACAGTTAACGATGATGTATACGGACGACTTGTTGCTGCCGATGTTAAAGATATATTAGCAAAATATAACTAAATTAACTTTGTAAAGGGAGTTCGTTATGACTATAAGCACCATTAAAGAAGTTCTCGAAGCTGAAGTTGTTTGCGGTGAAGAATATCTTGAAAATGATGTTCATTCCGCTTGCGGAAGCGATTTGATGAGTGATGTTCTTGCTTTTGTCAAAAATCAAGCTGTGCTTTTGACAGGACTTGTTAATTCTCAAGTTGTCAGAACAGCTGAGATGATGGATATGCTGTGCATTGTTTTTGTAAGAAATAAAAAGCCTACATCTGAGATGATCGAGCTTGCAAAAGACAGCTCAATAGTTATTCTTACCACTCAACTTCGTATGTATGAAGCCTGCGGTAAGCTCTATTTAAACGGTCTCAGAGGGGAAAGCAGGTAATTATGGGTGAGTCATTAACATTCCGCTTTAATGTGGATGGTACTGATTTTACTTCTGCCGGTCAGGCTTCAGCCAGCGTAAAAAGAACTCTTCGTCAGTTGGGACTTGATCCCGAAATTATAAGAAAAGTTACCATTGCCATGTATGAAGGTGAAATAAATATGGTCGTTCATGCAGGCGGTGGAGAGGCTAAAGTTACGGTTTATGAAGATAAAATCGAAATAGTGCTTGTCGACCGAGGACCGGGCATTGAAGATGTTAGCCTTGCCATGCAAGAGGGTTATTCAACAGCCACGGAGACGGTTCGTTCACTTGGATTTGGTGCAGGAATGGGTTTGCCGAATATGAAAAGATATACAGATGAAATGTATATCGAAACCAAAGTGGGCGAAGGCACGAAAATTATTATGTATGTGCATTTAAAGAATTGAGTTGATGGATAAATGAATTATTATAGACATTCCGTTGAACTTGATGTTGAGAAATGTACCGGATGCACTGCCTGTATGAGGCATTGTCCTACGGAAGCCATAAGAATAAAAGACGGCCACGCACACATAAATACGGATCGTTGCATTGATTGCGGTGAGTGTATTAGGGTATGCACGAGTAAAGCGAAAAAGGCAATGTGTTCAAAGTTTGAACATTATCAGCATTATAAATGGAAAATCGCTCTTCCGCCTCCGTCTTTGTTCGGTCAGTTTGACGGTTTAGATGATGTTAACTATGTTATACAGGGGCTGAAAGATATCGGATTTGATGATATTTATGAAGTCGCAAAAGCTGCCGAATTGGTTTCAGCTTATACCAGGTTGTATCTTAAAATACCGGGAATTAAAAAGCCGGTTATTTCCTCAGCCTGTCCTGTTATTGCAAGACTTATTTCTTTGCGTTTCCCATATTTGAAAGATAATATTATGCCTATGTTGCCACCGATGGAAATTGCGGCAATATTGGCAAGAGAAAGAGCAAAGAAAGAACATCCCGAGTTAACCGATGAAGATATCGGTATTTTCTTTATATCACCTTGTGCCGCAAAGGTAAGCTATATCAGAAACGGTTACGGTGATTACAAGAGCAATGTTGATGTGGTTATATCATTAAGCGAAATATATTTTCTTTTAGTCAGCGCTATGAAAAAAGATAAACAGCCTGAGACTTTGACAGAATCAGGCATGGTAGGTATCGGTTGGGCTGCAAGCGGTGGAGAATCTGCCGCACTTCTTAATGACAGTTATCTTGCAGCAGACGGCATCGAAAACTGCATTAAAATTCTTGATGAAATTGAAAACGGAAATATACCGCAACTTGAATTTGTGGAACTTAACGCTTGTATCGGTGGTTGTGTGGGCGGAGTTATGACTATTGAAAATCCGTTCATAGCAAAAACAAGATTGCAAGCCGTGAGAAGATATATGCCGGTTTCTCTCAATCATCTTCCGGCAGATGAAATGTTTATTCCCGAAGAATACTTCTTGAATACTTCACCGTCATATACGCCTATTAACAGACTCAGCAACAATATGGGCGAGTCCATGCGAATGTTGGCTCAAATTGAACACATAAGAAATGAGCTGCCCGGAATTGATTGCGCCGCTTGCGGTTCTCCGACTTGCAGAGCTTTTGCAGAGGATATTATCAGAGGGAAAATTCCTGCTGACAGCAAGTGCGTAGTTTTAGAGCAAAGCAAAAAGAATGGTAAGGAGGAAAAATAAATGACAGTCAATGAACTTGCAGAGAAATGCTCCTTCCAAAAAATAGCTGTTCCCCATGGGGAAAGAGAAATTATGTCCGGTTATGCCGGAGACTTGTTGAGTTGGGTCATGGGCAGAGCAAAAGAAGATTGCGCATGGATAACAATAATGTCAAATATCAATATAGTTGCCGTTGCATCTTTAGTTGATGTTGGGTGCATAATTTTGTCAGAGGGTGTCACCGCTGATGAAAATGTTATTGAAACAGCAAAAGAAAAAGGCGTTAACATATTGTCAACACAACTTACAACTTATGAAACGGCAGTTACCATAGGAAAACTAATATGAATAAGTATTATTATGATTTTCATATTCATTCATGCCTTTCACCCTGTGGTGATGAGGATATGACACCGAATAATATCTGCGGTATGTCCGTTCTTAACGGCTTGAACATTGTGGCGTTAACAGATCACAATACTGCAAAAAACTGCCCGGCTTTTTTTGCCGCTGCAAAGAAAAACGGGATTATACCCATTGCCGGCATGGAATTGACCACGGCTGAGGATATTCATGTGGTGTGCCTTTTTGAAAATCTTGATGACGCACTGAAATTTGACAAATATGTTGAAACCAAAAGGATAAAGATACTTAATAGGACAGACATTTTCGGCAATCAGCTTATTCTTGACGAAAATGACGAGATTATAGGTACAGATGAATATCTGCTGTCAAATGCAACAGAGATAACAGTTGACGAAGTGGCTGATATTGTAAAAAAATACGGTGGAATATGTTATCCGGCTCATATTGACAGACAGTCAAACAGCATTATTGCAACCTTGGGAGTTTTTCCGGAAATTTCCGAATTCAAATGTGCTGAATTTTACGATAAAAATAATCAAAACGAGTTTTTGGAAAAATATAAAAATGTGAAGGACAAGATAATAATTGTTTCTTCCGATGCTCACTATCTCTGGACTATGAGAGATAAAGAGGCATACTTTGAAATTGACGATGAGCCGTATTCTTCGGCACTTGTCAGACACAACTTGTTTAAGATGCTTAGGGGTGAAGATGAATGAAAGAATTATCATTGAATATTCTTGATATTGCTCAAAACTCCGTTAAAGCAAAGGCGAGTAAGATTGATATTGAAATTAAAGAAACAGAAGAAACAATGCTTATTGAAATTCGGGATAACGGAAGCGGAATGGAAAAGGACTTTCTTGAAAGTGTGACCAATCCTTTTTGCACAACGAGAACGACCAGAAGTGTAGGGTTAGGCATACCGCTTTTGCAACTTGCCGCATCTCAAACGGGAGGCAAAGTTGAAATCGAATCTTTCCACGAAGGGGAATATCCCGACAAGCACGGCACAAAAATCAGCGCCCTGTTTTACAAAAATCACATTGATTTCACTCCTTTGGGAGATATTATTTCAACAATTATTACTCTTATTCAGGGGCAGCCGAACATTGAATGGAATTTTATCCATGTTTACGATGAAAAGGTTGTCAGTTTACATACTGCTCAACTTAAAGAGGTCTTGGGAGATGTTCCTCTTGATAACTTTGAAGTTATAATGTGGATCAAAGAATATTTGACAGAGCAGTATAATTGAATTTGTTAAAAAATAATCAAACATAGAAAGGAATCCTTAATTATGAAGTCATTAGCAGAACTTGCAGCAATCAAGGAAAAAATGCAAAATAAAGTGGTTATGCGTGAAGGTTCAGGCGATATAAGAGTTGTTGTCGGCATGGCAACTTGCGGTATTGCTGCCGGAGCAAGACCTGTACTTAATGCCTTTGTTGAGGCAGTTAATGAAGAAAACTTAGCTCAGAAGGTTACTGTAACTCAGACAGGTTGCATCGGCATTTGTCAGTATGAACCGGTGGTTGAGATTTTTGAGGCAGGCAAGGAGAAAGTAACTTATATTAAAATGGATGCGGAAAAGGCAAAGGAAGTTGTTGAAAAGCATCTTAAGGGCGGACAGCCGATCAGCGAATACACTTATAATGACGAAGTATAAAATTGGAGGTATAAATTTATGATTCGTGCTCAGGTATTGATTTGTGGTGGTACCGGATGTACATCATCAGGCAGTGCAACTCTTATTGAAGAGTTCGGAACTCAGCTTAAGGCATACGATTTGGAAGAAGAAGTTAAAATCGTAAGAACCGGCTGTTTTGGTCTTTGCGCTTTAGGTCCGGTTGTTATCGTTTATCCGGACGGCACATTTTATAGTTGCGTAAAGCAGGAAGATGTAAAAGAGATCGTCAGCGAGCATCTTCTCAAAGGTCGTCCTGTTGAACGCCTTGTTTATAAAGATGTTGACGAAAGTGTGGTTGAGGAAGCCGGTAAAGTGGTTTCACTCAGTGACACAACATTCTATAAAAAACAGCACCGTGTTGCTCTTCGTAACTGTGGTGTTATCAACCCGGAAAGTATTGATGAATATATTGCAATGGACGGCTATGTGGCTTTAGGTAAGGCGCTTACCGAGATGACACCGGAGCAGGTTATTCAGGTCGTTAAAGATTCGGGACTCAGAGGCAGAGGCGGTGGCGGTTTCCCCACAGGTCTTAAATGGAGCTTTACAGCAGCCAATCAAGCAGATCAAAAGTATGTCGTATGTAATGCAGACGAAGGTGATCCGGGCGCATTTATGGATCGTTCCGTTCTTGAAGGTGACCCCCACTGTATCGTTGAAGCAATGGCAATTTGCGGTTATGCAACAGGTGCAAGCGAGGGCTATGTATATGTTCGTGCTGAGTATCCCATTGCAGTTGAACGCTTGCAGAAAGCTATTGACGATGCAAGAGCATACGGACTTTTAGGCAAAAACATTTTCGATTCCGGATTTGATTTTGATCTTCACATTCGCTTAGGTGCCGGTGCATTCGTATGCGGCGAAGAAACAGCTCTTATGACCTCAATTGAAGGTAATCGTGGTGAACCGAGACCTCGTCCTCCTTATCCGGCAGTTAAGGGTTTGTTCGGCAAACCTACAACTGAAAATAATGTTGAAACTTTTGCTAATATACCAACAATTATTCGTGAGGGCGCAGAATTTTTCGCTTCCATGGGCACTGAAAAGTCAAAAGGCACAAAGGTATTTGCTTTAGGCGGAAAGATAAAGAACACAGGTCTTGTTGAAATTCCCATGGGTACAACACTTCGTGAAATCATCGAGGAAATCGGTGGCGGCATACCTAACGGCAAAAAATTCAAGGCTGCACAGACCGGTGGCCCGTCAGGCGGTTGTATTCCGGCTTCACTTATGGACACCGAAATTGATTATGATAACCTGACCGCTATCGGCTGTATGATGGGTTCAGGTGGTCTTATCGTAATGGACGAGGACAACTGCATGGTTGATATTGCCAAGTTCTTCCTTAATTTCACAGTTGATGAATCTTGCGGTAAGTGTACTCCTTGCCGTGTGGGAACAAAGAGACTTCTTGAAATGCTGGACAAGGTTACAGACGGAACAGCAACACTTGAAGATCTCGATAAAATTGAAGAACTCTGTCATTATATTAAAGAAAACTCACTTTGCGGTCTTGGACAGACTGCTCCTAATCCGGTTCTTGCAACACTTAAATTCTTCCGTGATGAATATGTGGCTCATGTTGTTGATAAGAAGTGCCCGGCAGGTGTTTGCAAAAACTTGCTTTCATACACTATTGACGCTGATAAGTGCAAGGGTTGTACTCTTTGCGCAAGAAAGTGCCCGGTAGGTGCTATTTCCGGCGCAGTTAAATCACCTCATTCCATTGATACAACAAAGTGTATCAAGTGCGGTGTATGTATGGAATCATGTAAGTTTAAAGCTATTGTTAAGTCTTAAGGAGGTAACAGAAAATGGAAAAAATGCTTAATATTAAAATAAACGGTATGGATGTTACTGTTCCTTACGGCACAAAAATTATTGATGCAGCAAGAATGGTAGGAATTGAAATTCCAACTCTTTGCTTTCTTAAGGATATAAATGAAATCGGTGCTTGCCGTTTTTGTATGGTAGAAGTTAAAGGTGCAAGAAGTTTGGTTACAGCTTGCGTATATCCCATTGAGAGAGAGGGAACGGAAATTTTCACAAACACAGAAAGAGTGCGCAGATCACGTAAGATGACTCTTGAGCTTATTCTTTCAACTCATAAAAGACAGTGCTTGTCTTGCGTGCGTAGCGGTAATTGTGAACTTCAAAAACTTTGCAAAGAATACGGTGTGGAAGATGAAGGTCGTTTTGACGGTGAAACACCTGTTTATGAAATTGATTCATCAGCAGCACACATGGTAAGAGATAATAATAAATGTATTCTTTGCCGCCGTTGCATTGCCGCTTGCGATAATCAGGGTATATCTGTTATCGGTGCAAATGCTCGTGGTATTGATACTCATGTAAGCTCTGCATTTGAACTTAAATTGGGTTCAACCTCATGTGTTTCTTGCGGTCAGTGTATCGTTGCTTGTCCCACAGGTGCATTATATGAAAAAGATGATACAGCAAAGGTATTTGCTGCTATCAATGACCCGACAAAACATGTTGTTGTTCAAACAGCTCCCTCAATCCGTGGAACACTTGGTGAATGTTTTGGTTTACCTGTCGGTACCCTTGTAACAGGCAAGATGGTTGCTGCACTTCGCCGTCTCGGATTTGATAAGGTATTCGATACAGACTTCGGTGCTGATCTCACAATTATGGAGGAAGCCACAGAACTTCTTGAAAGAGTGAATAACGGCGGCGTTCTTCCAATGATCACATCTTGTTCACCCGGTTGGGTTAAATATTGCGAACATTATTATCCCGAACAGTTAGGTCATCTCTCATCATGCAAATCACCTCAGCAGATGCAGGGTGCGACCATAAAGACATATTATGCTGAAAAGAACGGCATTGATCCGAAAGATATTGTTTGCGTTTCGGTTATGCCTTGCACAGCCAAGAAATTTGAAGTTGGCAGAGATGATCAAAATGCAGCAGGTGTGCCTGATGTGGATTATGTTCTTACAACAAGAGAGTTAGGCAGAATGATAAATACAGCAGGTATTAACTTCAATCTTCTTCCCGATGAACAGTTTGATTCACCTCTCTCAGAAGGAACAGGCGCAGGCGTTATATTCGGTGCAACAGGCGGTGTTATGGAAGCTGCTCTTCGTACTGCTGCTGAAGTTATTACCGGCAAGGAACTTGAAAATCCTGAATTCCATGAAGTTCGTGGCATGGATGGCGTTAAAGAGGCAAGTTATAAGCTGGGCGATATGGAAGTTAAAGTGGCAGTTGCAAGTGGAACAAAGAACGCTAAGATCATTATGGATAAAATCAAGAACGGAACAGCAGATTATCACTTTGTTGAAATTATGTGCTGCCCCGGTGGTTGTATAAATGGTGGCGGTCAGCCAATCCAAGATGCAACAACTCGTAATTTTACTGATCTTAAGGCTCTCAGAGCTGCTGCTCTTTATGCAGATGATAAGTCAAAGACACTCAGAAAGTCTCACCTTAATCCTGAGGTTAAACAGGCTTATGATGAGTTCTTTGAGAAACCGGGAAGTCACAAGGCTCACAAAATACTTCACACATCATATACTGCAAGGCCATTATTTGATGTTGAATAACAATTAAAATAAAAGTTTAAAAGCGTTGCAAAGCGGCAAGTTTTGCAACGCTTTTTATGTGACTTCGGATTTAAGGTCTGAGTTTTGGTGATTTTATGAGTTTTAACCAAGTGTAAATATATAACATTTTCCTATTTATGCTAACTTCACTTCAAAATAATTCGGTTAAAGAAAAATCAATAATGTTTAACAAAATATTAACATATTCTTAATTGATAAAAATATATAAAAGTGATATTTTCAATTTAACTGAATTAACCGATTGTTTTAAAATTGGTAAAAAAGAAGTAAAAAGTGGAGGGAAAAATATTCATGAATATTAACATTTCAAAAGAAGAACTGCTTGAGGGCGTTGAAAAAATGAATTCATGCGGAGTCAGACTCACAGGCAGTAAAGCTCACACAGATTTTATAAATTATCTTCAAGACGAAATCCGAAAGATGGGTATAAAAATTTACAGTGATCCTTTCTATTTCAAGCGTTGGGAGGAGAAGAAATCTTCCATTGAAATACTTGACGGAGATGAAAAAATCAATATACCTGTTTCATCTGCATACCCTTATTCAGGTGAAACAACTGAGGACGGTATAACGGAAGAGCTTGTTTATATTAAAAACATATCCGATGTAAAAGATGTTAAAGGGAAAATTGCTGTTTACGATGTTTCAAATATCAATTTTATACCCAGTGAAATCGCATTCGATAAGAGAACGAGTTATCCGGAAGATGTAGTGCTTGAATCAAAATATGAAGGCCCGGTTATAACAAGTTTTGTTCAGTGTTTTAACGGAATGATTTCTAAGTTAACTGGCGCAAAAGCAGCTATTCTTGTTTGGAAGGGACTTCATGATGACTGCATACAGGGTCAGTATCTTTCATTCATCATGGGATATCAGAATATGCCAATGCTTTGGGTGAACGAAACTAACGGCAAAAAAGTCGTTGAGGCCGCAAAGTTACATAAAAAGGCAAAGTTTGTCCTTGAGGCGGAAATCGAGAAAAACGCATACACCGAAAGCTTTTATTGCATATTACCGGGCAAGCACCCCACGGAGAATGTGATTGTCAACACTCACACTGACGGAACAAACTGTGTTGAAGAAAACGGCCCGATAGCTCTTTTACAGTTAATGAAAAATCTTAAAGATCAAGAGCTTGAAAGAACTCATATTTTTGTTTTCACAACCGGTCATTTTCGTTTGCCGAACTTCAAGGATATTCGTACAGGTGCATTCCAATCCGCATCACGCTGGATGGCAATGCATAGAGATTTATGGGACGGCAAAAATGGTCATGCAAGATGTGTCGCCAATCTTACGGTTGAACATTTAGGCTGCAAAGAATGGAGAGAAATTGACGGAGAATATAAGTATACAGGTAAACCTGAAGTTGAGATAGTTTACACAGGCAACAAGTATATGGATAAACTTTATATTGATACAGTTAAGGACAGAAAGACGGTTCGCACTATGACACTTCGTGGTCACAATGCTCTTCACTTTGGTGAGGGTCAGAACTTTTTTACGATGGGTATTCCTGAGATCAGCCTTGTTCCTGCACCGTATTATCTCTGTGTTGTCAGTGACAGCCATGAAATGGAAAAGTTCGACATTGACCTTATGGCAGAGCAGACAGAGACTTTTGCACGGTTAATTGAAAAAATCGAGGAAACCAATTCAGCGTATTTCGGCAGAAGTGAATTTTACTCAATAGTTAAGGCAACAAGTGTGTCCGGAGGTAAGGATTTCAGCTTGAAAGGACTTACTCAGGCGGTTGCGGAGAGGTTGGGGAAATGATGAGCGCCCGCGGTCGTGGGCGCGTAATCCCAAGTCGGCGTGAGCCGACCGAGCCCGGCGGTATAGTCGGGCGGTCAGCCGTAGGCTGACAAAACACTGGTTGTTGGCAAAGAATTTAGTGAAGCATAGGCGTTTTTCTCGCCTATGCTTTAAGCTTTTCAAAAATTAACCCAAAGATATTCAGAAAAATCCTTGAAAAAATTTGTTTTACCTCTTTTATATTTAGAATTTATATAGTATAATATTAAGTGGTAATTTGGAACTAATTTTATATACAAAAAGAAAGGAACAGCTAAAATGATAAAGAATAGAGTAAAACTTACCATTGGCGGTGCTGAATACGCTATTGTTACAGAAGATGATGTAGCTTATGTAACAGAACTCGGTGCAGAACTTAATGAGGCACTTGAGAATACTATGAAAGAAAATCCAAGAATTTCAACAACACAGGCTGCTGTTCTCGTTGCTTTACAGTATGCTGATGATTACAAGAAGGCAAATATCAGCTCTGATAACTTGCGTTCACAGATCAAGGATTATCTTGACGATGCAGCAAGCGCAAAGAGCAAGGCAGATTGGGCAAGACATGAGGCTGAAAACGCAAAGAGAGAACTTGAGGCGTCAAAGCTCGAAATCGATAGACTTAATATGCAGATTCGTTCAATGTTAGCTCAGGCTGATTATACTCCTGCTCCAAAGGCAAAGAAAGAAAAGAATAGCTGATATGGCAATAGAAATTTTATCACCTGCCGGAAGTTTTGAATCGCTTGTTGCAGGCATTCGTTGTGGGGCAAATGCTGTTTATTTTGGTGGCAAAGGTTTTAACGCAAGAAGAAATGCCGGTAATTTTGACGAGGAAGAGTTTCGTAAGGCTGTTGAGTATGTGCATGAGCGTTCAGCTAAAGCTCATGTTACCCTCAATACTCTTGTTTCGGATGATGAATTTGATGACGCTTTAGAGATGATAAAGCACGTTTGTGATTGTAATGCAGACGTGCTTATTTTACAGGATTTAGGTTTGGCGCAACTTGCAAAGAAGTCTGCTCCCCAAGTCCAAAGACATGCATCAACTCAGATGTCCGTTCAAACAGTTTACGGTGTTAACCTTCTCGAAGAAATGGGATACACAAGAGCAGTACTTCCGAGAGAAACAAGTCTTGAAGAAATCAAAAATATAAAAAGCAAAACAAACATTGAACTTGAGTATTTCGTGCATGGAGCGTTATGCATGTGTGTTTCGGGTCAGTGTTATCTTAGTGCTATGCTTGGTTCACGAAGTGGAAACAGAGGACTTTGTGCTCAACCTTGCAGACTGCCTTTTGCTGCTGAAAACGGAACAGGCCACGATCTTTCTCTTAAAGATTTGTCTCTTGCCGAAAACTTAGATGAACTTGAAAAAGCAGGAATTGCTTCAGCAAAAATTGAGGGAAGAATGAAAAGACCCGAATATGTTGCTGCGGTAGTAACCGCCTGTAAAAATGCTGTTGACGGAAAAAGAGATGTAGATATCGACTTCGCATTAAGAGCGGTATTTTCTCGTTCGGGATTTACCAAAGGCTATTATGAAGGAAAAATCGGCAGAGATATGTTCGGCACAAGAATGAAGGAAGATGTTGTGTCTGCTAAGGAAGTCTTTCCAATGCTTCAAAGACTTTATGACAGAGAAACACCATTGATTCCTGTTGACTTTTATCTCACTGTAATTGAAGGGGAGAAGGTCTCTCTTTCTGCGGCTGCATTGGGAGTTAATTGCTATGCAGAAAGCGATTGCATACCCGAAAAAGCTGTTAATAAGCCAATGACTGAGGATACGTTAAAGCAAAGACTTGCAAAATGCGGCGGTACACCCTTTTATGCCAATGAAATAGAAATAGATATGGATCCGGGACTTATTGTTTCGGCCGGAGTTATCAACGGCTTAAGAAGGCAGGTTCTTGAAGGAATACTTGAAAAACTAAAGATAAATAAGCCCAAAAAATTCAATTATCAAGATATAGAGTTTAAAGAGCATAAAGCCGAAAAAATGAAAACGTATATCCGTCTTGATAGCATTGAACAACTTCCCGATGATCTTTCTTCAATCGATACGGTATACCTTCCGTTGAACACTCCTGTTGAGGAAATTAAGAGGGTCAGTGAAAAAGTCAATGTGGGTGTGGAAATTCCAAGAGGAATTTTCGGCAGTGCAGACAAGGTTTATAAAAAGTTGGAAAACCTTGTTAATGAGGGAATATACCTTGCTTATTGTACTAACATTGATGGGGTGGCAATGGCTCGAAAGCTGGGAATGGATATGCACACCGGGTTTACACTTAATGTATATAACTCCATGTCATTGGAAACTCTTGAAAATTTGGGAGTTCAGCAGGTGACTGCTTCAGTTGAACTGACATTAGGCAAACTTAAAAAGCTTGGTGGAAACATTCCAAGAGGTATTATTGCTTACGGAAATATACCGTTAATGCTCACAAAAAATTGTCCTGTTAAAAACGGAAAGACCTGTGATAAATGTGGCAGAAATTCATATTTGACAGACCGAATGGGAATTAAATTCCCAGTGATTTGCACAAACGGTTGCAGTGAAGTTTTGAATTCCCGTCCAATTTATCTTGCAGATCGAATGAAAGAAATTGAAAATATGGATTTCATTACTTTGTATTTTACCAAAGAAACAAAATCTCAGGTTCAAAATGTAATCAACGCATATAAGAACCAAGAGAAACCTACAATAGAGTATACGAGAGGTCTCTATTACAGGGGAGTGGAATAGCTGAAAACTCATTTGGTAATCGGTTATAGCACGATAAGTAACTTTTTCTAATATGTGAAAAGGTGATGTAAAAAGCTAAGGCTTTCTACATCACCTTTCTATTTGGCACTTACTTCTATAATAAAGGAAAATTTTTCGTTTTGGCACGTTTTCATCATCGGTGGCAGACTTCGTCAGTCTGCCACACCCACCGCCATCCCCAACCCACACCTCCGGACACAAGAAAACCCACCAATCATCAGATTGGTGGGTAATTAAATTCAGGTGTGAAATAAAATTACTTAAGAGTAACTTTTGCGCCAACTTCTTCAAGCTTAGCCTTAGCTGCTTCTGCATCTTCCTTAGACATAGCTTCCTTAAGTACCTTTGGAGCACCGTCAACAGCTGCCTTAGCATCTGCAAGACCAAGACCTGTGATTTCACGAACAGCCTTGATAACATCAAGTTTCTTTGCGCCGAAGTTAGTGAGAACTACGTCGAATTCTGTCTTTTCTTCAGCTGCGGGAGCTGCTGCGCCGCCAACTGCTGCTACTGCAACGGGAGCTGCGGATACGCCGAATTTTTCTTCAATAGCTTCTACGAGCTCTTTTGTTTCGAGAAGTGTGAGAGCTTCAATAGCTTCAACAATGCTTGTAATCTTTTCGCTTGCCATTTTAAATTCCTCCAAAATGTAAATGTATAATTTTTAAAACTTAATTGTGCCGAATTATTCGGCTGCAGGAGCTTCTGCCTCTGCGGGTGCCTCTTCTGCGGGTGCTGCAGCTTCCTCAGCGGGAGCAGCTTCTCCGCCCTTTTCAACTACTGCGTTAAGAGCAATAGCAAGGCTCTGAAT
>CAYPMB010000015.1:0-39218 GCA_964411915.1 uncultured Faecalibacterium sp.
CTCTTAGATTATTTAATTTTTAAATGTTGACATTTAAAGATAATTACCTTAGAATTATGGTTAGTTGTTTGAAAGGAAGTGGAATTATGAATTTCAGTAATGAAAAAGACGGTGCATTCTTAATCGGACTCAGCAGTACAAATGAAGAAATATGTGCCGCAAGCGGTCGAATTTCGACCCAAAAGGGCTCAGCTCTTGATATATATGAAAAATCTCATGATCGTGATAAAAATGCTTCTCTCATCGGAAAAGTCACAAATTCAGGTCATACTTCAACACTTGAGCATTGCTATTACAACTTAGCTTTTTCAAATGTTTCGGTTATCGTTGAACAGTTTATGATTGAATTTAGACTTGCGTCATTTACTGTTCAATCAAGAAGATATGTTGATTTCTCAGACAGCGGATATTATATTCCCGATTTCAAAGATGAAACAATAAAAGAGAATTATATCAAAACTATGGATTATCTTTTCGGCGAATACCAATATCTTGTTGACAATGGAATTGCCAAAGAAGATGCACGTTTTGTTCTTCCCTATTGTTTCAAAAGCAATTTCTTCTGTTCTCTTAATGCAAGAGAGTTGATTTTAGTTATAAAGTCAATGATTTACGGCAGAGGCAGCAAGTACCCCGAACTCAAAAAAATCGGTCTCAGTCTTTACGAGCAGTGTAAAGAAGTAACTCCCGGCGTGTTTACTGATTTTGAAAAACGAAATGAAAATACTGTTGATGTTACAGATTTATCTTTCCTTAACTGCCCTGTTGAAGATACTGACGCAGATGACACAATTTTGATTTCAGCAACTCCCGATGCAGAAAAAGTTATTGCAAAATCAGCACTGATTGAATGTGGTATCTACTCATTGGCTCAAGCTGAAAAAATTACAGATAACAGCGAGAATGTCAGCAAGATCATTGACAACATTATGAAATCATCAAGACCGAGGTCTTTGGAAAACGCACTCTTCACATTTAAACTCGGAAGTGTTTCCCTCGCTTGTTTAACTCATTTCACAAGACACAGAATGCATAGTATTCAAATCCCGAATCTTGACACATGCAACAGAAACAAATATATTATTCCTCCAACACTTAAGGAAAATCCCGCTCTTTTGGAAAGATATAAAGTCTGCTTTGAAAAGACCGCACAGTTATATGAAGAAATATGTGCCCGTGAGCCACAGAACAATTATCAGATTTATGCCCTTCTCAGCGGCAACACTATTGATATAATTTCAACAATGAACGCAAGGGAACTTCTCCTCTTCTTCAAACTGAGAACCTGCACAAGAGCTCAATGGGAAATTCAAATTCATGCAAATAAGATGCTGAATTTACTGAAAGATAACTCCCCTGTTCTCTTCTCAAAGTACGGCCCGAGTTGTTACGTTAACGGCAAATGCCCCGAAGGAAAATTCAGTTGTGGTAAATTCAGTGAGATAACAAAGAAATACAGTAGCAATTAAATGAAACAATAAACCGACTTCATTAGGTATTATTACCTGAGTGAAGTCGGTTTTGGTTTATATAAAATGTAGGGTTGCGAGATGAGCGCCCGCGATCGTGGGCGCGGAATTTTAAAGCGGTTGGACAACCGCCGAGCCCGGCGGTATAGTCGGGCTGTCAGCCGAAGGCTGACCCCACAGAAACTCTCAATTAGGATTAGTTATCTCCATTAGGATCATTGTCATCAGTTATGAGATTGCCTTCTGAATCCCAACTTGCTTCTTCAGCTATATAGTATTTATTTTCGTTTTCATCTATTAAGTAGTAATTATAATATTTGTAATTATCAAAGTCGGTATTATTGTCACCAAATAACAAAGAATCATCTTCGTCAACATAAAGCCACCCGTCTTCATCGACATAACAATACCATGGGTCTATTTTATCACCGTCTTCGTTGATGTAATAGATTTCATAATCGAGATCTTCCTCATATACATATGCGGTTCCGTCTTTTGAATAAACCGGCACCTTCATTGGATCTTCATAGCTGTTGCCCATCTTATCATAATAAACAGTATTGCCGTTTTCGTCTGTAAATCCAATCTTTGCGGTTTCGCTCGTGATATAATTAAAGAATCCTTCAAGCCCACCGGAACCGATAATATCCTTGGCAAAATCAAAGAACATCATAACTGAACAGCTAACGCTGATTATGTAAACAACTACAAATAATACGACGAAAATTTTTGAGAGTTTTTTCTGCTTTTCCTTCTTTGTAAAATCGTGTTCCGGAAGTTCAAGCAAACATCTGTTACAGACAGTAAAACCTTCAGGATATTCATTTTCACACTGAGGACATATTCTTGTTTCAGGTGTAGGGAATCTCTTGCTCTTAATTTTGAAAACTATCACTGTAATAAGCGGTGATATAACACCGAAAATATACCAAACAGCTGACAATTTTTTATTGCGATATTTAGCATAATTATGCATATAAAGTAACGCAAAAACAGCTGTAATGATATTTAATGCTTCGACTGCATAATACAAATAACTTGTAAATAAACCTTCGATTTGCTCCATTTCATTTATCCTCCAAATTCTTTTTGCTTATAATATCACAAATATAATAAAGCACAAGAGTTTATTATGTTTTGCAAAAGATCAGATAAATGAGGTAATGAATATTTCTAATCCGATTCCAATAAGAATAACCCCACCTAAAATAGAGGCTTTATTTGAAAGCTTAGTGCCGAATTTTTTGCCGATCATTAAACCAAACATACATATTATGAAAGTCACAACTGCAATAATCAAAGCTGCAACAATTGCCATCAAATAATTGTATTCAGCAATAGTAAAACCGACTGAAAGAGCGTCTATTGATGTCGCAACGCCTTGAACGATAAGCATAGAAAATGTAAGTTTTTTGTTTTCCGCTTCTTCGCCTTTGTTTTTTATTCCGTCAAGAAGCATTTTTCCGCCTATATAACTTAAAAGCAACAAAGCGATCCATGGAATAAACTTTTCAAACGACCTAAAATATTGAACTACAGTATGAACACAAATCCAACCAAGTAACGGCATTATTGCCTGAAAAACCGCAAAGACTCCGGCTATTGCACACATTTTGCTTTTTTTCATCTTATTTTCGTTAAGCCCGTTCGCCAGTGAAACTGAAAATGCATCCATAGCAAGTCCTACACCGAGCATAATGCTGTTGACGAAAAACATTAAATTCCATTTCATTTTAACATCCTCCAATATAATAGCCCAAGTACAGCTATACGCAATACTTGGGCATTTAAGCAATTATAAACGACTTTACGCATAGCAATATTGTTATACGCAAGTCTCGCAATTTAAAATAAGCCAGACCATAAGGTCAGTATGTTGACTTATTACGCACTAAGGCGCTTGCTACTCCCTCACGAGATGCCTAAATTCTACCATAGAACAATAAATTTGTCAATAGCTATAACTTATCGAACAATAATCACTGAAAAATTTATATTTATACATCAGGAAAAACTGTTATGATCATTTTACCTGATGACTGTAATATCGTTCCGTCTTTATCAAAGAAGCAATATGACGGACAGAGATAATACAACATATCACCGTCAGTATATATCTATATATCTTCATTATATACTTCCAGTTTATCATCTACATCATAATATAAATATCCGTTTTCGTCCAAATAGGAAAAACTTCCGACATAAACTCTTCCGTTTTGATCAACGAAATTGCCTTCAGTAAACCATTCAAGTTCATACAAATATGTATTTCCATCTTTATCGTATAAAGGCACTTCATACTTATCGTGATATTCATTTCCATACATATCATAAACCGTAATCAGCGGTTCATCATCAATCTCACTTTTTTATAAAACCTATCCCCATTGAACTGATGGACATCACTAATAAAACAGCAGAAATTAAATATGAAACAATAGATAAGAAAAGTAAAAGAATACCGGTTTTAGGTGTTTTGATATTTATTGGATTCACAACACGGCGATAGATTTCATAAACTATTCTTTGTTCCAATTGGTGAAACCCAGGTCATAAATAACCAAAGCAATTTATTCTTTTCTTCTCTTATTCTAAGAATTTTATAAGTTTATAAAGTCATAAATAATGCAGCCGCAAAACGAAGTATGGGTACTGCCGCAAGATAACCAATTGCTCCAACATTCACCAACATTTATGAAGCATTATCAAACATGAAATAACCTCATTTTTTGAAGATATTGTATCTTAATTATAGTTTTTTGTCAACATAGAGACTTATTCATAAGGCAAGCTTTTCCGGTCAGCTTTCGGCTGACTCCGCCCACTATATCGCGGGCGGTTGTCGGCGTCCCACCGACTTAAAATTACGCGCCTACGACCGCGGGCGCGTAAAAAAAACAACTCAAACAGCCATTTCATGACTGCTTGAGTTGTTTTCATTTCACCTTATTGGTGAGTAATTCTTATCCTATTTCATCTTTTATCAGCTTGCCAAGTCTTTTGATGCCTTCAACAATATTTTCATCTGACATTGTTGAATAGTTAAGTCTAAGCGTGCTGCTTCTTTTAGTTGCATCAACCATAAAGACATTTCCCGGGACATAAGCCACTTTGTTTTCGACTGCTTTTTTCGCAAGTTCGTAAGTGTCAATATCATGACCAATATCACACCAAATAAATAATCCGCCTTTCGGCTGTGTGCAAATAACATCTTCCGGAAAATACTTTTTAATTGCATCGAGCATCATTTCACACTTATGAGCATAAACGATTCTCATTTCGTCAATCAATGCCTCAAGATCATATTTTTCCATATATCTTTCGATCATCAACTGAGGAAGCAATGGCGAATGAACATCTGCAAGCTGCTTTGCAGCAGATATTTCATCAGCTAAATCTTTATTGCATAAAGCATATCCGACACGAAGTCCCGGTGCTACGATTTTTGAGAATGTTCCGCAATAGACAATCAAATCTTCAGTATCCATACTCTTAAGAGTAGGAACACGATTTCCGTCAAAAGTTAAATCACCGTAAGGATTATCTTCTATTGTAATAAGATTATGTTTTTTCATTATCTCATATAATTCCTGTCTTTTTTCAAGACTCATGGTTGTGCCCATTGGGTTTTGAAAGGATGGAATTACATAGAGAAGTTTCACATTCTCATATTCATTTAATATCTTTTTCAGTTCATCAAGATCCATTGAACCGTCTTTCATTTTTACGCCGACAAGTTTTGCACCGTAAGATCTGAAAGCATTAAAAGCGCCCAAGAAACTTGGTTCTTCAACTATAACAACATCGCCTTCATTAAGAACAACTTTAGCAGTAAGTTCAATAGCCTGAGTCGCTCCGGCAGTGATAATCAATCGATCATCATTTACTTCTATATTCTCTATTCTTTTCAATCTTTCCGATATTTTTTCGATAAGAGAATCACATCCGTCAGTTCTGCCATACTGCAATGACTGAATGGGCTGATTTAAAAGAATATCTTTTGATATTTCTGCCAACTGCTCATTTGGAAACAAATCAGGGTTTGGATTTCCACCGGCTAATGAAATTATGTCGGGACTTGTGCTGCTTTTGAGTATTTCAGCAACAGCAGATGAATCTACTGCTGACATTCTTGTGGAAAATTCATATTTCATTCCAATTACCTCAATTATGCTTCATACTCATATCCGCACTCTATAGCCTTAAGGTTAATGTCAAGCATATCAGCTTTTTTAGCCGGAATAACTTTCTTAAGCGCATCGGCAATGTTATCATATTCGATTGCAGAGGTTTCTTTAATAAACTTGCCAACCATTATCATGTTTGCAAGTTTCGGCATATCTGCCTGCTGTGCCAACTTTGTTGCAGGAATATAATAAACATTTACATCATCTCTTTCAACTTTTCTTTCAATTAAAGTTGAATCAATAATAATTGTACCGCCGGATACAACTGAATTCTCATATTTATCAAGTGAAGGCAAGTTCATAGCCATCAGAACGTCAGGGTTTGAAACGATGGGAGAACCGACAGGTTCATCACTTAAAATTACACTGCAATTTGCTGTGCCACCACGCATTTCCGGACCGTATGACGGTAACCAGCTAAGCTGTCTGCCCTCAAGAAGACCTTTATACGCAACAAATTTGCCGGCAAACAAAACACCCTGTCCGCCAAAACCTGCAATAAGTAACTGTGTTGTCATAATTTAAGCCTCCTCTGTTTTATTGGCACTTCTATCCTTATAAACGCCTAATGGGTAATAAGGAATCATCTTCTCATCAACCCAATTAAGAGCCTGCTGAGGTGTCATACCCCAGTTAGTGGGACAAGAAGACACAACTTCAACTAAGGAGAAGCCTTTACCGTTTATCTGATTTTCAAAAGCCTTCTTAATTGCTTTCTTAGCATTCTTTACGTTCTTAACGTTATTTACGGCTACTCGTGTGATATATTCGGGACCATCTAATGTGGAAAGCATTTCACAAACTTTTATTGGGAAACCGGCAACACTTGTGTCTCTTCCATAAGGTGAAGTCTGAGTTACCTGACCCGGAAGAGATGTTGGAGCCATCTGACCACCTGTCATGCCGTAAATAGCATTATTTACGAAAATGACTGTAATATTTTCATTTCTTGTTGCTGCGTGAACTGTTTCAGCCATACCGATTGATGCAAGATCACCGTCACCTTGATAAGTGAAAACTATATTGTTTGGTAAAGCTCTCTTTATACCTGTTGCAACAGCAGGAGCTCTGCCGTGAGCAGCTTCGATCATATCGCAAGTGAAATAGTTATAAGCCATAACAGCGCAACCAACAGGTGCTACACCTATTGCGTCGCCCTCGATTCCGAGTTCATCAATTGCCTGAGCAACTAATGTGTGGATTATACCGTGTGTGCAACCCGGACAATAATGGAGAGGTGCATCTGTAAGACTTTTTGGTTTTTCAAATACTACCATTATTCATTACCTCCTGCCATTTTTTCAATTGATTGGAGAACTTCGGCAGGTGACGGAATCATACCGCCGGCTCTGTTGCAAAGTTCAACAGGTTTCTTACATTCTGTTGCAAGTTTTATATCTTCGATCATCTGACCCATTGAAAGCTCAACACTAATAAAGCCTTTAACTTTATCGGCAGCAGCTTTGAGAGGCTTTTTTGGGAAAGGCCAAAGAGTAATCGGTCTTATCATACCGACTTTTATACCTTTTTCTCGTGCAGAAACCACTGCATTTTTTGAAACACGAGCTGCAATACCAAAAGCAACAACACAGTATTCTGCATCTTCCATCATAAACTCTTCGTAAAGAGCCTCTGTCTCTTCGATCTTCTTATATTTCTCAAAACGTTCAAAGTTTGTTCTTTCAAGTTCGTCAGGCTGAAGGTAAAGAGAGTTGACAATATTATGCTTTCTCTTCATCTTTGTGCCTGTTAATGCCCAAGGCTTTTCAATTGTTGATGTTTTCGGCTCAGGAAGAGCAACCGGTTCCATCATCTGACCCATTGTGCCGTCAGCGAGAAGCATGGCCGGCATACGATATTTATCGGCGAGATCAAAAGCCAAAACGGTCATATCAGCCATTTCCTGAACTGATGAAGGAGCAAGAACGATTAAATGATAGTCGCCATGTCCGCCGCCTTTTGTTGCCTGGAAGTAATCAGATTGAGAAGGCTGAATACCTCCCAAACCCGGGCCGCCTCTCTGCACATTGACGATCAAAGCGGGAAGATCGGCACCTGCCATATATGAAATACCTTCCTGTTTAAGTGATACACCGGGGCTTGATGATGAAGTCATAACTCTAAAGCCTGTTCCGGCAACACCGTAAACCATGTTTATAGCAGCAATTTCACTTTCAGCCTGCAAGAATGTTCCACCAATCTTAGGCATTCTTTTTGCCATATAGGCAGCAATTTCTGTCTGAGGTGTGATAGGATAACCGAAATAGTGACGGCAACCTGCAAGAATTGCAGCTTCAGCTATTGCCTCATTACCTTTCATCAAAACTTTTTCTGACATTAGATTCACCTCATCTTTCCACTTTTATTACGCAATCCGGACACATCGTTGCACAAAAAGCACAGGCGATGCACTTATCCTGATCGGTAATTTCTGCGGGAGAATGTCCCTTTTTGTTTATTTTATCTTTTGCGATTACTATAAGACTCTTCGGACAAGCATTAACACAAAGTCCGCATCCCTTACACAAATCTGTTGCAAAGGTTACTTTAGCCATAATTTTCGCTCTCCTTAATCATAAATTTTCTTTTGCAATTTCAGCGTAAACTTGTTGTCACATTCCAAATTCTCCGAAACCGATTGACTCACTGTTGTCATGGCAATAGGCAACTTAGATATTTCGCTTAACTTATCCGCCAATGAAAAAGTAGCGACAATATCCTCAGCCGATGTTTCTTCTCCGATATTGGAATTGTTTATTATTCCGCTGAAAGGTATACCGCTGGCTTGTTCAATCTCCTGCATAACAGAAAATGCTTCTTCGGCTGTTCTCGTCAAAGGACGGTAAAAATTAACTACAAAATACATATTATAGTTATTTTCTTCCAAGATGTATGGAGCATATCTTCCTAAAGCGTATGCTCCCCTTTCGTCCCCACCGATATCCATGACAGCATAACAGTCTCTTCTTTGAACAAGTCCGTATATTTCTTGAGGAAGTGACGGCAAATCAACATTACTGTTTGCAAACTGTAAAGAGACAAGGTCAACTCCTGCCTCTTTCAGTTCTTCTTCACTGTCCTTCGTTCTGAAATACGGATTTACAATATCCATATCTGCAATATATACCTGTGGCACATTTTTTCTAAGTTCAATAGCATAATTTACCGCTATATTCGTTTTACCGCTACCGTAATGACCGGCAAAAAGTGACAGTCTTTTACTCATTATGCCTTTAAGTTAAGAGGATAAGTCCAACCCATGAAGTCTTCAACTTTTCCTGTCTGAATGCCATAAAGTGTATCGTAAAGTTTCTGAGCAACAGGACCAACATTACCGTCAGCTACCTGATAGTCTGTACCCATATAGTTGAGACAACCTATTGGTGAAATAACAGCTGCTGTGCCGGTTGCAAAAACTTCCTGAAGACTACCGTCTTTTGATGCAGCGAAAATCTCATCAATGGAAAGCTTGCGCTGAGTTACTTTAACGCCCCATTTTGTAAGAAGCTGAATAACAGAATCTCTTGTGATACCGGGAAGAATTGTGCCGCTATCAAGAGGAGCAGTAATAATTTCATCGTTAATACGGAAGAATGCATTTGATGTTCCGATTTCTTCAACGTACTTGTGTTCAGCTGAGTCGAGCCAAAGAACATCTTTACAATCATACTGTCTTGCCTTCTTTGATGCACGCATACCACCGCCGTAGTTACCGCCACACTTAGCAAAACCGGTTCCGCCCGGAGCTGAACGGATATATTCATCTTCAACGAAAATTCTTGTTGTGCTGAGTCCACCGTCATTTGCTGCATAATATGAACCTGTTGGGCTGAGAATGATCATAAAGCGATAATGCATTGCCGGAAGAACTGAGAAAGAAACTTCATCACCGAAGATAAACGGACGAATATACAAAGCAGTTCCCGGAGCACTTGGAACCCAATCAATGTCTTCTTTGATAACAGCTTCAACAGCTGCTTCAAGAAGTCCGTCCGGAAGATCGGGGATACACATACGCTCGCCTGACTTCTTCATTCTCTTTGCATTCATGTCAGGACGGAACAACTGAATTGTGCCATCGGGCTTGCGGTAGGCCTTCATACCTTCAAACATCATCTGTGCATAATGGAGAACACATGATGCAGGTTCGATAAGGAACGGCTCATGAGGTACAACTCTGCCGTCATGCCAGCCTTGGCCTTCATCATAATCCATTACGAACATGTGATCTGTAAAATATTGAGCAAATCCTAATTTTGTTTCATCTTCTGGACGCTTTTTTGGATTTGTTGTTCTTGTTACCGGAAAATTGTAATTCATTTCTAATATCTCCTTAATAAAATTATTTTAATTTATAAATCTCAGTTCTGCGATCTGCAAAAACATTGATTGTTTCTCTGATGTTTTTTAATATTGAGCTGTCACACTCTGCTGATATTATCTCTTCTCCGTCCCCTGCCAAAGCAAGAGTTTCGCCCCAAGGATCAATAATTGCCGATGTACCTCCGTAAACCGTATCTTCTGCTGTTCCGCAAGAATTACAGCACGCTAAGAACATTTGGTTCTCAATTGCCCTTGCCTGAGTCAGTATTCTTAAATGGTGAGTTCTGACTTTCGGCCATTGTGACACAACAAAGAGATAATCTATTCCGTCAACTGTCATACTTCTTGTAAGCTCGGGAAAACGGATATCATAGCAAATAATTATTGCACATGGGTGTCCGTCAAGTGTGAATTTGCAAAGTTCTGAACCCTTCTCGAAATAGTGATGCTCTTTCATTGGGGTAAAGAGATGACTTTTATTATATTCGGCGATACATTCGCCTGTTCTGTCAAATATGTATGCAGTGTTATAAACTTTTCCGTCACGAACATTGGCAACGCTTCCTGCCACAATATTCACACCGTATTCCTTCGCCAGTGAGCCGATTTCAGTCTTAACCCTTACTCCGTCTTTATCGGATAAATCCTCGAGTCCGTTTTTGGGAAAGAAACCTGTGTTCCATGTTTCGGGAAGCACAATAACATCTGCCTTATCTTCCGCTGCTTTCCTTATGAGTTTCTCAGCCTTCTCGAAATTCTTATCAGGCTGACAAAACTCCATGTCCATTTGAATACATGAAATCTTCATAAGTACCTCCAGTATTACAGTTTGTTTCTTTGAATTTTACCGCTTATTGTCTTTGGCAATTCATCTTTGAATACGACGAGACGAGGATACTTATAAGGAGCAGTGTTCTGCTTAACATAGTTCTGAATTTCTTTTTTAAGTTCTTCGGTAGGTTCTGTTCCTTTTGTAAGAACAATGCTTGCTTTTACTATCTGACCTCTTACTTCGTCCGGTGCAGCTGAAACACCGCACTCAAGTACATACGGAAGTTCCATGATGACACTTTCAATTTCAAAAGGTCCGATACGGTAACCTGATGATTTGATGACATCATCAACACGGCTGACATACCAAAAATAACCGTCTTCATCTCGCCATGCTGTATCGCCTGTGTGATAAACACCGCCACGCATACACTCAGCTGTTTTTTCTTCTTCTTTATAGTAACAGTTGAACAAACCGAGAGGAACACCTTTTTCAAGTCTGATTACGATTTCACCAACTTCACCGTTAGGAACGGAGTTTCCGTCCGGATCAACAAGATCAACATCATACTGCGGTGATGCCTTACCCATTGAACCGATTTTAACATCAGTACCGTAAAGGTTACAAATTGTAAGTGTTGTTTCCGTCTGACCGAAACCTTCCATTATCTGAAGACCTGTTGCTTCTTCAAACTTCTTTGCAACTTCCGGATTAAGTGCTTCACCGGCTGTTGTCATGTGATGGATTGATGAGAAATCATATTCTGATAAATTCTCTTTGATCATCATTCTGAGCATTGTCGGAGGAGCGCAGAATGTTGTGATTTGATATTTGCTGAACATTGGAAGAATATCCGATGCATCAAATCTGTCAAAGTCATAAACAAACACAGCACCTTCACAAAGCCATTGACCATACAGTTTACCCCAAAGGGATTTACCCCAACCTGTGTCGGAGATTGTGAGATGTAATCCATCTCTTTCACAGCAATGCCAATACTTTGCAGTAACAAAGTGTCCTAATGCGTATGTATGCTTATGTTCAACCATTTTCGGGTTTCCTGTTGTTCCCGATGAGAAAAACATAAGAGCAGGTTCTGAACCTGAGGATGCGTCTTCAGGACGCTCATAACGAGTTGAATAAAGAGTATATTCACTGTCGAAGTCTCTCCAACCCTCTTTTGAGCCGCCAACGAGTATCTTATTAACAACTGTCGGGCATTTTTCAGCTGCTCTTTCGGCAATTTCAGCTGTATCGCCATCTGCTGTGCATACTATTGTTGTAACACCGGCGGATTCATAACGATATATGAAGTCATGTTCCTTAAGCTGATTTGTTGCCGGAATTGCAATAGCACCCAATTTGTGAAGAGCAACCATAGCAAACCAGAACTGGTAATGTCTTTTAAGAACAAGCATTACCTTGTCGCCCTTCTTAATGCCCAAGGATTTGAAGTAATTGGCGCATTGGTTACTTGCTTTCTTAATATCTTTGAAAGTAAATCTTCTTTCTGTTTTATTCTTATCAAGATGAAGCATTGCCAGCTTGTCCGGATATTTGTTTGCAATCTCATCAACAATATCAAATCCGAAGTTGAATGTTTCTTCATTCTTAAACTTGATTGACTCAAGGACACCTTCTTCACTCTCAGTCGTTTCAACGAATTTTTCACATATCAACTTAGCAGCAGGTCTTGATGGAGCAACATTCTTTCTGATCTCAGCCTCTTCTGTTTCTTCACCCGGAAGAACAACTGCACAGAATGTGCAATTTTGATTACCAACTGCAATCATACCGTGAGGAGTTGATGAATTGTAATAGATGCTGTCACCCTCATTGAGAATTTCAACATTTGAACCAACTTGAACTTTGAGAGAACCACTTAAAACTAAGTCGAATTCCTGTCCGCTGTGCTTAGTCAAATGAATTGGTTTATCCTGTAATTCTTCTGAATATTCATAAGTAACCCAATAAGGTTCTGCAATTTTATGTTTAAATTTCGGGGCAAGGTTTTGAATATCAATACCTTCTTCTTTTGCAGTTCTTTGACCTCTACCTTTTCTCGTAACTGTATATGAAGTCAAAAGTGCGGTACGTCCTTCAAGAAGCTCTGTAATCTCTATATCAAAAGCAGCTGCACACTTGTGAATGAATGTAAACGGAAAATCAACATGTCCACCCTCATATTCACAATAAAGTTCAACAGGTACATCTGTTTTTTCTGCCATTACAGCTTGGCTCCAACCCATAATTTCACGCATTTCTTTAATACGAGATGCTATCTCCACTAATTGCGTAAGTGTTGTCTGTGTTCCCATTAAGAAAACCCCTTTCAAATAAAATAAAAAAGCTCGTCTCAAAGTTTCCTTTGAGACGAGCATAAACAACTAAGTCTATTCCCGCGGTACCACTCAAATTATGCAGTCAAACTGCATCACTCAGACTCCAACAAGTCTTATGCATTTACGCAGCAATCACGAAAGATATCTACTAACCCAAAATGAGTATTCGGATCTCCAGCTCAGAAGTGATAAGAAGAAAACATTCACTATCGGGATCACACCATCCCCGACTCTCTGTAAGCTACCTTGCTTTTTCCGTCTTCGTCATAGCCTTTATACTATTCATTTTTCTGTATTTTAGCACCAAAGAATTAAGTTGTCAATACTTTCTCAAAAGTTTTTTTATTTTTTTAATCCAAGAATTTCTTCGGAAGTTTCTTTCATTTTATACTTTAAGATTTTACCTGCGGCATTCATTGGGAATTCCTTTGTGAATATAAAGTATCTCGGAACTTTATGTCTTGCCATGTGAGAATTACCATATTCTCTCATTTCTTCTTCATCGGATTCTTCGCCGTTATGAAGAATTATCCAAGCGCAGGCTTCCTCACCATATCTTTCATCAGCGACACCCACAACCTGAACATCACGGACTTTACTGTGAGTGAGATAAAACTCTTCGATTTCTCTTGGATAGAGATTTTCTCCTCCTCGAATAATCATATCTTTAAGTCTGCCTGTAATCTTATAATATCCGTCTTCAGTGCGGCAAGCAATGTCGCCTGAATGTAGCCAGCCTTCTTTATCAATTGCCTGATTAGTTGCCTGTGGCATTTTATAATATCCCTTCATGATGTTGAAACCACGAGCGACAAACTCGCCGTTTTCACCGTCCGGTAAATCTTCTCCTGTTTCCGGGTCGATTATTTTGCATTCAACACCCGGGAAAGCACTACCAACTGTCTCAACACGATGATCAATATCTTCATTAACTTCACCCATTGTGCAACCCGGTGATGCCTCTGTCTGTCCGTAAACACTGATGATTTCCTTCATATTCATCTCTTTTGCAGCTCTTCTCATAAGATCTGCCGGACAGTTTGCACCTGCCATAATGCCTGTTCTCATGTGTGAAAAATCAGTGTTAGCAAAGTCGCTGTGATTAAACATGGCAATGAACATTGTCGGTACACCGTTAAAGCAAGTAATTCTTTCGTTATTTATGCATGAAAGAGAAGACTTTGGTGAGAAATACGGAAGTGGACAAAGTGTTCCACCATGAGTCATCATAGATGTCATAGAAAGTACCATACCGAAACAATGGAACATTGGCACTTGTATCATCATACGGTCAGCTGTGGAAAGATCCATTCTGTCACCGATGATCTTGCCGTTATTTATAATGTTACTGTGAGTAAGCATTACGCCCTTCGGGAAACCGGTTGTGCCTGAAGTGTATTGCATGTTACATACATCATCTGATTTAACCATTGATGCTCTGCGTCTGACTTCTTCCTGAGGAACGAGAGTAGAACGGTCAAGCATCTGCTCCCAAGTAAGACAACCTTTCATTGAAAAGCCTACTGTCACAATATTTCTAAGGAAGGGAAGGTTTTTACAATAAAGAGGATCTCCCGGCTCTAAAGAATCAAGTTCAGGACAAAGCTCCTGCATAATTTCTTTATAGTTTGAATCCTTACAATCTTCGATCATAACAAGAGTATGAGTATCTGATTGCTTTAAAAGATATTCAACCTCATGAATTTTATAAGCTGTATTTACTGTTACAAGAACTGCACCGATCTTTGTTGTTGCCCAGAATGTAAGGAACCAGGCAGGAACATTGGTTGCCCAAATGGCGACATGATGTCCCGGCTTTACCCCCAATGAAATAAGAGAAGCTGCAACTTCATCAACATCACGACGGAACTGAGCATAAGTTCTTGTGTAATCCAAAGTTGTATACTTAAACGCTAACTGATCAGGGTATTTTTCAGCCATAACATCAAGAACTTGTGAGAAGGTTTTATCTACAACATCATATTTTTTCCATGGAAATGTTCCTGTTCTTGATCTGTTATAATAAAGTGGTGTTGCATCTTGCTTTCTGACGCTTTCACTTGCTATAAAACTTGCGAAGTGAGTAAGAACTATGTCTGCGTCTTCAATTTCATCATTCCAATCAGCACATATAAAGCCGTCATAATTCAATGAGCGAAGAGAATCGATAAATTCATTGACAGGAAGTTCACCTTCTCCGATCAGCACGTTGGTTTCACCTTTTTTGTCACCGATACGAACATATCTTATGTATGCGCCAAGGGTTTGGATTGTCTTTTCAGCATTTTCATCAGCAGAAAAGTATGTTTCTCTTATATTCCATGCAGCACCGATAGTTGCTGATGCAAAATAATTTATAATATCAAGTACATTTTTGGTTTGAGCTAAATATCCTGTGGTTTCAAAAAGGATTTCAACTCCGTTTTTTTCCGCTTTCTTCACTGCCGGAGTAAGGATGTCACCTAACAAATCATAGGACATTTTTTCTTCCATTTTTACAATAACGCTTGAAACATTAGCGTTTGCAGCCATATCAACATAGCGTTCCAAAGCCGATGAGCAAGCTTTATCGGAATCAAGGGAAACAGGATAAGTCAACGCTGAAACAGAGAGGCTTCTATTGTGAAGTTTTCTCTTAGCATCGGAAGAACTGTTTGTTTTAAGAATACTGTCCGAATGTATTTTTCGTTCAGTTTCCGCATCATATATTTCAAAACCTGCATAACCGTAATCATAAGCGAATTTACACAGACTGAGAAAAGAATTTCTTTTAACATTTTGTGTTGAAAAAGCAAGTTTCATCTTAATTCTCCTCAAAAACAATTTTATTAAGTGCATTAATGTATGCACGGATACTTGCGCCCACGATATCGGTTGAAAGACCGTTTCCGGAATAAAGCTTTCCCTTACTTCTAAGTCTTACAAGCGCTGAACCCAATGCTTCTTTACCTTCAGTTACAGATTGAATTTGGAAATCGTCAAGTTCATAATGGTAACCGATACTCTGTTCAATGGCTCTGAAAGCTGCATCAATAGGTCCGTCGCCCACACTGACACCGTTGAGCTTTTCCCCATCCTTAATAAGAATTACGTTTGCCATGGCTGATGAGTTGTGGTTACTGTTTGCACAATAACTTTCCAGGTGATAAATTGACGGTGCCTGCATTGCGTTACTTGCAACAAGGGCTTCAAGTTCTTTTGCACCGATTGAATTTTTCTTTGTGCAAACATGTCTAAGTGCCTCATAAACCTTGCCGTTATCTTCATCTGATAAGTCATAACCTAAAGCTCTCACTGCATCGCATAATTGAGAAATTGTGCTGTCACCGTCAAGACAAATATTGTCCGCTGATGTTTCCTCACCGATAGTTAAGTTTTCGTGAGTGCCGTTAATCTTCTTAAGCATGGAAGTAATATCTCTGTGGATTTCAGTAGTTAAAAGGTTACTTGAAATATCAAGGCTTTCTCCTCTTGAACTGATAATATCAGCAAATCGATCAGCAAGGAGTGCATCTTTACCCCACATTGAAACTTTAACACCGTCAGCACCGCTGTTAATTGCACCCACAGCACAAGCCACAGCCATACTGATAGCATCTGAAGGCTGAACATAAACAGGAACATCACATTCTTTTTTAACTGCTTCAGCTAATTGAGCAAATTCATCGGGAAGTGCAATACCTGCGTTATCGCATACTGTAATAGCCGTTGCACCACTGTTTATGGCAGTCTTGCAAGCTTCAACAACAAAGTTATAATCAGCTCTTGTGGCGTCCATTGCAATAAATTCAACATTTGCACATTTTGATTTTGCAGCCTTGCAAAGTTCTTCAATCTTGCCGAACATTTTCACATCTTTCATGTGATACATATATTCCATTTGAACTGTTGAAGTGGGAATAGCAACTTGCAAACAAGGGTTTTCTGCATCTTTAATGCATTCCCATGCTTCCTCAACACTTTCTTGTGTAAATCCTACCGGAAGACAGAGCATGCACTTTTTTACACAAGAAGCAATAGTTCTGTTAATTATAGTATCTTCCTTAACATTTTTAATTGCCGGTAGTTCTATTGAGTTAACACCGAGATTGTCAATACATTTTGCCAACGCTGTTTTCTCTCTGAATAACAAAGAAATTGATCTGTCTTCGGTAAACTTTCTTAATGTGTAATCTGCTACATAAATTTTTTTCATGTGTCTGTCCTCTCTTTCGGAAAATAAAAAAACCGCAGAAATCTTAAAGATTCCTGCGGGATGATTAACTTAATAACCACGGTACCACCCGTATTGTTGCTTTTGCAACCTCTCTGTAAAGCTCTGACAAGCCTTTGACCTGTAACGGGATCACCCGAAACTTCTTACTGATTTCTGAAGCCCTGCTCAGATACGAGACCGCCTGACAGATTCTTTATTGTCTCGCACCAACCGACAATTCTCTGATAAAGCTTGCTGAAAAGCGTAATACCTTCACTGCATTTAAATTTTTGACTTATTTTACATCAAAAAAAATCGTTTGTCAATATTTTTACAAAATATTTTTCTTTATATCAATATCAAAAAGTTCATTTTTATCCGAGACTTCAACAAAAACGCATTTTGTCAAATTAGAATTTATAATTGACTTGCCGCCTTTGTCTCCTGAAAGTTCAGATAATTCAGGTAAATATTTGGCTGAAAAAGCAACAGGATTGCCGGACACACCTCCGTAAGATGCACACACAAGTTCAGCACCGCATCGAATCTCATTCAAAACTTTATTTACACTTTCAATGGAAAGATAAGGTTGATCGGCAACTATAAACATAAAATAATCGTCCTGAGATATATTTTCAAAAGAGTTTATTGCCGATTTTATAGAATAAGATATCCCCTTTTCACTGTCTTTGCCCAATACCGATCTAAAACCATGCTTCTTAGCATAGTCGAGAATTTCATTATAAACGGAAACAACGGTAACATCTGTATCTCCGTTTAATTCAGACAGCTTATCAAGACAATGACGAAAAATCGGCTTGCCGTTCAATTCGTAAAGGAGTTTATTTTCACCGAATCTCCGACTGTTTCCTGCTGCAAGATATATTATATGAACTGTCATTTTCTCATACCCAAGAGAATTTTTTCAGGTGTTATGGGAAGTTCTCTGTGCCAAACGCCCGTTGCTCTGAATATTGCATGAGCCAATGCAGGAGATGGAGTATTTATAACAATTTCTCCAATAGACTTTGCACCGAATGGACCTGTTTCCTCATAGCTTGATTCAAACTCAACCCTTAGCTTACCCATATCAAGTCGTGTTGGTATCTTATATTGTAAGAAGGAATTTTCTCTAAGTCTTCCCCTCTCGTCATAGGTGACATCTTCATATAATGCCATACCTATGCCCTGAACCAATCCGCCTTCTGTTTGAATTCTTGCCAAATTTGGATTAACTGCCGTTCCGCAGTCAACAACAGCTGTATAATCTAAAATTTCAACACTGCCTGTTTCTTTGTCAAGTTCAATTTCAACCATGCCTGCCATAAACGGTGGCGGTGAAATGGGAGAAGAATGGGTATATGTAGCTTGAGCCGCAATAGTATTTCCGCACATTGATTTTTCAGCAATATCAGCTAATGTTACAGAGGCTGAACCGTCAGCTTTTGAAATGTTATTACCTGAGAAAATAATTTCCTCTTTGCTGCAAGACATCAGTTGCGCAGCGATCTCACATAATTTATCCTTAAGTTCCAAAGCTGCCTTTTCTGTTGCCTTACCTGTAACATAAGTTGTTGAAGAAGCGTATGAACCTGAATCATAAGGTGATGCATCGGAGTCAGCACCGAAAACTGTTATATCATCAACTGAACATTCAAGAACTTCTGCAGCAATCTGTGATAAAATCGTGTCACAACCTGTTCCCATATCAGCTGCACCGATGAGGAGATTATAAAAACCTTCGTCACCTAACTTTATCGTGGCTGAACCTACATCTACAAAAGAAATGCATGAACCTTGCATTGCCATAGCAACACCGGCTGTTCTGACTTTGCCGTTACCCATATCTCTGACAGGGAATTTTTTCTCCCAATCAAAAATCTCTTTGCATCTTTCCATACATCTGTCAAGAGCACAAGCGTTTGCGGGTTCATTATAATAAGCAGGCATAATCTGCCCTTCTCTTACCATGTTGCGTTCTCTGAGTTTTACAGGATCAATATTCAGTTTGTCTGCAAGTTCGTTTACAGCGGATTCAACGGCAAAAATGCCCTGGGTTGCACCATAACCTCTATATGCTCCGGCTGATTGAATGTTTGTATAAACAACATCATAAGCGAATTTGAAAGCCTCAAGATTACTTGTGTAAAGAGGTATGGATTTGTGTCCCGACAAGCCTACTGTTGTAGGACCGTGTTCACCATATGCACCTGTATTTGAAAGAGTATATAAGTCAATGGCTTTTATAACACCGTCTTTTGTTGCGCCAAGTCTGACTTTAACTTCCATTTCATGTCTTGGAGAAGCGGCAATTTGACTTTCATATCTTGAATAAATCATCTTAGACGGCTTACCTGTTTTCCATGTGACAAATGCCGGATAGACTTCAGCCACAACCGTCTGTTTTGCGCCAAAGCCTCCGCCGATTCTCGGCTTTTCAACATGAACCATTGATTTAGGTATGTCAAGAGCGTTTGCAATAATTCTTCTTGCGTGAAAAACAATCTGAGTAGAGCTTATCACATGAAGTCTGCCGTATCTGTCCATTTCAGCATAAGTTCTGAATGTTTCCATCATTGCCTGATTGCAGGCTTTTGTGTGGTAGGTATGTTCAATAATCTCATCACACTCCGACAGCACCTTTTCAACGTCTCCGTCACTGCAAACTTCGCTTGCACAGAGATTTCTTTTGTTGTCTGCACCAACAGGACAAATGGCTTTCCAGTTATCTTCCGGATGAACAAGTATAGGATTATCAAGAGCCTTATGCATATCAAGGATAGGTTCAAGAACTTTATACTTAACCTTGATGCATTTAAGTGCTTTATCAACAGCTTTTTCATCTTCACCGGCTACAATGGCAACTGCATCACCGACAAAACGCAAGTGCTTATCAAGAAGTAATCTATCGTATGGAGACATTTCAGGATAAGTCTGACCTGCCATGGTAAATCTTTTTTGCGGAACATCTTTATACGTAAAAACGCACTCAATTCCGGGTACTTTCATGGCAATGCTTGTATTTATATCTTCGATATAAGCGTTTGCATAAGGGCTTCTCAAAACTTTGACAACAAGGCAATCACGAGGAACAATATCATCAACATAAACGGGCTTACCTAAAAGAAGGCTCATAGCGTCCTTTTTTCTTATTGGTTTGCCTACTGATTTATATTCTTTTTCACTCATCGGATTTTACCTCCTTGCTTTTTCTGCTGTCAAGAAACTTTCTTATGCCTCTAAGCTGACCGTCATAACCGGAGCAACGACACAAATTGCCGGATAAATATTCTTTAATTTCCTCATCGGTTGGATCGGGATTTTCTCTATATAATGCTATAAAATTCATCACATAACCGGGATTACAAAAACCACACTGATCTGCACCTTCATCGGCAATAAATGTAACGAACTCTTCAGCTTCATCTTGAAGACCCTCAAGTGTATATACGCTTTTGCCGTCAACTCGTGCAGCAAGGAGACTGCAAGAAAGCATGGGTTTTGAGTTAACCAAAACTGTGCATAATCCGCAATTTGAAGTTTCACAACCTCTTTTTACACTATAACAACCATGACTTCTTACAAAGTCAATAAGCAATGTGTCCGGAGCAATATTGTCGGTAATCTTTTTTCCATTTAATTCAATTTTGATTTCCATTTTAAATTTCCCCCAAACTCAAAACAGCTCTTTTAACAAGAACTTTGCTTACAATTTCTCTGTACTCTTTACTTCCACGGCAGTTAGATGCATAGGTAGTATTTTCAAAAACATAATCTGCAAATTTCTCTGCGCTGCTTTCATCAATGCCATTTTTAAGAATACCTGCTTCGTCTTTTATCAAGACAGCCTTCATCGGTCTTGAACCCATAACGCAGTAAATGTCCCCATCTCTTTCGGCGACAGCACAAGTTAAAACAGGAATATCGGTTTTAATATTTCTTTGCGATAAATATACAGCCTTATTAACTGTTTTCGGCACAATGACATTCATTAGAATATCTCTCTCGTACTTCATATTTGAAAACTCATCAAGAGGTATTATTCCCGCTTTATAAAGCTGAACCTTTGCTCCCAAAGCCATAAAAACAGTTGACACATCTGAGAAACCGAACCTTGAGTATATGCTTCCGCCAACAGTGGCAGAATTTCTGAACTGAACCCCTACAATGTGTTTTACACTTTCAGCAACAGCACCGTTAGTCATTTTATTAAGACCGGTGTGAAGTTCAATATCTCTCAAACTTACCATTGCACCAATTATGTATTCATTATCGGTTTCAGTAATTTTATCAAGACCTAAATCTGAAATATCAATAGCTGTATTTACATTTTTGTGTTGCATTTTCAACCAAAGCATACCACCGATAATTACATTTCGTTTATTCAAATTCAGTTCATATGCTTCTTCTATACTTTTCGGCTTAATATATTCCTTTATGGTCAGCATTGGACTGCACCTCCAAATTTACTATCATGGCTTATTTTATCATATTAGAAAGATTATGTCAAAGAAAACAGGGTTTTGATGAAACAAACCCTGTTTGTAAATCTTATAAATCTTTAAGGTATTTACTTCTGCTCGGATGACGGATTTTTCTTAAAGCCTTAGCTTCGATCTGTCTTATTCTTTCTCTTGTAACATCGAACTCTTTACCAACTTCTTCAAGAGTCATTGGTTTTCCGTTATCAAGTCCGAAACGCATAGCGATAACTCTTGCTTCTCTTGGTGTAAGAGTTTTTAATACTTCACCGATTTTTTCTCTTCTCAAAGTCTTTGCAGCTGCATCGTCCGGAGAAAGAGCTTCATCATCGGGAATAAAGTCTCCAAGGTGGCTGTCTTCTTCCTCACCAATGGGAGTTTCAAGCGAAACCGGCTCCTGAGAAATTCTGAGAATTTCTCTTACTTTATATACAGGCATATCAAGTTCTTCTGCAATTTCTTCAGCTGTTGCTTCATGACCGTTTCTGTGAAGAAGAAGGCTACTTGTCTTCTTAACTTTATTTATTGTTTCCACCATATGAACAGGTATGCGTATTGTTCTTCCCTGATCGGCAATGGCTCTTGTGATAGCCTGTCTTATCCACCAAGTTGCATAAGTTGAAAACTTAAAGCCTTTTGAATAGTCGAATTTGTCAACTGCCTTAATAAGACCTAAGTTGCCTTCCTGAATTAAGTCGAGGAACTGCATACCTCTGCCCACATATCTTTTTGCAATACTTACAACAAGTCTTAAGTTTGCCTCTGTCAGTCTCTTTTTAGCCTCTTCGTCATTTTCTGCTATTCTCATGGCAAGGTTGATTTCTTCTTCCGAAGTCAAAAGCGGTATTCTGCCTATGTCTTTAAGATAAACCTTAACCGGGTCATCAACATTTATTGCCTGAGCCTCCGTATAAGCTAAATCTTCTGTTTCATAGTTTTTAGAATTGTCGATATCAATAGAAAGTCCCTCAAACAAGGCATCTCCCATATCATCGATAATCTCAATACCGTGACTTTCAAGAGCACTGTAAAGTTTCTCCATTTCATCAATATCAATTTCATTATCGATCAAAACCAAATCAATATCGTTTGAAGAAATTTTGTTACCGTTTTTTGTGCCTTTTTCTATAAGACTGTCGATTAAACTTTTCTTATCATTGTTTTCCATTGTCATCCTGTCCTTTCATAAAAATCAGTAAATTAAAATCCTGTAAGATGCTTAATTGCACCGGGACGTCTGATTTTTCTCAAAGCCTTAGCTTCAATTTGTCTTATTCTCTCTCGTGTAATATCAAATTCCTTGCCAACATCTTCAAGAGTCATTGGAACACCGGAATCCAAGCCGAATCTGAGAATAATAACTTTTGCCTCTCTGGGAGTCAAGGTTGTGTTAAGAACTTCCTTTATCTGCTCTTTAAGCATAATCCTTGATGCAACATCATCAGGTGAAAGAGTTTCGTCATCTGGAATAAAGTCTCCAAGGTGGCTGTCTTCCTCTTCACCGATAGGAGTTTCAAGTGAAACCGGCTCCTGCGAAATATGAATAACCTCTCTAACCTTCTCAACAGGCATATCGAGTTCTTCCGCAATTTCTTCAGCCGTTGCTTCACGACCGTTTCTGTGAAGAAGGAGGCTACTTGTCTTCTTGACTTTATTTATTGTTTCCACCATATGAACAGGTATGCGTATTGTTCTTCCCTGATCGGCAATGGCTCTTGTGATAGCCTGTCTTATCCACCAAGTTGCATAAGTTGAAAACTTAAAGCCTTTTGAATAGTCGAATTTGTCAACTGCCTTAATAAGACCTAAGTTGCCTTCCTGAATTAAGTCGAGGAACTGCATACCTCTGCCCACATATCTTTTTGCAATACTTACAACAAGTCTTAAGTTTGCCTCTGTCAGTCTCTTTTTAGCCTCTTCGTCATTTTCCGCTATTCTCATGGCAAGGTTGATTTCTTCTTCCGAAGTCAAAAGTGGAACTCTGCCGATATCCTTAAGATACACCTTAACAGGATCGTCAATGGTAACAAGTCTTGATTCTTCAATGTAATCATCTGTTACAAGTTCCTTTGGAGTGTCAATTTCTACTGAAAGCCCGTCAAGAATATTACTGTCGAGATCGTCAATTATCTCAATCCCATTACTTTCGATGGCTGAATAGATCTTTTCAACCTCCTCAATATCAACATCTCCGTCAATAATAAGATTATCAATATCACTGGAAGCTATTTTTCCACCGTTGTTATTGGCTTTTGCCAAAAGTGAACTTAAAGCATTTTTCTTTTCATTATCCATTACTTTTTTCCTCTCAATCTTTACCTCTTTTAAACAGATTCATAAAATCTTCATCACTCAGAGCAGAAACATCAACCGAAGTTTTTTCAGCCTTTGTTTTCTCCTGTTTAATAACCTCAATGCAATCCCGACATTCCTTAACAGAATGGTTAAGATTTTCAGATTTCATTTCAATAGACTTGATTGCATCAATTTCCTCAATAGTGAAAGTAGAGTCTGCAATAAGGCTTAAATCAATATTCAGACCCTGTGAAATACGATCGGTTATTATATTAAACAGCCGTTTATTGAAATCTGTTATAAAGTCATCCGGTGAAATCTCATCTTTGATTTTGTCCCAAAAATCCGGATTTCTCATCAAAGACGACAACAGCGCTTCTTCCGCATTTGCACATCTCAAATTTCTGCTTTTCTGAGTGTTGACCTTATTGTTTAAACCACTCATCTCTTTTTGAACGGCTCTGAATCTTTCTGATCTGCTTTTATAATTTCTCTTTTTACTTAAAGCATTTATTTGATTTATCATGGCATCTTTGCTGAAGGAAAGTTCGTTGCAAATCTTAGTTGCGTAAACATCTTTTGCCACAATATCATCTGTTTCGCTGAGAATTTGTGCTACGGCTTTTATAAAATTCAGCTTTCCGTCAGAAGACTCCACATCATATTTTTCTCTTTCTTCAAGTATTCTGAACTCAATGTCATTGGCAGCACCGGTTATAAAACTTCTGAATTTCTCCGGGCCGAACTTTTTCAGGATCTCGTCCGGGTCTTTTCCACCGGTCATTTTAATAACTTTAATCTTTAGTCCGACAGAACTAAACACATTCATTGCTCTATCCGTTGCTTTTCTTCCTGCTTCATCATTGTCAAAGCAAAGGAGAATTTCATCAGCATACCGTGAAAGGAGTTTTGCCATCTCCGGTGTAAAAGCTGTTCCCAAAGCTGCAACCGTATTAGTAAACCCAGCTTGGTGCAAAGCAATTACATCCATGTATCCTTCAACAACCATAAGTTTGCGTTCATTGCTGTTTTTGGCATAATTAAGAGCAAAAACGCCTAAACTTTTCTTATAAACCAAAGTGTCGGAAGTATTCACATATTTGGGCTTACTGTCGTCAAGAACACGACCACCGAAAGCGACTATTCTTCCTCTGACATCGATTATCGGAACCATAACTCTGTTGCGAAAGTTATCATAATACCGAACTTTATCGGTTTTGGTGCTTTTCTTTGCAAGATCAGCTTCGTATATTTCTTCATAGGAATAGCCAAGACCTCTTAGGTGTTTCAACAACTTGTCCCAACTGTCCGGAGCATATCCTAAACCAAATTTTTTTATTGTTGCGGGAGTGTAACCTCTTGAAAGATAATAATTAAGTGCAGTCTTGCCTTCATCGCTTATCAAAACCTGATGAAAAAATCTGGCAGCCTCCTTATTCATTTCATAAACTCGCTTGCGTTTTATTATAAGAGAATCATCATAGCCGTCTTCGGGCATTGCCATTCCGCATTTATCGGCAAGGCTTTTAACAGCTTCAATATAATCGATGTTTTCTATTCTTCTGACAAAAGAAATCATCTCACCGCCTGCACCGCAGCCGAAACAATAAAATGATTGCGTGTCCGGATAGACAGTAAATGACGGTGTTTTTTCATTGTGAAATGGGCATAAACCTATAAGGTTTTTACCTCTTCTTTTTAACTCAACATAAGGTGAAATAACAGAAACTATGTCATTATTCATTCTGAGTTGCTCAATAAACTCGTCACTGATGCGTTTTGCCATTTTTTCACCCTCCGTTATTTTTTATTCAAGCCAGCCTTTCGGAATAAACAAATTATTATATACGCTCAGTGCATATCCGTCAGTCATACCGGCTATGTAATCGCAGGCAGCTCTTTGAGCGCCTTCATGCATTGCAATTTCTTTATATATATCCGGAAGTCCTTGAGGATTTTCCGAAAAATGTTCATAAAGCCGTTGAATAAGAGCAATAGCTTTTGTCTCCTCGCTTTTACAGACAGGATTTGTGTAAACATGAGAAAACATAAACTCATGAAGATCATCAAATGCTTTCTGAATATCCGGCTCTATTTTTAATTCATCTGTTGTATTTTTTATGGCAGAAGTTACTAAAGTGTTTATTCGCTGTGATTTCGTGAAACCCAATACATTTCTAATGTCAATAGGTATATCATCTTCAGTTAAAACGCCGCCACGAATTGCATCATCAATATCATGGTTTATATAAGCAATTCTATCTGAAAGTTTAACTATTCTACCCTCCAATGTTTGCGCTTCGGGGCCTCTGGTATGACACAAAATTCCATCTCTGACTTCATAAGTCAAATTAAGTCCCTTACCATCTTTTTCAAGATGATCCACAACTCGCAAACTCTGTTCGTAATGTTTAAACCCCTTTGGATAAACCTCATTCAATGCTCTTTCACCCGCATGACCGAAGGGAGTGTGTCCCAAATCATGGCCTAAAGCAATAGCCTCGGTTAAATCTTCGTTAAGCCTTAACGCTCTTGCAATCGTCCTTGCAATTTGCGAAACTTCAAGAGTGTGAGTTAATCGTGTTCTGTAATGAGCGCCCTCCGGCATAAGAAAAACCTGTGTTTTATGCTTAAGACGGCGGAATGCATTGGAATGAATGATCCTGTCTCTGTCACGCTGATAAGCAGTTCTAATAGGACATTCTCTTTCTTCTCGCTCTCTGCCTTTCGTTTCACTACACAAAGCCGCATAAGAAGAAAGTGTGCTTTTTTCATATTCTAAAGCTCTTAGTCTTATTTCTGACATGTCAACCACCCTTTCTGTACATAAAGCACAAATAATTATCCTTTAATTATTTATACAACAAAAAAGTGGTTTTCCCTTTAAAAAATTATTATTCCGTTTCGCAAAACCGTTCATCTGTTATTTCGCAAAAGAATCTGCCGTTGCTAACATCTATAAGTTTTTTGTTGAAACCTTCAACTTTATCCGATGCCATAATGAAAGTTACTTCGACACAATCTGTAAATTCAGTGTTTTCAATTATGCCTCCATTTTCGGGAATGAGAGAATTCAGCTTACCGTAAAATGTATAGTCACTTTTCACTTTCACCACACTGCAAAGAGTCATTGTTATCATTTTTGCAGCTGTTACCGCCACCTTTGCGCCGTGTGAATATGCTCGCACCAATCCACCTGTACCTAAAAGAACTCCTCCAAAGTATCTTGTAACTACTACGACAGTATCAGTTAAATTTTCTTTAAGAAGAACATCGAGGACAGGTATACCGGCAGTTCCCTGCGGTTCTCCATCATCACTGTATCGGCGTATTTGTCCGTCCCTGAGTACGTATGCATAAACATTGTGGGTAGCGTCCCAATGTTTTGATTTAATTTCATTTATAAACTCAACAGCCTCTTCGTTGGTTGTTACTGGTTTAGCATATCCGATAAACTTTGAGCGCTTTTCAACAAAGCTATCCTCAGCTTCAAATTTAATCGTTCTGTATTCTTTCATAAAAAATCTCCATATATAGAAAAACAGACGGTGGCAAGTCCACCGTCTTGTTAATTCCAAGTATTTTTGAATTACTTACCACGATTGAAACGCTTGTTGAATCTGTCAACACGACCGCCTGCATCAACAAATTTCTGCTTACCTGTAAAGTAAGGATGACAGTTTGAGCAAATATCAACACGCATGCCTTCCTTTGTTGAACCTGTTGCGATCTCTGCACCGCAAGCACATCTTACTGTGGTCTGTGTGTAGTTTGGATGAAGTCCTTCTTTCATTCTATAGTCACCTCTTTCGCAAAATTACATATCATTAGTTATATAGCTTGATAATTGTAACACAAGACTATTTAAAATGCAAGAGTTTTTTACATTTTTTTATTCTGATTGCAAATTTCTTTTTCAATCATCAATTTCAACAGCCTTCGACATATAAAAAGAATATAGATATAAGTTTTTCACTTTATAGCCTGTCACAATCTCCATGGCATATTTATAAGTTTGAATTTGCTCCTTATAAATTTCCTTAAGTCTTTCTTCATCATTGATTCTGTCTGTTTTATAATCAACAATTATCATTTCGCCGTTTTCAATAAAAGCGCAGTCAACAATACCCTGTATCATAACCGTTTCACCGAAACCGTCCTCAATTTGTGGGTATGCCTTTTCAACCGGAATACTGACGGTGAATTTCTTTTCTTTATAAACCTCATCACTGTCTAATATACGCTTTACTAAAGAACTGTCTAAAAAGCATTTGAGTTTATTTCTATCAAGACATTCTGCCTCTTTATCACTTAAAATATTTTCGCCGACCAATCTTTCAATTTCCTTTTCAAGATCGATTTTTGCCGCCTCATAATCAATATACTGCATAGCTTTATGAGTTGCAGTACCCTTCTGAGCACCTGTCAATTCCGCTTTTTCATTAAGAAAATCCGGCTTTGACAAGGCAAAGTTCTCTCTATCAAGCGCCGTAACATCCATTTTAGATGCAGCAACCTTTGTGGGTATACCCATAAGACTGCTATAAGGATAGCGATATTCAGTTCGTGATTTAACAAACTCAAGAAATTCCTCATCAACTTTTTCATCACAGCTTATCGTAGCTTTTGTTTCACGGTAATCTCTCACATTGTCAATAATCTTAAAATCAAGTTTGAAATCGGATTTATTAACAGGTGAACTATCCACACCTGCAATTTTTCTCAGTTCTTCGCAGTCAGGATGCCTTAAAGCAGCTTTAATTATCCAATTACTGTAATTATCCTGAGATAAAACGGCGAAAGGTGCGATTATTTGCTTTCTTGTGTCGATATCACAAGCCAACTTTGGGATAGCTTTATATAAATTTTTCACTCCGCTTATTATAAATAAATCTTCCTTTGCACGAGTAAGAGCAACATAGAGAATTCGCATCTCTTCTTCTTTAGAGGAAATGTTTTTCAATAATTTTGCAGTGCTGTGCGGTATAGTCTCATAATCAGCAAGAGTGTTAGTGTCCCTTCTTATTAGTCCAACGCCTAATTCTGAGTTAATAACCAAACTCTTTTTCTCATCTTCGGCATTAAACCTACTATTGGTATTTGCAAGAAAGCAGATCGGAAACTCTAAACCTTTTGATTTATGAACTGTCATAATTCTGACCACATCGGCATTTTCGCTAATTGGGTTTGAAGCATCAAGCTCATCTTTATTTTCACCCAATTTATCAATGAAACGAATGAAGCCCGACACTCCTATACTGCCCGTTTTTTCATAAGTCACTGCATATTCAGCCAAAAGCATCAGATTAGCTTTTCTAATTTCGCCCTCACCGTCAATAGCTTGACAAATAGCCGGAAATGAAGTTTCTTCATAAATTCGTCTTATTAAATCGCCGGCAGTTGAGGTTGAGGCAATATATCTCATTTTTCTTAAGAAGAGAAGAAAATCGGCAACTTTTTTATTTTCATTTTCTGCTGCAACAAGACACGAATACAGATTTCCCTGTCGCTTATTTATTCGCAAAGTTGCTATTTCATCATGAGTGAAAGAAAACAGCGGAGAATTAAGAACAGAAAGCAGAGGGATATCTTGAATAGGATTATCGATTATTCTCAAAAGTGACAGCATAACTTCAACTTCAGTTGATGAAAAGAAATTACCTTTAACATCTGTATAACAAGGTATGCCCCACTTGCGAAGTTCATCGGCAAACACCTTTCCTGCTTTTTTAACACTTCTCAGCAATATACAAAAATCTTTATACATTACAGGTCGAAGACCGTTTTTACTTTGTACCGGTCTTTCTTCGGCAATCATATCTTTTATAAGTCCGGCAATATACTTTGCCTGGCAATGTATATTGTCCATACCCTCAAAATTATCAGATGATACATCGACTAAGTGTAAATGAGCTTTTGGAATTTCTGTTTCTTCATAATAGTCAGCGCCGGGAACAAGGTCTTCATTTTCGTCATAGTCGATTTTGCTTGCCTTTTTTGACATAAGCTGAGAAAAGAGGAAGTTTATATACTGAGTAACTTCTTTTCTGCTTCTGAAATTCTGGTCAAGGATAATTTTTGACGGATAATTATTGTCCTTATAAGTATCCAGCGACTCTCTCAAATTGATAAATATTTCCGGCATTGCCTGTCTGAATGAATATATACTTTGTTTGACATCGCCAACTCTGAAAAGATTGTTGTTATTATTGGATAATGCCTCGAAAAACATATTCTGCTGTTCATTTGTGTCTTGGTATTCATCAATAAGAATCTCAACATATCTTTCGGACAATTCTTTGGCAAAACCTGTTTTCTCATAACCTTTATCAGTTTCTTTCACAAGAAGACTGAAAGCCATTTGACCGATATCCGAAAAATCGTAGGCATTTATTTCATGTTTTAATTTAAATAATTCCTGTGAAAATTCCTTTGTGCATTCCACAAGTTTTTTAATTAAAGGGAGCAAATAATTCATATCCGAATTATTTTCTTCTTCGCTGATCGCCATATATTTTATTATGCGATCTTTCACTATCTTTTTTATAATTCCCCGCTTTTCTTCAAGCTGAACTGCCACAGGGTCATCTTTCACGTCTTTAGGAAGTTTTCCTCTTGTGGCAAATCTTTTACTCACAGCTGAAACCGCTTCATTCCAAAGTCCATTTTCAAGTTTCTCTTTAAAAGAAAGAATTAAAGCTCGATCTTCACTGCAAGCATTTGCATAAGCCTTTGTGAGAACCTCATCTTCAGAATATAATTCCTCCATTTGGCTGTTGAGTTCAAGACAGTATTCAGCAGCTGACAACACATAATCAGTCAGCTTTTTAACCCAAGGATTATCTTTAAATTCAATATTGGGATCATAATTATCTGCTACGCTGTCAAGCCACTTTTCAGGAAAAGGATATGCCCGTGAATGGGTATAAAGTTGAACAACGCAATCTGTGAACGCACTGTCGTCTCTGTTGCTAAAGAAAGTTTCCATTAGGTTAATGAAATCCGGATCGTTTTTTTGGTAATTTTCTTCCATGACAGTTTCGAGAGCTTTGGTGATTAAAATCGAATGGCGACTTCCGTCAATTATCTGAAAATCCGGTGATACATCAAGAAGATGAAAATTTTCTTTCACCAATGAGTTACAGAAACTGTCTATTGTGCAAATTTGTGCATCGGGCAAAAGCATTTGCTGTTGTGCAAGATATGAACTATTGGGGTTTTCCTTAATTTTTTCTTCTAAGGCTAAGGCAATCCTCTCTCGCATCTCACCCGCTGCCGCTTTTGTAAAAGTAACAATAAGCAAACTGTTTGCCGGACATGGATTTGACTCATCTGTAATTCGCAAAATGACACGCTCAACCAAAACCGCAGTTTTTCCCGAACCTGCCGCCGCACTTACAAGAACAGAACCTCCCCTCGCCTCAAAAGCCTCTCTTTGTCTTTCAGTCCAATTTCGTGCCATTACTCCTCACCTCCGTCAAGCATTTCCAAACATTCTCTGTGCTCCGCATATTTAATATATCTGTAATCCGATGCTTTGTTTTCAAATCTGCAAACACTGTGATAGTCACAGAACTCACAGGTTTTGTCATGATCTTTGCCATAAACCGGATAAGCCCATATTTTGCCGTCTTGTAGATTTTCAGCCATATTTGAAATAATTTTATCAATTCTGCTGCTAAGAGCTTTCATTTGGGTTAAAGATATAACATTACCCTTGACTTTGCCTGTTTTGGAATCGATTGATGCAGGAATAAAAATTCCCTCCCCGCTTTCGTCCATAGCTAATACGGTTCTCGTGTCATCAAGAAGCAAGCCGTTCATCTTACCGTTCTTAATAATTTGATGTTCAATTTCATCTTTACCATTACTACGCTCCGCTTTAAAGCTTGTAAATCTTGCAGGCAAATAAAGAACACCGGCAGGAATAACATTATCACCGTAATACGTCCCGGAATTTTTCCAAATTGCCATTAAATAAATAAGCATTTGCATATTTAGCCCATTAAGAACATCACTCAAATGCATCTCTTTTGTGCCTGTCTTATAATCGACAACTCGGATATAATTTCCGTTTTCGCACTCCATTTTGTCCACACGATCAACATAACCGAATATTTCTACATTTCCACCGTTGTTCAGTTTCACATTATATGGCTTTATAGGAGACTTCTTTCCGATTTCAAGCTCAAAATCACAGGGCAAAAACTCGGAGTTTTCAAACTCCTTAAAAATTCTTTTCATGATAACATATATGGACTTGGCAAGTCTGTTGAATTGATACGCAAAGCGCTTATTTTTATTGTCAATACCACCCATATTTGTATCTGCATACTCATAAAGTAACTGCTGAATATCCTGCTTACATTCTTCCTCTGAGACTTGCTTCATGAAATTTTGGCTATACTTTTTCACAAGTTTCTCAAGGACACTATGAACGATCGTTCCGCTTTGGGACGGATCAAGAACTGCCTTTTTTCTGGGATTTGCCTGTATGCCGTAACGACAATAGTAACTGAATGGACAGTTTTCATAAGTTTCTATTCTTGATGCTGAAAGATACATATTTTTTCCGAAAAGTTCGGTAGCGATATCTTTACTCTCAATTTCATACGCTTTGCCTAAAAGGATTTTTTCTAAGGTTTTCACTTTATCTTTATATCTTTCATTCTCCTTAAAATAAGCGCCCAAATTGAGTGAATAAAATCCCGACTCTTTCAACTTACTTGCATATAATTCAAAGGTTCCGGTTTCACCTTCGATATAATCCTCGGTTTTTACAGACTCTTTGAAAGTTTCATCGCAATGAGGAAATATGTTCTTAACCATAGTGATAACTTCACTCGGCAACATTTTTTCATTTTTATCACCCATAAGGGAATATGAAAGAAAAACTTTTTCTTTTGCAAAGCATAGACTGTTATAAACTATAAATCTTTCTTCAACAGATTTAATGCTGTTAGTGTCATATAACTCTATTCCGCTTTTAAGAAGTGCGTTTCTGTCTCTATCCGTAATTACACCTAAGCCGGATTTTGTTTGAGGGAATACCCCTGCATTAAGTCCCAACACAAAAGTGATTTTGATATTTCTTGATCGCATTTTATCAGCTGATCCCACAATAACTTCATCAATACCTGTGGGTATTCTGCCTAAGGTTTTCACCGAAAGAGAAAGTCTGAAGAAGTCCTGATACTTTTTCAAATCAGGATAAACATTTTCCATAGAAACGGCAATTTCATTAAGTATCTCCATAAGAAGATCCCACATTTGTTGCTGTTCAGATGCCAAAACATATTCGCCGTCATCTTCGAGAGTAAAGGCAAGTTGTTGCAAATTTTTATCAACGCCCATGGAAATCAGAAATTCATAAATCAAAGTTGAAATTTCTTTTGCATTTTTATCCTTCGCATCACTTTTCAGCTTTTCTATGGGCAATACAATTTGCTTTCTTATTCCATTAAGTTTTTCAAGAAGTTCTTTTTCATCATCTTTTTTATGTTCATCGAAGGCATACGGACTGTTTTCCCAATCCTGTTTCCATTTACTGCCGTCAATGCTCCACATATAAACATAGTTTTCAAGAAATGATATATCTTCTTGAGAAATTCCCGTAAGCCCTGTTTTTAACAAAAGGAGTATATTCTCCGTATTTATTCCGTCAGAACAAATTTTGAGAATATAAGAAACATATAACATTATTGGCTGGTTAAGAATGGGCTGTCTGGCATCATCAAAAACCGGAATATCATATTTTCTGAATGCATATTTTAATTCGGTTTCGTATTTCTCCTTGTCACGATAAATTACGGCAATATCACGGCAACGGTAACCTTGACGCATAAGCTGTCTTATTTTTCTCGAAACATAACCACATTCATCTTCCGGATCCGAAGCACCGTAAATATTCATAAACTCCGTGTCACCTGAAAACACCTGATAATTCGGCTTATAAAAGTTTTCCTCTAAGGCTCGCATACCGTCACAGGAATACTTGTTATAACCTGTCAAACTCTCGTCGATTATAATGGGTTTGGAAATCGAAACGCAATTTTTCTCTGCTAAACTCTTGATTTTATTAGCTGTTCGCCTTGTAAAAGCAAAGACATCATTTTGTGACCGATTATAGTTCAATCCGTCAGCCGTTATGCTTATATATACATCATCGGCTTGAATTAAAATTTGCTCAATTACCTTTAAGATCTGACCGTTAAAGCTGGTAAATCCGTCAATTGCCACTGTCTTTCCACTAAAATAATTCTTTGTTTTCAACAATTTTCCAAGATTTTCAATGCTGTCTCCCGAATCGGAATTGTTCACTCTTACAATGGCTTGATAGGTTTCACAGATCAATATAAGTTCTTTCATTTTCTTTTTCAAAAAATCTGTTTCCAACTTTTCAACTGCATCTATAACTTGGCTCATATCAGATGAGGACTGTTTTAATTCATCGACAACTAAAAGCATACTTTGAATAAAAGCGGGATTGTTTATATGTTTTCTGTAAATCTCAAGTTTGTCCTGAACGCTCTCAAGGGCAAGCGACATAAACAGCACTCGTCCTTGGTCACTGAGAGTTTCTTTATATTTGATTTTATAATGTTCAAAAACGCTGTCCGCAAGTCTTGTAAAACTCAAAACATCAATTTTATTGGAATTAACAGGGCCTAAAGTATCAAGTATTCCTTTGTCTGTTTCAAAGGTAAACTGTTCGGGCACAATCAAGATCACATCTTTGGAATTTGAGTCAATAATTTCTCCCAATTTTTTGTGAAGATATGTTGTCTTACCCGAAGATACTCGTCCTAATATAAAATGAAGCATCTGTTTTCTCCTTTTCGATAAAAGCTGTTCACTGCTAATTGTAACATATTTCAGCTTTCAATCATATACTTATTTTGATAATTTTTTTGAGGTGATTATATTATGAACTGTTGTGTGACCGATTTAAGGGACAAGAAGGTAATAAACTCAAAAAACGCCTGTGTTATCGGTAATGTATGTGATGTTGAAATAGACACATGTTCGGGAAGAGTTGTAAATATTACTGTTATAAGAAAAGTTTCACCCTTTAACTTTTTCTGTAAAGATGAGGGAATGAAAATCTGTTGGGACGACATCGATGTTATCGGTGATGAGGCAATACTTGTTTGCGCAGATACACCACCTTTTGAAGGACCTAAGAAAAAGAAAAATATGTTTGAAGGATTATTCAGATAAATATAAAAAGCAGAAACCACATTTGTGATCCCTGCTGTAAGTTTATTCAAACAAACCAGATGACATATACCTTTCGCCTGAATCGGGAAGCAATGCCACAATTTTCTTATAACCGGTATTTTTTGCTAAATGAACAGCCGTCCAAACAGAGGCTCCGGAAGTAATACCAACTAAAATGCCCTCTTTTCTTGCAATAAGTTTGCACATTTCATAAGCATCTTCCCACTTAACCGTAAGCACTTCGTCAACCACATTCGGATTATATGTTTCTGGTATGAAATTTGCACCTATACCTTGTAATTTGTGAGAGCCTGACCTTCCTTGAGTAATAAGCGGCGAATCAAAAGGTTCAAAGCCAATAATTTTAATATCACTCATTTGTTCTTTAAGATATGCACCAATACCGCTTATTGTTCCCCCTGTTCCTATTCCCGCAACAAATGCATCAATATCCCCTTCAGTTTCTTCCCAAATTTCAGGGCCGGTTGAAAGAATATGAGCACCGGGATTAGATGGATTATCGAATTGTGACGGAATAAAACTATTTTCAATCTCTCGGCTCAGTTCGTTTGCTTTTTCAACTGCCCCGATCATACCGGATTTTGCATCTGTCAAAACGATTTCAGCACCGTATGCCGCGAGAAGTTTTCTTCTCTCAATGCTCATGGTTTCCGGCATTGTAAAAATAGCCTTATAGCCTTTTGAGGCACAAATTGCCGCCAAACCTATTCCGGTGTTTCCGCTTGTGGGCTCAATAACGGTTGCTCCCGGTTTAAGCGTTCCTTCCTTTTCGGCAGTTTCAATCATATTTAATGCAACTCTATCCTTTACACTTCCGGCAGGATTAAAGTATTCTAACTTAGCAAATATTTTTCCGTCAATACACAATTCTTTTTCTATATTTTTCAATTCCATTAAAGGTGTCTTTCCAATCAGTTGTCCCAATGATTCGTATATCATACTATCTCCTCCTACAATAATAGTACTTTAATTTTCAACAATTATACTCAATATAATTAAATTGTCAACAGTGAAAAATATTATAATTTCGTGAATTTGCAACACTTAAGCATTGAAGTCAAATCCAAGCCGCCTAAAACGGCGTATTTTCGGTGATTTGCGGATTAAATCCAATCGCAAGGCGTCAGCCTTACTCTTGTCTTTCCACCGCAACTCATACAAAACTCCATCAGTTTTAGATCGAAGAATTTGTTTCGAAATAAACGGATGCAAATGCAAGGCGAAAGCGGAACAAATCCTGACGAATTTGTGAGCATTTTAACGCAACAGATGCGCTGTTTGTTCAAAACAAATCAATTTCAGATTCGTCTCAAAAGCTTAACTTTAATGGGTTCAACAGAAAACTCACCTGTTGAACCCATTACTTTATGTAGTTGTATCCGGCTAATGATTTTATATCGTCACTTTTTCACAATACGCCCTGTTATAACAATTTAATTTGCAGTGTTTATAGTTTTTCCGAAAACAACAAATCTGTTATAAAGGAACTCTGTTGAAAGATTTATAGCCATTGTGAATGCTAATACTAAATATTCATTCCAACCTGCTTTTCCTGTAAGAGCATTGCCCCACCAAATTGATGCCGGAGTGAATACGCAGTAATATGCGAAAACTTTAAGCATAGCGATAGGAACATTGTTGGCAGACTTGAAAGTGAACTTTCTATTTACTGTAAAATTGAATAAAACAGAAAAAAGCAAAGCGATAAAATAGAATAAGCCATACTCATTATTAAGGATTTTTTCCGGTATAAAGCTAAATGCATCTGTTGCTTTGTTCAATTCATTAAGTACGGTAAAAGTTACTGTTTGAATAATTCCAGCGCCTGCTGAGCAAAAGATAAATTTCAGCACCATAAGTGCATTATCTTTTTTTGATAATTTTGTTTCTGTGCTCATAATCAATCTCCTTACTGTACGCAATACGCACATAATTTTATGAATATATTATACAAAATATTGCAGATGTTTTCAATATAAAAAGTTATATTTGTCAAAAGCTACAATTTTTCGGCTTCTGGTTTATGCAAAAACACCAATACTCTTTTCGGCATTTTTCACACCTATATTGCATATAATATTATCATGCTCAAAAAGCACGATAATCAAAGGATGATTTTCAAACGCTGTATAAAATACTACTTAAAAATATGCTGTGTCATTTAAACAAGAAGATTTGATTTTGATTTAACTAATATCAAAGGAGGGAAAACATGAGAAAGGCGAACTATAATCTTTTGGTCGTTAAGAATCAAAAGGACAAAAAGAAAACACCTGCCGTCAAGCAAGATGATTCGCAGGTTGAAAGAAAATTAGAAGTTGAGAATGGTCTCAACCGTAACAAATAACAGCTCGGATACCCGAGCTGTTATTTGTTCATTTACTTATCTTCGTTGATTTCTTCAACTGTTTTATCATAAATAAATTCTTTGAGAACTTTCTCATTTTCCTCCGAATTATACTTAAGAACAGCCTCACGATTTACATAAGCATTCCACCATGTTCCTTTTGCAGGAATTTGTTGTTCAACAATATCATAATTCATATACGACAACAAAGCACTGAGTCCCAAAGTCATGAGCTTATTTTTGTTAATATCTGTTTGAATTTCAGGCAAAACATCTTTAACGGTATTCACAAGCGTTGGAATACTGCAAGTCTTAACCTGATCAACAATTGCAGATATAACTTTTCTCTGTCTTGCAGTTCTGTTAAAATCTGAATCCAAGTGTCTGATTCGAGCATACCACAAAGCGGTCTTTCCTTTAACATGACGAGTTCCCGGCTTACATTCGTAGCCTGCCTCTCTCGTAATACAGGCAGCCTCAGCCTCTGATATATCCAAAGTAATACCACCGATATCGTTAATGATTGTTCTGAAAATATTAAAATCGATCATTACATAACTGTCAATCTTAACTTTAAAATTATATTCAATCGTATCAATAACCATTTGTGGGCCACCATATGCACAGGCAGCATTAAGTTTTGCGTATCTATCTTTAGCAGGAATATATACCCAGCTGTCACGAAGAAATGAAGTAAGTTTCAAAGCCTTATGCTTTTTGTCAATGGACAGAAGCATCATTGTGTCTGAACGGTAATTTGACTGTGATTTTCTCTTATCAGTTCCCAAAATAAGAATATTTTCCACATCGGAACTTGTATTCAGTTCTGACGCTGAAATATATGCGTTTTCAACATGAGTCTCAGGCATATAGTTAAGACTTCCCAAAATACTATATCCGTAACCTACAAGGCCGATCGTTACAACAAGAATAATTGCGATTATGCTTAATGCAATCTTCTTGCCCTTTGGTTTGCTTTTTTTAATTTTTCTTACTTTTGAAGAAGAAACATCTTCAAAACTGTTGTTTTCAATTTTTGGTGTAGTCATAACATTAATATTTGTTTCCGTTTTTTCAAAATTCAATGGTTCTGTTATATATCTATCTTTTTCCGAATTCAAGATACTGTCAAAATCAAAATTTGTTTCAGTTTTTTGTCCGTAATTTCTCTCAAAATAATCCTCTTTCGGATAGTTTTCCGTTTGAGGCAAATCAAAGGAAGAATCATAATTATCTTCCTGAATTATTCTGCCAACTTTTCTTTCGGATCTGTTTTTGCCCGACTTTTCTCTTTCGTTAAACCAATCGTCCATTTTCACTTCCCCTTTCTGAACTATTCTAACCTATTACATATTTTTTTGCAAGTGTTTGGTAATAATTATTTGACATTGGATAAATTTTGTTATACAATATTATGGTGAGCAGACTGGGCAATCGCAAGTATATACATATTTGAGGAAAGTCCGAGCTTCATAGAGCAGGATAACGGTTAACGACCGCCGAGGGCGACCTTAGGGAGAGTGCAACAGAGATATACCGCCGTGAAAACGGTAAGGGTGGAAA
>CAYPMB010000016.1:0-37777 GCA_964411915.1 uncultured Faecalibacterium sp.
AACTCGTGTTACCGCCGTGAAAGGGCGGTGTCTTAACCGCTTGACCACCGGGCCATATTCTATTTATATGCTAAGGTGATTTCTCACCGTTACAATCATCTGGTAGCGGCAGTGGGATTCGAACCTACGACCAATCGGGTATGAACCGAGTACTCTAGCCAGCTGAGCTATACCGCCACATTTTCTCACTCGCTGTCTCGCTGAGTGCTTGAGTATTATATTACACATTTCCGCATTTGTCAACACTTTTTTGAAAAAAATTTTATTTTTTTATTTTTTATTTTTTCACCCCCTGCTTTTATAGTATTTTATGAAATGTTTATAGGATTATAAGATGTTTTTTATAAAAACAATTTGACTGTTTAGACCTGTTTGTGTTATATTATCTTGTAGAACATAAAAACCAAACGGAGGTCAAAATTATGTCAAATAATAATTGGTTGTATAATGCAACAGTAGTTATCACAGGTGCATCAGGCGGTATCGGTAAGGGAATCGCAATTAAGCTCATCAAAGATTATAATTGCAAAGTTATCGGCATTGCAAGAAATGAAGAAAAAATGAAGGCTGTCGTTAAAGAATTAGGCAGCAAGAGTGACAACTTCTCTTATCAGCTCTTTGATGTATCTAAGGAAGAAAATTGGATCGAATTCAAGCAGTATCTTGAAGACAATAAAATTCAACCTGATGTTCTTATCAATAACGCCGGTATTCTTCCTAAGTTTAATAAATTCGGCAACTACACTATTGACTACATAAAGTTTGCAATGGATATAAACTTCTATTCAGCTGTTTATTCAATGCATCACTTAATGCCAATGATCTTAAACAGCAGAACTCCGGCTATTATCAACGTTGCTTCTTCTGCTGCTCTTTGCACTCTCGCAGGAACTTCTGTTTATTCAGCAAGTAAGGCTGCTGTTAAGAGTCTCACTGAGGCTGCAAGAGAAGAATACAGAGATAAGTGCTATATCGGTCTTGTATGCCCGGGCTTCACTAAGACTGACATTTTCTCCGGTCAGGGTGGCGCTGAAAAGAGTTCAGCAGGTAAGGCAATGGATATGATAAGCACAGACTGTGATGTTATGGTTAACAAGATCGTTAACGGCATCGCTCACAAGAGAGATCTTATGGTATTCGGCCCTGATGCTAAACTCATGGACGGCGGCAACAGAATATTCGCTGTTCAGACTTCAAAAATCAGCAGTAAGGTTATGGAAATTTCAAAGCTTCCTCTCTTCTCCGAAACATTTAAGAAGAACTAATAGACTTTTTATCCACGGCACCTTCCTTTATTACGGAGGGTGCTGTTATTTTTTTAATAATATATGTATTGTATTTCAAAGAAAAATACAATATAATAATCGGTAGGACTTTATTTCAAACCAATTATAACGAGGAAAGAAAAATGATTCAAAATCAATATAGCAACGATGTATTTTCTGTTAGAGAAAGAAAGAAAAAGGAAATTAAAAAGTGCGGAACGGTGGCAGGCTCATGTGTTATGGGTTATCTTCTTATACAAGAAGTTATCTCCTTTATTCTGATCGCTTCCGGTTTATATGACTTATATTTAGCCGACACTCTTTTTCAGCAGTGTTTCGGTCTTATCACAACTATTATTGCTCTTATTGTTCCCCACATAATAGGAGGAAAATATCTCAGCAAAACCACTGAGTATGACATTATTCCTGCCGGAAAAGCCGACAACACTTGGTTAGCTGTTTTGGCTGTTCCTGCCGGCACAGCACTCTGTCTCGCATCGAATTATCTCAGCGGTATTTTCACATTTATTACGGAGTTATTCGGAATAGAACTGTCAATGCCTGATCTCTCCATTCCTTCCGGCGGTTACGAACTTCTTATTTACTCTTTGCGTTTAACTGTTTGCGCTGCTGTTATCGAAGAAATATGTTTCCGAGGGGTAATAATGCAACCTTTGAGAAAATACGGCAATTTCTTCGCCATCGCAATGTCAGCAGTTATGTTCGGTTTAATACACTGCAATCTTATCCAAGCTCCTTTCGCTATTCTTGCAGGTCTTATTATCGGTTATTTCACGGTTTGCACAGGAAGTATTTGGACAGGCATAGCTATTCACGCGATGAACAACACAGTTTCTGCTGTAAGTTCATATATTCTCACGGCGATCCCAAATGAACAGGGCGAGAGAATGGTATCACTTCTTATCAGCGGTATTTTCACAATTGGTATCGGTTGTTGCATTGTTTTATGGATTTTCAGAGACAAACTTCAAAAGAATTTAAAAAGAGAAAACAACTCCAATTCGCTTTACGATATAACAACAGGTCAAAAACTTAAAGCATTTTTCGGCAATATTCCAATGATACTTGCTATTATTGCGATTTGCTGTTATACTGCTCAATATGTTGCCTTATGATGAGTGACAGAGATTTTATGCTTGCCGCAATAAGAGAAGCCAAGGCGGCAGCGGAGGAAAAAGAAGTTCCGGTAGGGGCGGTAATAACTCGTAAGGGTGAGATTGTCGCCACAGGACGAAACCGAAGAGAATACGGTAAAAACGCATTATATCACGCTGAAATAGAGGCAATAAACTCAGCTTGCAAAATTTTAGGGGGCTGGCGACTTTGGGAGTGCGAAATGTATGTCACTCTTGAGCCTTGCCCAATGTGTGCAGGAGCGATAATCAACTCCAGAATTCGCAGAGTCATATTCGGCGCATACGACAAAAAGGCAGGCTGTTGCGGTTCAGTGGCAAACTTTTTTGAGATGCCGTTTAACCATAAGCCGGAGGTCACAGGTGGCTTTATGCAGGAAGAATGTTCCGCTTTGCTCAGTGACTTTTTTAAAGAGTTAAGAAATAATAAATAATATACGAGGTGTTTTTTAAAATGAGTGAAAATTGTAACGGTAATTGCTCAAGCTGTTCATCAAAATGCAGCGAAGAAAAACAGGATTTAAGACTTAAGCAAAATGACTTCAGCAACATAAAAAAGGTTATTGCGGTTGTCAGCGGTAAGGGCGGTGTCGGCAAGTCTTCCGTCACTTCTCTCCTTGCAACGGCAATGCAGTCAAGAGGTTATGCCACTGCTGTTCTTGATGCAGATATCACAGGTCCGTCAATTCCTAAAATGTTCGGAATAAAAGGCCGTGCAGAGGCTGATGCAACAGGAATTTTACCGAAGATAACAAAAACAGGCATTAAGGTTATGTCAATCAACTTACTTCTTGAAAGTGAGGATACACCGGCTGTTTGGAGAGGTCCGGTTATCAGCGGTGTTATTCAGCAGTTCTGGTCAGATGTGGCTTGGGGCGATGTTGACTATATGTTTGTTGATATGCCTCCGGGAACAGGTGATGTTGCTTTAACTGTGTTCCAAAACTTACCTGTTGACGGCATAATTGTTGTTTCAACTCCTCAAGATCTTGTTTCCCTTATTGTTAAGAAGGCATTGAACATGGCTGAACTTATGAACATTCCGATTTTAGGTCTTGTGGAAAACATGAGTTATTTCCGGTGTCCGGACTGCAATAAAAAGCATTATATTTTCGGCGAGAGCAAAGTTGATGAAACTGCTGCTCAATATAATCTCCCTGTTCTTGCAAAACTGCCTATCAACCCGGTGACAGCCTCATTAGCAGACAAGGGTGCAGTTGAACTTGCAGACACTGATCTTATCAATGACGGATTAGACAGTATCATAAAGTAAAAATCAGAGCGCATAAAATAGTATCAAAACAAAAGGCACAGCAGGTTAATACCTGTTGTGCCTTTTGCTACCTTTCCCTAAAATTATGCAGTTTCCGGGTACGCACCCTACATGGGAGATGAAAACAGAAACAAGCAGAAAAATGTTTTTTCTTACAAAAAATCGTGCAACATAACAGTGAAGAAAGGACAAACCATATTGGCATTATCACGGTTAACCGATATGATAATACTAACAGGAGGTGAAACATCGTGACGATAAAGGAATTGATGGAACGGAAAAAAATAACACAATATCGATTATCAAAAGACAGTGGCATTGCATACACAACCATAAATGATATATGCAGTGGCAGAGCACAGCTCGAAAAGTGTTCAGCCGAAACGATTTATCGCATTTCAAAAGTTCTCGGTGTTTCTATGGAAAGTCTGATAGAGCCGTATCTTGATAAGCGAAGTGATTTTGAACTATTTAAAAGCAATGCCTGTCATCGATTAAAAGAACTTGGTGATATTGATTTCATTATTGAACTATTAGAAGAAGATCAAATTCGAAAGTGTTACAAGAAGAAATGGTATCCCGAAAGTTTATACCTTCTTGCAATGCTTGATTATATCAGCAAAGAAAACAACATTCCAATTTGCACGAAATATGATGATATGCGAAATTTGAAGTTAAAAAGCCCCATTTTTCCTGCCGGCATATTGATTGCAACAAAAGAAGATATCAAACAGCGTTCTATTAAGGAAGCAATTCCCGAATTCATGAGATTTAATATTGTTGAAAGTGAGATACGCAATGTCGTATAACAATTTTACAAAAAATCTTGATACCTATCTTAAAGAACTCGCAAAAGCGTTCAAAAAGTTAAATGGAAAATCAATGCCGGCAGAGTTGGTATTAGTTGGTGGTGCTGCTATTCTAACAAATTACGATTTTCGTAATATGACCGCAGACATTGATGCTGTAATTCATGTAACTTCAGCGATGAAAGATGTGATAATTTTGATTTACCAAATGGTTGGCTTAATGCCGATTTTATGCATACCGGATCATATTCACCAAAACTTGATGAGTTTCTAATTATTATAAATCTTTTTATGGGGTTCTTTCCGTACGCACGGTATCAGCAGAATATTTGATTGCAATGAAACTTCGCTCCGGAAGAAAGTATAAAAACGATCTTTCCGATATAATAGGAATTTTAGCTGAACATGAAAAAAGAGGAAATCCAATTACGCTTGATAAAATAAACACGGCAGTTCACAATCATTACGGTGGTTGGGAAAAGTTCCCTCCGGACTCAAAATCGTTTATTGAAGATGCTCTAAAAAACGGTAATTATAAAAGCATTTATGCATTAGTAAAAAATGATAAGTTTGAGTCAAAGGATATTTTAATCGAATTTGAAAACAATTATCCCAATACAGCAAAAGAGTCCAATGTTAACGAAATATTGGAAATATTGAAAAGCAAGCGAGGATAAACAGGAATTTGGTTCTCGCCCCTTCCGTCAAAACCTTCGGTTTTGCACCTTCCCCTAAAGGGTACGGCTGTTGGGGTGAGTGCGGCTTGTTAGTTTCATCAAACATTTCGGCACTTCCGGGGCATCGAGCCCCGGAAGTGCCACGCCCCACTATACCGCGGGGCGTTTTCCCGCACAACGAAAAAACCCGACGGAAATCCGTCGGGTTATGTTTTAACACTCGAGTGTCAAAAATTCAAGTTAAATTATGCAACTTCAATACCAGCAATGTCCTTAATCATCTTCTTGATGAGTTCCCATACAGTTTTGAAGAAATCTTTGAATGCGTTAATATTATCCATTGTAGTAATCTCCTTTCACAAAATTTAATTTTACTGATAATCTAAATTAGTCAGTATTACTCGCCACCGATCATGCCCCAAATAGCCTTGAGGAGAGCGTAGATCATGTCAATTACGTTCTGAATGTATTCCATTGTTTTGTATCTCCTTTCAAAGATTTGATTTAGAGAGATATCTCTCTTTGTCATCTGTATGATATCACAACTTTAATCTAATGTCAACTCTTGATTAAAAAAAAATTCAAATTTTTAGAATTAAGAATTATTATAATTCGACTTTTCGGGAAAATTTTTCTCTGATTTTCGTCAAATATAGTTGAAAATATATGATTAACGTGAGGTTTTTGTGCAAAACACAAATGTATTTGAGAAAAAAGAAAGAAAAAGATATTTAATAAAAAAAGTATGAAATGTGACGAGAATGTGACGGAGGGCGCGCGGTCGTGCGCCCGTAACCCCCGGGTCAGCCGGAGGCTGACGACCGCCCGCGGTATAGTGGGCGGTCGAAAGCGGAGCTTTCGCTTGAAACTCACTGCTTGGAAAAACCGAATTTTTTAGGCATGGGAATTTGAGCCAACACTATTGCGCAACACATAAGCATTGCTCCCCCTAATTCTCCTGAGGATAATCTCTCTTTTAGGATAAGCCAACCGAAAATCGCAGCAAACACCGACTCCATGCTCATAAGGAGAGATGCAACAGTCGGATTTTTGCCGTATTTTTGCCCAACTATCTGCAAAGTATAAGCCACTCCGCTTGAAAGAAAACCGGTATAACATAAACTTAACCATGCTCCGGAAATTGCCTCCAATGAAGGCTCTTCGTTGAAAATAAACATACATATTCCAGATAAAACCATAACCACTAAAAATTGAACGAGAGAAAGCAATATGCCGTCAACTTCATCAGCATATTTATCAACAAGGAGGATTTGCACCGCAAAAACAAAAGCGCAAGCAAGAAGATATAAATCTCCTTTTGAAACGGAATTTTCACCGCCCGGCGAACATAAAAGATAAAGTCCCACCACTGCAAATGCCACGCTTATCCACACACCGATACCGGCTTTTTTCTTAAATGCCACTGCCGCAAAAACAGGCACAAGAACTATGTAAAGTGCAGTTATGAAACCGGCTTTTCCAGCCGTGGTGTATTGCAAACCGATCTGCTGACTTGCCGTTGCAAAAAACAGAGCAGTTCCACAGGCAAGACCGGCAATGAAAGTCTTTTTGTTAACTGCCTTTGTTTTTTCCTTGTCTCTGTTCGCTTTATTGCGCCCTGATATTATAAGCCAAAGTGGGAGCAAAAACAGAACAGCAAGAAAACATCTGACAGCGCAAAAAGTAAACGGGCCAACATAATTCATTCCGTCACTTTGAGCGACAAAAGCCAGACCCCATATCATTGCTGCTGTTAAAAGAGAAATATTACTTTTAATTGTATTCTTATCCACAAAACTTCCTCATTTCCAAATTATATCTGAATAAATATAACAAAACAAATAAAACTTGTCAAGGAAATCACATATAGACTTTTTTCAAAAGATGTAGTATAATACTTACAGTTAAATTATATATAGGAGAGATATTATGAACAAGAAAATCACTTCTCTTATTCTTTTGGCGGTATGCCTTTTAATGTGTTTCACTGCCTGCGGAAATAAATTATCTTATGCATTAAGCATTAACGGAACGGAAGTCACAGAGGGAGTTTATACTTACTATCTTGACTATGTTCTCGCAAATCCCGATGAATTTGACTTAACGGCTGAAAACTATGAGGAAGATGCAAAGGCTGCCGCAACAGAACTTGTGAAAAAATATATTGCAATCAACACCATGACTCACGATTTATCCGTAACATTATCATACAGTGCAAAAGCTGAAATAGCTGAGGATACAGACAGTTATTGGGATTTCTTTTCAGATCATTATGAAAAAATAGGTATCACCAAGCAGGACATTAACAAGATAATCACCAGCGACAAATATGAAATGGCTCTGCTTGATTATTACTACGGTGAAGGCAGCAAAATAAGTCCTGTTTCAACCAAGAAACTGAAAAATGCTTTCACTCAAAAATATGTCGGAGTCAAGATCATTGCCGCACCTTTAACAACAACCGACACCTTAGGTAGCACAGTTGCACTTGACGATATTGAACTGAAAAACACTCGCACTACTTTTGAAAACATGAAGAACAAAGCCAATAACGGCACAGATATTGACTCTGTTTATTCATCATATAACTCAGCGAAAGACCTTATCGGCACAGAGTCTCTTGAGACTTTCGTTTTCACCAAAGACAGCGCCCGTTACAGCAATGACTTCTTCGCTCAAGTAATCAAACTTGATTATAATAAGGCGACAGTTTTTGAATCGGAAGACACAATTTATCTTCTTTACAGAGTTGACATTACCGGAGAAGAATACAACTACTTTTTAACTTACAAAGAAGAGGTTTTAGCGGATTTGAAATTAGCTGATCTCGAAAAGAAAATTGCTTCAAAATCAAAAAAATATGAAGTTGACGAATACTCAAGCAAGATAAACAAAATTTATGACAGAATAATCCGGATCCATCCTGCCGAGACAACAACTCCGGCGCAATAAAATATTTCGTTACCAAACCATGGGTTTTCGGTCAGCCTCCGGCTGACAGCCCGACTATACCGCCGGGCTCGGTGGGCGTTCCGCCCACTAAGGATTACGCGCCCACGACCGCGGGCGCTCCTTCCAAACCACCACCCAAACCAAAAGAGCTGTAAAAACTTCCGTTTTTACAGCTCCGTTTTTTATATTCTAATTACCATTTGTTCTCAACATACTCACAGAATGCATACATATCTCTAATCTCAAGGTTAGTGCCGTCATCAAGTGTCACATCACCGTTCCATAAGCCGTGAACCTGATGGCTATGCATTCTTGCAACTCCCACATTAAGATCTGAATGATGGTCAAAAGTGGGCTGCATGGTCATATTAAATCTGCCATCCTCGGAAACGATTTTCCAAGGTTGCATATACTTATCCGGTTTCGGGAATGTTTCAACATCAACAGCACCGAATTTATGAGCTTTACCGTCATAAAAAATACAGGTCTCCGTTGCGTTGCTTTCGTCACCGATTGCCCATGTGATCTCAAATCCGAAAAGATGCTTTTCGCCATTTTCGTCTGTAAGATATGTTGAACCGTTGCCCCAATACCAAACCATTTTATGAGGTGTGTTTACACGACCCCAATCCAATGAGCAGAAAGCCTTGTCTTTTGAAAAAGTGTATGTATCATCGCCCAACTTAAATGTGCCGGCGCAAGGCATACAGTTCTGCTTTGTTGTCATAAAGTATTTTTTGTTATCATTGGCAAAGGGAAGAACTGTGGTAATATTTTCCAATCCCGGCATAATGTCCATTTCAAAATTACATTCCACTACCTTACCCTTAAGCATGGTCTTAAACCACAATGTTCTGGAATTTTCTTTTGTGTCAAAATCAAATTCCGCACTGCCGATTTTGTCCTTAAATCTGTTTGGAACATCACCCTTTGGAGGAGGTAAGTGCTTTTTTCCTCCAAGGAAAAGCTGTGTTGCATCGGCAATGAGTTTTCCTGCTTTTAAGTTAATAAGTTTTGCAGACACATATCCGCCAATTCCAATATTGGCAAAACTGAGTTGCACCATATATTCACCGTCAGCAATTTGATAGAAGTCCCATTCTTTCTTGCTCATGGGACTGCCCTTTTTCACAAAGTCTCTGTTATAGTCAAAGACATTGTGTCGTGCCCAGCCTTTTGCAAGAAGAGTTCCGTCTGACGAAAGAAGTGGTGTGTTTTCCGTGTATTCTGTCTGCTTTGATTTTTTGCTCCAGTTTTGAAAAGGAACATAGGTTCTTGGAATTTCGTTGCTCATAACATTTTCTCCTTTTTTGATTTTTCTCCTTAGATATTTTCACCCTCACGGGATCAGATGCTCTGTTAAAGATAATTGTAATCGTTTTGCCTGCTGATTTCAATGTTTTCCAAGAAAATTCATAAAATAATTCTCATTTTTCAGCTGCTCATATATTTTCAACTTTGCACTTATAAACTTCCTTATAAAGTGTATCTCTTATATCTTGGAACTTTTCCTGACTTATGCTTGAACCGGTGGTCATAATCATTAAAGGCAATGGATTTCTGCCTTTTGATATTGCCGGTTGCATATAGGGGTATTCGTTAAGGAAAAATCCGTTTCTTCTGTAAAAGTTAATTCGTCTTTCAGCCATTTCCGTTTCAGGAGGTTCAACTTCAAGACACACAGGCTTATCCGTTTGTGACATAAGAGCGTGAAGTATTTTTCCGCCCAATCCTCCGTTTCTGCAATCCGGGTCAACGGCAAAATGCTCAACATAGACAAACTCGCTGAACTCCCAAACGGCGATAAACGCCTTCACTACCCCATTTTCACCGTAATTGCCGTAAATTGAATAGAGATTGTTATCCATCAATGCTTTCTGTTCTTCATAAGTTCTGAATTCATCAATGGGAAAACTTTTTTCCATAATACGGAAAACTCCGTCAAAATCTTCTTTATTTATCTTTCTGATCATGCCGATATCCTTTCGCTGTTTATCTTTTTCAGGTATGCGGTATTGTGCCGCCAATGACTTCAAACCTTCAAAATAAGGTTATATTTTTCTCTAAATCTTAGTATACCATAAGGGGCATACAATAGCAAGACAATGGTATTTCAACAAATGTCGAAAATTTTTCTTAAATACTTGCATTTTTCTGTTTTATCCTTGATTTTTTAGCGAATTAAAGTATAATAGTATAAAGCCTCACACAATACGGATTTGGTTTTGCCTATCAAATCCACAGGGCAAAAACTAAAACTCACAAAGGAATGATCTCATGAAAAAAACTCTTTCAAAAGGCAAAATGATACGCTACTGTCTTTCGGACATAGCAAAAGGCTTATTCAATGGTATGATAGGTAACTATCTGCTTTATTTTTTACAGCCGACAGCTAAAAGCGGTATACCCAACTTGCTCCCGCAAAATAAACTCTTCGGTTTCATCACAGTTATGGCTCTCTTAACCGGTATCAGTAAAGTTATTGACGCTGTCACCGACCCATGGGTTGCAACTCTTTCAGACAAATGCACTCATAAAGACGGCAGAAGAATGCCTTTCCTTAAATATTCAGCAGTCCCCTACGCAGTTTCAGTTCTTATGATATTCATGGCTCCTTTTAAAGAAGGTTCAGTCGCAAACGCTATCTGGGTAGGATTCTTCCTCATTGCATACTATACTGCATACACATTCTTCTTTATTCCGAGAAATGCACTTGTGCCTGAAATTATTCCCGATGCAAAAGACAGAGTCGGTTATTACGGAATCAGCACTGCATTCTTCATGGGTTCAAGTTCATTTATGTATGCTGCCACCCTCTTCGTTGATCTAATAAAGAAACTGGGCGTAAGCCCTCTCTGGTCATGGAGAATTGTTTTCATGATATTTGCAGCAATCGGTTTAGTTTGCGTTATTCTCGGTGCTACTGCATTCAACGAAAAAGAATATGTTGAAGAAAGCATACAGCCAAGACAGTCAATTTTAAGCTCTGCTATGGCTATTTTCCAAAACAAAACTTTCGTTAAGTTCTTTGCAGGCGACTTATTCAGTTACATATCATTGGCATTCTTTGAAACAGCTATGCTTTACTATATTACCATGCTTTTGAACGTTCCCGAATCTCAGTCTTTCCTTGTTATGCTCGTTGCCATTGCCGTTGCTCTTTGTCTCTTCCCGATGATTGTTAAATTCAGCAAAAAATACGGCAAAAAGACTATGTTAGTCATTGCAAGTATTATTTTCACCATTGTGTTCGCTTTCATTTTCTTCGGTGATAAAATCGCAGCTTTGGTTGAAGGTTATGAACTTTATCTCGGTCTCTTCATGGGCGTTACAGTTTCATTCCCATTTGCCGCAATCAATATTCTTCCTCAGTCGGTTATGTCCGATATTATTCAGAAAGACAGCATTGAAAACGGTGTTAACCGTGAAGGTCTTTTCTCTGCAACCAAAACATTCATTGAAAAAATCGCATACTCACTTGCAATGGTTGTTGTTTCCAGCGTTCTCGCCATCGGTGCAAGCACAGGCGAATCCGTTGGTATGTTAGGTGTTAAGCTGACAGGTGTTTTCGCCGGCGTATTCAGCCTTGTTTCCCTCATATTCTTCGCACTTTACAACGAAAAAGAGGTTACAGCATTCATTGAAGAACACACAAAAGGAGAAGATAAATAATGGCAAAAGTAGTTTTAAAGACAGAAGCTGATCGTCTCAGAGTTTCTCCGGAAAGAAACAAGGAATATGTTGAAATTCTTTCCCGAATGATCAACTGCAAAACCGTTTGGACACACGAAAACGAAAACGAAGCAGAATACAAAAAGTTATACGCAGTAATTGACGAGGCTTTCCCAAATCTTACAGCAAAGGCTAAAAGATTAACCTTCGGCGGTGGCTGTTTTGTCTATGTGATCGAAGGAAAAAATGCAAAGAAAAACATTATGCTCATGAGCCACCACGATGTTGTTGACGGAAGTGATGAATGGGCAACAAATCCTTTCAGCGCCACAGAAAAAGAAGGCTATCTTTACGGCAGAGGAACAATCGACACCAAGACTCCCCTCTTTGCCGAGCTGATGGCTTGTGAGGAACTTTTAGCTGAGGGTTATGATTTTGAGGGAATTAACCTTTATATCGGTTCTTCAAACAATGAAGAAGTTGGTGGTGACGGCATGGTTCTTGCCACCGAATACTTCAAGGAAAACGGCATACGCTTTGAAGCAGTGCTTGACGAAGGCGGTGCTATAACTGAGGGACAGATCCCCGGAGTTGAATGCAAGAGCGCCATGGTTGCTGTTCACGAAAAGAGCAGACACATGTATCGCTGCAAAACAGAAAGCATCACAAAAGGTCATGGCGGTTTCGGCACAACAAGTGACAGTGCAATCGAAAAACTCAGCCGTTTCGTTGCTGAAGTAAGCGACAATCAGAAAAAGATTTATAAGGGAAAGTTTTATCCGGAAGTTAAGGCTACCTTTGAAAGACACGTTCCTTATCTTTCTTTCCCCATGAATGTTCTCTTTGGAAACTTAAATCTTTTCGGTCCGGTTATCAAGAAGATAATGATGAAAATTCCCACAGCAAACGCAATGTTATCAACCGGTCTCAGCTTCACCACTCTTAAAGCCGGCAGTGAACTTGATCTTCAGGTGAGAGCAAAGACAGCGGAAACAACTCTTTTCTTGCGTTGTGTTCGTGAAGATGACTTATATGCAGGTCTTGAGAAGATCAAAGAAATCGGAAAGAAATACGATGTTGTTATTGAAGAAATTGAGCGTGATTATTGTCAGCCCACCGATTTCAACAATCGTCCATTCCAAATTGTTGAATCTGTTCTTCATGAGAACTTCCCCGATGTTGCGGTTGCTCCATTCTTACTTACAGCCGGAACAGATGCAAGACGCTTTACAGATGTTGCCGACAACATTCTTCGTTTTGCTCCGATTGATCTTAACAAGGCTCAATTTGCAACAATCCATGCTGAAAACGAACACATTGGCATAAAGAACATTGGTGAATGTGTATTGTTCTATAAGAACTTCATAAAGAAGATTTGATTTAAGCAGATTTTTTAAATTAAGGATAAAATAAAGATAGATACAGGGTTTCACAGGACTTAGCATCCTATGAAACCCTGTATTGCGTATATCGGTATTTTTTTGATTATGAAAAAAGGTAGGTTCAGCATCAATAAACAACGTATGCGAATCAACGGCCTTGTTATAACTTACACGAGTAATGTTGATACCTAAGGTCGAAAAGCACTTGCTTGCTTTCAAAAATGAGCCAATATGGTCAGGCATAGATGTTATATCGCTTTTTCATTGATATAATATAATCTAAATCAAAATGCACATGAACTTATGGAGCAACAATCCCCATTGAATATAATGTCTTTCACTGAATATAGAAAAAAAGAAACAAAGGGATTTGGGCATCTGCTGCAGCAGTTTTGATTGTAACGCTTTCCGTGTTAACGATTAAAAACGGTACTTTCGATTTTTCCAACACTAAAAATACGACAATCACAGGTGAAACGAAGTGACAACTAAACTCACAGAAGCTTCTGAGACTTCTGTGAGTTTAAAAGAAGAAGCTAAAACCAAAATCCCGATTAACTTTAAAAGTTCTGTTCTTTGTTGTGTTTAAACCAACGAGATATTATATGAGTACAACATAAATACAAGAGTCGCACTCGCTTCCATTCAAAAACTTTTAACCGCTGCTGTTGCTTTTGAAAGCGTAGCCGCATCAACAATTTTCGAAGTGGGAAGTGAGTTAGAATTGTTAAACGCTCATTCCAGTCTTTGCTTAATATCTAAAGGTCAAAAGCTATCTTTGTATGATTTAGTTACAGGATTATTGTTGGCATCAGGAAATGATGCAGCATACACAATAGCGGTTAATGTTGCACGACAAACAATACCAAATGAAGCAATAACAGATCTTGAAGCTGTCGATATTTTTTGTAAAATGATGAATGATTGTGCAAATAAGATTGGAATGAAAAACAGCAATTTCACAAATCCTGACGGTTGGGACGAAGAAAATAATTATTCTACATGTTATAACTTGATGGTACTTACAATGTATGCACTTTCCGTTCCGGAGATAAAAGAAATCGTTTCATTATCACAAAAATATGTTGTCTTTGCATCAGGTCAGAATATTACTTGGAAAAATACAAACAAGCTTTTGAACGTTAGCAGTGAATACTACATTTCATCTGCAATAGGGGTAAAGACAGGAAGTACAAAGGCGGCTATGAATTGTTTGAGTGCTGCATTTAAGATAAATCCCAAAACATATATTGCGATTATTATGGGGTGCAAGTCGGATGATGAACGATATATAGCAGCACAAAATTTTTATTTGATTGCAAGAAAAGGGTGATTCCAATAATTCCCTTAATTTTGCTGATTTTCTTGGAATGCAATAACCATAATAAGAAATTTATCAGAGGTGTGGTATTGTCCGCACCTCATTTTTATTGGTACACTTATGGGGTTTTGTTACAATTATTGACATAAATCCAAAATAAAAGGTTACTAATAAATGTTGTGGTGATCAAATAGAGCCTTTATAAATAATAACCCCCGCTATGTTAATTGCCCCATTTGTGCGGATAGCCGGGGGGTTCATTCACAAAAAAATCCTCCACCGAAAAACGGTGGAGGATAAATTTATATCACCAATTAAGAATTACTTCATATCCTTAATAGCAGCCTGAGCTGCTGCAAGTCTTGCGATAGGTACTCTGAATGGTGAGCAAGATACATAGTCAAGACCGATCTTGTGGCAGAACTCAACTGAAACAGGGTCACCGCCGTGTTCGCCGCAGATACCGTAGTGCAAGTTGTTGCCGCTTGCCTTACCCTTTGCAACTGCCATTTCCATAAGTGAGCCAACGCCGTTCTGGTCAAGCTTTGCAAACGGATCGTTTTCAAAGATCTTGCTGTCATAGTAAGCTGTAAGGAACTTACCTGCATCGTCACGGCTGAAGCCGTAAGTCATCTGTGTAAGATCGTTTGTACCGAAGCAGAAGAATGCAGCTTCCTTAGCAATCTCATCAGCAGTGAGACATGCTCTTGGAATTTCGATCATTGTACCAACTTCGTACTTAAGTTCAACGCCTGCTGCAGCGATTTCTTCATCAGCTGTCTTAACAACAACATTCTTAACGTACTTGAGTTCCTTAACATCGCCAACGAGAGGAATCATGATTTCAGGAACAATGTTCCAATCAGCATGAGCCTTCTTAACGTTGATAGCTGCACGAATAACAGCCTTTGTCTGCATTGCAGCGATTTCAGGATATGTAACTGCAAGACGGCATCCTCTGTGACCCATCATTGGGTTGAACTCATGGAGAGATGCGATAATGTTCTTGATAGCTTCAACACTCTTGCCCTGTGCGTCAGCAAGGAGTTTAATGTCAGCTTCTTCTGTCGGAACGAACTCATGAAGAGGAGGATCAAGGAAACGAATTGTAACCGGGCATCCCTCAAGAGCTTCATAGAGAGCTTCAAAGTCGCCCTGCTGATATGGAAGGATCTTTTCAAGAGCTGCTTCTCTCTCTTCAACTGTATCTGAGCAAATCATTTCACGGAATGCTGCAATTCTGTCAGCCTCGAAGAACATGTGCTCTGTACGGCAAAGACCGATACCTTCTGCACCGAGTTCACGAGCCTTCTTAGCGTCAGCAGGTGTGTCTGCGTTTGTACGAACCTTAAGAGTTCTGTACTTATCAGCCCAAGCCATAATTCTGCCGAATTCGCCTGCGATTTCAGCATCAGCTGTTGGAATGATACCGTCATAGATGTTACCTGTTGAACCGTCAATTGAAATATAGTCACCCTCGTGGTAAACCTTACCTGCGAGTTCAAACTTCTTGTTTTCTTCGTCCATCTTGATTTCGCCGCAACCTGATACACAGCATGTACCCATACCACGAGCAACAACAGCTGCGTGTGATGTCATACCGCCACGAACTGTGAGGATACCCTGTGATGCTTTCATACCTGTGATATCTTCCGGTGATGTTTCAAGACGAACAAGAACTACCTTTTCGCCTCTTGCATTCCATGCTTCTGCATCTTCTGCTGTAAATACAACCTTACCGCAAGCAGCACCCGGAGATGCGCCAAGACCCTTACCTGCCGGAGTTGCAGCCTTAAGAGCTTTTGCGTCAAACTGTGGGTGGAGAAGAGTGTCAAGGTTTCTTGGGTCGATCATAGCAACTGCCTGCTTCTCATCGATCATGTTTTCGTCAACGAGGTCACAAGCAATCTTAAGAGCAGCCTTAGCTGTTCTCTTACCGTTTCTTGTCTGGAGCATATAGAGTTTGCCTTCTTCAACAGTGAACTCCATATCCTGCATATCTCTATAATGATCTTCAAGGATTGCGCATACATTTGTGAACTGTGCGTATGCTTCCGGGAACTTCTCAGCCATCTCTGCGATTGGCATCGGAGTACGAACACCGGCAACAACGTCTTCACCCTGTGCATTTACAAGGAATTCACCCATAAGACCCTTTTCGCCTGTTGCAGGATCACGAGTGAAAGCAACACCTGTACCACAGTTGTCACCCATGTTACCGAATGCCATTGCCTGAACGTTAACAGCTGTACCCCATGAGTAAGGAATATCATTATCACGGCGATATACGTTTGCACGAGGGTTGTCCCATGAACGGAAAACAGCCTCAACGGCACCCATAAGCTGTTCTTTCGGATCAGACGGGAAGTCCTTACCGATCTTATTCTTATATTCAGCCTTAAACTGACCTGCAAGTGTCTTAAGATCTTCAGCTGTAAGCTCGATATCCTGAGTTACACCCTTAGCTTCTTTCATTTCGTCGATAAGCTGTTCAAAATACTTCTTACCAACTTCCATAACAACGTCTGAATACATCTGGATAAATCTTCTGTAACAGTCCCAAGCCCAACGAGCGTTGCCTGACTTAGCAGCCATAACTTCTACAACATCTTCGTTAAGACCAAGGTTAAGGATTGTATCCATCATACCGGGCATTGATGCACGAGCGCCTGAACGAACAGAAACGAGAAGAGGATTCTCCTTGTCACCGAACTTCTTGCCAACAACGCCTTCCATTTTATCGATGTATTCCATGATTTCTGCCTGGATCTCATCGTTGATCTTTCTGCCGTCTTCATAGTACTGAGTACATGCTTCAGTTGTGATTGTGAAGCCCTGAGGAACAGGAAGACCGATATTAGTCATCTCAGCAAGGTTAGCACCTTTACCGCCGAGAAGTTCTCTCATGGTAGCATTACCTTCAGAGAACAAATAAACAAACTTTTTGCTCATGGTATATATACCCTCCTACATATAATTAACTAAGTTGTTTAATGCCTATTTCTAGGCGCATAACGACACCTATAGCATTATCTTAGATATTTTAACAAATAATTCTTGGTTTGTAAACCCTTTAAGGTAAAAATAAGAAAGTTTTAACTTCTTTTTTGTTTGTTCATGACCAAGATGAACTTAATTGCAGATTTTTCTTCACTTTTGGATTTATTTGTGTTATTATATTTTTAAGATTACGGCTTATTAGGAGGATATATATGAGCGTTAAAAGAGATTTTTACGGTGAAATGGAAAACGGACAGGAAGTCTATGAATACACCATTGAAAATACCCACGGGATACAGGTCAGCATTATAACTTACGGTGCAACTATGAACCGTATCATTTGCCCGGACAAAGACGGAAACATGGAGGATATTCTCATTGGTTTTGACAGCCTTGAAGGACATCTTAATTGCCCCGGATATTACTGCGGACAAACTGTCGGTCAGTATGCAAACCGTATTTGCCAAGGAAAATTTGAGGTCAACGGCACCACATACCAAGCAACACAAAACGAAAAAGACAAGACCTGTCTTCACGGCGGCGGAGAATACAGCCATGCAATATGGAAAGCCATTGTGGTTGATGATGACTGCGTTGAATTCAGCTATCTCAGTCCTGATATGCAAGACGGTTTCCCCGGCAATGTAAACACAACTGTTACTTACTCCTTAGGCGATGACAACATCATTCAGATTGATTACAAGGCAGTTACAGATAAAGATACGATCATCAACATGACAAACCACGCATACTTCAACTTGGGCACAGCCAAAAGAGGAAATGTTCTCGGTCATGAGTTGACTCTCAACTGCGATGCTTATACCCCAACCGATGAGGACAGCATTCCCACAGGCGAAATCAGAAGCGTTGAGGGAACTCCATTCGATTTCAGACAGGGAAAAACTATTGGAAAAGATATCGGCGCTGATGACATTCAGCTCACTCAGTGCAGAGGATATGACCACAACTTCTGCATAAACGGTGAACAGGGAAAAATTCGCCATTTTGCTCATGTTTACGATCCGGCAACAGGCAGAACTTTGGACGGATACACAGATCTTCCGGGTGTTCAGCTTTATACCGGCAATTTCATGATTCCGCAAGATATAGGCAAAGATGAAATTCCTTTTGATAAGCACTATGCTTTCTGTCTCGAAACTCAGTATTACCCGGACACACCGAACCACCCTGAATTTCCTCAATGCACAGTAAAAGCAGGAAAGGCTTTCGTTAGCACAACCCAGTACAAAGTTGGAGTGAAGAAGGATTAAGGGGAAGGAGCCCGGCGGTATAGTCGGGCAGTCAGCCGGAGGCTGACAAAAAAACTTTCCTCCGGCACAAACTTCCGGTTAAAACAACACACTACCATAAAAAATCTCTCATAAGGTTAAATCCTTATGAGAGATTTTCGTTTTAATCGTCTGTTTCCTTGTCGCTTGATATAATAGTTCCGTCCTTTGCATTCACTTCGTATTCATACTCAGTGCGATTGCAATTGAACTCGATTTCATATATCATTTTCCCGTCTTCCATATCCATGTGAATTCTATAACCGGAAATGTCACTTTCCTTAAGCCCTGCATGGTTAAGAACTACTGTTTTTGCTTGGTCACGGCTGATATATTTTCTGCTTGAATCATTGGTTTCACCGGCAGAATTATTTGTTGCTTTTTCCGTAGTAGTGGTGGTGCTGTGCTCTTCCTTGGAATCATTCTCCGCCTCAACAATTTCTCCGTTAAGAGCGTTTATCTTGTATTCATACTCGGTTTTTCCGCTTTTGAATTCAATTTCATAAAGTACTGCACCGTCGTCCATATCAAGATGAATTTCATATTTGGAAATGTCACTTTCTTTCAATCCTGCGTGACTAAGTGCTTTCGCTTTAGCATCACTGCGACTTATATAATTAACTCCCAAAATGCTGTTTTTCGATGTTTCCTCCTCGTCACCGTCTTTTTTTGACTCGATGACACTACCGTCAACTGCGTTTATTTTGTATTTATATTTTGTCTTTCCGCTTTTAAATTCAATCTCGTAAAATACAGTTTTTTCGTCTTTTTCAAGCTCGATTTTATATTCACCAATATTGCCTTCATCTAACTTAGCGTGGCTCAATGCCGCGGATTTGGCTGCGTCTTGGGTTATATATGTGTCGTTGATAACATCATTGCTGTCAGCATTATTCTGATTATAATAATCTTCGTCAAATTCTCTTTGCCTTTCAACTATGGTGCCGTCAAATGCATTGATTTCATATTCATATTCAATTCCGTCACAGTCAAAACTAACTTCATAAACAAGAATACCATCGTCACGATCAACTTCAACCGATATATCGGAAACTCGGTTTTCGCTCAAATTTGCATCGGCAAATGCAATTTCCTTTGCTTTCTCTTCACCGATATACTGACTCTTATCAACCGCACCGGATATAGCAATTTTATCTTCCTTATTTTCGTTGCTTGTGTTTTGATTATTCTGTGAAGTCTCAACCATAAATGCAAGTTCACTTATTGAAAGATCGGCAAGAGCCTCGTAATCGGCTGTTTTGTTTTCTGTGCAGATATAATCAATAAACAACGCCTTACCCTCGGAAATGCCATATTCGTTAGCAAGGGCCTGTATTCTGTCTTCGTGAGTGAGAGTCTGTGATAAAACGGCTCCTTCCACTTTTCTTTCGCTCAAAGCGCTGTCGATATCCTCGCTCACCTGTTTCAAAAGTGAGGCCTGTTTGGTTTCGTCACTGTTTGATACAGAAACCAACACAGCATTGTGAGTATCTGTAATATATCCGTTTTTAAGCATAGAACCGATAATCGCATTGATGCCTATGTTAAGGTTAACACCTTTCAGATCCATTCCGTCAAGAATAACATTTGCATCTTCGTTTAAACAATCAACATTTATGATCTTATCTTTTGCATTGATGCTGATTTCGATACTCGGATTAACATCAATGTCAATTACGCTGTCAATTCGGTTGTTAGGCGCATAAAAGGCAAACACCGCACACACAATTATGGCAAAGGTTGCAGCCAAAGCTAAAAGCCTTTTTCCCGTTTTTTTCTTAGGCTTAAACATTACGATATTATCTTGTTTCACAAACTGAGTTTTGCTTACTATTTCATCATAATTATCGGGGGTTAACTTAACGATTTCCTCGTTTATGGTATTCAGAATTTTATCTTCACTCATCATCCTTCCTCCTTCATATACGATCTGAGTTTTGCAATAGCTCTGTTATATTTTGAAAGAACTGTCGATAACGGCAGGGACATAAGATCGGCTATTTCTCTATGTTTAAGTTCGCTCATTGCATGAAGCATAACAATTTCTCTTTCCTCTTCGGAAAGTTTGTTAAGCAAATGATCTACAAGCATCTTGTTTTCACTGTGGATATGAGGAACATCATATGCGGTGTGGTATTGATCATCATCAATATCCTCATGAACCTTGCCTCTGAACTTCATCAAGGACAAGTTTCTCGCAATGGTAAGTATCCAAGCCATAGGCTTGCCTTTTGCAGTATAAGATCCGGCATTTGAATACACCTTAAGGAATGTATCCTGCATAACATCTTCCGCATTCTGCTTATCTTTCAGTATTGAAAGAGCATAACCGAAAACAAGACTTGACGTTTCCTCATAAAGCTTACGGAATGAATCCTGATCACCCTTCGCTATGTTCAAAATCAACTCATCACTTATATGAGGGATTTTTCGACCTGATTTAAGCTGATTTTCAACCGCAATGGCACTGAGAAACAAAAACAATTTTATCAACCCCTTTTACCGTTTTCCCGTTCTTCCATAATAATAATGTTTAAGGAAGGGTTTTTATTGCATTAAAAAAGTTTATTTTTGATAATTATATCACCGAGAAATAACAAATTCAATACTTATCGGAGCAACTTGAAAATTCAGATATAGTTTTGTTTTTGGTGATATAAAAGGTTGACGAAAAATTTTAAAGCAATAAAAAACAAAGAGCCTTTACAGGAAACACCCATAAAAGCCCTTAAGCAATTCACAAAGAAAAGAAATATAAAATCTCAGTTTTATACTGTCAACGTTCGTTTAGTGTTAACTATTTAATCTGTGCTGATTTGAATGCATAATCCGTTTTGTCTTACATCGCTTTGCATAAACAAGTTAAGTGCTGTATCGGTTGTTATTCCGATATTGATACACACCTCCTCAAATTGTTTAAGCAACTTTTTATATAAAAATATAATTCTACATAAGGCAAGTTTCGAAGTCAGCCCGGTGGGCTGACCCGCCCCACTATACCGCGGGGCGGCGATGGTTGTCCCAACCATTTTGGATTTTCGCGCCCACGACCGCGGGCGCTCAAAAAAACAAGGCTTTCCTTCCGGAAAGCCTTGTAAAAATCATTTGTTTCAATTAGATAGAAACGTCAACGCCCATTTCTACGAGCATATCGATAAGTCTCTGCTTCATGCCATCGCCTAAGAGAACGCCAACGATCTTAACTAAGATTGTTGCAATCTTGCCGAATGTGCTTGTCTGCTCAATTGGCTTTGACTGTGCGATGAAAACAATGTAGTCACCGTTAGCTGCAGTAGCCGGAATCTGATAGTAAGAACCGCCACTGAGTGTCTGACCCTGCATTGCTGCACCAGCAGTTGTAATGCTTGCTAAATACCAAACGCCGTATGTACCGTCACCTGTGTTCTTGATTTCAGGAAGCTGAATGAAGTTGCCTTCTGAGAAATACTTTGAACCTCTGAGAACATAGCAACCGGTGTTAGGACCAGCTGTAACTTCTTCAAGGTCACCCATGTAAACTGTACCAACTTCAAAGCCCATATAGTTGAAAACAAGAGATACGCACTCAGGATCTGAACAATAAACATCCTTCTTCGGTGTAGTATCTTCAGCCACACCTACAACGCCTAATGTGCCGAACAGCATAAGAACTGCTAAGAATACTGAAATCACTTTTTTCATAATCTTTTTCCTCCGTTTTAGTGTTATTGATGCCAATAACCATATTCTACAAACTGATTGTAACATACATTTAACAGCTTTTCAAGAGTTTTTTACTAAAAATATCTTAAAAATGTTCGTTTTAATTTCTTTACAATAACTCTTGCACTTTTTATTAACAAATTTTATTACTCTTTATAAATTTTGCAACATTTTTACTTCTCGCCCACAACTTCTATTCCGTTTTCACTGAACAGTTTTGCCGTTACTCCCATTCCGGGAATTTTCACTCCGGTAAATGTCCCATCATAAACGGCTCGACTTCCGCAAGAGGGGCTGTTCTGTTTCAAAATCGCTTTCTTTACATTATACTTTTTACACAATTCAAGGCTGAGAACCGCACCTTTAAGAAATTCCTCTGTTTTCTCTTCGCCTTGATTATTTATCACCTTGCCGTCCTTGATTTCGCAAGGCAACCGTGGAGTTGGAAGTCCGCCCATAACTTCCGGACAGATAATTATTCCTCTGCCCTCTTCATATATACGCTTAACTTCTTCAACCGTATTATTTTTGCCGTCATATCTGCAACAAACTCCGCACAGGCACGCACTAAGCGCATACTCATATTCGGTTTTGTTTTCGTCAGGTACAAATTTAATTTTCATTCCCCACCTCAGATAAGAGCAAATTCTGTATTTTCAACTTCCTTTGAAACTGTTTTGGTTGCTGTTTCATAAAGCATTTTACCTGTTTCGATAAAGCTCTCATTTTCTTTCACGGAACAAAGCATAGCAAAGGCTGCGCCAACATTTCGGCTGATGTCTCCACCCTCTTTAACTGCCGAATAATAAAATGTGAAAGCAACACCGTCTGAAATGTTTTCATAAAATCCTGAAGATTTTGCCTGTATTTCATCATACATTGCGTTGATTGCCGTTGTGGCAAGCAATGGTGAGCCAACTAACATTTGCAAATTAGCCTCAGCAGCGAAAGCAAATAAAACCTTTATTTGATAAATAATATCCGATTTAAGGAACTTCGGAGAAACCAACTTTTCAAAGTCAATTTCCAGGTTGCTGAGCCTTTGTCCCAATTTTTTTGCCTTATCGATATTGCCGTTTGCTCGATGTTCCTTCATCGCTTCAAGAACCATCGATAAATCGGAATTATCGTCTTTTTCCTCATTCTTATAAATCTTTATATCCTCTTGCACGAAAGAACACCTCCTGATTATTTCGCAGCCTCAGCCCTCTTTTGCTGACGCTTTTTCTTTGCCTGATATTTTAAGAATAAATCAAACTCTTCCTGTGGCATGGTGTAATCACCGATTTTTCTCGGTTCACTGCTGTACATACCGTGGAAATCACTTCCGCCTGTCATAAGCAACTTGTTTGCCTTTGCGATTGCCTTAAGTTTTTCAACCTGCTCCGGTGTGTTTTTCGGATGCCAAACTTCAACTCCGTCAAGACCGATTTTTATAAGTTCATCTAACAAATCGAAATTATCATAATGACCCGGATGAGCCAAAACAGCTATGCCGCCTGCCTCATGAATTGCCTCGATGACCTCTGCAGGTTCGGGATAATCAATCTTATAAAGTATATTTTTATCGCTTTCGGGAGAAAATAACTCATTATAAAGATCACCGAAAATTTTATCTGTATAACCGCATTCAACCAAAGCATGCATAATATGCTGCTTATAGATATTTGTAGAACCTGACGCACATCTTACAACAAAATCAGGTGTAATCGGAAAACGCTGTGCAGCTTTAAGTATCATAAGCTGACCGGCTCTTTTTCTTGCACCGGAAATGCGTCTGCACAAGCCTTCCAATCTATCCGGAAACTCCGGCAGATAGCAAAGAATATGCGCTTTCTGTCCTCTCTCCTTATTATAAGCAGAAAATTCTGCGCCGGGAATTACCTGTAACCCTAATCTTTCTCCGATCATCTGACCTCGGCGTGTTCCCGCAAGACTGTCATGGTCAGTTATTGCGATAGCTGTCATTCCGCTTTTCTTAGCTACCATTACCAAATCGTCAATTCCCAATGTTCCGTCAGACAGTTTAGTGTGACAATGTAAATCTATAGACACCGATTTAAACCCCTTTCTGTATTTTTTCCTATAAAAAAGGACAAAATCCCTCAATATAATATTCTTAAGTATTATTTTACTATTTTTTACAAAATAATTCAAGATGCCGGGGTATAAAAAGATTGTTTTTTACTAAGGCAAAAAATCGACAAAATAAACAAATACAGTGTTATTCCCAAATCGAGGCTTCCTTAAACATTCTGCGGATTATATTGTCAAGGAGCTGAGTTAAGCACTCTTCCTGTCTGTCATTCATCTCTCTGTAACTTTCCTCTGCACAATCGTCAGCATCATCACTTATCTTTCTCACACTCAAGAAAGGTATGTCGCACTTTTGACAAACAGAGGCTATTGCGCCTGTTTCCATATCGAAAGCACTGATTGAAAATACTTCCTTAAAATACCTTTTCTTCTCATTGTCCGTAAGGAAAATATCGCCTGTTCCCAAACCACCTTTAATAAGTCCTCGACTCATTTCGCCCAATTTCAAGAGTGTACTGTCGGCTTTATAAATATAGGGCTGTCCGTCAGGCTTTTCTCCCGGCTTATAGCCTATGGAAGTTAAGTCATAGTCACATTCAACATAAGTTGTTCCCAAAACAATATCTTCTCTTTGGCAACCTGAAACTGCACCTGATAAGCCTGCATTCATTATATAGTCAGCCTTGTCTTCAACAATAAGCATTGCTGTTGCACTTGCAGCGTTAACTTTACCGATACCGCACTTCACACCGATAACAGTAATTGTCTTACCGTCCTCAATCAAATCAAACTCTATGCTCTCGTTACCATGTCTTATCTTTTTCTTTCCATCATTTTCCAAAGCATAGTTTTCAAAGGGAGAATATTCCATTCCGTCAGCAAAAACCAATCCTACTGTTCTTTTCATCATTTTAAAACCTTTCCTTTTCTCAAATCAGAACACCTAACGCTTTTTAAACATATTCTTGAAAATATATATTTTACATAATCTTCCTTTTTACAGGCAATATGCCATATTTTAAACGCAAGCAGTTCGGATAATTTATATTTTTAATTGCAATTCTATTATATAGTTAAATATTAACATCTGTCAACTTCTTTATTTCGGGCATAATATATCTTAGGGTCAGATTTATCCGACCACATGCTTTTGTGAAAAGGTTATCGGTGGCACTTTGTCCTTGAAGAGCCGATTTTGCATTTTGCCCTTTTCACTTAAAGGGGGCTGTAAAAACTGAATATTTTTTTGCAGCCCCTTTGTTAGAAAATTTAAAAAGATGCAGAGTTTAAACTTTATTTTTTAAAACTACCTAAGGGGTTCTCACAGGCTTATCCCCTGTAAAAACCCCTTACATTTTGTTTTATTTTATACTTGGCTGAGTTTTCCTGATTTCTTTCTTACTGCCAGAATAATAAGAGTTGTTATTGGGAATACAATAGCGCATAACATACCCATATTGAGATTGCCGCCTAAAACAGAAGATGCAGCCGTTACTGTGCTCGGTCCGATTGAGCAACCCAAGTCTCCTGCAAGAGCCAAGAATGAGAACAGTGCTATACCTCCCTTGATCTCACCGGCAGAAAGGCTCAAAGAACCCGGCCACAGAATACCAACGGAAAATCCGCATACCGCACATCCGATAAGAGAAACTACCGGCCACGGTGAGAGGGTGATAACAAGATAACTTACGATACAAAGGCAGAGGGAGAACATCATGTATTTATACAAATCGATCTTCTTGCTGAATGTTGCGTAAACCGTTCTTGAAATGCCCATCATGAGTGCAAACATTAAAACGCCGGCAAGGTCGCCTGTTGTTTTGGAAACTCCAAGTGCCTCCTCAGCAAAAGCGGAAACCCACTGAGAAATAGCCTGTTCGCTTGCACCGGCAAGAAGAACCAAAACAGCCATTATCCAGAAACTTTTCATTGAAATGAGTTTCTTCGGGCTTACTGTTGCTTCACCGATTTCCTCAAGACTTCTAACAGGAACACGAGTGAAATAAATGGCGTTAACAAAGGGAATAATTGCCCAAAGAGCAGTTATTATCTTCCAGTTTTCCGTGCCGAAAAATGCGAAAAATGCTGTGGAGATTGAAACTAAGATTATACAACCCCAGCAGTAACCGGAATGTAAAAAGCTAATTGCACCCGATTTGCTTTCATTGGGACAAGCCTCAACGATACCGTTTACAAGCACTTCCATAGTGCCTGCACCAATGGCATAAATTCCACCGGCAGTCAGAAGTCCCGAAAGAGGAGTTGGGAATACATCCGGAAAAATTGTAAGGCAGAGAACACCAAAACACTCGATGAAAAGAGAGGCGACAACGCATTTCTTATAACCGAATTTGCCGATAATCTTCGGTGCAAACAAGTCTGCGACCACCTGACAAGTAAAATTCACTGTTGCCAAAATTCCTATTTTTTCAAGAGAAATTCCGTATGTATCTTTAAATGTAACATACAAAAGAGGAACATAGGCATTTGTTATGGCGAGGGCAAGATATCCCATAATTGAAGCCGCCATAGTGTGTTTATAGCTCAACTTTTTCATAATTACCTCCGTAAATATCATACTCAATAACATTTAAGCTAAATCCGAAGCCACCTAAAACGGAGTATTTTCGGTGATTTGCGCCGAAACTCATACAAAGCTCCATTGGATTCGTTTCCAATGCTTATAATATCACAGTAAAATCTGTGTTGCAAACAATTTTTTCTTTTTTCTCTCTTTTTGTAATTAGGAGATAATACTGTGAAGATAACGGAGAGAATTTTAGGGAAAATTACGATAAAAGGACGCCGCCCGCGGTATAGTGGGCGGCGTCAGCCGGGGGCTGACCGGGGAACTTTCGGCTTAAGGCAAGCCTGTCCTCTGTTGCCCTCCGGGCAACAGCCCGACTATACCGCCGGGCTCGGTGGGCGTTCCGCCCACTAAAAATTACGCGCCCACGACCGCGGGCGCTAATCGGGCTGTAAAAAACTCCCGTTTTTTACAGCCCGCCTCTACTAATTAACTTTGCAATTTTCAGAAAATTTCGGAAATATTCGATCTACCAAAAGATATAACAGATAACCGACGACGCCACCTAATGTGTTAAGTATCACATCATCAATATCAGTTCCTCTGTCTTGAGGTAATTGACATAACTCCACCAAAACCGAAAAACCTGTGGTTATCAAAACGCATTTTAAAAATGACGGTTTGTTATAAAGCAACCCCACAAAAAAGGCTATGGGTAAAAACATTACAATATTTCCGATAAAATTCACGAAGAAAAACGATCCTTTCAGGGAAAAAGCAATACGAATTTCTTTGAAAGGAATTAGGTTTACTCTTTCCAAACCTAACTTAATGCTCTCAAGGGAAATTTCAGAAAAATCAGGTAATATGGTTTGAGACACAAGAGCCACCATAAACATGACAAACAAAACCCACACTATATCACGCTCTTTTTCTTCTTTCAACCCCTTTGTCTGAAGCCTTTTTCCAAGTATGATTCGTAAAATTATGCCGAAAGGTAATGACGCCAATGCATAAGGCAACATGGCGCTGAAATAATTAACAATCGCTTTCATAATTTATCTCAACTTTTTATTTTTAAATTTTTCTTTCTCATTAAAGTTTACACACTCTGTAAACAAAATCGGCAACGCCCTTTGCCACAGTTTCAAAAGCCTGACTCTCGTTAAGAATTTCATGTCTGCAACCCGGATAAAGTGTCAAAGTCACATCTTTAACTCCATTTTCACGCAAGCCGTCTGCCACTTCTTTTACACCCTTGCCGTATGCGCCTACGGGATCTTCTTCACCGGAAATGATATAAACCGGTAAATCGTTGTTAAATCCGTGATACCACTGCTCAGATGAAACATAATCCAAAATAGACATAAGATCTTTTGAGCCGGTTACAGTGAATAAAAATCCGCAATCTTCATCAGCTATATACTGATCCACAATATCATTATCTCTTGTCAACCAGTCAAAATTTGTTCTCTTTTCAAATCTTTCGTTATATGTTCCAAAAGACATTTTATCAATAAGTTTACTGCGATAATGGTCACCCAAAAGCTTAGCAATAACTTTTGTTATGAATATGCCTGCTGCGGCAAGAGGATTTTTTCCCGAAGTTCCGCAAATCACAACACCGTCAATCTCGTTTGCATATTTAAAAGCGTATGCCCTTGCAACAAAAGATCCCATGCTGTGGCCGAAAAACACATAAGGCTTACCCGGATTTTCCGCTTTTGCTTTTTCAGTAAGTGTGTGGCAATCCTCAACAAAATTCATCCAGCCGTCTTTTTTACCGAAATATCCCAATTCATCTCTTGATGAAATACTCTTTCCGTGACCGATATGATCGTTTGTGTAAACGGCAATTCCTAAAGAGGTAAGATACTCGGCAAACTTCTCATATCTTTCAATATGTTCTGCCATGCCATGAGCTATTTGAAGTATAGCTTTAATATCATCTTTATTATCAGGGGTATAACTTGCCGCATGAATGTTTGCCAAACCTGAAACTGATGGGAAATAAAACTCATTCTTTACCATAATGATTTCCTCCGTTTTTTATGTTTTCTCATATCCGTTTTACTTATTGCAAAACGATATTATAATATTTCTCCGTTTTCGATCATTGTGATCTGATCAACTCTTCTCTGGTGTCTGCCACCCTCAAATTCAGTGTCAAGGAACACATCAACCAATTCCAATGCAAGACCTGCACCAACCACTCTGCCGCCCATGCAAAGAGCATTGGCATCGTTATGAAGTCTTGTGAATTTGGCGCTGAAATAATCTGAACAGCAAGCTGCTCTTATGCCTTTAACCTTATTTGCTGCCATTGAAATACCTATACCTGTACCACAGCAAAGTATTGCTTTTTCACATTCACCGTTAACAACGCTGAGGCAAGTCTTTTGAGCTATTGCCGCATAGTCAACTGATTCGGGAGTATATGTTCCGAAATCTTTATACTCAATATTTCTTTCTTCAAGGTGCTTTTTAATGCTTTCCTTTAATTCGTAACCGCCGTGGTCTGCTCCTAATGCTATCATTTCAAAATCTCCTTTGTATCTGTTTTCTTTTTAAGTTCTCTTTGTGCCTGAGGCAATCTTAAATATAAGGGCATAAGCTCTGCCGCTGAAATTGTTTCCTCTCTCTCGGCTTTAAGCATTGCCACCGTTGCCGTTGATGATGCTCGTTGGTATCGCAGGTTTTCGCCCACTATTCTGCACGGAAGAACATCTTTATAGTGATTATAGCACAACATTGCTCCGTCACCAACAAAAATTATCGGTTTATTATAACTTTTTAGTCTTTCTTCTAAATCCTTAATTGCCACTGCCTCATCGTCACACAGCCTTGTCACAACTGAATTTTCACATTCAAAAGATGCTGTGTATACCTGAAAGCAACGAGCGTCCATAGCACAAACGGCTATGCAGTTATTATCTGCAAGATTATAAGCCAAAGACTCAAGAGTTGAAACCTCAACGCACTTCTTTCCGGACATCTGCGCCATTCCTTTAACGGCAGCAACTCCGATACGCACTCCCGTGAATGATCCCGGGCCGTTATTCACTGCAAAAACATCTATATCTTTTATATCTATTCCCGCAGATTTAACCGCATTGTCCACCATAGGCATAAGCGTCTGAGAGTGAGTCAAGCCTGTGTTTGAAAAACATTCGCTGAGAAGTTTTCCGTCACTGACAACAGCCACACTTCCGGCAACTGCCGAGGTGTCAACAGCTAATATTTTCATATTCTCCACCCCCTGTCACCGTAATAATTCTTTCGTCTTCATTTGAACCTCTTTCAAACTCTATCCTGACAGTGTTTTCCGGCAAGGCATTCTCAATGTTTTCACTCCACTCAACTAAAAGTATACCACCCATATCGATATACTCAAAGAATGATGTGGAATACAAATCGTCCCAGCTACTTACCCTATACATATCAAAGTGATAAATCGGAGGATTTCCTCCATATTCATGAACAAGAGCAAATGTGGGGCTTGAAACTTCCGCATCTATTCCTCTGCCTTTTACAAAGCCCGATGTGAAGGCTGTCTTGCCCATACCCAATCCACCGAAAAACGCAATCACCACTCCTGAGTTGATTTCCTTTGCGAATTTTTCAGCAAACTCTTTGGTTTCTCTTACACTTTTTGTTTTAACTTTAAACAAATTTATCTACCTTTCTTCCTATGAAGATATGACAATTATAACACAAATAATCCATAAGTTAAAGTATTTAACTTGAAATATTAATAAATACATACTATAATATCACTATATTTTATTTTTTGAGAGGAGGAATTGTATTGTTAGCCTTTTTGAAAAAGGCTATAAAAGAAACGGATAAATTGCTGATACTGATTTGCCTTTGTCTATCTTCAATAGGCATTGTTGCCGTATCAAGTGCAACTCATTCTTCCGTCAAAGATGAGGCATTCCTCTCAAGAGACGCAAAAGTTATGATATTAGCTGTAATGATGGGTTTATTCATGGCGCTGGTTTTGTCTATGTTCGATTATGAGTTTATTCTCAAACTTTGGCCTATTATCGGTGCAGTGGGTATTCTTCTTATGTTGTTGCTCATTCCTTTCGGTGTTGCGCCAAATGCAAGAACTGACTCAATTTGCTGGTTCAAAATAACGGACTCCCTTTATTTTCAGCCATCGGAAATTGTAAAAATCGGTTTTGTCATTACTTTTGCCGCCCATTGTGACAAGGTCAAGGAGGATTTGGGTTCATTTAAACAGGTTCTATTCTTAGGTTTACACGCTTTAGTTTATATCGGCTTGGTCGTCATCACCGGTGATATGGGTTCAGCGCTCATTTTCATTTTGATGTTCCTTGCCATGATGTTCACTGCGGGAGTTCACTGGTTATATTTCGCCTTGGGCTTTTTAACCGTTTGCGCTGTAATGCCCGTTGCATGGTACAAAGTTTTCGGTACAATTCAGCAAAACAGAATACTTGCTTTATTCTATCCCGATTTATATCCTAACGAGATATATCAGCAAAACCAAGCGGCTAAAGCCATGGAAAACGGTGGTCTTTGGGGCACGGGACTTTTCCAGGGAACTTACACTCAGCACAGCCTTGTTCCCGAAAATCAGAATGATATGGTATTTTCTGTTATTTGCGAAGAATTCGGCTTTGTCGGTGCTGTAATCCTTCTTGCGATATTCGTTCTTTTAATAGTCAAAATCCTTTCCGTTGGAAAAAAAGCTGGAACTTTTTCTGCTCAGATAATGTGCAGCGGTATTGCTTTTATGCTTGGAAGTCAGATCATGGTTAACATTGGTATGTGCACCAAAATTCTTCCGGTTATCGGTATTACTTTACCTTTCATCAGTGCCGGCGGTTCATCTGCACTATGCATATATTTAGCTATCGGAGTAATACTCAGCATATATCGATACAGCAATATTCCCGAAGCCAACTCTTTCACTTATAGTAGAATTACGAACTACCGATAAAAGAAAATACAAAAGTCAATATATAACTCCAAGGGGTTCAGCAGTTTGATTTACTGCTGAACCCCTTGGAGGTTGTGGGAGATGAGCGCCCGCGGTCGTGGGCGCGTAATCCCAAGTCGGCGTGAGCCGACCGAGCCCGGCGGTATAGTCGGGCGGTCAGCCGAAGGCTGACAGGCGAACTTTCCTCCTGCACCCACCTTCTGCTCTCACCACGCAAAAAAGCGACAACAACCTGATCAAAGTTGATGTCGCTTTAGTGTTTTGATTATAAGGGCTTTCCCTATTTATAGACAAAGTACCATATAAAAAGTTTCGTTTAGAAAGCTTATGCTCTCTTCTTCTTTGTGCAAACAAAAGCTGCTGCTGAAGCCATTGTAAGAGTGCCGAGTGCAACAAAAACTGTTGCTGTGTCGCCTGTCTTTGGTGGCTCAGTCGGAGTTGTTGTAGGCGGTTCTGTTGTAGTAGTTGTCTCAGTTGTTGGTTCTTCAACTTCACCTACTGCACCGAGGTAGAGGTTAGCGAAGAAGTTAACAATGTCATTATCAAGGAGACCTTCAATTGTTGCAGAATCAAGACCTAACATCTCGAGAATACTGCTGAAGCCATCCATGATAGAAGCCATACCTGCACCGCTGCCTGAGTTTCCTTCAAGAATTGAAGAAATATCAAAGCTACCGAAACTAAAGCTACTCAAATCAATGCCTGCACCTGATAATGAATCTGTAAGACCGCTGAAGAGAGTTCCAAGTGAATCTGAATCAAGACCTGATGTGAAGTCACTGAGAGCACCTGTTACGTCAAAGCCGCCAAGAACACCTGTAATAGCATCCAAAGCGCCACCCTCAGATGAAGCGCCATCATCTGCTGAACCATCTGTTGAACCTGAAATAAGTCCTGTGATAGTTCCAACGATATCTGTCTCCTCAAAGTCAGCACTTACATTTCCGAAAAGATCCTCTAATCCTGATAAGTCAAAACCGTCCATATCAAGACCGCCGAGTGATTCAGAGAGCCCGTCCAAAACGCCTGCATCTTCAGCTGCAAATGCAGGGAGGCAAAGGCATGCACACATTGCGATAGCTACCATTATGCTGAATAACTTTTTCATATGCATTACTTCCTTTCATAAGATTTATATAAAGATCTTGCGATCCATATACACTACTTGTATCACTAGTAATAATATAACAAACTTAATGTAAAATCAACACTTTTTCAAAAAAATGTTAATTTTCTCACCATTCGATGAACACATCGAGTCCGTCAACATAGTAATTCTCGCCTTCAATAAATACGAATTCTTCACAAGTTTCAAGACCACCGACAAATGCCTTAAGCATTTTCTTGTCTTTCATTGTAATTCTTGTCTTAAAGCTAAGTTCTGAACGGTCTGAGAATTTGTCAAGTTTGCCCGGCACGAAGCCTGTGCACCACCAATATTTTGCGTAATCTCTTGAGAATATTTCTTCGCCCTTTCTATAACAAACCATGTCCATATAAAGTGCGTCTTCATCGCTTGCGCAGTCAAAGTGCTCAACATCTCTGTCTAACGGTTTTGTGTAAACACCGATCTCAGCGCCTACAAACACTGCACCATACTGGCCTTTCCAGAATTCAACCATCCAGTCTTTATTGTCATAGCGGAATAAAATTCTTGCTGTGTCAAAATACATGAATACGAACTGAGCAGCAAAGTCATAAGCTCTGTTGAATCCGAAGTTTCTCTGCCATGGGTCTGATGATGTATAATAGAAATTACCGTCACTGTTATACTGGTATCCTGAGAAGCTCGAATCATCTTTTACAGCTTCCTGAATATATTTATCAGTTGTAGTAGTATTGTTCTGCGTTGTAGTTGGTAATGTTGTAGTTGTGGTGGGAGCTGTTGTGGTTGTTGTCGGAGCAGTTGTTGTCACCGGAACTACTGTTGTCGACATAATCGGAATTGTAGTTATGGGGATTGTGGTCTGCTGTGTTGTCTGTGTTGGCTGTGTGGCAGTAGTAGTTGTTGTCTCCGTTGGTAATGTTGTGGAATTGTCCACATTTATAACGGGATTATTTATCTGCTGCCCTCTTGTCAACTGTCTGACAGTTATAAATGAAGCGATACAAATTGTCACAAACAAAACTATCGCTACCGTATTTTTAGTAACTTTATTCATCATTTTTTCTCAACCTCCGAATTTTTATGCTACTAACACATTTTAATCCTATTTAACATTTATAGGATAACAGAAAAAATCTTTACAGTCAAGACAAAACTTCTAACTTAATAAAATATTAAATAAAATCATCAAAGTACTGCAAAAATATTCTTTAATTTATCTTTATTGCCAAACCATTGAATAAATGTCAATAATTATATATAATATGTCCAACAAACATATACATAAAACAAAAGTAAGAAAGAAGAGCATATCTATGTTACAGAAAATCAAATTAAAACTTTTTAACTTCATGCAAGGAAGATACGGTGGGAATGACGGATTAAACTTATTTCTCATAATTGTTTATTTTATTCTTATGATAATAAGAGCTTTTATAAGAAACAGTGTATTCGGTTCGATTGTTTATCTCTTGGCGCTTGGTGTTCTGACTTATTCGGTTTTCAGAATGTTATCGAGAAATGTTTATTCAAGGCAGGCAGAAAATGCAAAGTTCATGAAAATCTGGTATAAAATCAAACCCAAGTTTATTCTTTTCAAAGATAGAATAAAAGATATTCGAACAAAAAGATACAGAACCTGTCCTCACTGCAAAAATATTCTTCGTCTCCCTTATAAAAGAGGAAAGCACGGAGTCAGATGTCCTAAGTGCGGACAAGAATTCAGCGTAAGAATATTGTAAGTGCCTAATGTCCACCGATCGGAAAGTCGGTGGATATTTTTTTCGGTGGGTGCAGGCGGTCAGCCCGGGCGAAGGTTTTTGCCCTCGGCAAAAACCGGCACGGCGAAGCCGTGCCGCACCTTGCCTACGGCAAGGTGCTTCGCCCGGACCCACCGCCTCCCCCAAACCCACCTTTAATGTACACAAAACGCTCCGAAAATACTGTTGTATTTTCGGAGCGCCCCTTTTATTTTTCTGAATTTACTTTTTAATTTCCAATTTTGTCTTCAGTTTTGACGTGCAAACGCTCATCATAGTATTTCTCTATTACGGACAGTAACTTTTCTCTTGTTTCCTCTTCCGAAATAAAAGCATCAGTATTAAATTTCGTTCCATCTTTGAAACAAATAACATAGAAGCTTCTGTCTATCCAATCTCCGTAATCATTATAAAGCCCGTCAACTAAATAAACTTCCTCTTTATCCTTATAATACTTTGTTCTCTTTTCGAAATAAAACAATTTTTCCGCCGGCATATAAACCATCTTATCTTCATAGCAGCAAATGTTTATTGCAAAAGATAATATAAGCACAATTTCAAACACTATATTTATGAATTTGTTGGTTTTATCGTTATTGACAATATCATCATAGCCCAGAAAACCGGTTTGTTCTTTCTTTAAGAAAATCCGTATATGCATCATGCCTTGTATATCTTGTCAAAATAAGATATTTTTCATTACGATCTCCATAAATATCAAAAATTTCTTCTGCAATTTTCCCGATCCTTTTCAGAAACATTCATGAATGTAATGTATTCCTTTGTCTTTCGAGCATATAACTCCTCTCGCCTCGTATCATCGGCTATTCTTTGAAGTTCGGGAAGATGCTTACCATAGAAATTCTCAAAAACTTTAAAGCAGTTTTAAGTTTTTCTTCATTTTCGATATAAGGAAAATAATAGCAGTGAAAATCATTTTCATCTAATTTATCTATTATTTCCGGAATATGCAAACGTCTGTTATCATTAAAATTCAGATATATACGGCTGTAAAGTGTTGCCGCTGATTTTCATTTATTATTCTCCTCACTTTTTAGAAGATTTAAGATACTCATTGCATTTATCTGTTCCTTCCTTGACGATTGACATGGTTCGTTCATAGGATTTTTTGGCTTGTGACAAACCGTTTGATGTTTTATTAAGTCCTAAACTTGAAGCCTTATCGTCAAGATTTTTGCTTAACGGAACTATGCTGTATACAGACTTTCCGTTTTCTTTATAAAGATGAACCCAAGTAGGTATGGATTTTACACTATCAAAAGAAACTGTGCCATCGCTGTATTTTGAGAAAGTCATTTCAAAAATCAAGCCGTCCTCAGTGTGTCCTGTGTTGAGATTCATAAGTTCTCTGCGCTGATTTGAAACAATATTTCCCGTTGAATATACGCACACGGTCTTGTGCTTTCCATCTGTTGAGGTTATAAGGTCAACAGGTTCAACAACATGGGGATGACCGCCCACAATAACATCAACGCCCAGATCGCAAAGATGCTGTGCCATTGAGCTTTGATATGTGTTTTCTGTAAGTCTGTATTCATCGCCCCAATGCATATATGCGGTAATAACCTCTGCACCCTGCTGTTTCATAAGTTTTACTTGTTCTTTAAACTCGCTGTAAAATGAATCCAAGTCATTGTAATCAAATGAGTTTATCAAAGGGGCATACTCATTATTCATATTCATACCGTTAAGACCTTTGTCATAACCTGAACTTGGTTTAGTTTCATAGGTATAACAAATGAGTCCGAATTTTATACCGTTTATCTCTTTAACGATAAATTTTGGATCAGCAGTAGTCTTTCTTGTACCAATAAAATCCAATTTCGTTTTTTCAATGACTTTGATCGTTCGGATCATTCCGTCAGAAAAAGAGTCATAGGAATGGTTGTTTGCTGTCAAAAGACAATCAACACCCACATCTTCAAGGTTGTCCACAAGTTCATCAGGCGAATTAAAAAGAGGATATCCCGAAATTTCCTTGCCGTCAGTTCCACCCAAGGTCGTTTCAAGATTTATCACAAAATAATCACAACCGGAAATCAGATTACCAACATAGGTAAACATATTACTGAAATCGTATGAGCCGTCAGTTTTTTTGGCAGCTCTGTGGACAGGATTATGAATAAGTATGTCCCCTGCCGAACGGATAACTGCTGTTGAAACTTGGTGAACCTGAGTCTCTTCTTCCGTTGTTGTTTCTGTTGTGGTTTCCGATGTCTGTTCAGATGAACCAGCTGTTCCCATAACTGAGGTAAATCCCTCATTTTTCACTCTTACTGCAAAGACAGAGGTCAAAACTACCATTGCCACAACAAAAATAATCAAGTATGATCTGTTTACCTTTTTCCTTTTCATAATTAACATTCCCTTTCTTTATTTAACTTCTTGCTTTTATAATATCATAGCATACAGATTTATGCAACTATCCTCTTTTTCTCTAATTATGGTTTATAAATTCACTTCAAAATTATCATCTAAAATCATCTGAAATGCCTTTCGGTTTATCCCTTCACTTTCACGAAAAGATATCTGTCTGTTGAACTGTGACAAACTCCATGGATCGCAACCGAAGTTTTTCTTGCTGTAATAGTGGAGATCGGTCATGTGATAAAAACTGTAAACCATATTATTTTTCCAAATTTAATTCAAGGTCTTAACAACTGAATCTTTTGTGTTAACACACTGTATTTCTTCTGTTATACGGTTCTCTGTGTTTTCTTTATTATAATCTGTTCTTAAAATTTACACAATACTATTTACGGTGTGATGGAATAAAAATTCAACGGAATTTTTATTTTTTTGTTTTGCCCTATATATAATTAAAACGAATTTGAAATGAATTTCCTTACTATTTAAGAA
>CAYPMB010000017.1:0-37624 GCA_964411915.1 uncultured Faecalibacterium sp.
AGCACTCGGTTCATACCCGATTTGTCGTTGGTTCAAATCCGACTACCGCTACCAATAAACGGTTCGCGCTAATAAGTGCGGACCGGTTTGGCCCGGTGGTCAAGCGGTTAAGACACCGCCCTTTCACGGCGGTAACACGAGTTCGATTCTCGTCCGGGTCACCACAAAGCACTTGCAGAGATGCAAGTGCTTTTTTTATGTGTGCCCGCGGTATAGTGGGCACACATGCAGGGACTTGGCATTTGGGTATTGAGCTCTCATCAACCGATGCAGTTGGTGGGTCAGCCTTCGGCTGACAGCCCGACTATACCGCCGGGCTCGGTGGGCGTTCCACCCACTAAGGATTACGCGCCCACGACCGCGGGCGCTCCACCCCAACTATTTACAGTAATTTAACAGGAAAACATTATTTTGGGATAGCATTTTTATCCTACCCATGATATAATAAAATGATTAAAAGCGGATGTAAATCCGATTTAACGGGAGGAAACAAAATGAAAAAGAAAATAGCAATAATTGTTGCAGTTGTTGTCTGTATAGTTGCAGCAGTTGTGATCTTCGGAAAACCGATCAACATAAACCGGGAAGAAAGAGTGAAGATCGATATCTCAGCAAGCAGTTTGAAAAAATCGGATCTGGAAGATCTGGACGCATACGCAGAAAAAAACGGTTATGTGAGCGCCAAATATAATAAGAAGGACGGAACAGTTACCGTTGTTATAAATGAAATCGACCATAAGAAAATGATGTATCAGCTGGGTGTAAGCGTTATTTCAAATGTTTACGGTATGATGAACAGCGACAGCCCATATGGTGATTGCATTAAGAATATCGAGAGAAATAAGGATTTCACGGAAATGATAATCGATGTGGATAAAGAGATTTACCAATCCGATCCGACTAATTATACTATGGTTACATTGACAGGTAACAGCTGTTTGGTTTATCTCTATTACACAGATATGCCCGAAGAGGAACAGGTCTGCACTGTAATTGTGAGAGATCACTTGACTAAAGAAGTGCTTGTTAAAGAAGTTTTTACTCAAGAATAAGAAATAAGAGGATGATGAATTATGGCTTTTATTGAATTCAGAGATGTTTATAAAAAATATAAAATGGGAGAAATTTCCATAAATGCCGCTGACGGTGTCAGCTTTGATATTGAGCAAGGTGAGTTCTGCCTTATCTTGGGAACATCAGGTGCAGGTAAAACAACAGTTCTTAATATGCTTGGCGGAATGGACGAGTGCAATGACGGACGAATAAGAGTTGATGGTGAACTCATTAACGCTTATGACGAAAAAAGACTTATTGAATACAGAAGATGTGATGTGGGTTTCGTTTTTCAGTTTTATAATCTTATACCAACACTTACTGCACTTGAAAATGTGGAACTTGCAACTCAGATAACAACAAAAAGCGTTGATCCGGCAAAAATGCTTGAGAGAGTTGGCTTGATCGATCGAGCAGACAACTTCCCATCACAGCTTTCAGGTGGTGAACAGCAGAGAGTTTCCATTGCAAGAGCTCTTGCAAAAAATCCGAAACTTCTTCTTTGTGATGAACCAACAGGTGCTCTTGACTATAAAACAGGAAAACAGATCCTTAAATTGCTCCAAACTGCTTGCCACGAAACAGGCATGACAGTTGTTGTTATCACTCATAACCAGGCTCTTGCACCTATGGCCGACAGAATAATAACAATGAAAAGCGGCAGAGTTGTTCGTGTTGCCGTTAATGATACTCCGCTTCCGGTCGATGTTATAGAATGGTAAAAGACCGATTACTAAAGCAAAGGAGTGAGGCTAATGAAAAATAATGCCGTAGTTAAAAATAAAAAAGAAAACGGTAAAAAATCTTTCAAAAAGAAAAATTTGCCTAAGATGAACATACCGAAATTTAATATAAAAAGAGATTTCAATAAAGTTCTTATGATTGACACAAAGAGAACAGTTGAAAAATCTTTGCCGAGATTTATTTCCATAATAGCGATAGTTGCTTTAGGTATCAGCTTTTTTGCCGGAATGAATGCAACGGCTCCGGATATGCTGGATACTGCCAGAGATTATTATGCACAGACAAATCTTATGGATATCAATGTGCAATCAACCATCGGACTTTCTCCGGAAGATGTGGCGGCAATTTCTGCCGTTGAGGGAGTTGAAGCTGTAAGTCCCGTAAAAACCGTTGACGGTATTCTCTGTGTTAACGGAGAAAGACTTTCGGATATGGACGGCTCAGAGTATACGGTGAAAGCAATTTCACTTAATATTACCGATGCCTATAATTATCAAAACAGCGGTGAGAATAAGCCGTCTTATATGAACAGAGTTACTCTTCTTGAAGGCTCATGGCCTGCTGCAACAAATGAGTGTCTCGTTGATGCCAGTGCTTTATCAACGCCCGATGAATTTAAAATAGGCACGACTATATCGATAGAGTCGGATACATCAGATCTGGCAACGAAGATAAATACCACTGAATATAAAATCGTGGGTATTATTCGCACTCCTCTTTATGTTTCATACGAGAGAGGTTATACCGATGTTGGAACAGGTAAGTTGGGAACGTTCATATATGTTCCGGAAGAATGTTTCACCATGGATTACTACACCTCAGTGGGTGTGAAGATTGTAGGTAGCGGTAATTACAGAGGGTATACAGAGGCTTATGATAAGTATATCGAACCCTACACATCTAAAATCCAGGATATTGCTTATGATCAGCTTACCATCAGAGCCCAGGAACTTTATAATCAGTATGCGCCGGAGGTTGCCGAAGGAAAGGCAGAATATGAAACACTGAAAGCCACAGCTGACGAGCAGATCCAAAACGCTAAAAAGCAAGTTGAAGATGTTAAGTATTATGCGGTTTATGGTGACGAACTTATAAATCAGCTCAAGCAAAAGTATAATGAATCGGCAGTGAGCGTTGACGATGAAATCAATGTTGCAAAACTTGAACAGACCACACAGTATGCAAAGTGGGAAGAAAAAAACCGCGAATACTTAGAGGCGAAGGCTCTTGTTGAACAATATGCAGATGCAGAGACTCAGTATAACAACGCATACACCACATGGAATGTTGCAAACAATACAGTTCAGACTTCAAAAACAACAGTTGAATCTCTTGAACAAACTTTGGCTGCTGGCAGAAATGCCCTTGAACAGTTCAATAACTCTCAGGACACAACAGTTGACGATTTAATCGACCGCCTTAATGCAACCGGTTATGATACTGAGCAAATGCAGGAACTTATTTCAAATATCAAAGTTTTCACGGCAGTTGGCACAGCTGAAGAAATTTCTGCTTACATGGAGCCGGAACTTAAAAAGCTGGAAACAAGCCTTGCTGCCGCAAACGCAACATTGACAGCGGCTCAAAAAACTCTTAAAGAAAAAGAGGCGGAGCTTGAAAAAGCTAAACAGCTCGTTGGAAAACTTAAGGAAGTTCAAGCTCAACTTGCAAAAGCTGAAACAGCCTTAGCTGAGGCAAAAGCCGCCCTTGATGATGCTGAATATCAGATACAGTTCGGTGAACAGGAGGCACTTAACAAACTTCTTGAACTTAAGACCGAAATCAGCAATATGGAAATTCAGGTTAACCTTGCAAAGGAAAAAGCAGGAACTGTGGACGCTGAATATGAAGCAAAGGTTGCAGAGGTTTATGCTGCTCTTGATAAGGCAAAATATACCTTGCAGGAGGGTGAGGAACTTCTTGACAGTTTAAGCACTTCTCAATGGTATGTTACATTGAGAGATGATAGTGTTAAGGGTTATACTGAATATAAGCAGTCTGCTGATAGAATTTCCGCCCTTTCAAAGTTATTCCCTTGGGTATTCTTCCTTGTTGCCGCTATGGTAAGTCTTAACACAATGACAAGAATGGTTGATGAAGACAGAGTGCAAATCGGCACTCTCAAGGCTTTAGGATTTGTTGATACCCAGATAATGATGAAGTATTTGGTTTATGCTCTGTCCGCCAGCGTTTTAGGATCGGTAATCGGTGCGCTGTTAGGCTCATGGCTATTCCCAACGGTTATTTCAACAGCTTTCGGTATATTGTTCGATATGCCGACTGTGGTGATAAAATTCAGATGGTTATATTCTGTTATCGGATTTGTTCTTGCAGTGTCTTCAACGGTTATTGCCGCTTATATTGCGGTTGAGAAGTGCTGTGAAATCAAACCTTCAATTATTATGAGACCGAAGGCTCCGGAAATCGGCAAGAGAATATTCCTTGAGAAAATAGATAAAGTTTGGTCAAAACTCAGCTTTTCGGCAAAGGTTACCTGTCGTAATGTTTTCAGAAATAAAAAGCGAATGGCTATGGTTATTGGCGGTGTTGCCGGTTGCACAGCTCTTCTTGTTGCCGGTTTCGGATTAAGCGATTCCATCGGTTCGGTTATTTCAAATCAGTTCGAGACAAGTGAAAGCATTTGCAAATATGACTTGCAGATTGTTCTTAAAAACAAACAAGAAAGCACTGAAAGTGAGATTTTCAGCACCATTAAAGCAAGACAGGAGATCCAAGATGCAATGCTGACTTCCATGGAAGTTTGCAGAGCAGGAAGCGCCAAAACTGATGACACGATGGAAGTCAATTTGATTATTCCTTCGGATCCTCAAGTAATATCCAATTTCGTTTCAATGGAAAGCGCAAAGCAGAAGGGTTATTACTCATTGGGTGATAAGGGCTGTATAATAACAGAGAAACTTGCAAAAAACCTTAAGATAAAAATAGGTGATCAGATATTTATTCCTCGTGACGGTCAGACTGATGCCGCTGTTACGGTAACAGGTATTGTTAAGAACTACACATTCCACTATATTTATATTTCTCCGACAGCATACGCAAATGCTTTCGGGAAAAATGCATCATATAATTATGTTACGGCAAATCTCAGAGAAGATGTTTCAACTGAGCAGAAAAACAACCTTGCAACAGACCTTATGCTTAAAAGCGATATAACCGCTGTTGCTTATACATCACAAACCGTTGAGAGCTTTTCAAATATTATCAGGGCGCTTAATTATGTGGTAATTATTATTGTTGTTTCAGCGGCACTTTTGGCATTCATAGTTCTCTATAATCTTTCAAATATCAACATAAATGAGAGATTTAAAGAAATTGCAACTCTTAAAGTTCTCGGTTTCAATAAGGGCGAAGTGTCTGCATACATTGCAAACGAAAACTGGATTTTAACAGCCATCGGAACTGTAATAGGTCTGATTTTAGGCATACCGTTGCACAGAGTCGTTATTTCTATTGCTGAAGTTGATGTTGTAACTTTTGGAAAGACAATCAGTTTTCCGTCATTTATTTATGCAATAGTTCTCTCTTTGGCATTTACTGCATTTGTAAATCTTGTGATGAGAGTTCATCTCAAAAAAATAGATATGGTTGAATCTCTTAAATCGATAGAATAAGCAAGTGTTTTGCAATAGCGTATTTTAAGATTTTCGGTAAATTTTATAAATATGCTATTGCAAGAAAGATAAAAATAGGTTAGAATATAAGTAAATTTATTTATGAAAAGGGGAAATAATTATGTGGCAGATTAAAAAGGCTTTTTTCAGAACATATCAGACTTTCTTTAAGGTCGCTGAATGCTTTTTTGACTGGTCAGAGCCTGAACTTTTAGAGGGTGCAGGTTCAGTAGAAAAACTTCCGGCATTTATTAAAACCAAGGGTGTAAAGAAAGTTCTTATTGTAACAGATAAGGGTCTCATGTCATTACATCTTCTTGACAAGCTTTTCGCAAAGCTTGAAAGCGAAGGCGTTGATTATGTTGTATTTGACGGTGTTCAGCCTAACCCGTCTATCGAAAACATTGAAGATGCCCGTGCAATGTATGTTGACAATAACTGTGAAGGTATTATCGCATTCGGTGGCGGTTCACCTATGGACTGCGCAAAGCTCGCAGCTGCAAGAGTAACTAATCCGAATAAGTCTGTCAGAAAGATGAGAGGTCTTCTTAAGGTAACACACAAGCTCCCACCATTATTCGCAGTGCCGACAACAGCAGGTACAGGTTCAGAGGTAACATTGGCAGCAGTTGTTACAGATGAGTCAACACACGAAAAGAATGCTTGTAACTCACCGTATCTTCGTCCAAAGTATGCTGTTCTTGATCCGGAACTCACAATCGGACTTCCACCTCACATCACTTCAACAACAGGTATGGACGCTCTCACTCATGCAGTTGAGGCTTACATAGGCAAGAGCAATGTTAAGGCAACAGAAGAATATGCTGAAAAAGCAGTTAAGCTCATTTTCGATAACATTGAAAAAGTTTATGAAGATGGTAAAAATATTGATGCAAGAATGGGTATGCTTAAGGGTTCATACTATGCGGGTATGGCATTCACAAGAGCATACGTTGGTTATGTTCATGCAATCGGACATAATTTAGGTGGTATGTATCATGTACCTCACGGTCTTGCAATGGCAGTTATTCTTCCTCATGTTCTTGATTATTACGGTGAAAGTGCATACGCAAGACTTGCAAAACTTGCAGTTATTTCAGGCGTCAAGACAGACGGAACAGATGCTGAGAAGGCAGTCGCATTTATTGATGCAATCAAGGAACTCAACAGAAAGATGAATATTCCTGACGGTTTCGATGTAATAAAGGAAGAAGATGTAACTCTTCTTGCACAGAGAGCACTTAAAGAAGGTAATCCTCTTTATCCTGTTCCAAAGTTCATGGAACAGGCTGATTGCGAAAAGGTAATCAGAGGCTTAATGAAGAAATAAGAATAATTAAAAAAGGGCGCTGTAAAAAACCAAAGTTTTTTACAGCGTTTTTGGTTGTCTGTGAATAAGTTTGGTGTTGAGTGCAAGAGGTGGGTCCCGCAGGCGAAGCCTTGCCCGCAGGGCAAGGCTTCGCCTGCGGGACTCGCCCCTTGCACAACACTAACTATGAAGCAAAAACCGGTAAGACGAAACCGAAAAGAGCATAGACTGAATGGAACAGGGAAAACAATAAATATAAATGGGCTCTTGCAGGATCATTTCCTGTAAGAACCCAAAAATAATATTTTAACCGTAATGAGATATCAAAGCATCATATTCCTCGTCTGTTATGGCGACAATACTTCCGTGTCTTGGCCCGAAATTCATGTCGTAATCTTGAACCGGAGTGTAATGTCTTAAATCCGTTGTCTCTTGCATGAAAAAGCGCCCTTTGGAATATTCGTCCATCACCATTATGTAAGTTGAGTTTTCAAGGCGGTAAACTTGACTGCCCTCAACACCGCTTGTGGCAAGTGAAACCCTCATAGGCTCATCTGTATATGGCCCGGTCAATTTTTTTGAAGTAACATAGGCAATGGTCTGATCTTCGTCATGTTTAAAGAAAAGATAGTAAAGTTGATCATTTTCATTGTAAACAATGTCTCCGTCAATAGTCTGAATGTTGCGACAATATAAAGGTTTCGGAGTGGTGATAGACTTCATGTCTGATGAGTATGCGTAGTATAAACCGGCAGTGTTGTGCCTCTTTGTGGAATGAGCCCAGTAAAGCATATATTTGCCCTCATTGTTGTCCCATATCGCTTGTGGCGCCCACGCTCTTGTGGTATCGGCAAATTCTTCTCCGAGATCAAACATATCAATTATGGTTTCATCTTCCCATGAAATCAGATCGGCTGACTTCCATGTGATCAGTGCATGATTTGACTCCCAACCTTCGTTGCACATCATGTCCGTTCCGATAATGTAGTAATAACCGTCCTTGCCTTTGAAAATATAAGGGTCACGAACACACTTTTTACCTTTTGTTTGAGTGATTATCGGCTGATTTTGATTAAGTGGAGTAAAGTGATAGCCATCTTTACTGACTGCAAAATGTATTCTTTCTTGTTCAGGCTCATTTCCGGTGAAGTAAACAAAGAGATATCTCGACATATTTAAAACCTCCGTTGGTGATAGTTTTAAGGATAGCATAAGGGGAAAAATATTTCAATAAAAGATGAGAAAAACTTGAACTTTTTTAAATGCCTGTGGTATGATAATCATTGTTAAATATTGAAAGAGGGCAAGAAAAATGGAAGCGATTGCTTATATATATACTGATTTTGCAACTAAGTTTGGTATACCGAGACAAAGCGGTATAGCGGAAACCCAAGGGATTATTATATTTAAAGAAGAGTATCGTGTTCCGGAGGCTTTCAGAGGTTTGGAAGACTTTTCACATATATGGCTTTTGTGGGAGTTCTCCCAAGCCAAGAGAGACGGATGGCAGCCAACGGTAAGACCTCCGCTTTTAGGAGGAAATAAAAGGATGGGAGTATTTGCAACACGCTCACCCTTTAGACCAAACTCGATAGGATTATCTTGCGTGAAACTTGAGAAAATCGAAATCACAAAATCAAACGGCCCTGTTTTATTTGTGACAGGAGCTGATTTGATGGACGGTACACCTATTTACGATGTGAAACCGTATCTTGCTTATACGGACTCTCATCCTGAGGCGATAGGTGGATTTACGGAAAAAATAGGAGATGTGAAGTTAAGCGTTGTTATGGCAGATGATGTTGCGGAAAAAATCCCTGAGAACAAAATCGAATCTTTGCATAGCATATTAGAGCAAGACCCACGACCTCATTATATTGATGATCCCGAAAGGATTTACGGGTTTGTTTTTGCCGGATACGAGATAAGATTTAAGGTTAATGAAAAAATATTAACTGTTGTCAGTGCAGAAAAGTTATGATTACTATTGATTATCTTATAAATATGTGGTAAAATAGCCAAGTCTTTGGAGGCTTAGCTCAGTTGGTTAGAGTACTTGCTTGACATGCAAGGGGTCACTGGTTCAAGTCCAGCAGTCTCCACCAAAAAAATTCCGTTCACTAATGTGTACGGAATTTTTTGCTTATTTACCCTGAACTCTTCATTTTAGCTAAAAGTGAACGGAATTTTAAGCAATTTAATTTGGTAGTTATTCACAAAAAACGATGGTTTAATAAACTTTAATTGACAAGCATACAATATTTGCTATATTTAAAATGAGGGGATGATAAAATGAAGAAAACTAAAAAAACAAAAGTTATTATTATCGTTGCGGTAATTTTGGCAGGTGTATTGTTGTTAAGTTCCGGAATTTTTCAAGCTAAAGCGAAAACGATAGCCGGTGTGGATTACATAAATCAAATGGATGTAGGACTTCCGACCGGATGAGAAAGCGTGAGCGCTGTAATGTCATTGAATTATATAGGTGTAGATGTGACGACAGATGAGTTTGTTGATAAATATCTTAAAAAGAGCAACAGCACTTATGAGTTTAATCCCTATGAAGAATTTGGCGGAGATCCGAGAACAGCAGATAACGGCATGGGCTGCTTTTATACAGCTATTGAAGCTGCTGTAAACCGACTTGCAAAAGATATAAATTTGAATTTGAATTTAGTTCCTCTTAAAGATATAAATGTTGATAAAATTTGTCACAAGTATGTTGATAAAGATATTCCCGTTGTCTTTTGGGCAACAGTGGAAATGAGAGAATCTTATCAAAATCTAACTGTATTATATGAGGGTTAAATTCACGCATGGTCTTCACCCAGTCATTGCTTGTTACTTGTGGGATATGATGATAACTATATTTTCCATGATACTTTGGCTCAGGCTTACACAAGTTATCCCAAAAGCGAAGTGAAACGGGCCTACAATTCAACACTTTCTCAAGCATTAGTTGTAACAAAGAAATAAATATAAGGGGTTTTTACAGGAAATATGCCTGCAAGAACCCCTTAAAATTTATTCTGCTTCTTCTGAAGTTTCTTCTGATGGAATGATTGGCAAGTCGTCAATTTCAAGTCTTTCACCGTTGAATTTCATTTTTCCAAATATAGGAACTTTGAAATAACCTTCAGCAGTTTCCTCACCGAATGTAACGGAAATACCGATTTTCATACCCTTCATCTGTTCGTTTTTGATTTCAACGCTTATTGTTTCTCCGTCGATAGTGAGATTGTCAGCCATTTCTGTCGGCAAGAGTTTAAGTCCTTTCGAAGTTACGGCATAAAAGATTGTGGAGCCGTCATCTTGTGGTTCAATCTGAGCTGTAAGATCCTGATTCATGAAAGGGTTATTGATATGAAATACCCATCTGCTTTTTGTCAACATATTTTATCTCCTTTGCATTTTTAAAGTCTGAATAAAATATAACATTTTAATTGCATAAAGTCAAGTTAACCCATAAACAATTTATGTCAGAACAAAAATCAGTTTAATATTGTCAATTAACACAATCTTTGATATAATTTTAGATAAGACTTATAAATTGAGGATGTGATAATGTGTATAACTTCTTTGTTGATGACAGCAACAGACAGGGAGATTATTACTATATAACCGGATCGGATCATAATCATATTGCCAATGTTTTGAGAATGAAAAAGGGTGACAATTTTCTCGTAAGTGATGGTGGAATGAGTAATCTTTGTGAAATTGAAAGTATTGATGAAAATACAGTTATAGTGAAAGTTATAGAAGAAAACTATAAAAGTGCGGAATTGCCGGTGAAAATATATTTGTTTCAGGGACTGCCGAAAAGCGATAAAATGGAACTTATTATACAAAAAGCGGTGGAACTTGGTGTATACGAAATTATACCGGTGGAAATGAAAAGGTGCGTTGTTAAGCTGGATGAGAAGAAGAAAAAGAATAAGCAAGCAAGATGGCAGGCAATAGCCGAAAGTGCAGCAAAGCAGAGCAAAAGAAATATTATACCTCATGTATGCGAACCGATGAAATACAAAGAGGCGTTGAAGAAAGCTAAAGAATTGGATTTACTTCTTGTGCCTTATGAAAACGAAAGAGGCATGGAAGCAACAAAAGATGGATTATCCTGTATTAAACGAGATAAAAGTGTTGGCATACTTATCGGTTCAGAGGGCGGATTTGAGAGAGAAGAGATTGCGCTTGCAGAGGAAATCGGAGGAAAAACAGTTTCTCTCGGTGAAAGAATACTCAGAACGGAAACAGCCGCTATTACAGCAATGAGCATGTGTATGCTTTATACCGAACTGAATTTAAGTGAGGAAGAATAATGAAAGAATTGCCTTTAGAATTTGCTGAAAGAATGAGGCGCTTGTTAGGAAGTGAATATGATCTTTACCTAAAAGCGCTTGAACAGGAACCTGTTAGAGGTTTCAGAGTTAACACAGATAAAATCAGCCTTGAAGACTTTGAGAAAATAAACACATTATCAAATGAGAAAATTCCTTATGTGAAAAACGGATACTATCTCAACGTGGAAAAAATCGGTAACCACCCATATCATCATGCAGGCATGATTTATGTTCAAGAACCCGGGGCAATGATGCCCGGGGAATGTGTTGAAATCCAAGAGGATTGGAAAATCCTCGACATGTGTGCAGCACCGGGAGGAAAAAGCACGCAACTCAAAAACAAATTGGGAAAACAGGGCGTACTTGTCTCAAATGAGATAATTCCATCTAGATGCAAAATCCTTACAGGAAATATAGAACGCATGGGTTTAAGAAATGTAATCACAACCTGTGCGGATACGGAAAAACTGACGAGATCCTTTGGCAAGGAGTTTGATTTGATCATGGTGGACGCTCCATGCTCCGGTGAAGGAATGTTCAGAAAAGATGATGAAGCAATAAATCAGTGGAGTAAGGAAAATGTTCTTCTTTGTGCTGAAAGGCAGAAAGAGATTTTAGAAAACGCTTGCCGCCTTTTGAAAAACGGTGGCTATATTATTTACGCAACCTGCACCTTTTCTCTTGAAGAAAACGAAATGGTGGTTGACAATTTTCTTTCCTTGCATCCTGAGTTTGAGTTGGTAAAGGCGAATGATCGAGTGATTGAAAGCACTTGTGACGGAGTGTATTTTGATGGTTGCCAATGTGAAAATATAAGTTATTGCAGGCGGTTCTATCCTCACAAAAGCAGAGGAGAGGGGCAATTTGCCGCAGTTCTCAAAAGCAAGATTGAACCGACAAATCGAAAAGAACGGATTGAGAGAAACAAGATAAAGGAAGATCCTATAATAAAGGAATTCCTTGAGTCAACTCTTGTTACATACGATCCCAAATTCATTAAAGTCAATGGCGACAAGGTTAGTTACTTTACACCTGATTTTAATGTTCCCAATGCCTATTTTTCTTGCGGTGTTAACATAGGCGAAATAAGGAGGAAGTATATTCAACCGCATCATCAGTTTTTCATGGCAATGGGAAATGATTTTAAGCGAAAAATTCAGCTTAAGTCAGACGATGAGAGAGTCAAAAAATATCTTCACGGTGAAGAGATTGATACTGATTGTGAAAACGGATGGGCAGTTGTAATGATTGACGGCTGTTCAGTAGGTGGGGTAAAAGTTGTTTCTGGCAAGGCGAAAAATCACTATCCCAAGGGTTTGAGGATTTGCTGAAAAATTAGGTAAGTGCAGGCGGCAGGTTCCGGGGGCGAAGCCCCCAATGCGAAGCATTGGGGGAGCACGGCGGAGCCGTGCTCGTTTGTGCCGCAGGCACAAACCTTCGCCCCCGGAACCTGCCGCAAGAAGAAATTAAATTTGCCACCTAAGGACATTTGTCCTTAGGTGGCAGTGATTTTTAGCAAGTATGTATGAGAACACTTATTCAGATATTTCCGCTGATTATATTTTAGAGTTACCGGATTGTTTAGAATATCCAAAGAGGTGAAGAAAAAGGGCGCTGAATGTAAATTCAACGCCCTTTTGTTTATCTTTTATTTTCCGCAATTTGCACAATTACCTGTGCAATCAGTTGTTTTGTTTGCCTTTGCCGCAAGTTCGGCTTTGCCTTCGGGAGTGTCTCTCCAATACTGTGTCATTGGGTTCGGGTGCTTTGTGTTTTTCCAAAGCTGTTCAGCCTCAGGTGCCCAATTTGCTGCATATTTGTCGCATTTTGAGCAAAGATGCTCAACAGTTTCTTCTTGAACAAGATCAGTTGATTTTGCACCTGTCTCATTTATAATTCTTCTGAGTATTTCAGGGTTTTCAAGCATTGGACAGGGACGAAGGTGGTTTTCATTGAAAGGCTGACCTTTTCTGAATGACATGAAAAGGGGATTGCGTAAGCCTTCAAGAAGTGTGTGTGTTCTGATGTTGGAGTCTGAATAATGAATGAAAACGCAAGGTTCCATATCACCGGCTGAGTTAATGTGGAAGTAGTTTCTTCCGCTTGCTATACAGCCTCCGACATATTCACCGTCATGCTGGAAGTCCATAACGAACATAGTTTCACCCATATCGCCTCGTCTGAAACTCTTGAGCCATGAATACATGTGCTTTCTCTGTTCGGGTGTGGGGAGAAGTTCAGGTACAGCATCGTGACCGATAGGCATATAGTGGAAGTACATACCGAATTTAACGCCTCTGGACATCATATCTTTGAGGAAGGCTTCACTTGTAACAGTTTCGGTGTTCTGACTTGTATAGCAAACAGACATACCGAAGAGACAGCCGTTCTTCTTCAGCAATTCCATAGCTTTCATTGTTGTTTGGTATGCGCCTTCGCCTCGTCTTGCATCGTTGGTTTCTTCTGTTCCTTCAACGCTGATGGCGAGTGCAATGTTGCCCACACGCTTCATATCATCACAAAATGCTTGATCAACAAGGCTTGCGTTTGTAAACACAAGGAAAGCGCAATCCGGGTGTTCTTCACAAAGAGAAATGATATCCTTCTTTCTAATGAGAGGTTCGCCACCTGTGAAGAGATAAAGATGAGTGCCTAATTCCACACCTTGATTAACAACGCTGTTCATCTCGTCAAAAGTCAAGTTCTGCTTGTGACCATATTCAGCTGACCAACAGCCTTTGCAGTTTCTGTTACATGCACTTGTGGGATCCATAAGAATGAGGAACGGAATATTGCATTTGTATATGTCTCTGTTCTTTCTTACAGCCTGAGTACCTTTGTATCCGCCTAATCCCATTGAAAGGATAAGCTTTTTAAGAAGATCTCTGTCAATATCTCTGAGCAAACTCATGGCATACTTGAAATAAACATTGTTTTCATCGTCGATTGCCTTGCGAATACCGTCAAGATATTTTTGGTCAAATGTTCCGTTGAGAACTTTAACGCCTAAGTTGTAAAGCTTAATAAGATTAGCTTTAGGATCTTTGTCTATATATTTAAGAATTTTGTCTAATGCTACGCTTACGGCAGCTCTTTCCATTTTCTCTTTTGTGGTCATAATGACACCTCACTTAAAATCTAATCAACATATTATATCAAAGTCTTGTCGGTTTGTCCACTATTTAAATAAAATATACAATTTTTTAATTTTGTTGTTGTATTTTCCTCTACTTGCTTTTTATCCTTCTTTCAGCTATACTATGTAAGTTGAACTTTATTATGTTAGAAAATTATATTGTTTGAGGTGGAATTATGACGCAAAAAACTAAGAATATACTTACTCTTTTGGCAAAAATAGGGGTAGCGGTAATTATTTTAACCGTAATCATAATGAATTATGAGACGCTTACAAATTTAGATGTCAGAGCCATTGTGGAAAACGCATCAAGTGTTTATGCTGCAATAGGTATAATTCTTTTAATCTTCTTCGGAAAAGCTCTCTTGTTTGTAATACCCGCTTCCTTGATTTATGTTTCCGTCGGCATGGCGTTTACTCCTGTCACTGCCATAGCAGTTAGTTTTGCCGGCATCAGCATCGAAGTTCTCGCAACTTATCTTTTAGGTTTATTTTTGGGCGGTGACACGGTTAATAAGTTGCTGAGCAAAAGCAAAAACGGACAGAAACTTTTGGAAAAAGATATAACAAATAAGTTTTCAGTTTTATTTTTAGCTCGATTTACCGGCTTGCCTATTGATTTTACAAGCCTTTTTCTCGGCGCTTCAAAGTGCAATATATTAAGGTATTATACAGCATCAATTCTCGGTATTATGCCAAGAGTTATTGTTTTTACAATTCTTGGAGATACTATTTATGAGATCATACCAATGCAGTTGCTGATTAAGCTGATAATCTGTGTTATTCCTATTGTTGTGATCGTTTTTGTTGTTAAGCACTTTTTGGATAAAAAGAAAAATAACAAGGTGTAATTTTGCTCGAAATTTGCAGTAAAGTCTTGCCACTTGCTTTTTTACCTTATTAGGTGTATAATATTTCGGTGTTAGTTATAAAATGACTTACTTTATATATTAAGAAATCTATTCACTTTTTAGGAAAGGAGTAGAATATATGCAAAAAAATGCTGAAAAAAAGACGGACAAGTCTAATGTTTCAGATATATTTCTTTCGGGTTCCGTGACAGGTCAGCCAAGTTATGAAGACATTGACTATATTATATATGACGAACACGAAGAAGCTGAAATAGTGCTTATTCCCATTGAAGCCGATGAGGTTGAGAGAAAAGTCGGAAAGGGCCCGGAAATTACCTTTTCAAAGGAAAAGGGCATAGTTGGTTCAGCTGCTGATATTTGTGAGCATATCGGTCAATTTACGATTGATATATTTGTGAAGGTTGTTCTTTCAATATGGTTTTTCATAAAGAAACCGGCAGTTTTTCTTTGGGAAAACGTTATAGTTAATACATTTAAGTTTATTCGCCTTAAAATTGTTCACGCTATAATGAAGAGAACCCCAAGAGATCGCAAAGAATTGCAGCAAGATATCCGTAAAGCGATTGTAAAAATAAAGAAAGCCTCAAAACGAAGTTACAGAAGTTCTGTTGCTGAGTTTTATAAACATTTGAAGTTTTCTTTCCATAAGTATAGACATATATGGGTGTCAGCTGCTAATGTTGTGTTCCCTGTGGTGTGCATACTTATATTATTTGCAACTCTCAATAATTATTCCGGTAAATCTTATGCGCTTAAGGTTAATTATAACGGACAGGATATAGGATATATTGAGAACGAAGAAGTTTATAATAAGGCACAAAAAAGTGCAGTTAAGCGACTTTCCACCGGTGCAGTGGGCAAAAAAGCGGAGGTCAATCCTCCAAAGTACGAAATTGAACTTCTTGCTCTCAATAAACTCAGTGACTCAAAGACTATCAGTGAAGAAATTATCAAAAACACAGACGGAAATTATGTGAACGCCTGCGGTATTTATATTGATGGTGAATTTGTATGCGCTGTTAAGAGTCAGACTGATGCAATCAATGTTTTTGAACAAATTCTCGAACCTTACAGAGCAAAAGCAGACAAAGATGCAACAGTGACTTTTGTTGAAGAAATAACTTATGTGCAGAGCCTTTATCCTGATACAGATGATGTTCTTTGGAGCAGTAAAAAACTTCAGGAGAAGATGACTTCAACGAAGAGTGATGCGGTTTATTACACCGTTGAAAGTGGGGATACCATTTCAGGAATTGCAAGCAAACATGGAATTTACACTTCTGAATTACTTTCATTTAATCCAAAACTTTCAGGAACTACTACAATTCATGTTGGCGAAAAACTTGTTGTTTCAAACCAAGTTAACTATATAAAGGTTAAGGTTATGAAAACTGAAAAGCGTAAGGTTGAAATACCTTATGAGACGGAGACAAAAGAAACCAACACACTTTATAAAGGCACAAGTAAGACAGTTCAAACCGGTAAAAACGGTATTGAAGAGGTTACGGAAATCGTAACATATATTGACGGTATTAAAACTTATGCCACAACTGTTTCAACAGAAATTGTTCAGCAACCTGTTACACAGATTATTCAAAAGGGAACAAAAGAAGTTGTTCAAAGCTCCGGAGGATATTACAGCGGAAGTTACAGCGGTTACGCTCAAGGTAACGGCAGCACAACTTACTCCGGTGGAAAACTTAAATGGCCAGCAAGTGGTGCTTACAGTATATCTTCATATTTCGGTTGGCGAACTCTTTACGGTAGACCGAATTTCCACGGAGGCATTGATATTGTTCGTCCGGGTGGAAATTCAGCAGGTCTTCCTGTTCTTGCTGCTGCAGGCGGTACGGTTGTAGGTGCAACAACTTACGGAAGTTACGGTTATAGTATACTTATCGACCACGGTAACGGGCTTAAAACAAGATATGCACACATGATACCGGGATCGGTAAGCGTAAGGATCGGCAGTAAGGTCAGCGCAGGACAGCAGATTGGAAAGATCGGACGAAGCGGCAATGTTACAGGTTACCACCTGCATTTTGAAGTTATCGTCAACGGCGCACGAGTTAATCCTTTACCATATCTTAGATAAAAAAATAGCTTGTTACTGAAATTCAGTAACAAGCTATTTTACATTATAAACTGATCTATGGGGGAGTTTTTGGGTCAGCCTTCGGCTGACAGCCCGACTATACCGCCGGGCTAAAGCGATTGTCCCAATCGCTAAGGGTTTTCGCGCCCACGACCGCGGGCGCTCATTTTCCTTCCCCAACACCTTTTCTCTTTTCTTTCGGCAACCCATAACCTATTGTCGGATATTCGTTGCCACTGTCAACTGTTGGCTGAATGTTATAAGTGCCGTATTTGTTTATCATGTCGTAGCAATCATCGGGTTGACCGCAAAATGAGTCTGATGAAGGCGTCGCTCTGTATGGCATATTGTCCTGCTTTTTCTTTTTGCTCATAATATCACCTCAGTAGTATTATGGCTTTATATTAAGAAAAAAACAGTAAATTCAGCTTGTTGAGTTGATTATTTTAAAAGTGCGTCTGCAATTCTGTCCATAGCCTCAACTAAGATTGACTTAGGACAAGCAATGTTTATTCTGACATATCCTTTTGCATCTCTTACGAAATCTCTGTCCGAATACTCAATATAAACACCATTTGCGCCGATTTTCTTTTCTAATTCTTCATCACTTCCGTAAGCGCTGAGATCGACCCAAGCAAGATATGTTCCTTCCGGATAGGAGAATACAGACTTTGGCAACTTCTCTTTAAGGAATGACTCCACATATCTCATGTTTTCGTCAACATATTCCTTCATTTCTTCAAGCCATTCTTCACTTTCTTTTTCTGAGTATGCGGCTTGACAGGCAGCTAAAGCGATTGGGTTTGGCATACCGCAAAGGTGAGCATTCCACCAAGTTCTTGCTATTTCTTCGTCCGGTATAATAATATTTGAAAGCTGATTGCCTGCAATGTTGAAAGTCTTACTCGGTGCTGTGCAAGCAATTATTTTCTTGCAGTCGGGATAAAGACTTAATGCGGGGATATATGTTTCGTTTGCTCTTGTAAGGTCACCGTGAATTTCATCACTGATAACAAACACATCATTTTCAAGGCAAATATCAATTACTTTTCTCAGCTCTTCTTCTCTCCAAACTCTTCCTGTTGGATTGTGAGGATTGCAGAGGATAAAGAGGGTGTTTTCTTCTTTCTTTGCAAATTCCTCAATTTCATCATAGTTAAAAGTATAGTATCCGTTGTTGTTGATCAATGGACTGTAAACAGGTACACGCTTGTTGTTAACTGTGACATTATTGAAAGGAGTGTAAGCCGGGGTGCAGAATATAACACCCTCTCCTTCTTTTGTTAACTGCTTAACAGCTGTGTCAAGGGCAGCAACAACACCACTTGAGTGAACGATTGTTTCTTTTTTCACATCCCAATTAAATCTTCTCTTTAACCAAGAAATAACAGCGTTAAAGTATTCATCAGAATACGGCATAGTGTAACCGATAATTCTCTGATCAATTCTTTTTTTCATTGCCTCCAAAATGTTGTTTGGACAGGCGAAGTCCATGTCAGCGATCCACATCGGAATGTGATCTTTGCTCAATCCTTCAACGTTTGCACCGGCTGAATACTTCATACAGTCGGTATTGTTTCTTTCAATGATCTCATCAAAATTAAATTTTCCCATATTTTTAACCTCCGAGTTTTCGGCTTATAGCCGTGACATAAGTTCTGAAAGATTTAAACTTCCGAAAAAGAATATTTATATATAATATTATAGTATATTCAACTTCCGTCAGTTTATATAATTTTACCTTGTCTCTATTATATCACAATAGGTAAATTTGTCCATAGAAAAAAGAAAAAACAAGAAAATAAAAAAATTTGAAAAAAGCTATTGACTTTAGCGTGCTAATGTGGTAAGATGATATCATACTAAAACAACAAACTAACAACAAAACGGAGGTAAACAAAAATGAACAAAATGAGTAAAAAAATTATTGCTGCTGTTGTAGCAGCCGTGTTGGCAGTCACAATGCTTTGCGTATTCGCAGCATGTAACGGATCGGAAGATAATACAGATGACAGCAAGTTCACATTGGTTGTCGGACTTGATGCATCGTTCCCACCTTACGGTTACATGGAAAACAATGAAGTAGTTGGCTTTGACATTGATCTTGCAAAAGAAGTTTGTAAGAGAAACGGTTGGGACTTCAAGGCACAGCCAATTGATTGGGACGCAAAGAACTTTGAACTTAATTCAGAAACAATCAACTGCATTTGGAACGGCTTTACAATGACAGGCAGAGAAGATGAGTACACATGGTCAGATCCCTATGTTGATAACAGCCAGGTAGTAGTTGTTAAAGCAGATAGCGGTATCGAATCACTTAAAGACCTTGCAGGCAAAACTCTTATCGTTCAGACAGATTCATCAGCAGAATCAGCAGTTAACAGTGAAGATCTTGCAGACTTCAAATCATCTCTTAAGCAGGTTGATGCAGTTAAAGATTATAACACAGCATTCCTTAATCTTGATGGTGGTTCAGCAGACGCAGTTGCAATGGATATCGGTGTTGCTGAATATCAGATAGAGAACAGAGACGGAGAGTATACAATTCTTACAGAACAGCTCGCAACAGAACAGTATGGTATCGGTTTCAAACTTGGTAACACAGAAGTTCGTGATCAGGTTCAGGCAGCTCTCGACGATATGATGGCTGACGGAACATACAAGCAGATCGCAGAAAATTGGGGCGTAGCAGATTCAATTATAATTAAATAATAAACCCAATAACTTTTCTTCAGGCGGGGATAAACTCCGCCTGATAAAGTTGTTTACAAGGAGCAGAAAAAATGAACTTATTAGCAATCACAATGGAAGAATTGCCCGGAGTTATATCTCAGTTGGCATCAGGTATGGTGACAACTTTGGAAATATTCTTCCTGACTCTTATTTTTTCCTTGCCTTTAGGTCTTATTGTGGCTTTCGGCAGAATGAGCAAAAATGTCATAATCAGAAACTTGACAAAGGCATATATATCAGTCATGAGAGGTACTCCTCTTATGCTTCAAATCATTGTTGTTTTCTTCGGGCCTAACCTTATATTTGGCTTAAGCCTGTCAACGAGTTACCGCTTGCCTGCAACTATTTTTGCCTTCGTTATAAACTATGCGGCATACTTTGCGGAAATATACCGTGGCGGAATTGAGTCAATGGAAAAAGGTCAGTACGAGGCCGCTGATATTTTGGGATTTAACAAATTCCAAACATTTTTCCGTATTATTTTACCTCAGGTTATGAAAAGAGTACTTCCATCAATAACCAATGAAGCTATTACTCTTGTTAAAGATACATCTTTAGCTTTTACAATAAGCGTTACAGAACTGTTCACCACAGCAGAGAGACTTGCAGCAGCTGAAGTTTCAATGGTTCCGTATGCAGTGGCAGCTATATTCTATTACATATTCAACTATGCTGTTGCAATTATAATGGAAAAGATCGAAAAATCCTTTAATTACTATAAATCATAAGAAGGAGGGAAGACTATGAGCATACTTGAAATAAAACATCTGACAAAAACTTTCGGAGATCTGGAAGTCTTAAAAGATATAAATCTGACGGTTAATAAAGGTCAGGTCATATCTGTTATCGGCCCATCGGGAAGCGGTAAAAGTACATTGCTCAGATGCGCAACAATGCTTGAAAAAGCTGACGGTGGTGAGATAGATTATGACGGCATGGTTTTAATCAGTGACGGCAAATATGCAGATAAATCCACCATTAAAAAAATCAAGCAGAAATACGGTTTAGTTTTCCAAAACTTCAACCTTTTCCCTCACATGTCAATACTCAGAAACATAACAGAAGCTCCAATATGCGTTTTGGGAATGAGTAAGGAACAGGCAGAGAAAGAGGCGAGAGAACTTCTTGAAAAAATGGGACTTTCCGATAAGGCAGATAGTTATCCTTATCAGCTTTCGGGAGGTCAGAAACAGCGAGTTTCCATTGCAAGGGCATTGGCGATGCACCCGGAAGTCTTATTCTTTGATGAGCCCACAAGCGCTCTTGATCCGGAGTTGACAGGTGAAATTCTGAAAGTTATAAGGGAACTTGCAGATGAAAAAATGACCATGGTGATCGTTACTCATGAAATTGTCTTTGCAAGAGAAGTTTCCGATTATGTGGTATTTATGGATAACGGATATGTGGTTGAAGAGGGAATTGCACAGGAAGTTATAAATAATCCGAAATCGGATAGACTTAAATCTTTCCTTTCAAAGTTTAACAGATAATTGAGACACAGCTTTAAATTTGAGGTTTAAAGCTGTGTTTTTTTGTTGTTTATTTGTGAAATTGCGATAAAAATACGAAAAAACTTAAGAATTGAATATATTGACAATATACATATGGGGGTAAAATATAAATAGAAGATGATCAGATAACCGATGAGGTTATATAATAAATTTGTTGATGAAATGAATATTTTTTGCCTTTGCAATAGATTTAGGATCGGAAATAAGACTGCGGCTTTTGCAAATATAAATACTAAAGACTATTTAATTGATTGCATTGATGGATTTGGTGAATTGGATTTTTCGAGAAAGGCTTATATTTTAATTAACAAGCGTGAAAAATTAAGTGAAGAAGAATTGCAATCGATTATCGGATTTACCTATACCAATGATTATGAAGTGTTTTATTACAAATCAAATGCAGAGGTTGTTATAAAGGAATTGGATTCGGACCCGAAAACAACCCTCGTTAAAAATCCCATAATCATTTTTCAAAATAATTATGATGAAGGAGCAGACCAACTGTTTTTGTGTACGATGAAAACAGATAAAACTAAATTAGAGGCTTTTGTTCGGAAAAACAATTTAAGCTATACCGAAACCAATATGTTGGATTATTTCAATCAAAGATTACACACTTTAAAGAGACTGCTGTATTTGAACACAATAATGTCTGTGATTATTATTTTAATTGAAGTTCTTGTGACAGCAACAGTAGTGAGAATGGAATATTCAGTTAATGCCGTTTCCCTTGCTCTTAAGAAAGTTTTGGGATATTCAAATAAAGAAAGATTTTCTTCACTTTATAAAATAATTACAAGTTTGTGGGCCGTAAGCACTGTGGTTGTAATAGTAATGTCATACTTTTTGGATTTTGGCAATTATGTTTATGTTGCAGTCGGTTCAATTTTGATTCTTGTCTTTGATTTGGTGCTAATTTGGTTTAATATCAGGAATTATGACAGGAAGAATATTCAGAAAATTTTAAAGGGAGGAGCATTATGATTGAAATAAAGAACTTGAAGAAAAGTTTTGGTGGGCAGAAAATATTTGAGGATTTTTCCTTGACGATAAATTACGGTGAGTTTGTTATAATTTTCGGTGACAGCGGAGTGGGAAAAACCACACTTTTGAATATTATCGGATATCTTGAGCCTTATGACGGAGGAGAAGTTCTAATTGACGGAACTGAACTGATGAAAATCAAACAGTAAAGCAGAATTTGGAAATTGTTAAGCCGAAAGCCCGAAATGAACATAACGTTGAAGAGGTTTTGAAAATTGTTGGTCTGTCAGACAAGATTGATCAAAAGGTTTATTCCCTGTCCGGTTGTGAACAGCAAAGGATTGCCCTTGCAAGGTTGTTTCTTAAAAAGTGCGATATAATTCTTGCTGATGAACCGACCGGTTCGCTTGACAAAAAGAATGCAGAGGCAGTAATCAAACTTTTGGAGACTTTAAACGGGGAAGGGAAAACAGTTATAATAGTGACTCATGACGAAGGCATAAAGAAAATAGGTGCAAGAGTTGTTGAACTGTAAGAAATCAGATATAATTCAATATTGATTTTAAGGAAAAAATTGTTTATAATATACTTAAATCAAAATTGAAAGGGATAAGAAAATATGAGCTATACAATGGATCTTAAAGATAAGTCAGTTCTTATAACCGGTGCGGCAAGCGGAATCGGTCTTGAATGTGTAAAAGGTTTCCTTGAAAACGGAGCCGTGGTTTATATGGCAGACTTTAACGAAAGTGAAAATATTAAGCAGTCAGCTTTGTTGAACAGCGAATACGGTGAAAACAAGACAATTCCCGTCACTTGTGATATTACCAAAAATGAGGATATTGCAAAGGTGGTCAACTGCATTAAGGAAAATACCGGCAGATTGGACATACTTATCAATAATGCGGGAACAGGCGCAGGTGTCAGAAGTCTGAATGAGACACCGGAAGGCTGGGATAAGGTAATAAATCTTAATCTTACAAGTCAGTTTTTCATTTCTCAGAAAATGGCTGAAGAGTTTTTCGTTCCTCAGAAAAGCGGAAAGATTGTGAATATGTGTTCTCTCAGTGCATTTTTAGGTGTTCCTAATTGTGTGGCTTACAGCTCAAGTAAGGGCGCAATTCTTCAAATGACAAAGTCGCTTGCAGGTGAATGGGCAAGATTTAATGTTCAGGTCAACTGTGTTTGTCCCGGATATATTGACACTCCGTTGATTGCAGAGAATAAGGCAAGCGAAAAATGGATGGGATACATGAATATGCGTATTCCACAAAGACGTTTAGGCAATCCTGAAGATGTTGTGGGAAGCGTACTTTTCCTCTCATCAAATCTTGCGGATTACATAACAGGCGCATCCCTTATAATTGACGGCGGATTTTCTTGCTGATTTTAAGTGATAATAAAATTGTAGCCACCGGTTAACAAAGGTTAACCGGTGGCTTTGTTATATAAACTTATTACCAATGCTTTTGTCCGCAAGCACAAGTTTGTTTTGCGTTTGAGGAGAAAAGTTTATAGAAGAAACATTTAATGTTCCAAAGAAGTTTTGTCAATACGTTTGAAGAATGGCACTGACAAGAGCAAGACTCGTCTGCACCGGTTTCTTTATACTGTGTCCACTGTGAAAGCCAAGAGATTGCTCTCACATTTTCAACTGTTTCATCGTTGCCGTTGATGGTTTTAAGACCCTTGCAACCGCCATTGTCACGGCAGTCATGTTCCATATATGCCCAAGTGAGATGGCTTTTGAGTATGCCTGCATCGGGAGCACTTTCACATGAAGTGAGTCTGAGCTTTTCGGGATTGTTGCTGTATTTTTTGAGATTGTTCCATGATGGTGAGCAATAAAGATCATAAAGAGCGTAGCCGTCTGATTTGCTGTGAACAAGCCATACTGCTGTGTTCTTAAGAGCCTTTGCTTCAGATGCGCTCACTGATGATGCTGTTGCCATGAGAACTATTCCGGCAACGCTGTCCGGATAATCGGTGGCATATCTTGTTGCACCAACTGCACCGAGACACCAACCTAAAACATATATTCTATCTGTGTCAACATTTGGATTTTTCTTGATGAAATCATCAATTGCAGCTTTAAGAGATGCAGTTGGAGCCATGTTCCAATAAACCGGTTCCGGAGCTCTTGCAATTAAAAGATATGCGCCTCCTGCATTTTGAAACTCTTTTTGATTTTCATCAGCTGACCAAAGAGGAAAAGAGTTTGCAATAAGTTCCTTTCCTTCATATTCGCCTTCACCCATGCCTGCAAGGAAAATGCAAAGAGGGTATTTGGTATTGTCTGAGCTATTCTTCTTAGGTGAATAATAGCTATAATCAATGCTGTAACCATCGGTTTTTGGGCCACGGTCTCTTGACCACTGAGAGCGAAGAGCGTCCAAGCCTTGGTCAAGACTCATTGCAGATGGTAATACGGCAAAGACCGAACTCAGCATGACTATGGAAAGCAAGACGGAAACTAATTTTTTGAACTTCTTTTTCATATTTACCTCCTGAATAAAATAAAGTGATAGAATTGAATTTGAAAGACAAATTCTTCCAAATTCAATTCTATCACGGAGAGGCGGGTTTGTCAATGCAATAAGTGGACAGGGGTGATTTTCAGTAGGTTCTGCCCCACTATATCGCGGGGCAGGGATCGGCTGAACGCCGATTAAGGAATTCCGCGCCCACGACCCCGGGCGCTCCTATATCCTTCCCCCCGACCGAGAATCAAAAAGATGAATTTTCCTTTCATCAACTGCTAAAATAACGATGTCATCGGTTTTGGCAGGGGAGTCCTTGCTGACTCGTGCAACTAACTTTTGGTTGCCGTATTTCACATAAAGATAGGCTTCACTTCCCATAAGCTCACGGACTTCCACCGAACATTCTAAGGAGAAGTCTTTATGTTCAAGGACAAACTTTTTGTTGTCACTCAAATCTTCCGGCCGTATACCTATTGTTATTTTTTCTCCAATATACTTGCTTAAGTTTTCTCTGTTAATTCTTTTGCTGAGATGAATCTTGTTAAGACCGAAATCTAAAATGAAGGACTCATTGTCACCTGAAAGCAAAGTTCCTTCGATAAAGTTCATCTGTGGTGAACCGATAAATCCCGCCACAAAAGTGTTCACAGGTTTATCGTATATATCTTTTGGGGTGTCGACTTGCTGAATAACTCCGTCTTTCATGACAACTATTCTGTCACCCATGGTCATCGCTTCTGTCTGATCATGAGTGACATAAATGAAAGTTGTTTCCAAGTCATGGTGCAAACGAATGATTTCAGTTCGCATGGTGGCTCTCAGTTTTGCATCAAGATTTGAAAGTGGCTCATCAAGAAGAAAAACAGCAGGTTCTCTCACCATGGCACGACCTAAAGCTACTCGTTGCCTTTGCCCACCTGAAAGAGCTTTAGGTTTTCGGTTCAACAAGTGTTCAATATCGAGAATTTTAGCTGCTTGGGTGACTCTTCGGTTGATTTCATCCTTTGGAACTTTGTGCAGTTCTAAAGAGAAAGACATGTTTTTATACACATTTTTGTTGGGATACAATGCGTAACTTTGGAACACCATGGCAATGTTTCGATCTTTCGGAGCTATATTGTTAACCAGCTTATCACCGATATATATTTCACCCTTGCTTATTTCTTCAAGACCGGCAATCATTCGCAAAGTTGTGCTTTTACCGCAACCGGAAGGCCCGACAAGAACAATAAATTCTTTATCCTTAATTTCAAGATTAAAGTCATCAACGGCAGTAAAGCCGTCAGAGAATATTTTATACACATTTTTAAGAGTTATCCCTGCCATAGTCTTCACCTTATCCTTTGACAGCGCCGGAAACAACGCCCTTGATAATATATTTTTGTCCTCTTAAATAGAAAATGATGATAGGTATAATGGCGAGGACTAACATTGCCATCATTGCACCCATATCTACTGAACCATAACCGCCACGCAGATACTGAATGGCGATGGGAATCGTTTTATAGTCAGAGCCAATGACAAGATAGGGAAGAAGATAGTCATTCCATATCCACATGGCATTGAGTATTGCAACTGTAATTGCGGTGGGTCGCATAACAGGAAAAACAACAAGGAAAAATGTGCGGATACTTCCGCAGCCGTCAATCATTGCAGCTTCTTCAATTTCTGTGGGTATGCCTCTTACAAATCCACTGAACATAAAAACTGAGAGTCCTGCTCCGAAGCCGAGATATATAAGGATTATTCCCACGGGATTATCAAGTGAAAGCAAATTGGCAATTTTCGACATGGAGAACATAACCATTTGAAATGGGACAATCATGGAAAAAACGAAGGCATAATAGAGGGTGGCGGTCAGCTTGTTTCTAACCCTTGTTATATACCAGGCGGTCATTGAGGAGAAAAGAACAATGGCAATAACTGAACCTATGGTTATAAAAAGGGAATAACCGAAGGCGGAAAAGAACTCGGTTTTGCTAAGACCTGAAATATAATTTTCCAAGCCTGCAAAAGAAATTCCGTCAGGCAATGAGAAAGGATCAGATGTTATAAAAAGTTTGCTTTTGAAAGAGTTTATAACAACAATTATTATGGGAAAAACAAAAATCAGAGCAGAAACTGAAAGGAGAAAATAAAGAATAAAGTTTTTAAGGCTTTTATTCATTAAACATCAACCTCTTTTCTCCGAGTAATACCAAGCTGAATTAAAGCAATGAAAGCAACAATGATGAAAAACACAACAGCCTTAGCTTGCCCAACGCCTTGATAACCTGTTCTGCCGTAAAATGTTTTGTAAATATCAAGAGCCAACATGGTGGTCTTGCCTGAGGGTGCGCCGTCTGTAAGAGCGAGGTTGGCATCAAAAAGCTTGAAACAGTTTGTTATGGTCAAAAAAAGGCAGATTGTAACACTGGGCATAACCATGGGTATTGTTACATTTTTAAGGGTAGCCCAAAAGCCGGCTCCGTCAACTTTAGAGGCATCTGTTAAATCCCCGGGAATGTTTTGTATGCCGGCAATATAGACGATCATCATATATCCGATAAGTTGCCAGTTTGTCAGCAACACAAGTCCCATGAAGCCGTATTTCGGGTCAAATGTTATGGTAACCCCAAAATACTGAAGGACACCGTTGATGATAAGTTGCCAAATATACCCTAAAACTATACCGCCGATAAGATTGGGCATGAAGAAAATTGTTCTGAAAAAGTTGGAAAATTTAAGACCTTGAGTAAGTATCATTGCCAAGGTGAAAGCAATGATGTTAATGGTTATTACGCTCACTATCGTAAAACGAAGTGTAAACCATAAAGCAGAGAGAAAACTGCCATCGGAAAAGGCTTTAATATAATTATTGAAACCAACAAAAACAGAATCCGTAATAGTTGTAAATTCGGTGAAAGACAGGTATATGCCCATTACAAAGGGAATAGCAAAGGATATAAGGAAGGCTGTGAGTGTTGGCAATACGAAAACCGGAAAATGTTTTTTTAGATTTTTTTCCATATTTTCACCTTAAATTTATCTTTCGTTTTTCCATGAAGTTGTTATTCTTTCTTTTACTGTGTCCCAATCCGTTTGACCTTGCACATATTCAAGCAAGGCAGCAGAAACTTCTTCTTTAAATACTTCACTTGGGTATGAAACAAAAATCCACGGCAAGGAACTGATGTTTTCTTTATTCATCCAGCGTATGGCCTCTCTTGAAAGAGGATCGTCCGGCATATCATCATCACCGAAAGTTGTGAATGGTGAAATGAATTTAAGTTCTTTTGTTACAAAGTTTTTGCCTTTTTCACTTGAGAACAGCCACTCAAGAAACTCGATGGACGCTTCCTGTTTCTCTTCGGATACTTTTGAATTTATGGCAATATAGTTCTCTGTACCTATGCAAAGACCTTGATTTTCTTCTCCCTTTACGCCTGTATATATGGGGAGAAATCCTATGTCATCTTCACTGACAACATTGCCTTTCACATCACTGATTTCTTTGTATGCCCATGTTCCGTTCTGAACCATGGCAACTTTTCCTAAAGCAAACTCAGCCATGGAGTCGGCAATGCTTTTTGAGCCTAAAAGACCTTTTTCAGTGCCGGAGTTGTTGGTGTATAAATCGAAAATATTTTTAAAGTTGTCGCTGTATTTGAAAGTGATTTCTTCTGCATCTAAGCCTGCTGAAGTTGCATCTTCATAATCTTCATTTTCCGCAAATTCATAGTAAAGGGGAATGTTTGTCAAGTGTGTGTTCCATCGCCAATGGTTGCCACCTGAGAAAGAAGTTGAGGCAAACACACCTTCGATTTCAAGAGTGTCTTTGTGCTTTGTCATATCTTCAACTACGGCTTTGAGTTTTTCAAAATTGTTTATTTCTTCAATGCTGTTGATCTCAGTTTGCCTGTCTGTCAACTTGAAATATCTGTCCATTATATCCTTGTTATAAATAATTCCGTATGCTTCCACAACATAGGGTATGCCGTAAACTTCGTTTCCCTTGGTTATGGCGAGATTTTTATCTGAAAGATAAGAAAAAAGTTTAGTGTTCGATAAATCGAGACAATAGTTTTTCCACTTGTTATATCCCACCGGGCCATTGATCTGGAAAATTGTTGGTGCATCTTTTTTTGCAACTTCGGAAGTCAAAGTCTGTTCGTAAGTGTCGCTGGCAGCTGTGACAACTTTGACGGTTACACCGGTTTCTTTTTTGTATTCAGCTGCAATTTCCTCGTATACCTTTGATACTTCCGGCTTGAAATTTAAAAAGTAGATTTCTGTGTCTGTTTCGTTGTTGGTGTTTTGACTTGTATTTTCTGTGTTGTCAGGTGTGATATTGTTTTTTTCTCCGCATCCGTAAAATGAGAAAAGCATAATACCGCACAAAATAATTGCTGTAAGTTTCTTCATATCGCTTGTCCTTTCAAAACTTGTTAAAGTCTGCCGTAAAGTCGGGTCAGCTTATAAATCTTCTCTTTAAGATTATCGCCCATATCTGTATCTTCTATTCTGTAAATCCAATTATCCCCAACGGTTGACGGTGTATTCATTCTGCTGTTGTTATCCTGTTTGAGATAATCCTGCATCGGAATTATTGCCGTGTCACATACGCTTGACATGGCTGAACGAATGAAAGCATCTGTAAGATTACCGGGAAAATTTACATGGAGATAATCCATGGCATACTCCACATTTTTCATGGGTGCACTGCCTTGCCACCCTTTAACGGTCGGGTTGTCATGAGTTCCTGTATAAACTACGCTGTTGCGAATGTAATTGTGGGGCAGATGTTCGTTGTTTTCACTGTCAAAGCCAAACTGTAATATTTTCATGCCGGGGAAACCTGATAAAGCCATTCTTTCTTTAATTCTGTCATCAATAAATCCCAAATCTTCGGCTATGATCTTTGAATGAGGAAAGTTTTCTTTGATTTTATTCATGAGCTTTTCTCCGTTATTTTCTACCCATTTTCCGTTAACTGCATTTTTCTCTTTTGCATCAATACTGTAAAAGGAATAAAAGCCTCTGAAATGATCTATGCGAAGGCAGTCAAACAGTTTGCTTGCCTGTTCTATTCTTTTGAGCCACCAGCAGTAATCACTATTTTCATGTTCTTTCCAATCATAAAGTGGATTTCCCCATAACTGTCCTTCGGGGGCAAATTCATCGGGAGGGCATCCTGCAACTCTTATAGGGTTCAGTTTTTCATCAACGGTAAACAGTTTAGGCTCAGACCAGACATCGGAGGAGTCAGCCGACACATAAATCGGTATATCTCCGATAATATGGATATCATTGTTCCGGGCATAATTTTTCAGTTTTGTCCACTGCTTATAAAACAAAAACTGGGTTATTTGGTGGTATTCTGTTTCTTCTTTAAGTTTAAACTTCAGATTTTCGATTGTATTTCTGTCTCTTTCTTTGAATTTTTGCGGAAGAGCAGAAAGTGGTAACATTTTATATTTTTCTTTCACAGCCATAAATAAACTATAATCACTAAGCCAAAATTTATTTTCGGTGCAAAATTTTCGGTATTCACAGTCGCTTTTGTTGAACCTCTTTGCAACAAGTTTGAGTATTATGGGTCGATTGATATATAATTCTCCGTAATCAACACGCTTTTGACTTTTGCCCCAATTCAGGGCAGTGACTTCTTCTTCTTTCAATAATTTCCAATTTATCAATTCGTCAAGATCTATATAATATGGATTAAAGGCGAATGCAGAAAAACTTTGATATGGGCTGTTTCCGAAAGAAATCGGATTGATGGGTAATATCTGCCAATAATATTGACCGCTTGCTTTGAGAAAATCTATAAAGTTATAGGCACTTTTTCCTAAAGTTCCTATTCCGTAATTTGACGGGAGAGAGCTGACAGAAAGTAGTATCCCGCTTTTTCGCATTTTTACACCACCCAAAAAGTATTAAACATATTATTTGCGAAAAAAGTGAAAAAATACTTTGTTTTGCAAATAAAAAAGAGCAGTCTTTTTCAAACTGCTCAATCTGAATTCATTATGCATTAAGTATTTTTTCTATTGTGTTTTTTTCTATGGCTTTAATCTTACTGAAATCCATACAGGGAATATAATAACTTTCAAGTTTATCGTGAATTTCTTTTGCATTTTTTAATGCCGAGATGCTTTCTGAAATCAATTCGTTATAAAGTTTACGGTTGAGTTTTAATCGTTTATTTTGTTTTTTGATTTCCCCTTTATTTAAAAACCTTGTTGCATGAATTGTTTTCCTTTCACCGAACTTGCAACCATAGTGGTTTCTCACAAATGCCACTGAACATTGCGGGATTATTATATGTTCCGGATTACCATTAGGATTCATAGGACAATATGCGCTGATAATATCATATCCTGCATTTATTGCTTTGTTTTTGATTTGGTTCATAAACAGGGAATTAACATTGCCCACATTATCGTCAATGACAATTATTTCATCAGCCAATTCGGTCACTGTATCTTCGTAAAAGATTATGCCGTCAGGTGTTATTGCACTTAAAAATATTTTTTTCTCGTTTCCATTTTGACCACCGTTTTTCTTTTTAAAAATGCGGTTAGCAAGTTTTTCGGTGTATTTACTCAGCTTTTCTTCGAGGATACAATCACTTTGTATTTTTCGTGAATCCTTGTCTATCATATTGGCGGCTTTCAAAAATCTAACGCACATTCCGTGAGCTGACGAGTTGTTTACAGTTTCTTCGATAATGCTGTCTCTGTTTTTCCTTAGTTTTTCTTCGTTCCAACAATCGCCTAAGTTTATTATATTTTCCACAGCTCCCGGATATTTAGGTTCTATTGTGTGTGGAGAAGTTCCGTCAGCTACGGCAATATTTTTTTCTTTTATTATAATGCCGTCCAAACTGTTTGGGTCACTACTGCAATGAATGAAGTCAAGACTAAAATTATCATTTTTCATTTCATTGGCTATATTTTTCATCAGTGAGCTTTTGCCTGTGCCCGGACCACCTTTCAGCACATAGCAAGAGATGCCCGTATTCACATCATTCAGTTGTTCGAAAAAGCCTACAAATCCAAGAGGGGAGTTTGTGCCTAAAAAGTAATGAATTTCTCGATTTTTCATAGAAGCACCGACCTTTCAATTCATATTATGAATAAAAGCGGAAATTAGTTACAGTGTAAAACCGTAAGTCTGTGGAGGAGGGCAGTCCCCGAGGCTCAGGTTTGTGCCGAAGGCACAAACCTGCACAGCGAAGCTGTGCAGCGCCTTGCGCGCAAGGCACTGAGCCTCGGGGGCTGCCCTCTTCCTCAGACTTCTCCAAAAAAGAAAACAGCCGCTTGTCGCGACTGCTTTGTACTGTATGTTTGGTAATATCATTTTGCTTTTCTGAAAACCAAAAGCTTGCTGAAAAAATAGTTAAGAATAACAACTATAACCGCAAGAATAGCTTTTGCCAATAACTCACCCGATAGAGATAAAACATATATGTCTAAAGTGTAATCCGAAAAATGAAGTAGGTCAACGAAAAGCCATAAACCTAATTCTTCTATTAAAAAGCTGAAAACTCTTCCACCGAAAAATTCGGGAACTTCCTTTAAAACAACGGAAGCAGACCAGTCTTTCGAGTCAAAAACAAATAGCTTGTTTGTTATATAGGCAAAAACTACCGATACGAACCAGGCAACAGCATTGTTAACCAGGTAGGCTTTGTCCGAACTGAAAACCAGAGATAAAATGTGAAAGCTGATAAAATTAACAAGGGTGGTCAGAACTCCGAAAAAAGCATATCTTATTAGTTCACTGTATTTAGTGAATATCTTTCTGATCATTTCCATCTTTGTTTTTATAATACTCTCTTTCAATAAATATTGGTCTGTTTTTCATTTGAACATACATTTTGGCTATATACTCGCCGATTATACCTAAACAGAAAAGAATCAATCCACCGAGTAAAAGTATCAAGACTATGATTGAGGCGTAACCGGGAACATCTATTCCGAAAAACAACTTCTGAATGACAACTACGGCAAGATAGAGCATTGATAAAATTGCGGCAACAAAACCGATGATCGTCACTAATCTCAAAGGTGCGGTTGAAAAAGCAACAATTCCCTCAATGCCGTATTTGATGAGCTTTTTTGTGTTCCACTTTGATTGCCCGTGTTCCCTTTTGGCAACTTCATAAGGAATATATTCAGTGTTGAAACCGACCCAACTGAAAATGCCTTTTGAAAATCTGTGGTATTCGGTCATGCTTAAAACGGCATTTACCATTGTCCTTTTCATGAGCCTGAAGTCCGAAGCTCCGTTGATGAAATCTACTTCCGCCATTTTGTCAATGATTTTGTAAAATACGGATTTTGTCATTGCCATGGCTTTGCTTTCTTTTCGCTCGTTTTGGTATGCGGCTACACAGTCAAGTTCAGGCTTTGAATTGAGAATTTCCATCATTTGAAGTACAACTTCGGGTCTCTGCTGTAAATCAGCATCGATTATGCACACTTCATCTCCCTTTGCATGGGTCATGCCTGCATAGATTGCCGATTCCTTGCCAAAATTTCTGCTGAAAGAAATTATCTGAACAGATATTTCTTCTTTGCCGGCAAGTGATTTCAGCTGAGATAAAGTCTTGTCATTGCTACCGTCATCGACAAAGACAAATTCATAATCATCGTCTGAAATTTTGCCTTTGAAACAATTACGAACGCAAGAATAAAATTCTTTTACATTTTCCTCTTCATTATAACAAGGAACCACTAAAGATAATTTCATATTATACCTCCGGTTCTGATGTTTAACTTATATAAGCAGTTTTATTACATTTTACTGCCTTTAGTGCCTTTAGCGCCACCACCGAGCTTTACACCTTCAAGAACATTTGACTCGAATGTGTAAGTAAGTGATTTTTCTTCTCTGTCTCTCTTAAGAGCAAGAGAAATCATTTCATCTAAAAGTTTGGAGTAAGGAACACCGATAGGCTCCCATAAATAGAATGAAAGAGAACCGGGAATGGTGTTTATTTCGTTGAGCCAAATTTCGCCTGTTTCGGTGTTCATCATGAAGTCAATTCGTGACACACCGTTGCAGCCGAGAACTTTGAAAGCATCAACAGCATATTTTTGAATGATATCTTTCTGTTCTGCTGTAATGTCAGCGGGTATTTTTCTTTTAAGCGTTGCCATACCCTGACTGCCACTTGAACTTGTCTTAACACCTGATTTTGCACCCTTAGCTGAACCGTCACCTATGTATTTATCGGCAAAGGAAAGAATACCTTCGCCGTTTACCGGTTCTTCACACTCTGAGGCAGTAGCCTGAGTATAGTCACCTAAAACGGCACAGTTGATCTCCTTAAGGTTTTCAACAGCCTTTTCGACAAGAACTTTGTTTGCGAAAAGGAAAGCATTTTCAAGACTGTCGTAAAGTTCGTCTGTGTTGTTTGCCTTTGAAATACCTATTGATGAGCCTAAGTCGATAGGCTTAACGATTACAGGATATTTAATGTCTGCCTCGATTTCCTTAACTACACTTTCGGCATCTTCATCATAAGATTTTGAAGTGAATACCTTACAATCAAGAACAGGAATACCATTGTCTTTAAGAACTGTTTTCATTACATATTTATCCATGCCCACAGCTGATGAAAGAACATCACAGCCAACATAAGGAGCGTTGAGCATTTTTATAAAGCCCTGGAGAGTTCCGTCTTCCACATTTGTGCCATGCACTATGGGGAAGAATATGTCAACAGTGTCCACAACGCCTTTTGAGAAAGCCTTGAAAGGATATTTTATGATTTTTACTTTATCGTCATCGTTTACGAAGATAACTCTTTGGCTTTTGCTTAAAAGTGCTTTTAAGTTAGTGTAACTTTCGATTTTTCCGATATCCTCACCAATATACATATTGTTATTCTTGGCAATATAAACGGGGATAACATCATATTTTTCTTTGTTAAGATAACCGATGGCCTGAATGGCGGAAATAACTGAGATTTCATGCTCCGTGCTTTTTCCACCGAATAAAACAGCAACTTTGATTTTCATTTTGTTTCTTCCCTTTCTATCAATAATTATCGGGCAAGTCGTTTTCAAGAAGAATAATCTTTTCTTTGCCCTTTGAATTTAATGCGTAAACGTGGCTGAGTGCCTGCTGAATGGTTGAAGCAACGAAAATTTTATTTTCGTCATATCCTGCATCTTTTAAACCCTCTGCCATAGGTGGTGCTTGATTTTCTCCAACGAGAACCACATAATCGCATACCTTGGCCATTTGCTTGCCGAATTCTTTATTCAATTCAAATTGTTTTTCGCCAAGTTCCACCATGCCCGGTGTAACAATTATTTTATAACCGTCAAAAAGAGCGAGAGCATCAAGAGCAGCTTTTGAACCTGACGGATTTGAGTTGTATGCGTCATCGATTAAAGTGATGCCATTTGAATGGGTGAGGGCAAGTCTGTGGGGAACACCTTCAAGTTTTCTGACTTGACCTTTTAACATTTTGAGAGGTATGCCAAAGGTGTGAGCGATGGCAATAGCACCGACAATGTTCAAAACATTATGCCTGCCGATAAGCCTTGTGGAGAAGTCTTCACTTTCTCCGTTTTTAGTTGTTACCGTAAATGTTGTTCCCTTTGAGTTTACGGTTATATCGTGAGCATTATAATCTCCGTCTCCTTCAACTGTATAGGAGATATACGGTCTTTTGCAGCCGTGATCTTTTATGTTTTCATCATTGCCGTTAAGGAAGAGATATCCGTCATTTCCTAAGCTGTCGGCAAGTTCAAACTTAGTATTTTTTACATTGTCGAGAGAACCGAAAGACTCAAGATGCTGAGGGCCTATGGAAGTGATAACACCATGCTGCGGGTGAACAATATCGCAAAGCTCTTTGATATCTCCAACCCATCTTGCTCCCATTTCGCAAATGAAAATCTCATCTGTGGATTTAAGAGAACCTCTTATTGTTTTAACAACGCCCATAGGTGTGTTGTAACTTTCAGGTGTCATGAGAACATTGTATTTAGCTTGTAACAGTGTGTGAAGATAGTATTTAACGCTTGTTTTTCCGTAACTGCCGGTAATGCCGATAATTTTAAGATCGGGACAGTTGGCAAGAATTCTTTTTGCATCATTTATATATCCGTTGTTTATGTGCTTTTCCATAGGTTTGTTAATGAAGTTGGCAATAAGAACCATAACCGGAGATAAAGCAAGATATATTGCCTGAAGAGCAGTAGCGTAAGTTGTACTTATAAAGCAGAGAATTGCCACCGGTATAAGAATCAATACGGAAGAAGTAAGCAACATTCTTTTTACTCTCGGAGTGTAAACCAAAGGCTTTTTTGCTTTTTTCGGAAATGATAAAAGACCAAGGATTGCCATTGGAATGAAGGAAAGTTTGAAAATAAAATAGAAAGCAAAACTTGCAGCAGCAAAAATTACGGGGATAATAACTTTCTTTGAATTCTTTTTAAGCCATAACTTTTGTGTTACAGGTTTATATGAGTTAAGCTGGAAGAAGTGCATATTATCAATAACAATAAATGATATTGCCAAAAGAAAGGCAATGCACTGCAATACAAATAATATGATATCGGTCATTTTAAAACTCCTTATAACTTCATAAATGATGCCATTACTCGATTGAATATTCCCTGTTGCTCAAGGAAAGAATAGTGTCCGCAGTTTTCAAGAACAACAAGACCCGCATCTTTCATGGTTTTTTCCATAAGTTGAGCATCACTAAGTGGTGTGGCTGTATCGTTTCTTCCCCAAATAAGAAGTGTGGGAACTTCAACGAGAGGGAACAGGTGAGTCAAATCCTCATTAACTACCTTAACAAGACATTGTCTCATAATGGGAGATGCGGCAAGATAATCTGCTGAACCGTTTTTCTTTCTCAGATTTTCCATGGCATCGGGACAAAGCTGTGTGACCGGCTTAGACATAAGAATTTTCTTAGTCATTTTATAAGCTGTTTGTTTTGCCTTTTGCTTTAAAGTTTTTTTGGGCTTAACGCCTGCGGCATCAACAAGAATTATTCTTTGTATTTTAAACGGAAGATTTTCTCTTGCATTGAGTTTAATTATAACTCTTCCACCAAAAGAATGACCTAACAAAGTCACTTTGTCACAATTAAAATCTTTCAAAAATTCCAAAACAAAATCAACATATCTGTCCACATCCCAAGCCTCTTTGGGCTCATCACTTTCACCGAATCCCGGCATATCCATAGCGATAACTTTATATTTGGGACTAAGCAGTTGAATAAGATTGTTGAAAAGGGTGATGTTAGCTCCCCAACCGTGAAGAAGCACAACGGGATCGCCTTCACCTTGAACAACATAGTTTATATTAAGTCCCTGAACAGTTTTCTGCATTACAGTTCCACCTTTCAAGAGCAAATTTTTCCATAGTATATAATCGGTAAACTATTATATCACAAAACAAAAATCAATACCACAGTTTTAACGAATTATTTGCAGAAATTATTTTATCGAACTATTGACATTGCAGAGGTTTTATAGTAAAATACGGTATCGAAATCAGTGAGAGATGTCTCAAAAACACAGAAAGAAAAGAAAAAACAAAATTTTTCAATTTTTTTCAAAAAAGTGTTGACAAAGTGATTTCAATGTGATATTATATACAAGCTGAATGACACGACAGTGCTCAACAACACAGTCAGTCGGTGTTAATGACGGTGAGTATAAGAATCAATACGGAAGAAGTAAGCAACATTCTTTTTACTCTCGGAGTGTA
>CAYPMB010000018.1:0-37573 GCA_964411915.1 uncultured Faecalibacterium sp.
CATCTTAGTTTTAAAATATTACTATATAATTATGTGCTTTAAAAGAAAAACACATAATATTTAATAGTAAGGAGAAATTATATTATGTTGAATGCACCGGAAAACAGAAACTGTTTTGAGTATCTCAGAGACAGTACAGGAATTTATGACGACTTTTTTATGATGCAACACTTTGATGAAAAGTATATGCGTTCGGAAATGTTGAGAGATATTGATTGTCTTGCTGCATATTTCCAGAAGGGTCTCGGTCTTAAGAGAGGAGATGTATATACGTTATTTATGCCGACAACAGTGCAAAGTATCCTAGCTTTTTATGCACTTAATAAAATCGGTGTAATAACAAGTTTTGTTCATCCTCTCATGGCAACCGAATTTCTTAATGAACAGCTTGAGCTTGTTCACTCAAAAGGCGTAATGGTCCTTGATTTGCTTGCAAAAGATCATATTGAGACAATTAACCAAAGCGGACTTCCGTGTATTGTCTGCAACAGTTCGGACTATTCCGGTGGTATCAAAGAATTTGGTTGTAAGATCGGTGAAGGTCTTATCAAGAAGATTTACCCGAAATATAAAAAAGCTGTATATTATAAAGATGCAATCAAAATGTATAGCAATGCAGAAGCTGTTGTTAATAACGCAGATGACATTTGCGCATATCTTAACGGTGGTGGCACAACAGGTAAAAGTAAGACAATCAAACTTACAAACAGAGCTATAAACGAGCTTACATGGAGAGTTTCCGATATTGATAAAATCTATGAACCGGGTAACGAATGTGAAGTTATCGTTCTTCCAATGTTCCATTGCTTCGGTCTTTGCTTGGGCGTACATATGGCTATGTGTAACAGTGCGAGAATTATTCCGATGATGCAGTTTGATGCAAAGATTTTCACAAAACTTATGCGTAAGAACAAGGTTGTTGGTTTCGGCGGCATACCTCTTATGTTTGAAAAACTCATGAAGGATAAGCATTTTGACGGTCCTCACCTTAAGAATGTCAGACTTATGTTCTGCGGTGGTGATGATATTTCAGAAGCATTTATCGAAAAGTATAATTCATACTTTGAAAAATGGGGAGCAACAGGACGCCTTCGTCAAGGTTACGGATTAACAGAAATCGGTAGTGTTTGCTGCACTAATACAAACGAAGAATTTAAGGTCGGCTCAATCGGAAAGGCTATTCGTGGCGTTGAAATCGAAATTTGGGACGATGATCATAAAAGACTTCCAAACGGAGAAATCGGTGAATTTGCCATTGCCGGTCCGACAATAATGCAGGGCTATTATATGGAAGGCGAAAAGGAAGATTACGGTCTTTATACTGATGAAAACGGTAAAAAATGGGTTCTTTCCGGTGACCTTGGTTATATGGACGATGACGGATATTTCTACTTCTCAGGAAGAAAGAAGAGACTTATCATCATTGCTGGCTACAATGTATACCCAACAGATCTTGAAAGAGTAGCAGGAGAACTTCCTTTCATTAGAGAATGTTGCGCTGTTCAAGGCTGGGAAAACGAAAGAAGCATTGTCAGACTTTACGCAACACTTAAGGAAAAAGGTGACGAGGAAGAATATAAGAAGCAGATTTGCGAAACTCTTGAGGCTAACTTCTCAAAGTTCTACGTGCCAAGAGATATTATCTTTATGGATTCCCTTCCTGAAACTCCGCTTATGAAAGTTGACTTTATGAAGTTGACAGCTGCTGATCCTGAAAAGGCAAGAGCACAAAGAAAGATCAAAGACTGATTTTAATAATGTTTAAAAACACTTGTTTCGTTTTTTATTTACAATCGAAAATTAGTGTGATATAATTGTTTTATTGATCGGTTGAACTTAAAACCGATAAGAATAAACAAATAAGCTGTTTTTACAGCGAAAAAGGAGATTCTTAACTTATGGTTAGCATCAATGCTATGATGTGTAAGGGTTGCGGATATTGCATTAAATTTTGCCCGAAGCATATTTTAGAAATGGGTAAAGAAAGATCTGAAAAGGGTCACTTTTATCCGGTTATGACAAACAATGACGCTTGTATCAGTTGCGCTATTTGCGCGCTTATGTGTCCTGAGGGAGCAATTGAAGTTTCCTCTGATAAAGCTTGAGGAAGGAGGATAAGATAAATGGAAAAGAGATTTATGAAAGGCTGTGAGGCTATTGCCGAAGCTGCCGTCCGTGGCGGATGCCGTTTCTTCGCCGGTTATCCTATTACTCCGCAAAACGAAATTCCGGAGTATCTTTCATGGAGACTTCCGGAAGTAGGTGGTGCTTTCGTTCAAGGTGAAAGTGAAGTTGCATCAATCAACATGGTTTACGGTGCTGCTGCAACAGGAAAGAGAGCTTTAACAAGTTCATCAGGCCCGGGTATCAGTCTTAAAGCTGAGGGTATATCATATTTGGCTTCTGCACAGCTCCCGGCTGTTATCGTCAACATTTCAAGAGGCGGTCCCGGTTTGGGTTCAATACAGCCTGCTCAGTCTGACTATCTTCAAGCAACAAAAGCATTAGGTCATGGCGGTTTCAGAGCTATGGTATTTGCTCCTGCAACACTTCAGGAAGCCGTTGATCTTACATACGATGCATGGGAATATGCAGAAAGATACAGAAACCCTGTTCTTATTCTTATGGATGGTTGCCTTGGTGCAATCATGGAAGAAGTTGAACTTCCGGAAATGAAAGAAACTTCTTATGAAAATACTGAAGAATGGTGTCTTGCAAGAGTTGACGGAAGAACCGACTCACACATGATCACACCTATTCTTCCTGAACCTGCACTTGAACTTCTTAACAAGGGAAAGGCAATGCAGTATAAGGTTTGGGAAATGATGGACACAAAGGTAGAAGAGTTTATGCTTGATGATGCTGAATATGTTGTTGTAGCATACGGTATCGCAGCTCGAGTTGCAAAAGAAGCAATAATTCGTCTTCGTGAAGAAGGCTATAAAGTAGGTATGGTGCGTCCAATCACTCTCTATCCGTTCCCAAAAGCAAGTCTTAACAATCTTGATTACAGCAAAGTAAAAGGTGTTATTGATATTGAAATGACTATTCCTGCTCAGATGCGTGAGGATATTGAACTTCAGGTTAAAGATCGTTGTCCTGTGCATGAATATGGCAGAAGCGGCGGTATGCTTCTTGATGACGAAGGTGTTTATGAAGCTATTGCTGAAATTGTAAAGGGAGGAGAATAATAATGGCAGAGTATAAAAGACCAAGTTCACTTATGCCTATGGCCACAGGTTACTGTCCCGGCTGTATGCATGCGCTTGCAACAAGATTGGTTGCTGATGTTATTGATGAATTGGAACAAGCCGACAATGCTATAAATGTTGTTTCGGTAGGTTGCAGTGCTCTTAACCTTTATTCATGGAAAGGCGATGTTATCGGTTCAGCTCACGGTAGAGCACCTGCCGTTGCAACAGGTATCAAGCGTTGTCTTCCCGAAAGATTAGTTTTCACTTATCAGGGTGACGGTGATCTTGCAGCTATCGGTCTTGCTGAGATCATGTCAGCTGCAAACAGAGGCGAAAACTTCACTGTTATTTTTGCTAACAACCAGACTTACGGTATGACAGGCGGTCAGATGGCACCGACAACACTTATCGGACAGAAAACAACAACAACACGCTACGGTCGTGATCCTGAAACAACAGGCTATCCGCTTAAAATGTGTGAGCTTATTTCTGTGCTTGAAGCACCTGTTTATGTTGCAAGATATGCGCTTAACTCAGTTAAGGGTGTTCAAGATGCAAAGAGGGGTATTAAGAAGGCATTTGAGATGCAGATGGCAGGTAAAGGTTTCACATTCATTGAACTTCTTACAAACTGCCCGACAAACTGGGGTATGAATCCTCTTGATACTCTTGAATATATGAATACAAATACTATTCCATACTTCAAGCCCGGTATTTATAAAGATAAGGAGGCTGAAGAATAATGAAAAATTCATTTGTTTTCTCAGGTTCAGGCGGACAGGGTATTATGAGTGCAGGCATTATGCTCGCTCATGCTGCCATTGATATGTCAAAGCATAGCACATATCTTCCGGAATATGGCCCGGAACAGCGTGGAGGAAGTGCAAAGTGCACAGTAATTATCAGTGATGATACAATTATTTCACCTCTTACAAAGAAGTGCGATACTCTTATTTGCATGAACGAACAGGCATACAGAAAGTTCTCAAACGATGTTAAAGAGGGCGGTCTTATTGTTCTTAATTCAAGCCGTATTAGCAACGAAGAAATCAGAGATGATGTTAAAGTTCTCAGCGTACCGGTTGACGATATTGCTCTTGAACTTGGTAATGTTAAGGTTGCAAACATTGTTCTCATCGGTGCTGTTATCGGTGCAACCGACATTGTAAGTAAAGAAATTTTCGTAGCAAGTCTTGAAGAAAAATTTAAGGCAAAGAAGCCGGAAATTCTCGAACTTAACATGAAAGCTCTTGAAAGAGGCATGGAAATCGGAAAGAGCCTTTCATAAATTTAACAAAGAAAAATTAACATAAAAGGAGATAATCACAATGTCAAAGTATTCATTCGACACAAAATTCAGCGTACTTATGAAAGATCCTCAGGTTATGGAGATCGTTGATGATCTTTGCCCTGAAATCGTTAATCATCCTATGAAGAGTCTTGCTCTCTCACTTGGTTTCACACCGAATATGGGTATGGCAGTTCTTTCAAAGATGTATTCAAAAGAGAAGATCGAAGAGTTCAGACAGAGACTCGAAGCTATTGAATAATTCGAAAAGCACAGTTAAATGAAGTTTAGAAAGGCGGACACTTTGGGTGTCCGCCTTTTTGTGTGTTAGCTGATTTTTAAGGCGGGTGGGGGAGTGGAAGGGAGTTCCTGTTGTCGCCCTTCGGGCGACCGCCCGACTATACCGCCGGGCGGGGTGGTTGTCCCAACCACTTCAGGTTTACGCGCCCACGACCGCGGGCGCTCAATCCGCCTTAATCAGAACCCGATACGCAATACAAAAGTCGTTAATTTTATGTTCACAATCTTAATAAATAAATCTTACAAATATGTTGAATTTATAAATAATTTAGAAAAAAGAAGTAGAGAATAGAGTTTGACAAGTGCTATAATAAATTGAAAAAAATTTATGGAGGGTTTCCAATAATGAAGAAAAATGTATTTTTGACCGGTGCCTCTGGTACAATGGGCTGGGCAGGTTTTTTGGAGTTCATGAAGCACAAAGATGAATTCAATGTTTGTGTTTTACTTCGTGACAGTGCAAAAAACAGAGAAATGTTTAAGGATTATATGTCAGATCCGTCAGTAAGAATCGTATGGGGCGACTTCCTTGAATACGATAAGATTTTAGAATGTGTAACAGGTAGCGACTATGTCCTTCATGTTGGCGGTCTTGTTTCACCGGGTGCTGACTACTATCCGAGAAAGACAATTCATGTTAACCCACAGGCTATGGCTAATATCGTTAAAGCTGTTAAGGAACAGCCGAACGCTGATGACATCAAGGTTGTATATATCGGTACAGTTGCTGAAACAGGTGACAGAAACAGACCTACACACTGGGCAAGAACAGGTGACCCTATTCAGATAAGCATTTACGACCACTATGCTGTAAGTAAGGTTATGGCTGAAGAGGTTATTGCAGAATCAGGTTTGAAGCATTGGGTTTCATTCCGTCAGTCAGGTATTCTTTATCCTGATATTCTTAAGAATATTGACCCGATCATGTTCCATGTGCCTATTAACGGTGTTCTTGAATGGGCAACTGTTGAAGACTCAGCAAGACTTCTTGTAAATGTTTGCCGTGAAGATCTTCCGGAAGAATTCTGGAGATCATTCTATAATATTGGTTCAGGTAAAGAATACAGAATTACAAACTTTGAATTTGAAGAGTATTTACTTGGTACACTCGGTATCGGTTCAACAAAGAAACTCTTCGATCCTAACGCATTTATTCTTCAGAACTTCCATGGTCAGTGGTACTATGACTCAGACAAGCTTGAAGAGTATCTTCATTTCCGTGCTAATACTCCGATTAAGCAGTACTTCAAGAACATGATGAAGCATGTTGAGTTCTATTATAAACTGGCATTCTTGGCAAAGCCATTCCCATTTGCTGTAAAACCGTTCCTTATGTCTCTTGCAAAGAAGGAGATTTACGGTACTCTTAACTGGATCGAAACAGAGAACCAGGATAGAATTACATCATACTACGGCTCAAAAGAGAAGTGGGAAGAAATCGGCAAGGATTGGGATAAGGTTGATATCTGGTATCCGCAGGATTCAGCAAGAGAAACATCTGCTGCAAAACTTCTTGACCATGGTTATGATGAAGGCAAACCTCTCAGCGAACTTGATATTGAAGATATGAAGAAAGCTGCTGAGTTCAGAGGTGGCGAATGTCTTTCAGAGACAATGGTTAAGGGCGATATTTACACTCCACTTAAGTGGAAATGTGCTCACGGTCATGAATTTGAGATGAGCCCGAACCTTGTTCTTCGTGGCGGTCACTGGTGTCCAAAGGAAGTTCCAACAGACTTCCACTGGGCTTATGACAAAGAAGCTAAGGTTAACCCATTCTTCGCTCAGGTATGGTATTCACACCACAGCCCTGATGAAAACAACGAATACTTCTGTGACATCTTCAAAGGCTTCTCAGGCTTTGAAACAGATGAAAAAATCGCTGAATTCAAAAAGTCATGTGAAGAAAAAGCAAACGCATAATTTTGCATAAAGTTAAACAGCATCTTCCGAAAGGGAGATGCTGTTTTTTGTGGTTGATGGTATGAGCGCCCGCGGTCGTGGGCGCGTAATTTTTTGCGGTTGGGACAACCGCCACGCCCGGCGGTATAGTCGGGCGGTCAGCCGGAGGCTGACGATAAACTCGATGCTTGCAGTTGAATAATTGTCAAATGTACATACCTCTTGTTTTATCAGAAATTACTTCCGTTCCAGCCCCAATTTTCCACTTCCTCATATTTGACATATATGCAATCCGAAGAAATGTTAAGCTCATCGGAAAGTATTTCCGTAATTTCAGCTGTCATTTTGTTGTATGCGCTTTCGTTTGCTGAACCAAAAAGGCTGACTTCTGCAATGGCATAATTCTTTGAATTATCTCCCTTAAACCAAAGTCGGCAGTTGTCATCAAAGTTAAGCATTAACCAACTTTCACTTTTTCCCAGTGCTGCTATTGCTTTACCAAATTTACTTTTGATTGAAACTTCTTGTTCCGGTGTGATTGTAATGTTGGTTTTGGTGTTAATAAATGGCATAATAATCGCTCCTTTTTAAATTATTTCTCCTATACAAAAGTCATCATTTCCTACGGAATTGATTTTTACTTTGTGTATTTCGTTGCATAAATCACTGTCCCATTTAACCTTGACCGGAGTGTAGTTCATGGTGTATCCACTTATATAACCGTCTCTCGTCTTGCTTTCAAAAAGAACATCAACTTCTTTTCCGATTTGTTTTTCCAAAAACTTACGGCGGATAAATTCTGTCTCCTCGATCATGGTATGCGCTCTCTGTTCTTTAACCTTTTTCTCTACCTGTGGCTTAAATTCCGCAGCCTTTGTGCCGGGTCTTAAAGAGTAGGGGAATACATGAACTTTTTCAAATTCAATACTTTTTACAAAGTTTAAACTTTCAGCAAAATCTTCCTCAGTTTCCATTGGAAATCCGACCATGACATCGGTTGTGAGTGTGCAATCTTTGAAATTGCGTCTCAGACTGTCACATAAGTCTTTGTATTCAGCCGAAGTATAATGTCGATGCATATTTTTTAATGTCCTGTCACAGCCACTTTGCAGCGATATGTGAAATTGGGGACATAATTTTTTGAGCTTCGATAAACGTTTGACGACATCTTCTGTCAAATGATCAGGCTCTAATGAACCTAATCTGACACGCTCTATACCGTCAATACTGCAAGCAAGCTCCACCGCATCGGGAAAACTTGCATCTATATCCATGCCGTAAGAAGAAAGATTTATACCGACTAAAACAACTTCGCAGTACCCTGATGCTGCTATTTGCTCAAGTTCTGTTTTAAGCTCATTCAGTGGCTTTGAACGAACCCTTCCTCGTGAAGTGGGTATAATGCAATAGGTGCAATAGCGGTTGCAACCGTCTTGAATTTTTATGTTTGCTCTTGTTCTTTCGTCAAATGTCTTGATATTGGTATTTGCGTAAGGATCGCCTTTTTGATGACATGATACATCGAATATACGATTGTTTTCTTTTGCAAAGTTCTCAATAAGCTCTGCAACGGCATAGTTGTTCTTATTGCCTATAACTATATCTGCCTCAATGAGTTTTTTTGCATCTTCAGGATATGCCTGAGGCATACAGCCTGTTAAAACAACGATGGAATTCGGGTTGTTTCTTTTGAATCGTCTGACATATTGTCTTGTCTTTTGATCGGCTCCGGCAGTAACTGTGCATGAGTTAATAATAAATACATCTGCGTTTTCGCCTTGAGCCACGATTTCATGTCCTGCATTTTTCAATTGCTCACTCATAGCTTGAGTTTCATATTGATTAACTTTGCAGCCAAGGGTGTAAAAAGTTACTTTCATAATCTATCATCCTGTTAGTATATTATTACATTAGATTATAAGTGATAAACCAAAAATCTGCAAGACTTTTTGTATAAATTAGCTTTTAAATTCATATTCTTTACAAGATATAAAGTATAGGAAAGGTGCGAAGTTTATATGAAAAAATCGTTAAGCGTTTTAACTGTTATATCCATTTTGATATATGCTTTTTCCTTTGTGGGTTTCGCTGTTGAAGATGCTTCTTTGGAGATAAAGGCGAAAAGTGCTGTTCTCATGGATGTTTCAACAGGGAAACTTATGTATGCCGAAAACGAGCACGAAAAGCTATATCCTGCCTCAGTGACGAAAATTATGTCATTATTGCTGTTCGTTGAAGCAATAGACGAGGGAAAGATAAGACTTGAAGATAAGGTAACAACTTCTGCTGAAGCTGCTGCGAAGGGTGGTTCTCAAATATGGCTCGAAGTCGGAGAAACAATGACTGTTGATGAAATGCTGAAAGCTGTGGCAATAGCCAGTGCAAATGATGCTTGTTGTGCTTTAGGAGAATATATTGCCGGTAGTGAAACTGCTTTTGTCAATATGATGAATGAGAGAGCAAAAGAGCTGGGAATGAATGATACTCATTTTGAAAATTGTTCGGGACTTGATGATGAGGCGAAAAACCACCTGACAAGTGCATACGATATTGGAGTAATGTCATGTGAATTACTGAAACACGATCTGATACGCAAGTATTCAACTGTGTGGATGGACTCTTTAAGAAATGGTGCTACTGAGCTTGTAAATACGAATAAACTGGTCAGATTTTATAATGGGACAACAGGTCTTAAAACAGGAACAACAAGCAAAACCGGTAAATGTCTTTCGGCAAGCGCAGAACGAGACGGACTTCACTTGGTTGCAGTCGTTTTAGGAAGTGAAACAAGTGATGATCGATTTGAATCTGCAAAAACTTTGCTGAATTACGGATTTGCCAATTATGAAACTGTTGATCTTACGGTTGACGAAAATCTTATCACAGATGTTAAAGTCATCAGAGGCGTTGAAGAAACGTTAAAACCTAAAATTGATGAATTGAAAAAAGTTACAATAAAAAAGGGAAATAAAAATAAAATTTCAACTGAAATAATATTGTCAACCGATGTGGAAGCACCTGTTGAAAAAGGACAGAATTTGGGCAAAATAGTTTTTAAACTCAATAGCGAAACTGTGGCTGAAGCTAACTTATATTCGGAAAATCAGGTGAAGAAAATTACCTTCAGTGATGTGTTGAAATTTATGCTAAAATCACTTACAAATGGGTAATTAATAATTTTATAGCAGTTTTAACAATAAAAAATATATTAAACCTGCAATTCTTTATTGACAAATCACATAAAAGATATTAAAATATCCTAAACGAATGTATTATTTATTTTGTGCCGGTGGCACAATCAGGAGGTTCCCAAAATGGCAATTCAGTTAATCGACAAACATATCAAAAATTTCATTGATGAAGAGACTCTTCTCTCTTATCAGGAAAAAATTAACAAAGCAGACGATATGTTAAACAATAAAACAGGAGCCGGAAACGATTTCTTAGGCTGGGTAGATTTACCTGTAAATTACGATAAGGAAGAATTTGCAAGAATTAAAAAAGCTGCTGATAAAATCAAAAGTGATTCAGAAGTTTTGATCGTAATCGGTATCGGTGGATCATATCTTGGTGCAAGAGCAGCTATTGAATTTGTTAAGTCAAATAACTATAACGATTTAAGAAAAGATACACCGGCTATTTATTTCTCCGGTAACAGTATCAGCTCAAATTCATTGAGTGAACTTATTGAAATTTGCAAAGGCAAAGATTTTTCAGTTAATGTTATTTCAAAGTCAGGAACAACAACAGAACCGGCTGTGGCTTTCAGAATTTTCAAGAAAATGCTTGAAGAAAAGTATGGCAAGGAAGAAGCTGCAAAGAGAATATATGTTACAACTGATAAGGAAAGAGGCACACTTAAAGGTCTTTCCAATACAGAAGGTTATGAGAGTTTCGTAGTTCCCGATGACGTTGGTGGCAGATACTCTGTATTAACCGCTGTTGGTCTTTTACCGATTGCAGTTGCCGGAGTTGATATTGACGCTCTTATGGCAGGTGCTGCTAAGGCAAGAGAAGAACTTTGCGAAAAGGATATCAATAAGAATCCATGCTATAAATATGTAGCAATTCGTAACGCACTTTATGACAGCGGTAAGAAAGTTGAAATGTTTGTCAGCTATGAGCCTTGCTTTACTATGATGAATGAATGGCTTAAGCAGCTCTTCGGTGAAAGTGAAGGCAAGGAGAATAAGGGCATATTCCCGGCATCAGCTATTTTCTCAACTGATCTTCATTCTTTAGGTCAGTATATCCAGGAAGGCGAAAGAATTCTTTTTGAAACTGTTTTAGACTTTACAAAATCAAAGAAAGAGGTTATAATAGAAGAGGAAGAAGGCAACATTGACGGTCTTAACTTCCTTGCAGGTAAAACTCTTGATTTCGTAAATAAGAACGCATTTAACGGAACAGTTCTTGCTCACACTGACGGTGGCGTTCCTAACATTGTTTTGAATGCTCCGGAAATGAACGAGTTTGAACTTGGTTATCTTATTTATTTCTTTGAAAAGGCATGTGCAATCTCCGGTTATGTATTAGGTGTAAATCCATTTAATCAGCCGGGAGTTGAGGCATATAAAAAGAATATGTTTGCATTACTCGGTAAGCCGGGTTATGAAGCAGAAAAGGAAGTTCTTGAAAAGAGACTTTCAGAATAAGGTTATAAGCCGTAAGGCAAGTAATATAACAAGGAGGAAAAAATATGATTACACTCATTTTAGGACACAAAGGTGCAGGCAAAACCAAGAAACTTATTGAGCTTGTTAAGACAGCAATCGATAATACAAAGGGTAATGTAGTCTGTATAGAAAAGGGCAATATGCTCACAACTGATATTAACTATCGTGCAAGACTTATTTCAACTGATAGTTACGAAGTTAAGGGCTATGCTTCATTTTACGGATTTCTTGCAGGTGTTTGCGCAGGCGATCATGATATTACAGATATTCTTGTTGACGCAACATTGAGAATCGGTGGCAGAAACTATGAAGAACTTGCTTCATTCCTTGAGAAAGTTTATGAGCTTTCAACAGTAAATGAAAAGAACTTCACATTCACTATTTCTGCTGATAAGGAAGAACTTCCTGCTGAAATATTCAATTTCTGCAAGTGTCTCGACTGATAAATCAGTACAAATGACGTTAAAGGGCTGTCTGCGGACGGCCCTTTGAAATCTTTATAAAATAAGGATATATAGTGAAAATTAACAAGAGAAACGGAATATCTGACGATATCTTGTCAAAAAAATTTTTTCTATTCTATTGACAAAAATCTCTTGCAACTATATAATATATAGGACTTAGTGTGGGGTGACTTATGTTTATCAATCTTGAAAATGTTTTTAACAACGGTGTCAGTGAAATAGTCATTGATTATGATTTTGACTTTTCTGACAGAGAATACAACGGTATGTATCCATTCACAACTCCGGTAAAGGTTCACGGTGTTATCAAAAACGAAACAGATATTGTGTATATCAAAGCGACTGCCGAATTTAAACTTGAAGCAGTTTGTGACAGATGTGCAAGTGATTTTTCAAGAGTGATGAATATTCCCATTGATCACATTCTTGTTCATGAACTTAACGATGAAACAAACGATGAGTTTATTCTTGTTGAGGGAATGAGTCTTGACCTTGAGCAGTTGGTTATGGAAGATATATATCTTTCCTTACCGATGAGAATGCTTTGCAAGGAAGATTGCAAGGGAATGTGTTCAAAATGTGGAAAGAACCTCAACGAGGGATGCTGTGACTGCAAAAAAGATGTTGACCCAAGGTTACAGGCTTTACAGCAGTTGCTTGACAATTAAGTTATTAAAAATTGATTTTGCATAAGGAGGTGCTGACATGGCAGTACCAAAGAGAAGAGTATCAAAGGCTAGAAGAGACAAGAGACGTTCAAACGTTTGGAAGCTCAGTGCACCTACGCTTGTTAAATGTCCTAACTGTAACGAATACACAGTACCACACAAGGTATGCGGCAGCTGTGGCTACTACAAGGGCAAGCAGGTTGTTGCTATGGACAACGAAGCATAAGTCTTTGAAACTAACGGAGAGGTAGAGATGCTAAAGCAGTCTCTGCCTTTTTGATTTAAGTGGGAGGTGAAAGCATGGCAGTTGTTGTCAGCAATGTGGCAAAAAATTCTTTGGCTGATAAGCATGGAATATGTCCGGGCGCAACTCTTTTGAAAATAAATTCCAATGAAATATGTGATGTTTTAGATTATCAGTTTTATATAAAGGAAGAAAAGCTTGTTATTGACTTTAAAGATGCTGACATGAGATATCATAAAATAGCTTTAAAGAAAAGTGCTGAAGAAGATATTGGCTTAGAGTTTGAAACATACTTGATGGATAAACAGCAACATTGCAAAAATAAATGTGTTTTCTGTTTTATCGATCAGCTTCCCGATGGTATGCGAGACAGTCTTTACTTTAAAGATGATGACTCCCGATTATCATTTTTGTTCGGTAACTATATAACTATGACTAACTTGAGCGAAAAAGATGTTGACCGAATAATAAAAATGCATATAAGTCCTGTTAATATTTCAGTTCACACAATGAATCCCGAATTGAGAGTCAGCATGATGAAAAATCCAAATGCAGGAAAGTGCTTGTCATATATAAAGCGTTTTGCTGATGCGGGAATTAAGATTAACACTCAATTAGTTCTTTGCCCGGGAATAAATGATGGTAAGGAACTCGAATACAGTCTTAATGAACTTGGAAAGCTCTATCCTGCGGTTCAAAGTATTGCCGCAGTTCCGGTAGGTCTTACCAAGCATCGAGAAGGACTTTGTGAACTTGAACTTTATAACAAAAAGACTGCCGGTGAAGTTGTTGACATAATTGAATGTTTTGCCGATCACTTCCATTATTTTAACGGCACACGACTTGCCTTTGCATCTGATGAATTTTATCTTCTTGCAGAAAGGAAAATTCACGATGCTAAGTTTTACGAGGATTTTCCTCAGATTGAAAACGGTGTTGGACTTTGGGCGAGTCTGAAAGACGAGTTTTACACTGCTCTTGAAGATATTGATAATGGATATTTGCTTCCTGAGGATAGGAAAGTGAGTTTAGCCACAGGATATGCTGCATATCCCTTATTATCGGAATTAGCCGAAGCTGTATGCAATAAGGTTAAAAACTTAAAAGTGACTGTGTATAGAATTAAAAACGATTTCTTCGGTGAAAATATAACCGTTGCAGGTTTGGTGGTTGGCTGTGATCTGATCAACCAGCTTCAAGATAAACCTTTGACAGATGAACTTCTTATTCCGGCGGTTATGCTGAGACGGGAAAGAGATATGTTCCTTGACAGCATGACGGTTGACGAAGTTGAAAATAAGCTGAATATGAAACTTATCATAACAGAAATAGACGGATATGATCTGCTTGATAAAATGTTAGGAGATAGGAGATGATAATATGGCAAGACCAATAGTTGCAGTTGTAGGTAGACCGAATGTGGGCAAGTCAACACTTTTTAATAAACTCACAGGTCAAAGGCTTGCGATTGTAGACGATACTCCCGGTGTTACAAGAGACAGAATTTACGGTGATTGTGAATGGCTTGGATATAATTTTCTTTTGATAGATACAGGCGGCATTGAGCCTAAATCAAACGATATTATTCTTTCTCAAATGAGAAGACAGGCACAGCTTGCCATTGACAGTGCAGATGTTATAATACTTGTTACCGATATGCGTACAGGTGTGGTTGCGACTGATGAAGAGGTTGCGGCAATGCTTATGAAAAGCGGGAAACCCATTGTGCTTTGCGTAAACAAATGCGATAAGATCGGTGAGCCACCCCTTGAGTTTTACGAGTTTTACAATCTTGGATTAGGAGATCCAATTCAGGTTTCGGCAGTTCACGGACATGGAACAGGTGACTTGCTTGATGAGGTTGTGAAGTATCTTCCAAAAGAAGAAGAGGAAAACGAAGATGACGGTATTGTTAAGGTTGCTATAATCGGCAAACCGAATGTAGGCAAATCCTCCCTTGTTAATGCGATTTCCGGAGAGGAAAGAGCAATAGTTTCCGATATAGCCGGAACAACAAGAGATGCAACGGATACCTACATTACCAATAAATACGGAGATTTCATGTTTATTGATACCGCGGGTCTCAGAAGAAAGAGTAAGGTTGAAGATCAGATAGAAAAATATAGTGTTATTCGAGCCAAAATGGCAGTTGAAAGAGCCACAGTTTGCGTTATTATGATTGATGCCACAGAAGGCTTTACCGAGCAAGACAGTAAAGTTGCGGGAATTGCTCATGAAATGGGTAAGGCATGCATTATTGCAGTTAATAAGTGGGATGCGCTCGAAAAAGACGGCAAGACCATGGACTCATACCGTAAAAAGCTCATGAACGATTTTTCATTCATGTCTTATGCTCCAATAATATTTATTTCTGCAAAAACCGGACAGAGACTTGATAGACTGTTTGAACTTATCAATTTTGTAGATCAGCAGAATGTAATGAGAATTTCCACCGGTAAGCTTAATGATGTTCTCGCATCGGCAACGGCAAGAGTTCAGCCACCGACAGACAAAGGAAGAAGGCTCAAGATATATTATATGACCCAGGCGTCAACAAGACCGCCTACATTCGTTTGTTTTGTAAACAGAAAGGATCTTTTCCATTACAGTTATCAGAGATATCTTGAAAATCAGATAAGAGAAGTTTTCGGACTTGAAGGAACACCTGTTAAATTTGTAATCAGAGAAAGAGACGAAAAGAAATAAAATTAAGCGCGATAAATGCAAATGCCACCAAAAGCCATATGGCCTTTGGTGGCATAAAATGTTTATAACGGTCAATTTGTTGTGAATAGGTTGAAAGATCCGGGAGCAAGTTTGGAACTCAGCCTCCGGCTGAGCGCCCGACTATACCGCCGGGCGGTACTTCCCCCAACTCCTCCCAACAAATCATTTTGAAAACTCGTGTTTCTTAACATATTCCAAAAATACATGAGGATAATTTGATATCCACTTATTTTTATGGTAAATAAACTGTTTCAAAATGTTAGTTTCAAAATTGCATATATCAAGGTAAACCGGCTTTCTAATTTTGAATTTTTTCATCTGCTTCGTTTCTGTCAAGCAAACCGAACATTCCGTCAGTGTCAGCGTTGGTGAATTTTTAATTTATTTCCGGATATATCTTGTGAAAATCGAAATAGTTGGTGAGAAGCATATCTTCGCATTGAGACATGCACAAACCGTATCGTTAAACATTGGATAATTATACCGAAAATATTGCAAAAAACTTTTATTTTCCCCTTGACATACAGTGTGTTTTTATGTATAATTGGGAGGCTGTAAAGTTAAATATCTTTACACCAAATAACAGGAGGGAGAAAAGTGGCTAAAAATCTCGAAATAATAATGCTTCTTGACATTTACGGTGAAATGCTTACTCAGAAGCAACGCGATTTTCTTGAGTATTATTACAACGACGATTTGTCTCTCTCAGAAATAGCTGAAAACGAAGGCATTACAAGGCAGGGAGTCAGAGATTCAATTAAGCGTGCTGAAACCCAGCTTCTTGATATGGAAGAGAAACTCGGTCATTGCCGAAATTTCAACAATATTAAGAAAAGTGCCGAAGAAATAACCGCATTAGCGGAAAAGATTAATGAGATCAACTTGCAAAGTGTTTTATCACGAGAAATAAACGATGCTGTGACGAGAATTAAAACTCTTGCGCAGATGATGAATGAAGAATAAGTAAAGGAGAGATTTCATGGCATTTGAAGGACTTTCAGATAAGCTTGAAGCCGCCTTTAAAAAACTTAAAAGTAAAGGTTCGCTTACAGAATCAGATGTAAAGGAAGCAATGCGTGAAGTTCGTCTTGCTTTGCTTGAGGCTGATGTTAACTATAAGGTCGCAAGAGACTTTACAAAAACCGTAACCGAAAGAGCCGTTGGTGAAAAGGTTATGGAAAGTCTCACACCGTCACAGATGGTTATTAAGATTGTTAACGAAGAACTTACTAACCTTATGGGCGGAACAAAATCAAGACTCAGCGTTGCCAATCATCCACCAACAATTGTTATGATGTGCGGCTTACAGGGTTCAGGTAAAACTACCCATAGTGCTAAGTTGGCTTTGATGCTTAAAAATCAGGGACACAGACCTTTGTTGGTTGCCTGTGACGTTTACAGACCTGCTGCTATTAAGCAGTTGCAGGTTGTTGGCGAGAAAGCCGGAGTTCCTGTTTTTGAAATGGGACAGATAAATCCTGTTGAAATCGCAAAAGCAGCTGTTAAGGAAGCCAAAGATCACGGTTATGACTATGTTTTCCTTGATACAGCAGGTCGTTTGCATGTCGATGAGGAATTGATGAATGAGCTTAAGAATATTAAAAGCGAAGTTCATCCTCATGAAATAATGCTTGTTGTTGACTCAATGACAGGTCAAGATGCTGTTAATGTTGCAACATCTTTCAACGAAGCATTAGGCATTGACGGTCTTCTTTTGACAAAACTTGACGGTGATACACGAGGCGGTGCTGCACTTTCGGCAAGAGCTGTAACCGGAAAACCAATTAAGTTTATCGGTACAGGCGAAAAACTTGAGGATTTGGATGTATTCCATCCGGAAAGAATGGCATCTCGTATTCTCGGTATGGGCGATATGCTTTCTCTTATCGAAAAAGCAGAGCAGGAACTTGATGAAAAGAAAGCAAAAGAACTTGAGGAAAAACTCAGAAGAAATAAGTTTGACCTTAACGATTTGCTCGATCAGTTCCAGCAGATAAGAAAGATGGGTTCAATTAAGGATATGATCGGTATGATACCGGGTCTTAATAAAAAGGTTAACGATGTTGATATTGATGAAAGACAGTTTGACAGAATGCAGGCAATTATTCTTTCAATGACACCGAAAGAAAGAGAAAAGCCTGATATTATCAACCCATCAAGAAAAAAGAGAATTGCAGCCGGTTGCGGTATGCAGGTTGAAGATGTTAACAGGCTTCTTTCCCAATATCGCCAGATGCAAAAGCTGTTTAAACAGATGAACGGCAAAGGCGGCAGCAAAAAGCGCCGCAGAAGAATGCCACCGATGAATTTCAATAATATGGGTGGATTTCCAATGTAAGTCAATAACACGCAATTAACACTCAGCGTGTAGTAAATATACTTTATATAAATTTTTGGAGGTAACAAAAATGGCAGTAAAAATCAGACTTCGCCGTATGGGCGCAAAGAGAGCACCTTTCTATCGTGTAGTGGTAGCAGATTCAAGATATCCTCGTGATGGTCGTTTCATCGAAGAAATCGGTTACTACAACCCAATGAAGGAGCCGGTTGAAATCAAAATCGATGCTGAAAAGGCTCAGAAGTGGCTTAGCAATGGTGCTCAGCCGACAGATACTGTAAAGGCTCTTTTAAAGAAGTGCGACATCACTAAGTAATTTTTGGAGGAAAATATCTTGAAAGAATTACTTATATCAATCGCACAGGGCTTAGTTGATAAGCCTGAAGCCGTTAATGTTGAGGTTGACGATGTTAACGATGAAGGTGTAATTGTTTTCCATCTTCATGTTGATGCTGATGATATGGGCAGAGTTATCGGAAAGCAGGGCAGAATTGCTAAGGCTATCCGTACTGTTATGCGTGCAACAGCAAATCGTAACAACTGCAAAATTTCAGTTGAAATAGACTGATAATGAGAAGTGGCAGTAAAAAACGAAAGTTTTTTACTGCCTATTTTTAGGAATAGGGAAAATGCAAGCGGACAAAACAACTCGTCGTGTATTAATATATGCTGAGAGGTAAGTTTGTTTGTGGTATAACCTTTAGAGTTATAATTTTGTTGTATTTTCAGGTCTGTTTTTTCTGATAGTTTAATCTATATTTTGGAAGTGGTGTTTTATGTTTAAGCAGTATCTTGAGGTGGGTCAAATTGTCGGCACGCACGGAGTAAGGGGAGAGGTTCGAGTTAATCCCTGGTGTGACAGTCCGGACTTTTTAAAAAAATTCAAAACTCTTTATTATGACTCAAATGGTGAAAGATCAGTTAAGATCAAATCATCAAGGGTACACGGCAATGTGGTGCTGATGCAACTTGAAGATATATCAACGGTTGAACAGGCTTCTGCATTAAAAAATAAGATTTTGTTTATGAACAGAAAAGATGCCAAAATTCCCGATAACACCTATTTTATTCAGGATCTTATTGATTGCAAAGTAATCGATGCGGACAGCGGAGTTGATTACGGAATATTGACTGATGTGAGCGAAACAGGAGCAAATGATGTTTGGCATATAACAAAGGATAATAAGGAATATCTTATACCGGCAATTCCCAGCGTTGTTATTGATACAGATGTTATGACGGGAATTATAAAAATAAGACCTTTAAGAGGTATATTTGACGATGAAAATTGAAATATTAACTTTGTTTCCGGAAATGTGTGAAAGTGTGCTTGGTGAAAGTATAATCGGTCGAGCAAGAGAGAAAGGTTCAGTTGAAATCAGCTGTACCAACATAAGAGATTATACTAAAGATAAGCACAAAAGAGTGGACGATACTCCATACGGTGGGGGAATGGGAATGCTTATGCAAACTCAACCTATTTACGATTGTTATATGGATATATGTAATAAAGTTGGAAAAAAAGTCCATCTTATTTATATGTCACCACAGGGCAAGGTTCTCGATCAGCAGAGGGTTAAGGAACTTTCCAAGCTGGATAATATAGCAATTCTTTGCGGTCACTATGAAGGGGTTGACGAAAGACTTATTGAAGAAATCGTTGACGAGGAAATATCAATAGGTGATTATATTTTAACCGGTGGAGAACTTCCGGCTCTTGTCCTTGCGGACAGTATTTCTCGAATGTTACCCGGTGTTTTGTCGAATGACGAATCGTTTATGAATGAAAGTCATTATGACGGATTGCTTGAATATCCTCAATACACTCGACCTTATGAGTGGCACGGAAAGCAAGTTCCGGATATACTGTTATCAGGGCACCATGCAAATATCGAGAAGTATCGCAGAGAACAATCATTGACCCGAACATATCTTCGCAGGCCTGATATGTTATCAAAGTCTAAGTTGGAAAAATCGGATATTGAATTTTTAAGAAATTTAAAGCAAAGTTTGAAGAATCAAAAGACAGATATTTAATAGATTATAAAATTGGTATGGCAAAATTGCACAAACAAGTCCTTTGATTTTTTTGAAGATTTATAGTTACGAACAAAGTTGAAATTTATGGCGAAATTAGTCGCTTAAAATCATTGACGAAATTTTGTTTTGTGGTATAATAATCGTAAATTTAAAAATGCAAAATATATGGTTTTTTGCAATTATGTATTGTAGGAGATTTGGCTATGTATGTTAAAGATGTAACAGTTCAGAATCAGGTTGGTCTTCACGCTCGTCCTGCAACTTTCTTTATTCAGAAAGCTAACGAGTTCAAGTCATCTATCTGGGTTGAAAAGGAAGAGCGCAGAGTGAATGCGAAGAGCCTTCTCGGCGTCCTTTCATTAGGCATTATGGGCGGTACCGATATCAGAATTATTGCCGGCGGCTCAGATGAGGAACAAGCTGTTGAAGAGCTTGTAAAGCTGGTAGAAACAGGCTTTGCAGAATAATTAGTCATAATTGACGGCACATCGCTTAGGCGGTGTGCTTTTTACTTATTAAAGTAAAAAACGGTGTATATTATTGGCGTTTAGATCAATACAAAAGAAAAAATCCGTTTCATAAGAAAACGGATTTTTTCTTTTGGCCCGCCCAAAGAGATTTGAACTCTTGATCTTCAGAGTCGGAGTCTGATGCGTTATCCAACTGCGCCATGGACGGATATATCAATAAAGCATTTCATTTATTAAAACATTAAGCTGTATAAATAAATCATCTGCCTCATCGTTCATGTTTTCGATTTTTCTTATATTATCCTCAATAAGCCTCTGCTTATTTTCGTTATCACAATAAACGCAAATTATTTGTGATGCAACTTGCTTTGTGATAATGCCCATGTTGGACAATCGACTCAATCTTTTTTCAATAGCATATATTTCCATTTGCACACCTCACCGGGATATTATACAACAACAGAATTTTTTTGTAAAGAAAAACAAGTAGAAAAAAATAAATTCTTTCCTGTTTGACACAAGTTGTTTTTTATGATAGTATTAAAGTGAAATAATATTGATAAATAATAATGTTAGGTATACGTGGCTTGAAAATTCACTGTTGCGTAACAGGTTTTCAGGAGGAATAAAAATGGCTGATTCACAAAAACAGATAGTTCAGTGGTTTCCGGGACACATGGCGAAAACACGCAGACAAATAAAGGAAAGTTTGCCTTTGGTTGATGCTGTGACAGAACTGCTTGACGCTCGCATACCTATGAGCAGTCGCAATCCGGAATTAGATGAATTGACGAATAAAAAACCGAGAATTGTTCTTTTGAATAAATGCGATATGGCAGATGAGCAAACAACAAAGGACTGGATCGAATATTTTAAATCAAAGGGACAGTATGCCATCGCTGTTGATTGCAGAAGCGGAAAGGGACTTAACGCCTACCGTCCCTTGGTTCGCCGTGTTCTTGCAGAAAAGATTAAATCCAATGAAGAAAAAGGTATGGCCGGAAAAGCTCTTCGTGTAATGGTTGTGGGAATACCCAATACAGGTAAATCTTCCTTCATTAACAGAATGGCAGGAAAGAACAGAGCCAAGGTTGCGGATAAACCCGGTGTCACTCGACATAATCAGTGGTTTGTTATCGGAAACGGCATTGAACTTCTTGACACTCCGGGCGTATTGTGGCCAAAGTTCGATGATAAAATCGTTGGTGACAGATTAGGCTTTATCGGTTCGGTGAAAGACGATGTAATGGATACGGAAACTATGGCAATTAGATTACTTGAAGTTTTAAAGAGAGATTACACAGATCTTGTTAAAGAGAGATATAAACTTCAAAAGATCGATATTGAAAATCTTGAGGCTTATGAGCTTCTTGAGGCGATCGGAAGAAAAAGAGGTATGCTCATAAGTGGCGGAGAAATCGATACAGAGCGAGTTTCCGTTATGCTCCTTGATGAATACAGGGGAGGAAGATTGGGCAGAATTTCCTTTGAAAAACCAAGTGAATACTAAGTAAAACAACAGCGCAAGCAACTACCGATTTTTATAGGTAACTGCTTGCGTATTATCGTGATATATTTTTGTAAGGCTGTACAATTGGGTATTTACTTTTTATTTGTTTTGTGATATTATTAAACTGCTTATGTCATGGTTTGATTATTGTTGAAATCAGATTTTTTATATAAGCGTTTTGCCGAGCTTGAAACAGTTTAAAAGCCGACAAAATAACATTAGATACAGATAAGTTTTAATTATTGATTGGAGTGAACTTATATGATAAAGCTGTATAAAAACAAGGCCTCCCTTGAGGAAAAAATCAAACTGCTTGAAAATAAAGTTCTTTTCTTAGAAAAGAAAACAGCAGCATTGGAGGCAAAATTGGGAGACGCTTCTGTTGTTTCCGAAAAAAAGAGCAATAAGAAATCCTCATCAAAGAAAAACGATAAATCGTCAAAAGAATTGACAAAAGAAGAAAAGAGAGAAGCTAAAATCAAAAAAGCTTTAGATAAAACTTTGCCGACAGTTATGGAGAGAACCGGCTGGACAAGAGATGAGGCTGAAAAACGCTTTAGAGCAACTCAGAGCAGAATTGGATGCACTCCGACAGAGTTTATGCTTTACAGACTTTATGAAATGACAGAAGAACAGCAGGATACCGTTTTTCTTGCTAAATATCAAAAAGTTCTTCAAAAGAAATACGGAACAGATAAAGCTTTTGTTGATATTCTTTATGATAAAGAACGCACAAATGAGTACTTTGCTGAGTTTATCAGAAGACCTTGGTGTGTGAATACTAAAGTTGATCTTGAGAAGTTTAAAGAGACATTTAAAGACAGCAAAAGGATTATTTATAAGCCAAACTCAGGTCATTGCGGATATGGTGTAGAAGCTTTTGATATTTCTGATAATGCCGGAAAAGAAGCTGCATTTAATAAACTTAAGGATATGCCGGTGGGTGTCGTTGAAGAGTATATTGTTCAACATCCTGATATGATGAAGTTGTGTCCTTCATCTGTTAATAGCCTCAGAGTTGTTACGATTTCATCAAATTCAAATCCTGTTGGAGAAAACGGCCGTACTTATGATATAGTTTATGCCGGTGTAAGAATAGGTCAAGGTAATGCAATTGTTGATAATCTTCATAGTGGCGGTATGGTTGCCAATGTTGATCTTGAAACAGGTGTTCTCATGAACAATGCAGCCGACTGTGCCGGTAATGTATTTGAGAAACATCCGGATACAGGCACAGTTATTAAGGGCTTTAAGATCCCTTGCTTTGACGAAGCGATCGAAATGGTTAAGAGAGCGATAGAAAAGAATAAGGTTGAAGGTTATATCGGTTGGGATATAGCTATCAGTGAAAAAGGTCCAATGTTCCTTGAAGTTAATGACCGTCCGGGTGTTGTTGTTCTTCAAACAGCGGCAGCTCAGGAAATGAAGGGCATGAAGTATTTAATGGAAAAATATCTTTAATGATTGTTGAGAGTTATAAACTCAGTGAGGTGATTGATATTTATGTCACATAATAACAGCCAACTTGAAAAATATGAAATAAAGAAACCTGATTATGAGTATATAAATCGTGACAGCAAGGAAACTTCGTTTTCTGCACACTCACCGAAAAGATTTGTGAAAAAAGGTGATAAGTGGGTTGGGAAGAGTGCCATCGGCAGACTTTTTCAAAGAAAGCATGCGAGAATAATGTTTGTGGGTGATATTACTTGCTTTGATAAACAGTTCGAGGCTGCTAAGACTCAAAACGGTTACGATTTCAGTTATGAATTTGACAATGTTCGTCCGATATTTGAAAAGGCGGATTTGGTTGTCGGTAATTTAGAAACAATGATTTTCCCCAATGCACCGTATCGTAGTGAAAAGTTTGTTTCAGAGCAAAATTTCCACTGTAATGCGCCAATAGAATTTTTAGATGCTGTCAGAAAAGCAGGTTTTGATGTTGTTACCAATGCCAACAATCATGATCTTGACACCGGTGCTGTGGGAATTGGTGAGACCATTGACAATGTTGAAAAAATGGGGCTTATACAGACAGGTACTTTTAAAACTGATAAGAAAAGATATGAAATTATTGATGTTTTAGGTTTCAAAATTGCGATTGTAGCCTTTGCAACTGAGCACAATGGTAAGAAGAACAATCTTACAAGTGAAGGTGCTCAGTTCCTCCTTAATGATTACAGTGAGGAAAACTCATCAAAAATCATCAAAGAAGCTAAGGCGGACGGTGCAGAATTAGTTTTCGTATGCATACATTGGGGCAGAGAAAACAAGACTAAAAACAATGACAAGCAAACTCAGATTGCTGACCAGCTAATTGAGGCAGGTGCAGATTGTATTATTGGTTCTCATCCTCACGTTCTTCAGCCATTTGAAATTAGAGTTTCAAGTAAGAGTATTGTCCCTGTTTTCTATTCCTTAGGTAACTTTGTGTCACACAATGTAAACAATCAGAAAGCCCGTTCAATAATTGCTTGTATTGATTTAACGAGAATTAACGGTGAGATAGTTATTGATTGTTCTTATATTCCTATTTTTACAGCTAAACAGAGCTTAGATAAAGAATATGTAGTGCTTCCGATTTCTGAAAATTCTTCAAATGCCAAAAATATAAGTATTAGAGATAAGATTACAAATGTAATGGGCAAGGAAATTTCGATTAACAGCGAGATTGATTTCCCCGAATATATCGACACAAACAGTGAAAGCAATTCTTTAGAAAAACCTGAACCAATAAATTGCAGTGAGTTGAAGAGTTTCCCGGTGATTCATGACAACGGTAAGTTTGTGTATGAAATAAACAAAGACTCATGTTGTATAAACGGATTATCACCTATGAATACGGCTTTCTCATGTTCGATTAAGGCAACATTTGCCGAAAGACCTGTGAAGAATTTGAAGGTCGGAGCTTTCAGTGGAAATAATCAATTGAAAAAAATCAATTTTTCTAAGAGTTTAAGCGTAATTCCAAAACAGTTATGCAAAGACTGTAAGTCGTTGGAAGGTTTCCAGATAGGAAGCCGTATTGCTGAAATTCAAACAGAAGCATTTTCCGGTTGCACAAGCCTTACTTGTGTAGTTATTAAGGATAGTGTTAAGAAAATCGAAAGCCGAGCTTTTGCCGGATGTGAAAAACTTATCAGTGTAAAGATTTCTTCAAACATATTAGACATTGCCGATGATGCTTTTGAAGGCTGCAACAGAGCAACGTTTTACTGTCCAGAAGACTCTTATGCTGAAAAATATGCTAAAACACATGGATTTAATGTTATCAATATGGAATTATAATATTAGGTGGTAAAGTATAATATGGAAGATAATAAACCTTTGGTTATAGTCTTAGGTAGAAACTATTCTACCGGACTTAGCGTAATCAGATCCCTTGGCGCTGCAGGTTATACAATAGATTTTGTTGCCAGCGCATATAAGAAAGGGGATTCAAAAGTAGCTGCATGCAGTAAGTATGTTCGTAACTCCGTTGAGGTAGTTTCCAAAAAAGTTAAAGACGGTGATAACGATTACGGATTACTCAATGAGATTTTAAAGTATGCGGATAAGTGTGAAAGCAAGCCTGTTTTATTCCCAACTGATGATTACACAACTTCGGTTATGGATATGAACAGAGATGTGCTTGAAAAGAACTTCATTATGCCAACTATTGTCGGTGGTGGCAACGGCTGCATAACAGCCTGTATGGATAAAAGATTTCAGGCCGGCTTGGCTAAAGAAATCGGACTTTTGACACCTGAGGAGTGGATAATTCCCCTTAACGGTCAAATTGCTATCCCTGAAGATATGATTTATCCTTGTTTTGTTAAGCCGATTGAAAGTGTATCCGGTTATAAGCGTGAAATGGCTGTTTGTAAGAGCGAAAAAAGCCTTATGAAGCATCTTAAAAAGTTGCAAAGGAACAGTTCGAACAGAAGTATTCTGGTTCAGGAATATTTGAAAATAGATAATGAAATTGATTTGTCGGGTGTTTGTCTTGACGAAGAAATTATAATTCCCGCTATTATTAAGAAGTTGAATGTTGCCAAATATGAACGAGGAGTTACCCTTGCCGGTAAAGTTGTTTCCGTTGAAGAGATCGGTGACCTTTATGAGAAGATCATTTCAATGATGAAGAAGTTCCATTATTTTGGCATGTTCGATATGGAGTTTAATGTCGTTAACGGTAAGATATACTTTAATGAAGTTAATTTACGAAGTGGTGGCCCTAACTATGCATATTTTAAGACCGGTGTGAACCTTCCTGCGTTATTCGTCAAGGAAGCATTAGGCGAAAGACACACAGCAGAAGAAGTTCAAGCAACAGGTATCGGAAAAACATTCGTTTACGAAAAAGTGGCTTGGGAAGATTATATGCACGGATATATGAGCAAGAGAACACTTAAGAGTCTTATTGAATGTGCTGATATTAAACTTCTGACTAACGAAAGTGACCCGGCTCCCGTTAAACTCTTTAACAAAAAGATGAAGAGGAGCATTTTGGCCCAAAAAGTCAGAAATGCAAAAAAATCTGTTAAAAAAAGCATAAAAGGATTAAAAAAAAGAATTAAAAAATCGATAAACGGCTTGAAAAAGAATGCAATGCCATTGATTAATGTGCTTCGCAGAGTTAAGTATAAGTTACTTGGATATCCTCAGGCAAATAATGACAACAGAAGAAATCCACTTGCAGAAAAGCCGAGAGTTATTGTTGCCGGTCGAAATTATTGTTCGAACCTATGCATGGCAAGGTCAATCGGTGAAGCCGGTTACGAAGTTGAAGTGTTGCGCATATTCCAGGTTAAACCAAAGCGCACCAACTTAATGAAACTTATGAAACCCGATGCATACAGTAAGTATGTAAAAGCATATCATGTTTGCATATCTCAAAGAAAGTCCAAGCGCATTGTTAATCGCTTAATTAGATTAGCTGATAAATACAGAAAGATGCTTCTTATTCCAACAGATGACTTAGTTGCAAACATTGCAGATATGTATTACGATAAGCTTTCAAAGTATTACTATATCCCAAATGTTAATCACACCCCCGGCGAAATAAATCGCATGATGGGTAAAGATGAACAGAAGTTATTGGCAAAAGCTGCCGGACTTCCTGTATTAAACAGCTGTCTCATTTCAGTTCCGAAGAGAGGGGAAGTAACAATTCCGGATAGCGTGAATTATCCCTGTTTTGTTAAGCCTAATATTAGTAAGAACAGTTCTAAGAGCCGAATGAGAAAATGTGAAAGTGAAGAAGAACTTATTGCAACTCTCACTGAGTTTTCACAGAATAAGTCAATTGAAATGCTTGTTGAAGATTTTGTGGAAATCAAGCAGGAATATTCAATTTTAGGTTTGAGCACCAAATACGGTGTTGTATCTCCCGGTTATTTCTGCGCTGAAGAAGGCGGTCATGCAGAACGCCGAGGCGTTGCCATGATCGGTAAAATGGTTCCATGTTCAGAAAATCAGCAACTTATTGATGAGTGTTCAAGATTTATTGAATCCATCGGTTACGAAGGCTTGTTTGATGTTGACCTTATCAAGACAAAAGATAACAAAATGTATTTTGTTGAGCTTAACCTTCGTTACGGTGCATCAGGTTATGCTGTTACAAAAAGCGGTGTTAACCTTCCAGGTATGTTTGCTGACTATATGTGCCTTGATAAGCCGATTGATCTTAATTGCAAAATTCAGGATCCGACAAAGCTTTTCATAAGTGAAAAGGTTATGATCGAAGAATATATGCATAGCTTCATTTCTTTTGAAGACATTGAGGATCGAATGAATAAAGTTGACATTCATTTTGTTAAGAATGATGAAGATCCGAAGCCATATAAACATTTCTCAAAATTCTACAAGATCGCAAAATTTATGAGAAAAGCATTTGAAGCAAAAGAAAAGGTTGCTAACTGATTTTCTTTTATTCAAAAATTAAAGTTAGAGGACTTGCCGACTGAGTGTCAGACGGTAAGTCCTTTATGCAATATATGAGTAATTTAAGTTTATTATTGAAACCTGAAGAAAAATCTTGTATAATAAGATTTAATATAATAAGTTTTAAGAGGGGAAGACCATGAAATTAAAGATCGGCTTATATTTTCGAAATATAGCTAAAATGAGTGTTCAGAATGTCATATTGCCTATAATATATAAATTTGAAAAAATAAGATATAAAGGTGAGAAAAAACTTTATGTCTTTGCTGATGCGCATCATACTTCTTTGCCGTTTAGCCTTGAAGCTATGTATAATAAGATAGTTTCAATGGGGATTGAGCCGGTTTGTCATTTTTATGACTATACTCATGAGGGTTATGTTAAAAGTCTCTTTCATGCCATTTCATTCATGAGAATTTTAGCTCAGGCAAAATATGTGTTTATCTGCGATAATTTCGTTCCTGTTTCCGCTTGCAATAAGGATAAGGAAACAAAGGTTGCACAGTTATGTCATTTCTCAGGTCCTTTTAAGAAAATCGGTCATGCAACGAATGATGATGTCCCTGATTATTATAAAGGCAGTGTTTACAAAAATTATGATCTTGTTACTGCAAGTTCAGAAATGTTTGTTCCGATACTCACAGATGCTATGCGTCAAGAACCGGGTGTTGTTCAAAATCTCGGAGTCAGTCGTTCCGATTTATATTTTGACGAAAAGTGGGTCAATGAATGTAAAAAGACATTTTATGAGCAGTTTCCCGATGCATACGAAAAAAAGGTTCTTCTGTGGGCACCGACTTTCCGTGGAAATGCAGCATCACCGAACACCTTAGACAATGAAAGCATGTTTAAATTACAGGAAAAATTAGGCGATGAATGGCTGGTGCTGATTAAACATCACCCTCACGATGATGCAATGGAAAGCGATCCGAGATACCGTTCAAATTGCAATATTCCGTCAGAGAGATTACTTCCTTGCGTTGACCTGCTTATTACTGACTATTCAACAACTGTTTTGGATTTTCTTGCCTTTGACCGTCCGTTTATTCTTTATGCGCCGGATCTTCAAGAATACGAAAACACTCGTGGATTTTTTGTTGATTACCGTAACATAACTTCAAATCTTGTTGAGACAGCAGAAAATCTTGACGAGGTTGTGAAATTAGTTTATCAAAAATGGCTCGATGGTGATCGAAAGGATATTGATCGCTGCAAAGAAATGTTCACAAAAATGTGTGACGGAAATGCAACTGAGCGTATAATTGACCATTTGCAAAACTTATAACAAAACAGGATAGGGGATTATTACCTATGCAACCTAAAAAAGCACTTGAAATATGGCGTAAAGCCTGTGAAAAAAGCAATATCAGATGGTGTTTATATAAAGAAACCTTACTTTGCGAAATGAATTTAAACGGTTTTCACCCTGACCTTGAATATGGTCATGTGGCAGTGTGTGAAGATGATATAGAAATTGTAAAAAGTAAAGTTGTTCCATTTTTCGGTTTGAATGATATTATTCTCACAAAAGTAAAAGATAACGAGTCATTACTTAAGTTTCAAGGTGAAATTATTTTGTCAATTTCTCTTATAAAGTCAGAGAGCCTCCAAACCGAAGAAAAAGAATACCCTATATTGAAAGATTGGAAGTCATATCTTCTTGAAAACTATGGTGATTATGAAAACGGTATGAGAGATGAGATTGGTGTCGGACTTACACAGGAAGAAAAGATTGAGTTAATCCGTCATCAAAAGAGATGCCTTGAAGCACTTGAGTTTTTGAAAAAAACAGCCGATGAAAACGGGTTAACTTATTATCTTTTAGCCGGCAGTGTTTTAGGTTGCGTAAGACATTCCGGTTGGATACCATGGGATGATGATATTGATATTGGAATTAGAATAGAAGATATTGATATTTTTGAAAAAGTCTTAGAGAAGAAGCTCAAAACAGATTTGCCTGAAGGGTTTACTCTTGAAGTTGCAGAAGCGGACAGAAACTACCCGAGAATGTTTTCAAAGATCTGTTATAAAGGCAGATGTTGTATTGATTTATGGCCTTTAGTTCCGACCTATTATCAGGGCATAAAACCAAAATTAGTTTGGTATTTCGGTAAGATGATTGCAAAAATGCATTATTATAAAATCGGACTTCGCAATCTTAAGTTTCTACCGATTGTCAGATTTCTTTGTTTGTTTTTGACAGATAAGAAAATAATGAAATTATCAAAGCATAATGAACGACGTTTTGTCAAGAACAGCACTCCTGCATATATAAATCTTTACAGTGTTTATTCAATGAGGAAGGAAACAATTGACAGAAATTGGCTTGACGAATCCGTAATCATGAATTTTGAGGGAATAGAAGTCCCCGTTGTCGGTCATACACATGAGTATTTAAGCCAACTTTACGGTGATTATATGAAACTTCCGCCACCATGGAAAAGAGGATCAAGGCACACAGAGTTGTTTTGAGTTTCAATCTGTTCTATCGGGCAGTTTTCGGTCTGCCTCCGGCAGACTCCGCCCACTATACCGCGGGCGGTTGTGGTTGTCCCAACCACCTTAAAATTCCGCGCCCACGATCGCGGGCGCTCTTTACACCCAAAAACTCACGGACGGTACTCACTGAGTACCGTCCGTTTGCATATTTATATGTTCTTAAGATAATTCATAAAAGCCTCTTTGTTTTCAACAGCTGTTGTGGTCGGTCGTCCCAAATCATCTCTTGCTCCGATTGCACATTTAATTTCAATCAGTGAAAGCTGATTTTCATTTTTGGCAACAGCGAGAACCTTGTCGAGATCTTCAAAGTTATCAACTGAAACAGCTTTTGGATATCCGCAACCCTTTGCAACTGTAACAAGATCGATTTTGCCCATAGCGGTAGGTTGTCCGCCGACAGTTTCGTGAGCACCGTTATTTATCACAATGTGAACTATGTTTTCGGGCTTTCTGCTGCCTAAAACAGCCATAGCTCCCATGTGCATAAGTGCAGCTCCGTCACCATCAATTATCCAGAATTTTTGGTCTTTCTTTTGAAGAGCGATTCCCAAAGCGATAGATGAACTGTGACCCATTGAGCCGACAGTGAGAAAATCATAACAATGAGATTGAGAATTATTGGCTCTGATTTCAAACAATTCACGGCTTGCCTTTCCTGTGGTGGAGATAATTGGATCAGTGTCCGTCACAGTGGTTATGTGCTTAATTATATCCTCACGAAGAAGTTTATTTTCATTTTGATAAACAATTTTTCCGTCATATTCAAGGCCACCTTTACTGATTACAAATGCAACTTGTTTGCCGGCTGCAAGCAAGTTTTTGAAATGCTCCATTTTATCTTTTACTTCATTCTCATCTGTGTCTTTTTTGATGATAAAGGTTTCTATATCCATATCTTCAAGCAATTTAACGGTAACTTGACCTTGGTAAAGATGCTGTGGTTCATCGTGAACACCTGGCTCACCCCTCCAACCGATAACAAAAATGCAGGGGATTGCATAAACTTTGTCATTTAACAAAGAAGCGACCGGATTTATAATATTGCCCTCACCTGAGTTCTGCATATATACAACAGGAACTTTTCCGGTTGCAAGGTGATATCCTGCCGCAATGGCTGTGCAGTTACCTTCGTTGGCTGCGATAATGTGATTATCGGAGTCAGCACCATAGGTATTCATAAGATAGTTGCAAAGGGCTTTTAACTGAGAATCAGGTACACCGGTGAAAAAATCTGCACCGAGAATTTTAATAAAATTTTCTACTTTCATTTTACTATCCTTTCATATAAACTTTTCAGTGTATTGAAATCAAGTTCTATGGGATTGTTTTTGAGCCTTTCCGGATTAACTGAACCGGTGAGAATTTCAATATCTTTTTCAAGGTTTTCCGAAACAGGGCAGGTGATACCAAGTTCGAGAATTAACTCTTCATATCTTTGAAGAGTTATGGGAAAATCACAAAAAGTCTGTTTTAATGTTTTGTATTCATCAGAGTTGGAATTGTTTATACACGAAATCATGTGTTTCCAAACTTGAGGTAAGCATATAGCCACCGCATGACCGTGTGGAATTTTGTATAAAGAAGTGAGTTTATAGCTCATTGCGTGGGGGGCAGTGGTGGCAGTGATGTTGATTGCTCTGCCTGCATAGTTTGAAGCCAATAACATTTTTTGTGCATTTTCCGAAGAAAAAGATTTGAGATATGCCTTATAATTTTCCTCAATAAGTTTAATTGCTTTTTTGCTGTATTCAATACTTTCTTCTGTGGCGTTTTTCGACCACCATGATTCTATTGCCTGACATAAAGCATCGAGCATAGTGCACTTCTTTTGATAAAGAGGTAAATTCTTTAATACGGAGGGAGCAAGACAAACATAGTCGGGGACAATGCTTTCGTGAGATACGGATTGCTTTGCGCCTTCATAATAAATGACAGCATGTTTGGTTGACTCACTGCCTGTCCCTGCTGTTGTGGGTATTGCTATTAAGGGAACTTCCGTGTCTTTATATTCTTGCTGAAGATAGTTAACATTAGGTTTCATCTTGCTGAACAGCTTAATGCATTTTGCTACATCCATAGCACTTCCGCCACCGATAGCAAGGATTATTTCGCAGTTATTCTCTTTGAAAATATCGACACCATTGCAAACATCTTCGTAAAGTGGATTTGGAGAAAAATCGGAAAACCGTGTTATTTCCAAATCCTGTAATTTTTCTGAAAAATCTAATTTGTCATAGGAACTTCCGCAGACAAGAAAAATGTTTTTTCTTTTGATGAAACCGATAAGTTCATCAATATTATTAAAAAATGTCTGTTTCATAATTATTCTTCCGGAATTAAGTTTATAATATCTTTAAACGGCATACAAATATCGTCACACTCTTTTGCTCTGTGATGTTCAAGCAACAAACGAGCAGCTTTTTGCATGGCAGGGAAGCCTGTTCGTGTGAGCTGATTTGCATAAATAACCACATTAACGCCTCTCTTTTTAAACTCATCTTCTGTAACAGTGTTGAAGGCTGTGGGAACGACAACAATAGGTGTTGTTGAATTTTCAGCTCTGAATTTCTCAACAAATTCAAATATTTCAGCAGGATCTTTCTTTCTGCTGTGGATCATAATTGCATCTGCTCCGGCGTCACAATATGCAAAAGCTCTTGTTAAGGCATCTTCCATTCCTTGTTCCAAAATCAAGCTCTCAATTCTTGCACAGATCATGAAATCATTTGTTTTCTTTGCTCTGACACCGGCTCTGATTTTATCACAGAAGTTTTCAATGCTGTCCTGAGTTTGAGGAATTTCAGTTCCAAATAAACTGTTTTTCTTAAATCCTGTTTTATCTTCAATGATTATCATGGAAACGCCCATTCGCTCAAGACTTCTGACAGTGTAAACGAAATGCTCAGTCATTCCGCCTGTATCTCCGTCAAAAATAATAGGTTTTGTGGTAACTTCCATTATGTCATCTATTGTACGAAAACGGCTTGTCATATCAACAAGTTCAATGTCCGGTTTTCCTTTTGCTGTTGAATCGCAAAGAGATGAAACCCACATGGCATCAAACTGGAATGTCTTTCCGTCCTGTAAAACAGTTGTATTTTCAGCAATAAGACCTGTTATGCCGCTGTGTGTTTCAATGGCGGTGACAAGACCTTTCATATTTATCAGCTTTTTAAGTCGGCCTCTTCTGAAGTCGGGCATTGATAACTGTGCCCTGCTTCTTTTATCAAGTTCGTCATATCTTTTATCGTTTGAATATGGAAATTCAACAAGCTGTCCGCCGTATTCGTTTAAGAGGCTGATAACTTCGTCTCTTATAGGCTTTTGAAATCCTTCTAACCAATCATCTCCGTGAACCACAAAATCCGGTTTAAGTTCACGAATTATATTAGCATAGCTTAACTCGTTTTGCATAACTACCTTTGAAACGCCGCTGATATTTTCAAAAAGTGATTTCCTTTCTTCAAAGGGCATAAGGGGGAAGCGTTTGTATGAAGATACTGCTTCATCTGACAATACGCCGATAATCAATTTTCCTAATTTTTCAGCCTTTCTGATTATTGCAATATGACCACTGTGAATCATATCGGAAGAAAAGCACATATAAACTGTCTTTTCTTCTACTTCTTTTAATTTGGTTGTTACCATAATCAAATCCTCCGGTGTGTCGATTTCGGCACAAAGCCTGTCTTTAACATCATATCCGTAGATCTCACATTCATCGGAAATTTCGTTAAAAGCCTTTTCGGCATAGCAGTTGCGGTTATTGTTTTCACAAAAAGCGCATATTTTATCAAGCCACTTCTTCCACTGCTCTCTATTGAGCTTATAAAGTGCTTGAGCTTCAACAGCTGAATTGAAAAATTCAACACCAACCGCTTTAACTCGATCGCCGCACATCACTGCTTTAAAATCTTTTTCCGGCAGTGGGGTAGTAGAACTGATTTTCATACAGCTTTTTTCAAAAGCCAGCATATCATCAAGAACACTGCTTTCAAAAACAAGATCACCATGCATTAAGAGAATATCATCGTCTAAGTATTCTTTTGCACAATAGACGGAATATATATAGTTTGTGCTGTCATAAATAGGATTATTTACAAATGTGAAATTGAGTGGAAGGTTAAGGCTTTTACAATAATCTTCAAGCACCTTATCGAAATATCCTGTTGTTATGACAACATCATCTATTCCCACTCTGACTAATTCTTTAAGTTGTCTGCTGAGTATTGTATCTTTATCTGAAATATCAGTCATGCACTTCGGATGTTCTCGGGTAAGGTCACCCATTCTATGTCCGAGGCCTGAATTTAAAATCAATGCTTTCATTTTTTACACTCCTAAACAAATTGAATAGTTATAGAATATAGTACCACAAATCTTATAAAAAGTAAACCGAAAAAAACATTATATGGGTATTTCTTCATAAAATAAAAGTCCGAGGTCAAATAAGACTTCGGACTTTTCTGGTGGAGATAAGCGGGATCGAACCGCTGACCTCTTGAATGCCATTCAAGCGCTCTCCCAGCTGAGCTATACCCCCATATAAGGGCGAAATACAACATTTCTGTTAATTTCACCTATGTTCAATTTGATGCTTGACAATATTAACATATATTTATTGCCATTGTCAAGAGTAATTTTTGTTTTTTATAAAATACTTGTTAAGACGAATTTTACCACAGCCAACATTTCACGCAAATAATTCATCGGTATTGTGTACCAGACGGTGTCTGCACCCAATTTCATCACTTCAATGCCCATGGAGTTTGCGATTCTTTCGGCTCTGAAAATGTGAAACTTATTCGTTATAAAAATAACCGAGTCTGTCGATAAATTTCTTTCATTGAGAATGTCAAAGGAAAAACGGAAGTTTTCGTATGTTGAGGTTGATTTATTCTCCTCGATTATCAAATCTTCAGGCACCCCTTTTTCCATAAGATATCTTTTCATAGCAAGGGATTCGGGGATTGACTCAAAAGGACCCTGACCGCCGGAAACTATAATCATTGCATTATTGTTCTTCTCGTGGTATTCAACGGCTTTATCAAGGCGCTTGGCAAGGTTTGGAGCCACATTTTCTCCTTTAAGTCCTGAACCTAAAATGATAACAATATCTTCATCATATTCAACTTTATCCATACTGCCGTAAACAAATAAAGCGCCACTGCAAATAAAGACAACAGCTGAAACAACAGCAACAAAAATGTGGACATATTTCACTTTATTTTTGCTTACCCGATCATAAAATCCACCATATGCAATTAGCAAAGCACCGAACATGAATTGCAGAAGCAATCCAATATGTGCGGAAATTGTGAAGATTATTACTGCGCTGACTGTAAGATAAATTCCAAATAAAATTGGAATCCATCTGAGTACTTTTTGTTTTTCTTTCATTTTAACAACCTCTCTTTTTCAAAAATTTACCATGTTTTACAGATAAATGCAATAGTAGATTATAATCTTAAGAATGAAATCCGAACCGTTACAAGTCCCCAAATGATACAATATGAAAATTTTAATACAAAATTCAAGTTTTTAAACTTAAAGATATTGAAGTGCTTTTGCAAAAGTGATATAATAAGTCATTACTATGAGTTATTGTGTTTACTTGGAGGAAGTTTAAGTTGAATGATATAAAAAGAGAAAAAAATGTTCTTGTGTCTCAGGAAGAACTTGATAAGCAAAATGAATATTCAAATCTTGTGAAAACAGTTCTTTCTTCAAGATTTTCCCTTGAATCACCAAAGGCTTTTGTTCATACTTACGGTTGTCAGGGTAACGTTGCCGATGGAGAGAGAATAAAGGGTATGCTGGAAAATATGGGCTATGAGTTTACAGAAGATGTATCTCAGGCTGATTTGGTTCTTTATAACACCTGTGCAATAAGAGAACACGCTGAGGACAGAGTCTTCGGCAATATCGGCGCTCTTAAGCAGTATAAAAAGGCGAACCCGAATATGATAATAGCCCTTTGCGGTTGTATGATGCAACAGGGGCATATTGCAGATAGAATTTATAAGAGTTTCCCTTATGTAAACCTTCTTTTCGGTACTCATGTTATTCACAAATTACCCGAGCTTTTGTATAAAGTTTTATGTACCAAAAAGCGTGTGTTTGATATTACAGACAGCGAGGGGGTTATTGCTGAGGGTATGCCCATACACAGAGACGGAAGTTTTAAAGCATGGCTTCCGATTATGTATGGCTGTAACAACTTTTGCAGTTATTGTATTGTGCCTTATGTCAGAGGCAGAGAAAGAAGTCGAGACTTTGATACAATAGTTAACGAGGCAAGACATCTTGTGGTTCAAGGATATAAGGAAATTACACTTTTAGGTCAAAATGTAAATTCATATAACCGTGATAAGGGCAGTGAGTATAATTTCCCCGCACTTCTCAGAGCAATAAATGATATAGAAGGAGATTTCATAATCAGATTTATGACTTCTCACCCAAAAGACTGCACTTTTGAACTTTTGGACACAATGGCAGAGTGCGATAAGGTGGCAAAGCATCTTCATCTCCCTGTTCAAAGTGGTAATGACAGAGTGCTGAAAGAAATGAACAGACATTATACACGAGAGAAATATTTATCACTTATTGAGTATGCGTACAAGCTTATGCCTGATCTTTCGATCACAAGTGATATTATAGTCGGATTTCCCGGCGAACAGTATGAAGAATTAAAAGACACTCTTTCTCTTATTGAAAAGGTTAAGTATACATCACTTTATACATTCATCTTTTCTCCGAGAAAAGGAACAAAGGCTTATTCAATGCCTGATCCTATTTCAAGAGAAGAAAAGGGAAAGTGGTTTAAGGAACTTACCGATTTACAGGAACAGATAGCCGGCAAGAGAACCGCCTCAATGAAAGACAAAGTATTTAGAGTTCTTTGCGAAGAAAAGGCAAAACTTGAAGGTTATGTGTCGGGAAGAACTGAGGGTAATATTATAATAGAATTTCCAGCCGATGAAAGTGTTATCGGAACTTTTGTCAATGTTAAAGCCACAGAATGCAGAACATGGATAATTCGCGGAGAAATGGTTTAAGCTACAATTAAGTTAATTTTGCTAATTTATTAGCTAGAATAAAATTCAAAGGAGTATTACAATGGACATTATTAAGATGACCAGAGATTTAGGTGCAGCTATCCAGCAGGACGAGCGTTACCTCAATTTCAAAAACGCAAGAGAAACAAACGAAAACGATGAGGAACTTATGGGTCTCATCACAAAAATTCAGCTCATTCAGATGAATTTCCAGCAGGAATCAGCTAAAGAAGATGCTGATGAAAGCAAACTCAAGGCATTCAATGA